>JBCCPC010000111.1:0-2863 GCA_039025055.1 Bacteroidota bacterium | reverse complement strand
GTTGGTGCGGCTGTCGTTGATGGTAAATGGGATGCGTACCTGCCCCCGATTGGCAGCTGGAAAAGTAACTTTGAGGTGTGCGTTGTCTGCTGCACCATTTCCAGCAGCAAATACACCTATTCGGCCTCGCTGGCCATGAAAAACATCGTGCATGGTGTTCTCACTGGTTGCAGATCCTTGGAAGTCGCGCCCATCGTGAGGATGCAATTCGCCACCGTAGCTTCCGTTTATGACTACAGCAGGGCTACCACCCAGGCTGGCCGCCTTATTAACGATGTAGTTGAGGGCATCGCGTTCACGGATGACATCACCTATACTCGAGGTGACGTCGATATGTCGAACGATGATCAATCTGGCCTCTGGGGCTATACCGATGTTGCCCGTCCGAGTATTGTTCTCCTCTAACTCTGTATTTAATGAGGACTGCGCGCCGTTACCGGCAGCTATGCCTGCCACATGCGTACCGTGGCTATTGTCGCCAGAAGTACGCGGCTCTATAATTCTACGCGCGACATCGTTGAGCACGTCACTATTATATTCTACCCCGTATGGTTCCGTAGATCCATTTCCATTGAGCTGTAGAAGGGCTGCATTAGGACTACTTTCTTCATCTTGGGGCGTTAAGCCCTGATCCCAGATACTCACAATACGCGATGCACGACCATCAGTAGTTAAAAAGCAAGGATGAGTCGGGTCGATGCCATCGTCGATAATGCCGATAATCACATCTTTGCCGGTATTGCCAGAGAAAGTATCCGTAACCCGATCGTAAAACCATATGCCATCTGTAAGAGCTGCTGTAGTAGCTTCGACATTGAGCTGAGTAACACTTTGACTCAACCGCCGCTTTCTCGACTGACCGAAACGTACAAGCTTGACGGCATCTACTGCGCATATTTGTGGTAGATCTCCAATTCGCAAACTGCCCTGGGCCACCCCCAGCCCTTGCTGAGATTGGAATTCGAAGTTGATAGAACTAGCCAGCGCAGCGTCTAAGGAGCCATCATGCTCGATGAGGACTGTCAGTTCATGATCGGCACTTCGCACATCGGGTAGCGTAGCTGGCGGTTTCTCGGCAGGGTTTTCCTGCCTGTCCAGATAGTTGCGAAAAATGGCTCGCATGCCTCGGTCCAGCTTAGACCAATCTATGTCTTCCATAGCACAGCTATTGACAGTTAGTTATCAAAAATCCGACTTGCATATGTGAGAGCCTCGCCCAAGGGGACTGAACGAATGCGTGGGCAATATAGGCGTTACGCGTTCAGACGTACAAGTTTTGAGTTGCTTTTCTCAAAAGTTTATGCACCCAGGAAGCTGAGTCGTTACAAAATTTGAGTAGCATTTTATGGACTTCCGCAGGTAGGCAGCAACCCACCTGCGGAAGTCTAAATAAAAAAAGCCTACTGCTTGCCTAGCGTCTCGCTAACTATCTCAGGGTCAACTGCTTCTGTGTGCGCTTCTCGGTCTTCCTGTACGGCCTCTTTTGCCCGGCGGCGGGCGTAGGCTTTAGCGCCCCGGTAGATCATTAGTACGAAAAGCCCGACTCCAATCAAAAGGTAGCTCCAGTTGAGTGCCCCGATCTTGCCCAGCGTGGCTATAAATACGATGGCGATGAGAAAAACCGTAGGCACTTCGTTCCAAAGCCTGAGTTGCCAGCCTGTTCGGGGTCGCTCACCAGCTTGCAGAGGAAGCATGATGCGTTTTTTGGTGTAATGCTGATAGCCGACGAGTAGAAAAACCAGTGCGAATTTGACGTGCATCCAGCCAGACGTACCCGCTACGAACCAGCGGGCTAGCGTACCGCCATATGCGCCTGCGCCGAGCATGATGAGGCCGCCGATCCAGGTTAGTATCATAGCCGGATTGACGATGATGCGGTAGACCCGGTTTTCCATGGCGATCCACTCGCGTTCTAGGATACCTCGCTCGTTTTCGGGTCGCTCATCGACCTCGGCATGGTATACCAGTATGCGCCCCCAATAGAACAAACCCGCAAACCACGAGATGAAGCCCACTACGTGCAGAGCCTTACCGATCAAGATGAGGTTTTCCATATGGCGAATCTAGCTTCGTGCACCAATACGTAATTGAGGTGCATCTCGATAACATACAAAGCAAGAAAAATGATTGTCAGAAGCACCTCCAAAAAGCGTAATAGTTCCGTCATCAACGCAGGCTCCATGGCCGATATCGCCTTCTTGCTGCTGATTTTCTTCCTGGTCACGACGGAGATCGTGGAGCAGAAGGGGCTGGCAGTAGTCCTTCCTCCGTATGATGATGTGAGTATAGTTACACAATATGGCGAAGATCAGACCCTCACAATTTTAGTGAATTACCAAAATAAGTTGCTGGTCGAAGATACAGAGGTCCCATTCTCCGATTTGAAAGACCGGGTATACGACCACTTAGATACTAAGGGCTGGGAACCAATTGGCCCCATCGTCTCCTTCCGCGCCGACCGCAGCACCGACTATGAGACCTACCTCACGGCCTACAATGAGATACTCGCAGCCTACAGGCAACTCAGAGACGAACGGGCCACCGCCAGATATGGGCTAGCATTCGATGAGCTAGATCGCGACCGAAAGAAAGTGATTGCCAAGGAGGTGCCTATGTATTTGAGCGAGGCAGAGATGACGGATCTAAGGCAGTGAGCGGGCTTAAATTAACAAGCAGTGGAACGCTCGCAGGAGCTAAAAGCCTTCGCAGAGCTACGGCTTTGAGCACGCTACGAGGTTCTTTTCCTAGCAAGATTAGGACCTCGAAGCGTTTGCAAGCTCGTCCCGATAGCTATCGGGATGGCGGAGAGCTTGTAATCCTTTGAGGTGCTATGTTAATTTCCAAGCAAAATCGGAAGTATTTT
>JBCCPC010000110.1:0-4414 GCA_039025055.1 Bacteroidota bacterium | reverse complement strand
TTGTGGTCGGTGAGATAGCAGATGGCTCGCCCGCCCAAGCTATCGGACTACAGACCGAAGATAAAATCGTAGCCGCCGATGGGCAACAGGTCAGTTATTTCGACGAGTTTATCGACATCGTCAAGGATCGGCCGAAGGAGACGGTCTTGCTTACTGTAGAGCGAGCAGGTACGACCATCGAAAAGCCTGTTATACTCAATAGCGACAGCAAGATCGGTGTGGCACCAGCACCTGCCGAGTACTTCTACGACTTCGAACGAGATGAATATGGCTTTGCCGAATCACTACCTATGGGTGTTCAACGCGGCTTCTCTTTCCTAGGCGATCAGGTTAATGCCTTCGGGATGATGTTCTCTGGCGACATCAAAGTGACAGAAAGCCTAGGCGGTATGGGCTCCATTGCAGGTATGTTTGGTGCTACGTGGAACTGGGAAAGATTCTGGCTAATGACAGCAGCCCTTTCACTCATACTCGCGTTTATGAATTTGCTGCCGATACCACTACTAGACGGTGGACACGTGGTCTTTCTACTTTACGAAATGGTAAGCGGCAAAAAGCCGAGCGAAAAATTTGTAGAGTACGCCTCTTACCTGGGATTCGTACTCGTCATTTCGCTGCTGGTATTTGCGAATGGACTCGACTTTTGGCGCTGGCTTAAAGGATAGATCGCGATATGACCAACTACTTTTCCTTCTTCAATATTCCGGAGAGCTGGGACATAGACGAGGCTGACCTCAAAAGCCGCTATTACGCAAATAGTCGCCGTTTCCACCCAGACCGCCATAGACTAGGCAGCCAAGCCGAGCAAGCAGAAGCCCTGGAAAATAGTAGTCATAATAACCGCGGCTATAAGCTGCTGATGGACGAGCAAAGTCGCCTGCGCCACCTGCTCGACGTGAAAGACGCTATGCCCCCCGAAGGTGAGAATAAATTGCCTCAGGATTTCCTGATGGAGGTCATGGATCTCAACGAAGCGGCTATGGAGTTGAGCTTCGATCCCGACCCGGAAGCCAAGAAAAAATTCAACGATCAGGTCAGTACGTTTAAGCAGGCACTAGAGGATGAAGTGACCGACCTGCGGAAGTCTAAAAACCTAGAATCTGCTGAACTAGAAAGGCTCAGAAATTATTATCTAAAGACAAAATACTTGAACCGCTTAGCGGAAAATTTGCCCCAATGATCGCCCTACTTTCCCCTGCCAAAACACTTGATTTTTCAGCCGTAGATACCAAAAGTACCCAAGCCAGGCTACTGGAGCAATCGGAGTCGCTGGTTAAGAAATTGCGCCGCCGTTCTATCGCCGATCTACAAGAAATGATGAGCATCAGCGAAGACCTGGCCAAGCTGAATAAGCAGCGGTACAACGACTTCCATCTCCCTTTCGATGACGATAATGCCAAGCCTGCCCTATTCGCTTTCAAAGGCGATGTCTACCAGGGGCTAGAGGCCGAGACCATGAGCGAGGCAGACATCGATTTTGCACAAGATCACCTCCGCATACTATCTGGTTTGTACGGCCTGTTGCGCCCGCGTGATCTGATGCAGGCCTACCGCCTGGAAATGGGCACCAAACTGCCCAATCGGAAGGGCAAAGACCTGTATGCATTCTGGGGGGCCCAGATTACCGATTTGTTGAATGAAGACTTGCGCAGGTCGAAGGCCAAACTCGTGCTAAACCTAGCCAGCAAAGAGTATTTCGAGAGTCTAGACACCGATAAGCTGGAGGCACCTGTACTCGATGTCGACTTACGCGAAGACCGAGACGGTAAGCTCAAATTTATCACTTACAACGCCAAGAAAGCCCGTGGCCGAATGGCCCGACTCATGATAGACGAGCGCATCACAGAACCCGAAGACCTAAAAGGACTGGATGTGGACGGATACGTATACCGAGACGATTTATCCGAAGAGGGCAAGTGGCTATTCGTTAAGTAATCTTTCGGGTAGCTTCTCGAAGCGAATGCCCACCCGGGCTCCGATTTGCAAAGTAAAAAACTCAGTGCGCCCCTGCCTGAATCGGCCGCTAATTCCAATGCCATCTCTGGCGTCACTACCCTCGGTTGCCGTCAAATCGACACGCACATTTCGCAGATTCTGAAACCTGATATTTCGCCAGGTATGACCAAGCCCACAAAATACGTCCAGATAGAGCGTGCGAAATAGTGGAGTCGTATGGCCTATTTTTAAAAGAATACCATGCCTGAATGTTCTTCGATTTCCAGATTCGAAGGCAAAAATATCTGCATCCGGGCTCAAGGAAGGATCGTAGTAGCTTGATGTATCGAGCTTGCGTTTGATGTCTTCATAGTAGTACTCAATACCGCCGTACATCGTGCCCCAATATTGAGGCCAGTGCACTCTAAATTCTGGTCGAAAGCCCCGAAATCGATAGCCGGAAGAAGTTTCGCCATCGAATACTGAACTGCCACCCAGGGTATTTTGCCCGTAACTGTAGTCGAAAACAAAACTCAACTTGGGAATTTGCACTGTAGCTCCTAGTCGTAAAGCCCCATTAGACCGCATATACGATATCGGCTCGATGTGAACGGCGACGTACTCTTCGGCCAAATTGATGCGGTCGGGATCGTAGGTTGGTTTGGGCGTTTCTCTCCGCTGAGCAAAAGAGACAATATGAAATAACGTAAATACAAGTGTAAATAAAAAACGCTTGGAGTTCATGTATTGAAATTTGGTATTATGGGGTTGAGTAGGAACAGAAAATATTGGGTTATTCCAGCATACTCTTTCTGATTCCTCTCAAAACGAACAAACCAATGGTTACGCTTCTTTACACCAGATTGGAAGTGTCTGTATAAACGGCGAGATTTTTCTCATTTGAAGTATTTTTGCATCCCAAACCAAGTATTCCAGCTTTGAAGTACGCTATATTCGCATTTACACTCTTCTGCTTGTTCGGTTGTAATTCAAAACCCGATTATCATTCTCTATTCGATAAGCATTACGAGCCGTTTGAAGTACAATTACGACAAAACGCCGAGGTGACCTACCCTGAGCTAGACACCGCTTACCAAGCTTACCAGTCGGGAGACTTCAAGACCGTCGAAAGGATTACGACCCGCTTTTTGGATGAGCAATTTTCAATTCCGCAGGTCATGTTTGCCCAAACGATAGCCTTTGTCGAATTAGGTAGGGACGAGGAGGCCATCCGTAATTTCAAGACCTTATCTATGCATCCATTCTTAGGAGCAAGTGCCAAGTGGTATAAAGGCTTGGTGCACCTGAGAAATGGCGAAATAGAAGAGGCCAAAACACTATTTGTAGAAGTTCGAGATCGCACATTTCAGCAAGAGCATGGATGGGCCAAAGCTATACTCGAAGACATTGACCAATTGGAAAGCTAGACCTGCATGCGCGTACTGCCGATACACGAAATACCTCGACTCAGCCCGGAAGCGTATGCAGATAGCGAGAAGCTACCCGTAATACTGATACTCGACAACATACGCTCTGCGGCCAATGTGGGTAGTTGCTTTCGCTCTGCGGATGCTTTTGCCATCGAAGGCATCAAATTGGTTGGTATCAGTGCCCAACCACCTCACCGCGAAATATTGAGAACGGCTTTAGGCGCTACGGAGACGGTCTCGTGGGATAGTTGGGGTGATCCACCTGCGTCAGTACAAAAATTAAAAAGCGAAGGTTATCAAATACTAGCCCTAGAAATAGCAGAAGGAGCTACATCCCTACCCGATTTTGAGGTCAAACCGGATCAGCCGCTTGCTATTATACTCGGCAACGAAGTCTCGGGTGTCAGCAAAGAGCTAATGGCCCTGATCGATGGGGCCATCGAGATTCCGCAATACGGCACCAAGCACAGCTTTAATGTGAGTGTGGCGGCGGGCATCGTGCTGTGGGAGATCAGTCGGCAAATGAGAAAATAATTTCTTCAATCCGACTGCACCCGATTGAAGAAATTATGTTTATTGTGCATATGCTCACTCCATTTCACCTTGCCGTTCCCGTAGATAATCTAGCCGCTGCTCGCAACTTCTATGGTGGGTTACTCGGTTGCCCCGAAGGACGCTCCAGTGACCACTGGATCGATTACGATTTGTATGGTCACCAGTTTGTGGTACACCTGCAAGAAGGCCACCGACCGGCAGAGTTACCCAGCAATCAGGTAGACGATCACGCCGTTCCGGTGCCCCACTTCGGTGTCGTGTTGGAGTGGTCGGATTGGGAAGCTCTTGCTGACAAGCTGCGCCAGGCGGACACCCAGTTTGTCATCGAGCCCTACATCCGATTCAAAGGTCAGGTCGGCGAACAGGCTACCATGTTTTTCCTGGATCCGGCTGGGAACGCGCTAGAGTTTAAGGCGTTTAAAGACATGTCTCAGATATTCGCAAAATAATAACGTAAGCCCCGAGTTTGCACTTTGCAAACGAGCACACGTCAC
>JBCCPC010000109.1:0-4572 GCA_039025055.1 Bacteroidota bacterium | reverse complement strand
TAAGAGCGACTGAGGCCGAGACTTTCCACGAATTCACGGGCGAAAACATCCCAATCGTAGTCGGGAAATGCCAGATAATGGGCATTTAAATTGCCAGTGGCACCTCCGAATTTGGCTGGAATCGGTATGACTTTCAACTGCCGCAACTGCTCATCTAACCGGCTTACCCATACTGCAAATTCTTTGCCCAGCAAGGTCGGGCTCGCGGGCTGTCCGTGTGTGCGGGCAAGCATGGGAATGTCTCGCCAGTCTTCACTCAGCTGCGCCAGTCGGTCTCGCAGACTAGATAAAGATGGAATCGTGACCTCACCCAGACCATCCTTCAAACTCAGTGGCACAGCCGTATTATTCACATCCTGGCTGGTCAGGCCAAAGTGGACGAACTCGAGCACGGAATCCATACCCAACTCGCTAAGCTTTTCTTTCAAAAAGTACTCGACTGCTTTGACATCGTGGTTGGTGGTACGCTCAATGTCTTTGATGGACTGCGCGTCGTGCTCGCTAAAATTATCGACGATGGCATCCAGCTGCTCGAATTGGTTGGCCGTCAGGTGCTGCAATTGGGGTAGACCCAATCGGTACAGTGCCTGCAAGTACCTCACTTCGATCAACACCCGGTATTTGATCAGGCCATATTCGGAATAGTAAAGTTGTAGCTCTGAAGTTTTGCCTCGATAGCGACCATCGATGGGATTTATAGCAAGTAGTGACGACATTTATAAAAATCTGTTTTTTTGTGCGTTTCTCCGAAACGCACAAAAAAACAGATTTTATTTTACTGTTTCATAATCCACTGCCGATAGGCCTTACCTTCAATTTGTAAGCGCATGAGATAGGTTCCGCTCACCAGCGAACTCATATCGAGATCGTGATTACCATTACCCAACTCAAATTTGAGCAACTCACGCCCTTGCAGATCGAATAGCTGAACATTCACTTGATCTAGTCCGGGCTCCAGTATATCTAAATTGAGCTGACCAGCGACTGGGTTGGGATAGATGTCGACATCCAATCCTGAATCAGCAATGTCTTCTGTGCTGACCATTACTAGCAAAATCGTAGAATCGACTACGTGCACTACCCCATTTTCGGCCAAAATATCGCCAGGAGCTATGGGTACCTCATTGACTAAGGCCGTTGTGAAGTTTTCTTCACTATACAAGAGTGTGCTACCTGCTAAACTCGTTGATTGATCGATCTCATCATTTATGATCGGCCATGTGTAAATGATGTCATCTACGACATGACCCACGAGGTATGGTGTCAGCCTATTATCGATATCGGCGAGGAGTGTCGTAATGTCGCCATTGGCTTGTTCTATGGCATCGAACGCAGCATCGGTAGGTGCAAATACGGTGAATGGCCCGTTGCCCTGCAAGGTGGTGATCAAATTGGCCGTATCGAGCAATTGCTCGAGCTGCGTATGGATGGGACTCTGCATGATAATATCTGCCACTGTCGAGAAGGAAATTTCGTGTGCTCCTATTTCTGGTACTCCATTTCTGGATAGTCCTTCTATATCGGTGGCGGGTACATTGGCATTACTTTCGCCCGCATTGACCAGTGGAGATCCAATCCGCGGCTTGAGATTGATCGGATCGAAACCATCAGAGATGAAGAGATCGATTGGATTTACGTTTTCATCGACTATATCTTCAGCTACCGTGAAGGTACTGGCCTGGTTGAAATAGTTTCCACCCAATGACTCGAAGTTCGGGTTACCGTCTTCAATGGCGATGTTGCCTAGACCATTGGAAGATATGAATGCACTATTCAAAAGCGAGATATTGAGTGTGGCATTTCCATCATCCAGCGGATCGAGGAAGGCCGCAATGTCATCACCCAGGGTGACAGACGAGTTCTCGTAGAAGGTGTTATTATACACATTGATTTGGGTGACGACTGCACTGTCTCCATTGGCAATGAATGCACCGCCAGCACCAGTATTGCTGACAGCGTTGCCAATGAAGATGTTGTTGTTGAGATCGCCACTGAGACCACCGGCAAAGTTGATGGCACCACCTTGGGTAGTGGCTAAGTTGCTATTGAAGATGGTGTTTGAAATATCCAGTCGCCCCGCTTCAAGGCTATCTATATCGGGATTTGGAATACCTTGAAAGTACCAAATAGAACCGCCGTCTTCGCCTGAGTTGAAAGCGAATTCGCAGTTATCGATGTCTATATCCGCACCGGGTAGGACGTATATCGCACCACCATTATCGGCAGCTATATTGCTGATAAACTCTGAATTGGTAATGCTGACCTCCGAATTGCTGTAAGTAGACTGGACGTACAAGGCGCCACCATCATCATTACCTGTATTATTGAAAAATGAGCAGTCGTCGATGGTGATGATCTGGCTGATACCCAGGGTATCGAAATCACCCAGTGCACAGAGCGCATTACCATCTGTAGATGTAGTTTGGCCACCGTTCTCTCTGAAGTCACAGCTGACCATGCTCAGGTCATTGGTATTCTGCATATATATACCAGAACCCAAACTAAAGCACTCATTTCCTGATATTTCGCATCGCAGTAGATCGATATCCGAAAGGTTATTGGTCGTGAAATACAAGCCTGCGCCCCTACCTGGACCTGTAATGCTATTATCGAGTATATCGCTGTCTGTGATCTGTATGCTAACCGCAGGGTCATCATCCCCAGAGTTGAAGTAGAGTCCAGCTCCGCGATCACCTGCTGTATTGCCAATGACCTGGCAGTTGGCAAAATTGAAGTCAGTATTGAAGCTGCTGCCACCTCCGCCAAGATTGGCTGTGTTGTTGTACGACAGGCTTGTATTTTCGATATTGACTACGCCATCGAAGAAATAGTAGCCCGTGCCTATGTTTCGATTGTCTTCACTCATACCGACCGATGAATTACTATCGATTCGGCAATTTTCAATCTCCATATTAAGGCGAATACCGTAGACGCCCGTTCCGAATTCATCGCTGGAGTTATTGGTCACAATACAGTCTGAGAAAGTCACTCGGTTACCAGGATCTTCCAAGAATTCCTCGTCATAGAATCCATAAAATCCAGCTCCGCCAAATCCGGCGCGATTGTTATCGAATGTGCATTTGCTGATATCGATATTGGCGAATCTGACCATACCGATACCTCCAGCGCGCTGTTCGACATCGTTATTGGTGAACGTACAGTTTTCGATATTAACCCCATCGCCGTTTTGGCCGTAGATGCCACCGCCACGGCTACCTGCATTTTGATCGAAGGTGGAATTGGTTATCGTTATACCGGAAGTACTCCGCAGGTAGATCATACCATTGGCAAATGTCAGGTTGTTCGTACAAGTTACGTTGCTGATAACAGATCCGAATGCCTCGTCATAATATAGCGCAATGGCCGCCCCAAAGTCTGCGACGCATTCGCTAAAAAAGAGGTTTTCTGTCTGTAAGGGCGCGTAGGAGAAAATGGCACCACCACTATAGAAATCGATAAAATCTCCATCGGGTGTTTCTGGAAGAAAACCGCCCTTGAATTGAAAATTGGAAATGAAGACCTCCCCATCTTCCAAAGAGTCGATGAGCATGATTCGCCGGTTGTCTTCTCGGTTGACGATCAGATCTACTGGATCATCATCTCCGTTGAAGTCGCCGCTGAGCACAGTCGGGTTGCTATTTAGGTCGGCTTGGTCGGAGCTTGTCTCGGTGCCCTCAAAGCCACCTATGATAGATATGGCCGAGGAAACGATGAAACTCGTATCTGCTGGAGGGAGATAAGTGCCCTCAGCTACCCACACCTCTGCGTCATCGGCAGCATTAGTCAAGGCATCCTGGAGGCTGGTGTAAGCATCAGTCCAACTGCTTCCGTCATTGTTGCCGGTAGCGTCGACATCGACATAGATGGTTTGAGCAAAAGCTAATGAGCCGCTAAATAGTAGAAAAATAGACAAGTAGAAGTTACGCATATTCAAAGTAGATTTCGAGCGATGAAAAAACAACAATATAGCAAATAACTCATGGGTAGATAGCACTAATTTTAAATATGTCGTCAAAAACATATATGAACAAAGTCAATCGGTAGCTATCAGCTTTTCTATATTTGCATCGGCTTTCAGGCTATTAGTAGCCCTTCGGCTAAAAGACTGACCTATTCAAAATTATTAAGCCTGTGAACAAGAATCTACTCTTTTTACAACTCTTTTTGTTACTTCCATTTACAACTTTGCTCAGTCAACAGCAGGTGGTAATCAACGTAGGGGAAGTTGTTGTGAATCCGCAAGAGACGACCAGCGTATGTGTACCTGTAACCGTAGACACTTTCAATGCGATCGCTACTTTACAATTCGACATTATTTGGGATAGTAGTGTAATGACGTATACCAATATTGACCTGGGAGATGACCCATTGTCGATTTCTGCCAATGACTATAATCTGGTGGAGCCTGGCAGATGGCGCTTGGTTTGGTCGGAAGCGAGCCTAATGGGTATTACACTCGATTTCGAGACAGAAATTTTTAGCCTTTGTTTCGATTTTCCATCCGGTGTAGAAGGGTTTACAGACGTTGAATTGGATACAGCTGGTACCATTGTTTTTGCTATGCCCGATGTT
>JBCCPC010000108.1:0-4645 GCA_039025055.1 Bacteroidota bacterium | reverse complement strand
CTCATACCCAATACCATTTACCTCATACCCAATACCATTTACCTCATACCCAATACCATTTACCTCATACCCAATACCATTTACCTCATACCCAATACCATTTACCTCATACCCAATACCATTTACCTCGTACCCAATACACTGTACCCCGTACCAAATACCACAATACCTTAACCATGCACGACTTCAAACAACTTCGGCTTTGGCATTGGGCTATGGACTTGACTGAAGAGGTCTACAAGCTTACCCAGAAATTCCCAAAGTACGAATTGTATGGATTGACACAGCAACTGAGGAGATCAATGGTGAGTATCCCATCAAATATTGCGGAAGGAGCCTATCGTAACTCGAATAAGGAATTCAACCATTTTTTAGGCATATCGAACGGTTCTACAGGTGAAGTGTATACACAATTAGACTTGGCGCGAAGACTTGGCTATCTAACTAGTGAAGAAGTCGATCCAATTTTGGAAAAGGTAGACAGCACCCGTAGAATGATCGTTAAACTCCAATCCACTCTCTAAATCAAAGGGGATGTACCTCGTAACAAATACCTTGTACCTAGTACCCCGTACCAAACTACCATATCATGGCTGAAGCATACATCATCTCCGGCTACCGCTCCGCCGTAGGAAAAGCAAAAAAAGGCGGTTTCAGAAACTTCAGATCCGACGATCTCGCGGTGAGAGTCATTAAGCACTTGATGACACAAAACCCTAATGTCGATCCTAAACTAGTAGACGATGTCATCGTAGGTTGCGCTAATCCGGAAGGGGAGCAAGGTCTGCAAATAGGCCGCCAGATCAGCTTGCGGGCATTGGGTAAAGAAGTGCCCGGTATGACCGTCAATCGCTATTGCGCCAGTGGACTCGAAACCATCAGCATAGCCGTAGCCAAGGTCAAGGCAGGCATGGGACATTGCTACGTTGCTGGTGGTGCTGAAAGTATGAGTGCTATCCCAATGACCGGCTATAAGCTCGCACCCAGCTACGAAGTGGCCGATGCTACACCAGACTACGTGGTCAGCATGGGTATTACGGCCGAGTCAGTCGCTCAGAAGTACAATATTGATCGGGAAGCTGCCGATGCCTTCGCCGTCCGCAGCCACGAGCGTGCAGCAGCAGCTATAGATAGTGGCCTTTTCTCACCAGAAATCGTGCCTGTCGAAGTGACCGAAGTCATGGTCAAAGACGGTAAGCGGATAGAACATTCGCACACCGTCGATACTGACGAAGGCGTACGCCGTGGCACCAGCATGGAAGCTTTAGCCAGACTGCGCCCGGTATTCCGCCAGGGTGGACAAGTAACGGCAGGCAACTCCAGTCAAACCAGCGATGGGGTCGCTTTTACCCTGGTCATGAGCGAAGAAATGGTCAAGCAACTCAACCTGGAGCCAATAGCCCGTTTAGCAAGCTGTAGCGTGGGCGGTGTCGATCCGCTGTATATGGGTATCGGTCCTTGTGTAGCCATTCCGAAAGCGTTGAAGCAGGCTGGTATCAAACTCAACGATGTAGAGCTGATCGAACTCAATGAAGCTTTTGCCGCTCAATCTCTAGCTGTCATTCAAGAAGCAGGCCTAGATCCAGAGATCGTCAATGTCAATGGTGGGGCCATTGCTCTTGGCCATCCTTTAGGCTGTACCGGTGCCAAGCTATCCATACAATTGCTTAATGAGATGAAGCGTAGAAACCAACGCTACGGCATGGTTACGGCCTGCGTAGGTGGTGGACAAGGGATAGCAGGCGTTTTTGAACGATTGTAGCCTATTTTCGTTTTCGTCGGCAAGTGCCCGACGAAAACGAAAACTATGTATGCTTTAAGGCTCCAAAACCTCAAAAAGTCCTATTACAGCAAAGTCGTTCTGAATGGCATCGATTTAGAGATCGAGCCCGGTCAAATCATCGGCTACATCGGGCCAAACGGAGCCGGGAAATCCACGACATTACGCATACTCGGTGGTCTTGATTTCGCCTTCGAAGGGCAGGTCGAGGTTTTAGGCATAAACGTTAAAGATGATCCGATCGCAGTCAAGCGACGCATCGGTTTTCTACCCGAACAGGCGGCTTTATACGAGCAGCTCACACCATTAGAGTTTTACGAGTTAGTCGGCGGCCTTCACGATTTGCCTTGGCAAAAAGTAGAAAGTCGGGCACGGCAGCTGGAGACTTACCTACAGCTTAGTTACAACCGCATGCAACGCATAGAGACCTTCTCCAAAGGCATGCGCCAAAAAGTACTGCTGACAAGCACGTTGCTTCATGATCCCGATCTGATACTGCTAGACGAGCCACTCGATGGCCTCGACGCCAATTCGGTCATACGCGTCAAAAACTTGCTTGCCCAGCTAGCTGAATCGGGAAAGACGATCTTTTACAGCAGCCACATCATGGATGTGGTCGAGCGCATCAGCAATCGCATCATTTTGCTCAATGGTGGTAAGATCGTAGCCAACGGCACCTTCCAAGAGCTGCAAAAAGAGGCCAAGCAGGGCAACCTGGAGTCGCTATTCGCCCAGCTCACCGGTGGTAGTACTGAGAATAATATTCCCCGCTTCCAACTCGACCTCGATGAATAAGATATTCGTCTGGCTGACTGGCCTAGCTGCTCCACTTTGGCGAACACTAGGTGCTAACCCCAAAGCACTTAAGTTAATCCTTGATGCCAAGTTAAAAATAGACGATCGCGGCGGTTACGCTTTCGCTCAGAACATGAGCCAAGGTAGTGGTATGCAGATCTTCATCTATTTCATAATGGTCATTTTCGGTGCCATGTTGATCGCTCTCCCCGCGCTTATGGTGCATCAGCCTTCGGCTATGGGACTAGTGTTTTCGGTTTGGTTTGTTTATATGGGCTTCCTGCTCATCACCGAAATGAGCGAAAACATGTTCGATCTGCGCGACCTGCAACTCTTACTGACCAAACCCATCAACGATCTTACATTCAGTTTGAGTCGTGGGCTACACGTGTTGGTCTTTACCTCCAAGTTGGCACTATGTCTGGGTATCGGGATTTTTATTTATTTAACGTTCTTTCGTAATCCGCTGCTCGCATTGTCATTTACAATCACGGGTATTTTGGCGGCCTTGCTCACCATGAGTGCCACTCTGGCGCTCTATCTCTTGTTACTTCGCAAAGTCGAATCGAGCAAGTTGCGCAAAGTAATAGGGTGGGTACAAATCGTACTGGGTGTATTCTTTTTCGTGAGTTACCAGATTCCCCAATTTATCGATTTGGGAGAAAATTCTTTCTTAGATTTTCGGATTGTAGACACGCCAGTAGGCTATTCCTTTCCCGGACTATGGCTGGGGGCATTCTGGGGTGCCATAAGTGGATATGCCATGGGTGTTCACGGCTACATACAGGCTATCTTAGGCGCTGGAAGTGTAGTGGCAGGTGTATGGTTCTACATCAGTCAAAGCAAAGGTTATGGCGAAAAATTGATGAATCTCCGCCTCAGCAGCACTACAGCCAGTCCAAAAATTAAGACTTCCCTGCCTGCAGGCGCAAGGCAGGCAGGCGCAGGTGGAACCCAACCATCAAAAACGCTCGACCTCCCATCCTTCCCAGGTCAATCATCTTCAGTAGATCATCCTTCAATAGAAGTTAGCTGGTACCCCCGTACCCTTTCGAATCTATTCACTCGACCGGGCGTAGAACGAGCTTCCTTCCTTTTCCACTGGCGAATGATGTCGAGAGACATGGGTTTCAAGCAGCGCACCTATCCTTCTATGGTGCTTATGCCTGTATTCTTCGTCATTTTCTTTTTTAGGGATGGCAACATAGACGAACTAGGTTCTACAGAAGCCGGTATAGTGCCCGGCCTCTTATTACTATACTTTTTCGCAATTAGTATCATCACACCTATGCTCCAAGTCAAAGTCAGCGACACGCCAAAGGCCGCATGGATTTTTTACAACTTGCCCCAAGGCCGCTCTAAATCATTTGACTATGGGCAGTTCACGGCTATATTCGGGCGGCTGTTTATTCCCTTTGCCATCGTTATCTACCCAGCTACGCTTTTTATGTTTCCGGCTTTGAGAATTTGGGATATTCTGCTCGTAGCTGTAAATCTGGTACTACTCGGGCTACTCATACAGTCTATGCTCAAAGACGCGCCATTTTCCATGAGTAAAGAAACCGCCCAGGGCAACGCCATCGGTCCTTCTTTTGTAGCCATGTTTACAGCAGTTTTGCTGGGCTTCCTTCATTGGATATTGAGCGGCTTTCCGATAGCCACTGTAGTTGGTAGCCTTTTCATGACCGCCATACTTGTAGGCGTGCTCTACGATATGCGGCGCAACCCGAGTTCAGCATAGGGCTATCTATAAGATGCCAGAATAAATTTCTACTCGCTACTTCCATATTTTACCAGCTAGATGTACCTTTGCATCCGCTCAACAAGCAGCATGCATCTCACTTGCCACGCTAAGAGCTGCGACCGGGAACTTTAGCCTACCGTTCGTGTATTATCAGGTCAAAATGTAGATCTGTATCTCACCGGGTGACGTGGGTGAGTGGCTGAAACCACCGGTTTGCTAAACCGGCGTAGTCTGTTAAGGGCTACCGGGGGTTCGAATCCCCCCGTCACCGCATCAAAATTACGACTAGTGCACTATGCCTTAGCATTGCACTAGTCACCATCGGG
>JBCCPC010000107.1:0-4816 GCA_039025055.1 Bacteroidota bacterium | reverse complement strand
GAAGTTTTTGGTCGCTCCTAGGCCAAAGCTGTCGTAGAAGTCGTTAAATTTACGCAAGTGCAAGGTGAGCATATCGTGGAGTTGTAGTTAACACCAAGATAGCGTTTGCCTTGCTCTTTCTCAGAAATGTATAGTAGTGTGATTCCAGGCTCTAAAACTTGGGTCATATCATGAAGATAGGGGTTTCGCAAAACTTTCGGTAGCTATAAGGCAAGCCCATGATTTTGTCATCCTATTGACCTAAAACTAAAGAATGGTTAGTCCAGATTTAACCAAGCAAGCAATTTCGTATTTTAATGGAGAAACTCACATGCAATGCCCCGTTATTTACTCGTCTTGGTCTTGTTACTTTCTAGTGTATACATTTATATAAATGGCCAAACGGAACCTCCAATTTGCGCTACATTCCCCATAAGACTGGGCATGGACCTAAATGCTGAAGCCCGCTATAGAAATGCTATTTCTCAGCCCAGCCAACAATTGCAAGGCAACAATATTATTACGTTACCCATCGTATTTCACGTCATTCACCAAAATGGCCCCGAAAATCTTTCTGACGAGCGTATCATCGAAGCCTTGGAATGGGTAAACGAAGCCTTTGCTCATCAAGGATATTATCAGCAGGGCTTTGGTGTAGAGACAGGCATTAGATTCTGTTTGGCAAAGCAAGACCCCGACGGCAATCCGACAACGGGTATAACCAGGCATATCAGCCCACTTACCAACGTTACATTTGCTCAAGATGTAGAAATGAAAGACATAGCTCGCTGGGACCCGCTCAGGTATGTCAACGTCTACATTTGCAACCAGCTCTGCCGCGATGAAAACAACTGTGGAGTAGCCGGATATGCCTATTACCCCTTTTTTCATGGAGAGCCTTTCGACGGCGTAGTAATGGGCGCTAATTATGTAGGGTCGACACCTGGCTACATGACCCTGACTCACGAACTGGGTCACTACCTGGGTTTGGCCCACACCTTTGATGGCGGATGCTTCAACGACGACTGTACCTTCGACGGAGACATGGTGTGTGATACGCCACCCGATGACGATACAAGTGCTAGCTTTTGCGACAGCCCAGCCAACAGCTGTAGCACAGATACCGACAGCGGAAACTTGCCTAGCGATCTGCCCGATATGGTACAGAACTTCATGGATTATGGCTATTGGCAATGCCGATCCGCATTTACACAAGGACAGGCAGATCGCATGCAGTTCTTCGCCTTTGATCTCAGGGCGAGCTTATTCGATTCTAATCCATGCGAAGACCCTTGCCCAGAAGCTGAGATCGAGCCACTAAATATTCCAGACCCGCTGCTCGTTGGCCAGGCTTATACCTTCGAGGGAAGCGACCTGGCAGAAAATTATCAATGGATACTCGATGGCAATCTGGAAAGTCAAGATGCTGATTGGTCGTATATCTTTACAGAGCCCGGCTGCTATAAGCTTACCCTTGCGCAAGATCGCAGCAATGAAGCCTGTCTAGACATCACCAAAACCTATGAACTGGAAGTAAACTGCTTTTCACCCAATGAGATCGAGACTCTACTGACCGATCCACAAATCGACCAAACCGATGTCTTCACGCTCTCCAATTCAGAATCTGATGCCGAGTACACCTGGACTTTAAACGGAAACCCGATTGACGGAACCGATGGCTCTGCCAGTTTCACTTATTCCATACCCGACCTCTATGAGCTGTGCGTAACCCTGGAAAGAGACGCTTGCAGTCAAACATTTTGCCGCGAGTTTACGGTCGGCAACACCCCTGAAGCTACAGACTGCAATGGCGGCAGCTGGGTGCAAATTGTCGGTCAGCAAGAGATGTTCAGACCTGACGGTATCATGCAGATCGAAAATGGCGATTTTATAGCCTACGGAAATATCGGAGACCAGGCACACCTATTTGCATACACAGCCAGCGGAAATTTAGCCTGGCAGCGCGCGCTATCAGCTTCAGAATTCGGAAGTACCAATCCGAGCACTATCCACAGTATTATCAATGGTCCAGAAGGCGATCTATTCTTAGTACTCAGTCAGAATAATGATGTATCCACTAGCGGCTTAGTGATATCGAGATATGATCCAGAAAATGATGTATTCGTATGGTCACAAAATTTTAATACACTCAGAAATGCCTCTGACATTCTGTATGTACCAGAACAGAATGCACTCTTTATCATAGATCCGCTTTCTTCTGCATCTAACATACTCAAAATCGATCCTGCAACCGGATCGGTCAATAATGATGAATACCTATTCGTATCTAGTGGTAGTAGGCTACAGCTCCAAAAACTAGCTTGGCTCGATGGACAGTTATACGCCGGCGGCATAACTAGAGCTACAAATAATATAACCAGCAGAAGAAGTGCCATAGCTCTTGTAGACCCGCAAACGCTCGATATTCAGCAGATACAGGTCGGCCATGTCGATACGAGTCAATTGGCAATCATGATTTTCCAAGACCTGATCGTACACCAAGGGTCGATGTACATGCTAACCACAGGAAACGATAGAAATGGAGCTAGCGGGAATGCCAATCAAAGCTTTTTGACCCGATTCGAACCAGGTGGAGAAGCAGCCTGGACAAGAGAAATCACCCTGCCAGATTTCGTTTCCCATCGCATGACCCACCTAGCCGTTCGCAACAACGAAATCTTGCTACTCGGCCACAGCCGCTTACCGGATCAGCGAATCATACTGGCCGGTGTCGGCACAAATGGACAGCTCAATTGGTCGACCAGTATAACAGGAGATGAAGACCTCTATACCCTTTCTGGTTCGAGTACGAACGCACTCATACCCGTAGGCCAAAACCTCATGATCAACTTTACTTTCCTAAGCGTATTCACTGAGTTGCGCGGCAGAGGTGTCGGTCTTGCGCGCCTAGGAGAATTCGGTAAAATTTACGATCAGTGCATCGGCAATCAAGACATCGACATACAGATTAGTCCTACTACCCAATCGTGGATCAGCACCGAGTACGATCCATTTCCTGTACCGTTAAATGAATCTTTTATTGAATTAGTGAGCGAAGATGCTAACCTCTTGCGCACCTCATTCTGCCAGGAAGAATGCCCAGAAGAATGCCAAGACCAATCAGAAGAAAACATACAACTCTGCCAAGGAGACAGCCTATTCCTTTTCGGCAACTATATATTCGAGGCAGGCACGTACTCAGATACGACATTGTCGCTGGCCGGATGCGATAGCATTCATACAGCCAATGTCACCCTGCTCGATCTACCCACCAGCGACTTCCAAATCGATTACAACTGCTCGGGTCTAAGCGCACTAGTAACCATCACGCCGAGCGGTGGCTCACCACCATACACCTACGAATGGTCAACTCCTGACGCATCTGGCGGTAGCCCTACCCTAGCAGTCGGCACCTACACATATACCATTACCGATGCCAATGGCTGCTCCAGCTCTTCAGAAGTCGAGATAACCGAATTGGGCAGCAATGAAATCGAACTCACTACCATCCCGATCAGCTGTGCTGGCGAAGCAGACGGAGGCGTTGTCATAGAAAATAGCAGCGGCTCCGTAAGAGGAATCAGCGCTGACGGCATCAACTTCTCCGAGACAGATACCCTGAGCGGGTTAGAAGCTGGACGCATTCCCATCTGGATAGATATCGCTGGCTGCGTAACCATATTCGATGTAGAGATCGAAGAACCCCTTCCTTTGCAATTAGGACTTCCGCGGGTAGTCACCTTAGACCTGGGCGACTCCATCCGCATTAATCCAACCAGTAATAGACCTTTGGAAGAACTCGACTTTTCGTGGTCTCCGTCTACCGGTGTCTTTTGCAATGACGGCTTAGACCTATCGATCTGTGCACAACCCTGGCTAAAACCAGTCAGAAATACCACCTACAGATTGACCGCTTCGGCAAGTGAAAACTGTAGCGTAGAAGCGAGCATAGAAGTCTTGGTAGACCGAAACGTACCCGTCTATATACCTACAGCTTTCAGCCCTAATGATGATGGCGTCAACGACAGACTTCGCCCATTTACCAGCGATGGGATAAATCGAATCCTGAGCTTTCGCGTCTTCGACCGTTGGGGAAACCTACTCCATGAAGCTAAAGATGCTAACCCCACAGATAATACCATTGGCTGGAATGGCCGAGGCCCGGACGGCCGACTACTGACACCTCAAGTAGTCGTGTATCAACTACAACTACTCCTGGACGATGGCCGAGAAGAGATAATGAGCGGAACCGTCACTATCTTAAGATAGATAGTAACTACACCAAGAAAATCTATAGGCTTTTTGGCGTAGTTGCTATTCCACAACTCTGGTCAGCGCCACTGTCTTGTAAAACATGCCCCAGTAGCCGCGCATCATGAGCGTATTATCATCGTCTTCTAGCCACATCTTACTTTTATAGGTATTGCCTGAGCGAGCATCGTAAATGTTACCTCCTCGATATTGACCCCTCGAATAATTAAAGCCCGACAGCATAGTCATGTTGAGGATGGGCCTGCTTTGAAGATCTTCGTCTGGGTTATTCAGATCGGTTTTGGGACTTCCATCTTCGTTCTTAGGCTCCTCTAGCCAAACGATCTTGCCGATGTACTCATCACCCGATTTGGTAATCTCTATATGAGCATCCTTCTCGTCTGTCAGCCACTTGCCGAGTATTTCAGATTGGGCAGAGGCAGAAAGCGGAAGAAGGATTGAGGCTAGAAGAGTTAAGATTTTGATGTACATAGATCGATATCTTGATTTGACATTGATTTAACGACGATATTCTTTTTGTGTTTTGGGAAAAAAAAAATAGAAATTTAGAACAAAAAAAAAAAAT
>JBCCPC010000106.1:0-4966 GCA_039025055.1 Bacteroidota bacterium | reverse complement strand
GGCTAGGATGCGTTTTTCTTTCGATCTTTACCGTTGCGATGTCAGCTTTGCTGGGGTCGAAGGGGAGCATATTTGTTAAGGTGTGGTTACCTCAAAAATACTGCTTCCCGATTTTCACAAATCTTGCTTTGCTTAACTATAGATCGAGTTGATATCAATACCAAAGAGTTCTTACCTACCAGAAGGCTTATCATGTCAAGTGGCAGGAAAAGCAGCTATTTTTCTAATTATCTTTTGCCTGTCCAGTTAGAAATCGATTCTATACTTCAGTCCAGGCAATGATGGGATTACGCTTATTTGTGCATCTATTCCCGTCATAGAGCCGACAATTTCACAGCTATAGCAAAAGCCTTTGTGCAATGTGAAGTGCCCGCGCATCAACTCCCCAAAAACAGGAATTATGCGATACACTTACACTTCACTTTTACTCTTTTTTGCCGGGTGCTGCCTGTCGGCTCAAATCTGCTTTGAGGGGCAGGTCTTGGATGCTATTTCAGGCGAGCCACTGATCGGAGCCAGCATCCTTCAGCTCGAATCTAACCAAGGCACTGTTGCTGATTTATATGGTCGGTTCAAGCTCTGCGCTACGGTCGAAGAACGCGAAAACTATACATTGGAAATCAAGTACACCGGCTACTCAGGCAAACGGATTATTTTGGATAGGACTTCCGTAGATAGTTTCCTAACTATAGAACTCGAAGCAGGTGTCATGCTGGAAGACCTTTTGATTGTAGCCTATCAAGAGCCGCTGATAAAGCAAGACGAATCTACCCGAGGCGATATAGTCACGAGCAGCGAAATACGCCAGCTCCCCACTCGAAACGTCAATGCGCTAAAAGGGACGGGCGCAGGTGTAGCCAGCGGAGATAACGGGCGAGGACTCAATATAAGAGGTAGCAGAAGCAATGCCTCTTATTACATAATAGATGGCGTCAGAATAAGCGGCGACCCCGGCCGAAATGAGCAATACAACGAAATCAAGGAAAATGCTTTCACTTCATCAGCTACAGAATCCACCTCCACCTTCAGTGCCGATGTAGACCGAGCCAGCTATGCCAATGTGCGGCGGTTTATCAATCAGGGGCAAATTCCACCTGCCGATGCCGTCCGCGTAGAGGAGATTGTCAATTACTTCCATTATTCCGACACCCCGCCACCTACCAATACCGACCATCCATTGACAGCCAGGTCTGAACTGACCTCATGCCCATGGGATAGCAGTCATCAGCTGCTGCGCATAGGCTTGCGGGCCCAAGGTCTTCAACCAGGTAGAAAGCTGGCCTCCAATTATGTATTTCTAGTCGATGTATCGGGCAGTATGGGAAGTATCGATAAGCTACCCTTGGTCGTGCAGAGTCTAAAGCTGCTCAGTCAACACCTCGGATCTAATGACCGTGTCTCCATCGTCACCTACGCAGGTGCTACGAAAGTCGTCCTTGCAGGCGCGAATGGAGATAGTACCCAAACCATCATAGACGCGCTCGATGAACTACACCCAGGAGGCGGAACCGCCGGTGCCGCCGGTATTGAGCTCGCCTACAAACTAGCCACCGAGAACTTCATCCAGTCGGGCAACAATCGAGTTATCCTCGCTACCGATGGCGACTTCAACGTCGGCCTCAGCTCACAGCAGGAACTCGTCAAAATGATTGAGCAGAAACGCGACATGGGTATTTTCCTCACTATTCTCGGCTACGGACAGGGTAACTACCAAGAAGGCACCATGCAAGAGCTGGCCGACCGGGGCAATGGCAACCACGCCTATATCGACAGTCCCCGCGAAGCCAAAAAAGTCTTGATCGATGAGCTGGGCGGCACCCTTCACACCATCGCCAAAGACGTTAAATTCCAGCTCGAGTTCGACCCCAAACTCGTCAAGGGGTACCGCTTGGTCGGCTACGAAAATCGCCTCCTCGCTAACCAAGACTTCGAAGACGATACCAAAGATGCTGGCGAGGTCGGTGCAGGTCATGTGGTAACCGTGCTCTATGAGATCGTTCCCGGCGCAGCGCCCAAGCGTCGTCAAAATTTGGCAGAGCTACGTATCCGATACAAAATGCCCGACAGTAATCGCTCTCGCTTACTGACCTGGGATATCAATGCCCAAGCCCAATCTTGGGGTCAAACCAGTCACGACACCCGCTGGGCCGCTGCGGTTGCCGAGTTTGGCATGTTACTCCGAGATAGCCCCCACAAAGGCACCGCCGATTGGTCGCACTGCCTGCAAATAGCTCGCGCTGCGGTAGGCAGAGACTGGCAAGGGTATCGAACGGAGATGATCGGGCTGATCGAGAAATCAATGGCGATTAAGTAAGTACGGGGTCACCACGCTTTGAGTGGGTATGGTAGTGGTTCGCTCCGCGAGCGGAAAAAATTGGACGCGGATTTACGCGGGATACACACGGATTTTTGCTTTAGTTATCCGTTTACTATTAACTATGCAAGCATCTCATGATGTTTTTTGTCATACATAACATCATTTGTGATGCAAGCGTATAAAATGCGGATCATCTTGTTACGAGCTGCATTCATGGCCTGATTGTACGAGTGCCCCTTTTCCCTCATGCGAGTATACAGCGCATGGTAAGGAAGATGCGACTTATGCACGGTGAACACCAATCCTTGATGAAAGGCTGTTTTGAGTTGTCTACTAGCTGCCTTATTGGTTTTAGACTTTCTGCGCACTGAGCTACCACTTTGATGAGGATGAGGAGATATGCCCGTGTAGGATGCACAGGCTTTAGCTGTACCGAAAGGACTCTAAAGCATCGCAGATTACCTTTGGGAAGGAAATGTTTATTCGTATGAACTATGTGAAAAGAAACACAACTTTTGAAACGATTGAATGATGGGTAATAGATAAGCATTTTAAAAGCCTACGCCACCGGTACTTCTCAGATATCTTGCAAACGTTTCCAGACTTTCGCTTTGATATGGATATTTGTCTTCTCGTCCGTACATGTTGAGAATTTCAGCCAGCTCGTAAGCTTTAGATTTTTCTCCGTCTGATATGTAGTGATTGATCTTGATCAGAATATCACGCCTGAATATATCTAATAAGTATAAATTATCCTGGCTATTGGAATTGATATGCTTTGTATTACTTAAAGCTCTGAATATATTATCCTTGTATTCTTTATCATTGAGAAGCGGATGTCCATTTACATTTAATTCGTCTACTAAAACTAATGGTCTTATGTGTTCTTTTAGTGATAGTCTCTGGTCTTCATAAAATCCAACGGTAAAGTATAAGTCTCTGGCAAATTCATTTTTCTTCAGCAGGCTTAAAAAAATGAGGTCTCCTCTAAGAAGATACTGATTATAATAGGTCGGATTTACTGTCCATGAGAAGTCATTGATAGTAATTAATGTATCGCTCCATTTTTTATAGCTAATGGTGTCTAGGACTTCATTGGGGAGGTCGAATGAGACTATCTTGTTGTTAGACAAATAACTTGGATACCACGAAGAATTCAGCAAGCTGATATCGACTACAGAGATATCTTTTCTATAATCTTCGAGGTATTGTACGTATAGCAATGGAAAACTAAAGTTGTCGCCTGAGGAAATAAGAATTGCATTTTCATGACAAGCGTTTAGTGTGTTCTTTGCAACTTCAAGATGATAGTCGCCAAAACCTCCTCTTTTTCTTCCCTCCATTAATGCCCATTTTGCAGAATCTATCTTATTGTTATACAAATAAGACATAGCCATAGATCCCCATTCTGCGGTCAGCTTTGAGTAAGGGTCTAATATTACTATTTCACCTGCATATTTTGGACTTAACTCGATTACTTTTTCCAAATGCATACTCGTCTTATACAAAGTAGATAAATCCATTTTGGGAATGCCGTTAGCATCTCCTAAGCTCATCCTACTATACGTGTAAGCGAGGAAGTATCTGGCTTCAGAGCTATTTGGGTTGATATCAACAACTAGCTCTAAAATATTGGCTATTCGTTGATAATCGGGTTTCTGGGCAGGTGCTTGATCACTGATAATCTCATTCTTAAATAGAGCTTTTGCGCTGTCTAGAAGCTCTTGGTAATCATATACTTGACCTTGCGCTCTACTGATCATTGCTGCTAGACAAACCATGAGTATTGCTCTCATTGGAATTGAAGTAATAAATCCTGTATCTGTATTCATCCTGAAACGAAAATTCACCAAATATATTTATTTTTCATTTGACTAAACGATATCTTCATTCAATATTTCACATCAAAGATTGTAATGCCAGCTATCCAAGTACAAACTCACATCCAAGCCCCCATCTCTTGCGTATTCGACCTCGCGCGAAGTATAGACCTGCACAAGATATCTACCTCCCACACGAATGAGGAGGCTATAGCTGGCGTCACCTCCGGCCTGATTGGTGGCGGGGAAACCGTCACCTGGCGGGCGAAGCATTTTGGCGTATACCAGAAGCTGACCTCCAAGATCACGGAATTCGATCCGCCCTATTTATTCGTAGATGAGATGCAGAAGGGCATTTTCAAAAGCTTGCGCCATGAGCATCACTTTGAAAGTGACGAGCAGTACGCCACAATGACGGATACACTCGTTTACGAATCGCCCCTCGGTCCGCTAGGCAAGCTGGCCGATTGGCTGTTCCTAAAAAGGTATCTAACCAAGTTTTTGAAAGATCGGAATGCAGTGGTGAAGCGGGTTGCGGAAGGGGGTGAATGGCGAGAAGTGTTAGGCGGATAATGATAGTTTTGATTAACTAAAGTTGTATTCTTGAGGGTGCATTTCACGCTTTCGCGGCTAGGCCGCTTTTTTGATAATGTTTCTAACCATTTGCCATCGGCCACTTTTTCGTGCGCAGCGTAGGTTCAAAATTGGCGTTGCTCCATCATCCGACCATCTTTGTCCTGATAGCTTCATTCGTTTTTGAACAACCGTTCTATGAGCCGCCTCAATTGGGCCTGATCCGATCATATAGCCAGCAGCCTCATACTCATTG
>JBCCPC010000105.1:0-5016 GCA_039025055.1 Bacteroidota bacterium | reverse complement strand
TCAGTTCACAGAGTACGCAAATGCTTGCTGATAAAGTAATTGAGTACGTTGAGTATTACAATGAAAAATGGGCAAAAACGATCAACTGGAGTAAAGTCACAAAAGCAGATATTGACACACTCGTCAAGAAAACCAAATCAATTGTAATGAAACTTAGTGGCTAGACCACTAGAGATAGATACTTTGCCAAGATATTTTTATCAAAACGAACCAGGCACCTATTTTAAGTACCTTTGGTACAATGAAGAAAATCAACATACCTATTTTTTAGATTTCGATTTATGACCTCTCGATAAAATTTTGGTTGTACCACCTGCGGAAGTACAAATTGAAAATACGCCCATGAAAAGTGTACTCATGCTTTGGCTTTGCCTATTTATATTGTCTTGTGGTCAAGAACCTGAAAGCAACAGCTATTATAATGATGCAGTAATCAGAAGCATTTACTACCGTGGAGTACGGTCGAACAGCTTATTCTTCGATGTTGTATTGAAAACCTCAAGCTTTAAAAGAGAAATCATGGGACGGTTCAGCCTTTTTTATCGAACAGAGAATGAAGGAAAAATCTACAGTTGGTATGTAGATGAGATCATGGATTTATGATGCAGAGCGTGTAACTTGCTCGAAAAATCGATCATGCGCACACTATTTTGGTTCGTACTTTTAGCGCTCTTTTGTTACAGCTGTAGTCAGTCCACACCCGAAGAAGACATGCCCAAGCCCATCGCTGCTGCCGACATCCTCGGCGATCCAGTATATCGCGCCATTTCTTTTGGTGGCTACCGACAGCCGACGCGTGAAGCTGTGCCTACTGTCGAAGACTTAAAGGAGGATTTGGCTATCCTTCAAGCAATGGGCATCAAGCTCCTGCGCACCTACAACACCCAACAGTTTGCCCATGCCGCCAATTTGCTGGAAGCCATCAAACAGATGAAGGCGGCCGATTCCGACTTCGAGATGTACGTCATGCTCGGTGCCTGGATCGACTGCGAAAATGCCTGGACCGATTCGCCCAATCACGAGGCCGAAAGTCTAGAAAATAACACCGCCGAGATCGATGCGGCCGTACGACTGACCAATCAGTACCCCGATATTGTAAAGGTCATAGCGGTGGGCAATGAGGCTATGGTACATTGGGCCACCAGCTACTTCGTCTATCCGGATGTGATCTTGAAATGGGTAAATCATTTGACAGACTTGCGCAGGATGGGCACCCTCCCCGAAGGCGTCTGGATCACCAGTTCTGACAACTTTGCGTCTTGGGGAGGAGGAGACGATAGCTATCACAGAGACGATCTCGCCGAGCTGATCGAAGCGGTAGATTATCTCTCTCTCCACACTTACCCTTTCCACGATTCTCACTACACCCCCGATTACTGGCTAATTACCGAAGAGGATATGGCTGGCCTGACCAATATAGAACGCATAGATGCTGCCATGCTCCGCGCCCGAGACTATGCTCAAAGTCAGTACCAATCTGTGGTAGATTACATGTCTTCACTCGGCATCGAAAAGCCCGTTCATATAGGTGAGACTGGCTGGGCCACCAAAGACAGCCACCTCTACGGAGACGATGGCTCCAGAGCTGCCGACGAGTACAAATCCAAGCTCTACCACGACCTAACCAGAAACTGGACCGACAACGCGGGCATCTCCTGCTTCTACTTCGAAGCCTTCGACGAGCAGTGGAAGGATCCGACCAGCGATTTGGGATCAGAGAATCATTTTGGGTTGATCAATCTCCAAGGTCAAGCTAAGTATGTGTTGTGGGAGATGGTAGATGCTGGGGTATTTAACGGATTAAGACGAGGTGGCCATCCGATCACCAAGACGTTTGGCGGCGATACCGCTAGACTGATGGAAACGGTGATGGTGCCGCCGTTGCTGGAGTATAATCGATAAAGTAAAACAGCTTATCGGACAAACACCTTGGACTTATTGGACAAATAATTGAAATTTTGTCTCATAAGCTAAATATTTATGTCCGATAAAATTATCTGGTTTCAGATACTGAACCAATCTTATTCATCGATCAATTCGATTTTGCGGTGAATACCTACTTCTAGGTTCCCGCTTATTTCGTTGCTTTGCAGTCCATGTCTACCACCAAAGCTAAATTCGGTACAGCGCCGGTATTTTTTACGGCCATCTCCACCATTTTGGGGGCCATCATGTTTTTGCGTTTCGGCTTTGCGGTGGGCATGGTGGGGCTGGTGGGTACCATGGCTATCATACTCATCGGGCATGCGGTGACGATTCCGACGGCCATGGCCATCGCCGAGATCGCTACCAACCAAAAGGTGGAAGGGGGCGGTGAGTACTACATCATCTCGCGCAGCTTCGGCTTAGTCATTGGTAGTACCATCGGTATCGCCTTGTACCTATCTCAGGCCATTTCTGTAGCCTTTTACATTATGGCATTTACCGAAGCCTTTACGCCCCTGACCGATTGGTTATTAGCCAGCTACCAGTGGCCAGGATGGGCGGAGACGCTGCTGAGTATGCCGCAAACCATCGGTATACCGGCACTGCTGCTACTCACAGCCGTAATCCTTACGAAAGGTGCAGATTTAGGCGTTAAGGTACTCTATTTGGTGGTAGCTACTTTAGGACTTGCGCTGGTGGCATTCTTCCTCGGACAGACCGAGTACGACCGTGCTAACGACGGTATAGACTGGATGAATACCGTGCATGGAGAGCCCGTCGTAGTTGTCGAAAATGCAGGCTTATCTGAGTTTACCTTTTCGGGGGAAAGCCGGGAGGTTGAGCTCATTACCGAAGGGGGGGATATCCCCCCTCTTATCCCCCCGACGGGGGGAGGACAGGTCGGTAGTTCCTCAACGGGGGAAGGACAGGTTGGTAGTTCCTCAACGAGGGGAGGACAAATGGTTTCTACCCCGCAGGGGGAAGGACCTGCGGTCTCCCCCCCTCGGGGGGACGGGAGGGGGGAGCTAGACGGGGAGCTACCCTCTATCGGCCCACAACCCGACCTACCCGAAGCACCCACTGCCCCACCCTTACCGCCTGAGCTAGGCTTTTTCACCGTCTTCGCTATCATCTTCCCAGCCTTTACGGGCATGACGGCGGGTGTAGGCCTCTCTGGTGATCTACGCGATCCTGGTAAGTCAATACCCCTCGGTACATTGGCGGCTACCATAGGCGGTATGGTCGTCTACCTCCTGATGGCCTTTAAGCTGTCGGCCTCCGCACCACCCGCCGAACTGGCCGACACGAGCCGACTCGTCATGGCCGATATAGCCTGGCAGGGCTGGTGGATCATCCCGCTAGGGCTGGCGGCGGCGACCATCTCTTCGGCCCTGGGCTCCATACTGGTGGCACCGCGAACGCTTCAGGCCATAGCTGTCGACAAGATCTTCCCGACCCCGCGCATCAATAGCTGGCTTTCCCGCGGTCGGGGCGAGCGGCAAGAGCCCTATAACGCCAGTCTGGTCACCATTGGCATTGCTGCCATTTTCATCATGGCCGGTGCGCTCGATAGCGTAGCCGAGATCATCTCCATGTTTTTCATGGTAACCTATGGTTCGTTATGCCTAATCAGCTTTCTGAATCACTTCGCCAGCGACCCCAGCTACCGGCCCAGGTTTAGATCCAAGTGGTACGTCTCTTTGTTTGGAGCTGTGGCTTGCTTCGGGCTTATGTTTTTTATGAACAGCGGCTATGCGGCCGTGGCCCTGCTACTGATCGGGCTCCTGTATTTCTATATCAGCTGGTCTAATCCTGACAAGCAGAGCCTTGCCCTCATTTTTCAGGGCGTGATCTTTCAATTCAGCCGCAGGCTACAGATCTTCCTGCAAAAAGCCGATAAAGAAGAAAAGTCGAGCTGGCGGCCATCGGCCATCGCGGCCAGTAACCAGACCTTCAATCGACTGGGGGTTTTCAACCTGCTGCGCTGGATCTCCCATCGCTACGGTTTCGGCACCTACATCCACTACATTCAGGGTTACCTCAGCCATCAGAGCCATGAGGATCGAGCTGAAATCAAAGAGCGCATCATTCGCATGGCCGAGTCAACCAACAGCCGCATCTATGTGGACACGACTGTTTCGCCTTCATATACCTCCAGCATTGCGCAGATCGTGCAGTTTCCGGGCATAGCCGGTGCAGAGAATAATCTACTATTCCTCGAATTTTCCAAGCAAGACCAAGAGGGGCTAGACGACATCATCGACAACTTCAGCCTCATCAATGCTGTCGATTTCAACTTGGGCATACTAGGCGTAAGCGAGCGGGGCTTCGGCCACCTCAAGCAAATTCATATCTGGCTGGAGCGCGGCGACTACAAAAACGGCAACCTGATGATCTTGCTCGGCTACATCCTTTTAGGGCACCCCGATTGGGCCAAGGCCGAGATCAAACTCTATGCCGTCTTTGAAGAGTCGCGCCTCAACGAAGGCCGAGAGCAACTCTACCAAGTCGTCGATACCGGCCAGCTGCCCATCAGCCGGCAAAATATCGAAGTCATTTGCCGGCAAGACGATGCCGATACCCGCTCCGTCATCAATGCCCGCTCCGGCGATGCCGACCTCGTTATCGTCGGCTTCCAGGATAAGGCCATCAAAAAGCTGGGCAAAGAGATGTTCGCCGGCTACGAAGGGGTAGGTAATGTGCTGTTTGTCAATGCGGCGGAGGGGGTAGAGATTAGGTAAGTGGCTATTGAAATGGGAATAGCATGCGGCCTTTTAAGTCGGTAATGGTGTACACTTCATCGTAATAACTGCTATACCCATTGGCCAAAGGCACCTCAAAAGTCACATAAACCCCTTTCGCTTCAACAAACTCAGCACTTGTCCAATCCAAGTCTGTAATCTCTAAAAATAGATTTTCATTTTCTTCTGCAGGCAGCAAGTAGAAATCACTAGTGGAGTAAACGGGAAGTATCGTTACATTAAGTCGCCGTCATTTTCTGGTCTGGCAAGGCGGCAAAACCGGAGTTTAGCCGTAGCTAAATGAGGATTTTGCCAACGAAGTTAGACCAGAAAATGACAAGGCTTGGGT
>JBCCPC010000104.1:0-5976 GCA_039025055.1 Bacteroidota bacterium | reverse complement strand
TCAACCTCAAAGAGTGACTGGTCATTGAATGACCGCCTTAGCGTCCGATGAACTGCACTAAGCTAGAAGTAAGATCATCATTTTTACTGTAGCTAAAAGCAAATGATGATCCTGTCACAAACGTACAAGCGTCCGTTGTTTAAAGCTCCTACCCAAACTCTTCCACCAACGACTCCGAATCCCAACCTGCTCCCTGAGGTGTCTTGTAAGGCCCAAGATCGCTTTTCATCTGCTGTTCGAGATCAGAGACGGCTGTTCTGATCATATTGTGATACTCGCTTTCATTTGTTCGTACAGCGGCCAGAGATCGCAATGCTTTGGTGTCGTGCTCTAAAAAGCGGTGGGCGTAATGCTCGATTTGGTAAGAGCGGAAGCCCATCAATTTCAAAGCTTCACCTGCGGCGGCTACGCCATTGCGAATGGTATCTCTGAATATGTGCAGCACGCCAGCGTCCATGAGCTCGTACGTATCCATGTAGTCAAAAGCTCTGACAACGATATGTAGATGGGGGAAATGCTTCTTTACAACTTCTACCAAAGTGAGGTTCTCTTCTGGTGTGGGCAGGCCAATTATGATGGCCTTGGCCTCAGCAGCTCCAGCAGATTCTAGCAAATCAAAACGAGTCGCATCGCCATAGTAGACTTCAAATCCCATTTTTCGCAGGACTTCTACCCGGTCAGAATCATTATCGAGTATGGTTGCCTGCACACCATTGGCTCCTAAAAAGCGGCCGACGACCGCTCCAAAGCGACCAAAGCCCGCAACGATAATACTACGTTGGTCTTCGATGGCATCTGCTGGGCGAGCTTCCTTTACTTTTTCAAGGGTTCCGAATTTAGGCTGTAACACCTTCTCATTGAACAGCATCAGGAGTGGTGTCGCGGCCATGCTTATGGCTACCACGACCAATAAGAGTGCAACCGAATCATTGGGTAAAATACCCTCTTGCTTGATGAAGGACAGCAATACGAAGGCAAACTCTCCCGTCTGAGCCAGTCCCAGGGAAAAGAGAAAATTCTGGTCGAGACCCAACTTAAACGATTTGCCGATAATGAAGAGAATACTGGCCTTTATCACTAGTAATCCCAGGACCAGGCTCATCACCAAAAGCGGGTTTTCCATGACCAAATTGAAGTCAATAGATGCGCCTACAGCCATAAAAAACAAGCCGAGCAATAGTCCTTTAAAGGGCTCCAGATCGCTTTCTAACTCGTGCTTGTAATGGCTATTGGCCAGAACAACACCACCTACAAAAGCGCCCAGTGCTGGGCTAAGGCCGACCAGGGTCATCAAGACAGCTACGGCAATGACCAGGAGCAGGGCTGCGCCAGTAAGTAATTCGCGTTGACGGGTAGCAGCTACGATTCTCATAAGCCTAGGCACGAGATAGCGCCCAGCTAAAACGACAAAGGCAACTGCTGCAATCGTGAGTATGGTCTGAAGATATGCGGGCAAATTTTCCATAGCACCTCCGCTGTGGCCGTGGTCTCCTCCTTCAGCACCTCCCACTACGTGATTTAATGCCAATAAGGGTAATAGGGCAAGTATGGGTATGACCGCTATATCCTGAAAAAGTAATACAGCAAATGAGCTTTGTCCACCCCTGGTTTTCATGAGCCCTTTTTCGTTCAGGGTCTGAAGAACAATAGCTGTCGAAGAAAGGGCAAAAGTCATGCCCACGGCCAGGGCTTCATTCCAATGTAAGCCCACGAAGAAGGCAATGCCTCCAATGACAACCGTTGAGGCAACAACCTGGGCACCGCCCATACCCAAGATAGGCGTTCGCAATCGCCAGAGCAATCTCGGTTCGAGCTCCAGTCCAACCAGAAAAAGCATCATGACCACCCCGAATTCTGCGAAATGCAAGAGCTCGTCACCCTCCTCGCCAATAAAGCCTAACAAAAATGGTCCGATGATGATACCGGCAATCAAATACCCCAGCACAGAACCCAGTCCGAGTTTCTGTGCCAAAGGCACCACAACCACAGCGGCCATGAGGTAGATCATAGCATCGAATAGTAAACTGTCTGCCATTATTGATTTTTAAAGGAATGAGAAAGCGTCAGATCGTTGCTGTAGTCAAGGTTATTCAGCTCTTCAGGGCGTATCTCGCCTGCCGCGAGGCTCTTCAAAAAATGGTGATACGCTTCCCTGAGCTTCCACCCCCCTTGTTCGTCTATGCTGTGCGTGTTGTGAATAACATAAGGTGGCAGATACGTCATACCACACAGCTTGGCCGTTTGCTCTAGAGGGCGCAAAAATTCGTTGATGGAGTATCGATTGGACCCGCCTGATTCATAGGCTTTTCGGCCCCCACCTGCTGTTATGACGCTCAGCAGTTTCTTGCCCTTCAAGAAGACGCCTTTAGAACCGTAGGCCCAACCGTGCTCAAGTGTCAGATCGATCCACTGTTTGAGCAGCGGCGGGGTGGAGTACCAATAAAGCGGGTGCTGCCAGATAACCGTATCATGCTGAAGCAATAGCTCTTGCTCGTGCTGAACATCTATATAAAAATCTGGATAGTGCTGATACAGATCGTGAAAGTGAAGACCTGGAATTTGGTCGATCCCTTCCACGAGAACCTTGTTGATCCGAGAGCTCTCCAAAGCCGGATGGGCAAAAATCAATAGTACGTTGGACATGATTACACGATGCTGAACTCTTCAAACGGTGGGCTTCTGAGAAGGGTTGAAGTGGGCCGTTTGTTAGGGGGAGGCTGGTCGGTAGAAGAGAAGGCGAAACTATTCCTCACATTAACTTTGTTAAATGTCGTGAAATAATAGCCATTCTGATATGTGTATGGCTAAAAAACCTATGCAATGACTAATAGAGAGATGATTGAAAAGTTTGTCGTGCTTTTCAACCAAGGGGATGCGAAAGCACTGGCAGGATTGTACCATCAGAACGCTATCAACCACCAAGTGACTAATGAGCCAGTGGTTGGGAAAGATGCAATAGAAGCTATGTTCAGGGCTGAATTTGCTACGGCAGACATGACCTGTATTATTGAAAATATTTTTGAAGATGGCATGTGGGCAATATTAGAGTGGAAAGACCCGCTAGGTTTAAGAGGATGCGGCTTCTTTCAGATTAAGGAAGGCAAAATCAAGTTTCAACGAGGCTACTGGGATAAGCTATCCTTTTTGAGGATGCATGAACTTCCAATACCTACAAAATAGCACCGTTTGCCTTCTGATAGCCAAAATGCGAACGACTAAACAGTAAGAGTCACAACTACATCTGACAGTTCGATAGTTTTATAGACAGGAAAGAATAGGAGCGTTTAAAAGAAGAGGCGTGTTTCATCTAAGATTTCAGACAAACGATTATAAGCATCGCTTCTACCATCTTCGTAATGTCGCCAGATGAAGTTGGCTACCCAATCAATAAACCAAAGATGTGGTTTATCCGTGCTTTCTGTAGGAATGTAATCAACCTGAGTTTTAGACTGCATTTCAAACCAAAGCTTAGTACGCAAGTATTCCGCGCAGCTATTCCCTGATCGCACTTTTATTGTACGTTTATCAGGTATAATGGTTACGTGAGGTAAGTCCTTGATAACAGGTGCTATCTTACGGACAAGAGCATAGTTGTAAATGATGTTTTCTTCCGTTCGGATATGGTCATCAACATTCTCTTTTTTGATAGTAATAGCACAAATCTTTATATCCTCGTGTCTATTGACTAAATCAACCATTCTACCTGCGATATACATCGCATGTTCGTCTGTGTAGCTGCTACCTTTCTTCTCGACCTTAGGGTTCAGCTTATACTTCTCATATACCCTTTTAACCAATCTCCAAAGCTGTTGTTTCTTGGCGTCAGGTACGGTTACAAATGCAATCGTGAGATACCGACTAGATCCACCGTGTCTGTTTGGATTGTCAAAAGCCCAGCCAAGGTCGCCACTCTCGTCTTGATATATGAGTGTTGTCATGTATTCCGTACAAATAAAAAAAGCTTCCGTGAAGGAAGCTTTTTTATTAGCTCTAGCTAAATAGTGATCCCTAGGGGCGACATGCTTAGCATCATGTTTATGGTAGGATGTTTCACCCGCCACGCTTGTCTAGGCTTTACTCACTAGTACAAATGTACGCTAAAAATACACTTGAGTCAAGCTTATTGTTTATTTTGATAGAGCAAGAGAATACAACTGTCCTGAGGAATAAGCAGAACATTTAGCATACATAATGTCCACCAGTAAATCGAGCATTCACTCCTCCCCAACCCTTTCCATCTCGATCTCCTCAAAAAAGATATCGTCATTGGGCACATGGAAACGGATGCCTGTCACCTGGCGGTTATTGTCGATAACAAAGCGGAGGGTACCTTCCTTGAACCAGGCGTGTTCTTCTTGCCAGTCAATCCAGTAGGTGTCGTAGTGCCAGTGATCTAATCGGGCGGTCAGGGCGGGGGCGTCTTGGAAAGACAATTGCAAGCGGCCATCTTCGGCAGTAGTGATTTGAATCTTGCCATAAAGTGGGTCTTGGTAGACGCCTACAAGCTCGTCATACTCAAGACTGGGGCTCGTACCTAAGACTCGATTTTCGCTGGGTGCACTCACCTTTTCTTTCCAGGCTGCTCGGTTGCTAGCTTCGCGCGTGGTGGCAGTTTCTAGCCAGACTTCGGTGTCGAGACCGAGATAGCTATCCCGAATGTAGCGCGCCAGGGTAGAAGCCACTCCGGTCATGCTGTTGGATAAGACGACTATACCTATGTTTCGACCGGGTATCATAATCACATTGGAATACATACCATCATAACCACCGCCATGCGTGACGATAAACTCGCCGCCATGCCGATATAAAAACCAACCCAATCCAGCGCTGTAGAAATTGTCTTCTCCGATAGGCGTATGTGGACGCATGCAAGTACGGCGGGCGGCAGACGGGAATACACCCTGAGCTTCCGACCTGCGGAAGTCCAATTGAGCGCCCAGCCACTTCAACATATCATTGGTGCTCGAAATCAAGCCACCAGCAGCGCCTGACGCCTCCCAGGGAGCCATCGGGATCGGTAAATTATCTCGATGACTGATATGGGGCGTGGCTACATTGTCCATTTCACTTAATGGGAAAACACTGGTTTGGGTGCGTTCCATCATCAAGGGATCGAGGAAGTTTTCGCGAACATACTCGGCCCAGCTTTTGCCCGTCACGGACCGGATGACTTCGCCTGCTGTAATAAACATCAGATTGGTATATCCATAGCCGCCACGCCACTCATAAGCCTGGGGCAAATGGCGGATTTGACGAATGATCTCTTCCGCGCTTTTTTCGGATTTATACCAAATGGCATCGCCACTAAAGGTGCCCAAGCCGACCCGATGGCAAAGCAAATCGCGCACAGTCGTATGCTGACTGACGTACTCATCGTACAGCTGAAAATAGGGCAAATAGGTCTGTACGGGTTCATCCAGGTCCAGTTTTCCTTCCTCGTGCAGCTTGGCTATGGCCGTAGCAATAAACGCCTTGGTATTGGAGGCAATAGCAAATAGGGTGTTGCCGTCTACCGTCTCTTCTCTGTTTATCGTTCGGGTGCCAAACCCTTCTGATAGGATGACCTCTCCGTCTTTTATCACACCTACCGCAAACCCTGGCGCGTCAAAAGCTTCGAGAGCCTGCCGGGCGGCCAACCTAAATTGATCGGCATCCTGAGCAGAAAGGGGGAGCAAGCTGACAAAGAGCAAGCCGATTAGACTCGGGAAGAAAAGCCGAAATTTTTGGAAGTTATTGATGTGCATCATTTTGGTTTTTAATGTCCAAAGATAACGTGAGATTAGGGGCAGTAGAACGCTCGCAGGAGCTCAAAGTCTTCGCAGAGCTACGACTTTAAGCACGCTACGAGGTTCTTTTCCTAGCAAGATTAGGACCTCGAAGCGTTTGCAAGCTCGTCCCGATAGCTATCGGGATGGCGGAGAGCTTGTAATCCTTTGAGGTGCTATGTTAATTTCCAAGCAAAATCGGAAGTATTTT
>JBCCPC010000103.1:0-7520 GCA_039025055.1 Bacteroidota bacterium | reverse complement strand
TATAGCTTGTGAAGATCTGCCATTTGGATTCAATCCGACAGATACCGCAGACTTGGTTGCTTTATTTGGACTTCCGCAGGTCGTAGACAATTGCGCAGCCGAGGCCATCGAGCTCGATCCGATCTATACGGGTAGCGATTGTGGGCTGGCTGGAACGATCGTAAGAAGGTTCCAGGCTATCGATGAGATCGGAAACGTGAGCATCTTCATATTCACGCAGACGATCACGATCATCGGCGACGATACCTACTCGATCGGCTTCCCCGCCGATACGATTACCGACTGTGTAGACGATATCGGACTGACGATACTCGGAGCCGAGTGTGCCGATCTGACGGTCACCTTTACCGACGAGATCGTCGAGCCACAAGAAGGCGAAGAGGAAGCTTGTCTGGTCATAGCGCGTACTTACCTGGTGGTAGATAACTGCCGCTCGGATAGCATCTTCAACCCCATGCAGATATCTCGTGACGAGGACTGTGATGGTATCGAAGGTGAGCACGATGTATGGGCCAATGTCGAACCCGACTCGACCTATACCGACTACGACCCAGATCGCCTCAACGCATTCCCGCTTGCGGGTATTCGCGGCACCGACTGCGATGGCGAGACTAATCCTGAGGGTTACCTCCGCGATAGTCTGGCAGCTGATAGCTGGACCTATACACAGCGAATCGTTCTGCTCGATACGGTTCAGCCTACGCTGAGCATCCTCGTGCCCGATTCCATCTGCGTATTCGACCAGGAAACCTGCCTATCGGAGACCTCCATCGAGGTCACGATCGAAGACCAGTGTTCTGGAGCGGGTGGTGAGTTTATCGTTCTGATCGACCTCGATAGCGATGGCGAACCCGACTTTAACCTCAACCGCGATGATCACTTCACGGGTGAGTTCCCGAATTTCACCATCACGGTTGATCTGCCGGTGGGCGATCATACGTACATGATCCGCTACATAGACGGTTGCGACAACTCGGTGAGTGCATCGGTACCTGTTTCGGTATACGACTGCGCCGTACCGGAGATGACCTGCTACAGCGGCCTGATTGTAAATCTGGAAGCACTCAGCGATCCTATAGATGTAGATGGCGACGGTGATCTGGATGAAGCCGTTGCTGTAGTCGATGCGGGTGTACTGGCCAGCTGTGAGCTCAACGATTGCTCAGCACCACTGACCTTCTCCGTCAACCGGATTGGCGACACGCCGTCTATTGATCAAACCTCGCTCTTCCTGACTTGCGATGATCGCTACAGCATAGACCTGGAGGTCTACATGTGGGATCAGGCATTCAATCCTTTCGCTGTGCAGCCAGACGGTTCGATAGGCGGGCCAAACTGGAGTATGTGTACCGTGCAGGTATTCGTACAAGACCCAGATGAGCTGTGCGAAAATTGCCTGCCGAACGAGGGAATCACCATAGGCGGAGAAATCAGCACGACGGGCGGTGTAACGCTGGAAAATGCAGAAGTCATTCTGAGTGGTACTGAAGATCGCGAAGACCTGACCAGCACTTCCGGCAGCTACCGATTCAATGAACTCAGCTCTGGTGATTACATGGTCGAACCTTACAAGAACGACGATGTACCCAATGGCCTGAATACGCTCGACGTATTGATTTTGAAGCGTCACCTGCTGGGTATGGAAGTCATCACTGATCCTTATGTCTTATTGGCAGCTGATATAAATGCCGACGGACTGATAACCGTAGCTGACGAATTACTGCTCAGACAGGTGATATTGGCATTCATCGATGAGTTCCCCAACAATACGAGTTGGAGGTTCATCGACGCCAGTGTGGATCTACACGAGATGCCAGGCGATGTGTTGGCGGCCGATTTGCCAGCGTCTATTGTGATCGAAGAGATCAGTGCCTGCGATTATGGCTTCGATTTCGATGCCATCAAGGTTGGCGATCTCAATGGCACTGCTGTTGCCAATACTGAATTCGATTTGCTGCAAGGTGAAGAGCGCAGTGAAACAGATAGTTATCCAGTACAGCTGGAGGACAGATGGCTCGAGGCCGGTGAGACTTATCGCTTGCCTATCATCATCGATGAGATAGCCGGCCTCAATGGCCTTCAATTCACGATGGCCTTGAGCAATGATGTTGTCTTGCTATCTGTAGACCCGGCACTTCTGGAAGTCGGTAACATCGGCACGAGCCGACTAGACCGCAACGAAGTGATGGTGAGCTGGAACCAGACCAATAATCGCGTGGAAGGTGAAGCTACCTTGATGTACATCGAGCTGATGGTCAACCGAAGCGTGCCTACTACCGATGTATTCAGTCTGGTAGACTTGCCTACTGCGGTAGAGGCTTACGATACGGAAGATGCTACCATGAATCTGCACCTGCAGTACCATGATAGCACATCACCTGTGGCCATAGGTCAGGAACTCGAGTTGTTGCAAAACTTCCCGAATCCGTTTGTACAGTCGACCAACATCAGGTTCTATATGCCTGAAGCGGGAGAAGCTACCATAGTGGTTCGCAACGCTGTCGGCGAGAGGATCAGGACGATTTCAGGTAATTACGCAGCTGGCTATCACGTGGTGCAAATCGAAGGCAATGACGTGCCCGCAGGCGTTTACTTCTACCAGTTGCAAGCGCTCGGTGAAACCAGAAACCGCTCTATGATGCGACTGCGTTGATCTGAATGATGAGGCTCGAAACTCGTACCGAGTTTCGAGCCTCCCTATTTAGTTGTTTTATAGTACACCCGCTCTCCGGCGGGGACGCTCTTTACGATCCAGGTGTTGCCACCGATGATGGCATCGTCGCCGATGATGGTATTGCCGCCGAGTATGGTGGCGCTGGCGTATATGATGACCCGGTTGCCGATGGTGGGGTGACGCTTGGTTTGGGCCAACTCTTTTCTGACGCTGAGGGCACCGAGGGTGACGCCCTGGTAGAGCTTGACATCTTCGCCTATGACGACCGTCTCACCGATGACGATGCCCGTACCGTGGTCTATGCAGAATCGGTTGCCGATCACGGCCTTGGGGTGAATGTCTATACCCGTTCGCCCATGAGCGATCTCGGTGAGCATGCGGGGTAAGAGCGGGACATCGAGCTGGTCTAGGGCGTGGGCTATCCGATACACTGCGATGGCGTAGAAGCCGGGGTAGGTGCGCAAGACTTCGATAAGCGTAGTGGCGGCGGGGTCTCCGGCCAGTATGGCATTGGCGTCGGCTACGAGGGTGGTGTGTACCTGCGGAAGTCCTAATTCAAAAGACTGTTGCAATTGATGAGCCGGTGCCGGCAGGCGTGATTGCATATTGGAGAGCATGCTGAGCAGCCGGTGCTGATTTTCGGCGAAAGCCCGCTCGAAGTCTTCCAGTTTGTCGAAGTGTACGTTTCTGTAGGCTGGGAAAAGCAATTCCATGAGACCGTCTAGCCAGTCGGCGACGAGCTTGGGAGCGGGCAGGTCGTTCTCCTGCTGGTGGGAATGGTAGAGGGATTGTAGAAAGGCGGATTGGGCCATGGCTATTGTTATGTGATCTGCATCAAAAATCCGAAGGATTTTTGATGCAGATCGATCTGTTGATTGTTTTTTTCTTTTTTCACGTACTTTTCTCCTATGATCAAGGAACTCAATCTATTGGACGGACTACTTGCTCTTCGTACTACTCGACTTCATTTCCGACCGCTACTATGAGGCCCTCATCGCCATGGAAGAGCATATCGATGAGCTGGAAGACCGCATCATCGAAGATGCCGATTTGCGCATTCGCACCCAAATACACGCACAGCGCCAGCAGCTTGTGATGGTGCGCAAATCCGTTCAGCCCTTCCGCGAGCTGGTCAACTATATCAATCAACTCGATAGCCCGCTACTGGAAGAGCGCACTGAGGTCTATTTCCGCAACCTCCACGGCCAGCTGCTCCAGTTGTCCGACTATGCCGAGACCTACCGCGATAACCTCAATAGCTTGCAAGACCTCCTCCTCTCGGAGCTGAGCAATAAGACCAATGCCGTCATGCAGCTGCTTACGATCGTGTCGACCATCTTTATCCCCATTACCTTTTTGGCGGGTATCTACGGCATGAATTTCGCCCACATGCCCGAGCTGTCGTGGCCGTATGCCTATGCGGTGTTTTGGGGGATCGTGGCGGTGGTGGTTGTGGTGATGGTGGGGTATTTTAGAAGGAAGAGGTGGTTATGAAAAAATAAAATCGCAGATTTTATTTTTTCATAACCAATTTTAAGACCGTCACCTCCGGCAATATCCCCACCCGCCCGGGATACACCAGACACCCCAGCCCGCGATTGACATACAAGTGCTGATTACCTTCGCTATACAGCCCGGCCCACTGCTTGTACATGAACTTGGCGGGGCTCCACTTGAAGCCGGGTATCTCGACCCCGAACTGAAAACCATGGGTATGGCCCGATAAGGTCAGATCGATATCGGTATCTAAAACTTGCGCCTCCCAGTGGGTGGGATCGTGCGACATGAGCACGCGTACATCCGCAGCTTCGGTGCCGAGGCGGGCCGCGGCCAGGTCACCCTTTTTGGGGAATCGCCTAATGGCCGACCAGTTTTCTACGCCCAGCATGGCCAGCTTGCGGCCGTTGATGTCGATCAGGCGGTTTTCGTTCATCAGTAGGTCCCAGCCGAGGGCGCGGTGGGTCTCGAAAAACTCGCGGCGATTGTTGTCGTAGCCGTCGGGGCTGTTGAAGTTGTAGTAGTCGCCATAGTCGTGATTGCCCATAACGGAGTAGACGCCATACTTCGCTTGAATTTTGCTAAAGGTCTCCACAAAGGGCGTCATTTCGCTGGCCAGGCTATTCACCAAATCGCCGGTAAAGCAGACCAGGTCTGCGGATTGCTCATTGATCAGGTCCACGGCACGCTGCACGGGCGCATCGTCCGTCCAGGTACCCGAATGGATGTCGCTGATCTGCAAAATTTTTAGTCCCTCTAGTTCGCTAGGTAACCCCACTATAGGCACATCTTGCTCGTGCAGCTTGTATCGAAAGCCGTTTCTGGCAATGCCGTAGGTCAGCACACTAAAGGGTATAGCACCCAATGCCAGTGCCGTTTTGGCCATAAATCGCGAGCGGCTGGGGTCGAATTTCACCTCTCCACTCACCTTATTCACGCCCCAGCTGATGGCCCGCCGAACATCGTCGAGCATCATCACGCCTGCAATCGGCAGCTTCGACAATATCCAGATCACAAAGACCGCTGCGCCGTAAATGCGCCACCAGTCGGGCTTGGGCCCTTCGTTAAAGATATTGTAGAGTAAGTAGCCATAGGCCATTAAGCTCCCGATGCCGTACAATGCCCAAATGCCGATCCGCCAGGCGGTCCCGAAGGGCCGCACCCAGCTGCGCAGGGCCTGTATGCTGTACCACTCCAAGATGAGGAGCAGGATGAGGAAGAGGGTGTTTCGGCTCATGGGGTGTGGGTTAGACTACCTCTCCCCCAACCCCTCTCCGGGGGAGAGGGGAGTCGTGCCGGAAGTAGCTCAAGCTTTAAATGATATTCTTTTTTCAAAGGGTACAGTTTGAAGCCCAAAACCGAAGGTTTTGAAAAATGTTGCGTCATCCCTCTCCTTCGGAGAGGGACCGAGGGAGAGGTATTTTTCCGCGCCTTCTTCTCCGCCTTCCTTCTCCGCTTCGCTTCCTTCTTTTCCATTTTTTTCATCTCCTTTTCCGAAGGTATATAACCGACCAAGTGCAGATCGCTCAGCTCGCGCAAGACGATGGCTGCGGTGACCGACATCAAGAGCGGGCCGACGAAGGTGCCGATGACAGGGATGTATAAGATCAAAAAAAGTGGAATGCCCAGCCCCAAGCATACGCCCATGTAGCCGCGACGCACATAGCTCAAGCTCTGCTCGATGGAAATATCGAACTGCTCGCTATAATTGTCGACGATGGCAAAGCCCAGCAGGTAGGCTTGTACGATCAGCGTGAGTGGCTGCCGTAAAAAATCGAGGAAAGGTAAAATACCGAAAGCCACACCGAAAGCGACTTTGGTGATCAGCAGCTCGATTATCCAGGCTGTGAAAGCTACGCCAATCATGCGTTTTTGGGCGTTGAAAAAAGGCTTAAAAGTGTTCGCATCGGGTATATCTTTTCCCAGCACCACCTTGATGCTCTCGCGCATGAAATGGTAGATCACCACCTCCATCAGTACCAGTATGACCCACTTCATCGAGCCATCGGTCAGTAAACGCATCACGTCATCGCCCAGGCGACCCATCAGGCTATTCTCACCCCATAAGAGGCTCATCTGGCCGACATTCGAACTGGCCCTATCCAGCCAGTCGATAATATCCACAACCACGTATAGCCCGACTAATATTCCAACGATCATCAGCCCTTTGGCTACCCAGCCGTAATCGCGCAGCCCCCGCCACAACTTGTAGTGCCACATAAACCGCCACGCTCTGGGTATGGCGAGCAGGCTGTAGAAAAACTGGTGTACTTGTACCGAGAGCTCCTGCAAGGTCTAGATAATCAGGTTGATAAAGAAGGTACCCACAGCCAGCACCAGGGCGAAGACAAAGGTCCAAAAGAGGTTTTTAGCCTCGAATCCCTTCAGGAATCGGTCGGCTATCCAGATCAGAAAGGTCGAGATGGCCAAATTGATGATTCCTGAAAATAATCCGAACGTGATCAGGTTCACTGGCCAGGCCAGGCCGCGCAAGACCCAGCCAGCAGTAGCATTCAGTACCGCCAGTACCAGGGCCAGCAAAAATGCCGCACCGAAGTCCTTGATATAAATACCCTTCAGGTAGTTGGCCGCCAGCATCGCCAGTGCGGCCACCACGACTAAGTTGATCAAGAAACTACCCAGACCCAGCTGTGTAACTTGTAAGAAAAGCGTTTCCATATTCAGTTAGATGATTTTTGTGTGTCGTATTTCAATCTCACTCTACGTCCTGAGCCTGGCACCGAGCCAGTCGCTCTTCCAACACGGCAATGCGCGTGATGAGTTCATCGCGTTCCGTGTTATCATAATTTGCACCTGCCTGCCTGTCGTCGGCAGGCAGGCTTCCGCGGGTAGAATTATCGCTATTACCCGATTGCCTACTCGTGCTGGATCTCGTTGATCGGGCCTCTTCCCAGCCTACCAGCTCTTTAAACTTCGCCACGGGGTCTTCCCCATTATAGTAAGAAGCCCCCACAAAGGCCCCAGGTATGATCACCAGCAGAGCCAGCATAAGGCGTGAAAAGCCGGTTAGTTTTCTTCGTTTAGCCATAGGATTGTATCGATTTTGTACAAAGGTGCGGGTTTCTCTTGTTCTTCCCAAAAATAGTCGATGAAGGGCAGAGTAGGGTAGACGAAACAACATTCGGAGTAGCCACTTTCCCCCCACCAGGAAGGGAGTGTTCAATCTCTTTACTTCAGGTTTTCTTGTACATACTACACGTAACGAGGAATGGATACACGGATAAATTGCAGCGCTTCGCGCTTATAAACGGATGCGCCAAGGCCGCATGCGCGGATTTACACGGATTTTCGCGGCTTAGAGTTGGTGGTGTGCTTAGGATTTGGGCCC
>JBCCPC010000102.1:0-7668 GCA_039025055.1 Bacteroidota bacterium | reverse complement strand
CACATGAAGTTCATGGGTAGGATAAGCCCCCGCCCCCTCTTGGAGTATGGACGTAAAGTCGGCATTGCCTGCCGGTTCGGTTCGGGCAGAAAGCCTGCTGATGGGTCTGCGAGACATAGGTATGCAAAGATAGGTAACCGGTTTGCGAAAGCAGGAATGAACTCGCTATCGCGAGTCGAGATAACTCGGCTGCGTCTAGCCAGATACACGCGCCTATTGGCGACGTCGGGATGAGCAAAACACCCTTCGGCAGCCGAGATTTAAACACACAGTCCGAGTCATCACAAACGACAAAGGCGTTTCGTCGGCCGAGCTCTGCTCGTCCGCCGAAGTAGATTTGCATATGCCTAATGAGTAAAACGAAGTGCTAGAGGCTAAGGGCCTAGTCGAGTACCCTGAGCTGAGGTGCGTGCGAAAACCAGGAGTTTAGCTCCGTGCCATGCAATCTCTTGTTGTCCGACAAAGAAACCTCGTCGAACAACATGCACCTGTCCCGCGAGGGCCCATAGGCCCGAGTTATCCCGTGACGCAGATAGGCGAGCAAGTCCCACGACTGAAGGGAGTTATCCCAATCGGGCGATAGCCCGAGTCATCCCGCGACGCCGATAGGCGAGCAAGTACCACGACCGAAGAGAGTTATCCCAATCGGGCGATAGCCCGAGTCATCCCGCGATGCCGATAGGCGAGCAAATCCCACGACCGAAGGGAGTTATTCCCTATTTTTGTACTCCCAAACCTATCCGCTATGCGATTTACGATTTTGGCATTAGTAGCTATAGCCTTTAACCTCTTACATGCACAATCGAGCCAGTATGGCGAGCAAGCGTTTTCGGCGGCGGACTCCACCCGCGGAAGTCTAAAAGAAAGCCGCGCTTGCTATGATGTGACCTTTTACGATCTGGATATCGAATTGAATTTTAAGCAAAAGGCGATCTCCGGTGGATTGCTGACTATGGATTTTCGGTTGTTGAGTCGACCTGAAGAGCTACAATTCGACCTGTTCGACAATATGGAGCTGGATGCCGTGCGACTGGATGGGCGCGAGGTCGAAGGTTTGAGGCGAGAGCATCAGGCGGTGTTTTTCGAGTTGCCGGAGCGTATCGGGACGGGGGAAAGCATCATTCACACCTTGGAGATCGAGTACCACGGACAGCCGGTCATTGCCAAGAATGCGCCCTGGGATGGTGGCTTCGTGTGGGCGCGCGATGCGCAAGAACGCTACTGGGTGGGCGTGGCTTGCGAGGGTACGGGTGCCAGCCTCTGGTGGCCGAATAAGGACCACCTGAGCGACGAGCCCGACAGCATGCAGATCAGCGTGACGGTGCCCGAGCGATACTTCGTAGCCTCGAATGGCAACCTCCGAGACGAGGTGGAGCTCGACAATGGCAAAAAGCGGTACGATTGGTTCATCTCCTACCCGATCAATAACTACAATGCTTCGATAACGGTGGGTCACTACACCCACTTTTCCGATACCTACAAAAGTCCATTCACCGGCGACGAGCTGGCGATGGACTACTACGTGCTCGACTACAACGAAGAACGGGCCCGCGAGCACTTCGCCCAGTCGCAGGGCGTGTTGGAGGCATTCGAGCATTATTTTGGTCCTTACCCCTACCCCAAAGATGGGTTTGCCCTAATCGAAACGCCCTACCTGGGCATGGAGCACCAGTCGGGTATCGCCTATGGCAATCGGTATATGCGCGGCTATTTGGGCGGTATGATCCCAAGAGATATGGACTGGGATTACATCATCGTGCACGAAACGGGGCACGAGTACTTTGGCAATAGCATCAGCGTGCCCGACCATGCCGAGATGTGGATTCACGAGTCCTTCACGACTTATATGGAGGCCCTTTACGTGGAGTATCACTACGATGCCGAAGCGGCGCGGCGGTATCTCAAGTCGCAGCGGCCATATATCACCAATAAAGCCCCGATCTTAGGGCCATTAGGGGTTAATTTCGAGGACTTCCCAGGTAGCGACCACTATTATAAAGGAGCTTGGGTATTGCACACTTTGCGCCACGCCATAGGCGATGACGACAAGTGGTGGCGAGTGCTGCGGGGCTTTTACGAGACCTTCCAGCACAGCATCGTGAGTACGCCAGAGGTGATCGATTATTTTGTGGAGGCGATAGGCGAGGATTGGGTGGGACCATTTTTCGAGCAGTATATTATGAGAGCTGAGGCACCAAAATTGGAGATTGGATGGGCAAGTTATGCGCCATTAACTACAGGCATAGAAGCAAATACAGAATTTACCTGCACATGGACTAATACCGTAAAAGGATTTGCAATGCCTATCGATATTTTGATAAATGGAGAGAAAATGCGGGTCATCCCTACTAGTGAGGGAAGTGATTATAAAGTCGAAGCCCCAGTTCCAAAATTTGAAGTTGCTCCCGACCGATTCTTGATCAAATATTGATATGATTAAATAAGAAGGCCAGTGGCCTTCTTATTTTGAAAATGAATTGAGTTATCTTTACCCAGCTAAAATCATAATCCAGATGAAAAATCTATTCGTACTTACTTTCTTCTTGCTTGGCACTACGGTTCTAAGTGCCCAAACAGAGCTCGACCTGAATACCTTCTTTCCAGAGACACACGATTTGGGTGAACGCTGCTTTTATGTGAAAGGCAGACAGCAGAATTTGAAGACCCTGCGCAACATACCCAAGGAGAGCATCAGCCGTGTGTTGGAGGCGACGGCAGAAGAAGCCACTCAACTATTCATAGCCTACGGCTTGGAGCCCGATGAAGTCGATTGTGCTCAGGGCTTACTTTGGGTAGAGATGCTGGAGGATTAAGCTACCGCTAAGCATCTTCTTAGCTCTAAATCTCGAACACATAAGCCAGCTGTCGCTGATTCATCCAGTCTGGCGTTATAGTTATCATCCTGTTGCGAAAAAAAGCTCCAATGGCTGACTGCCAATGAGAAACTACTCCTATGTGTCGGCTTGTTTTTACGATTCGTCCGACCTTCTTTTTGCGCTTATTGTGGTAGAGGTCAAAGGCTTGGCTAATGGAGCCCCCACTCGACAATACGTTGGCTAAAGCATAAGCATCTTCGATGGCCTGACCTGCACCCTGCCCCATATTGGGTGTCATAGCGTGTGCAGCATCACCCAACAGCGTTACATTTCCTGCGCTCCATCTCTTGAGCAACGATAGTTCCATTAGTGGCGCAGCGTGAATCGAGTCCCGATCCGTTTTTTCTATCAACTCACTAACCAGTGGATCGTAGTTTTTGAAATGTCCTCTCCAGGCTTGTGAAGGTGGCTCTACTGGCCCCAAGTCCTCGCTCTGTACAGCAAACCAATACACCCGACGCTCGTCTATAGCCACATGCCCGAAGCGGGTTCCTTTTCCCCAAGCCTCACGCACCGTGTGCCGTATGGGGTCTGGCAATTTATAATCAACTACGCCCCGCCAGCAGTACTGACCAGCGGATATGATCCGACTTTTAGGAAATAGCTGTTTTCTGACTTTGGAGTTAATGCCATCTGCTCCTACTAAACCGTCAAATGTCTCCGTATCTCCATTTTCAAAACAGGCTGTCACTTTTTGACCTTTCTCCTCAAACGACTGGAAGCTACAGCCCAACTTCAGTTTGCCACCACGCTCTGCAAACGATTCAGCAAGGACGCCTTGCAAGGCTGCTCGATGAATAGATAAATTATTAACCCCATATTTCTTGGCAAATCGAACCAGAGAGACCCTACTCATAGGCTTTAGACTCGGTTTGGTGATTTGCAGCTCGTGTATAGGATTAGATACCTCCTCCAACGATGCACGTAGCCCGAGCTTGTCGTAAATCTGCATGACATTGTTTCCCAGTAGAATTCCGGCACCTACGGGCTTGAGTGATTTCGATTGCTCGTAGACTGTACAGTCTATACCCATATGCCGTAAAGCTATTCCCAGACTCAGGCCACCTATTCCACCTCCAATTACACCAATTTTCATGAAGCACCTTTAGTTAACAATTCTCAGATTTGGAGCAATGCCAAACGATCGGAGTAGACCAAAGATACTTTACAACACCGTACTTACATAGATGGTAATACTCAGAATGAGCCGAGGAATTATAAACAAGGACTTAGTTTTCCAGGTAGTCGAACTTTAGTCCGCTACTACCCTCCCCTCTTCCGGTTGTTTTGCGTATACCCAGCCAGGTATAGACCCGGCCATTGTACCAGCGGGTGCGTTGAAAGCTGAGGCGAACGTGCGCACCAGCCCGGGGCACCTCTTCCTCTCTTAAGAAGTAAGGCTGGGGATTCATTTCATCTAGCCCCTGACGGAGCAGATTGGTGCGTGGCTCTATCTTTTGAGGCGGCTCCGTGTCACCGGGCAGAATCCGAGGCATGGCGGCGCGTTGCAGTTCGATTTGCTGTTGCTGCCCGGGACGATGAACAGGAATAAAAGGAATCCAACACTCGGGTACGGAATTGACGATTTTGTATTTAGCAGAGGCTATCAGCTCACTGTCGCCGGGCGTATCTGCAGGTGGCACATCGGGGGGAGGTACCGCTACATTGCTTTGGTATCTGGCGCGCAACTCTCTGGCTGCTTCTTTACCTCGGCGGGGTTGTCCATCTGGAAGTGTTATTTGGCTCTCTAGGCCCCAGACCATGTTCGCCATCTCGTCTCTAAGCAAGCGCACCTCTTCCAGGGGTTTGCCCTCCAGCAGGGTCGGTACAGCCGGTAGCATCAGCAGATCATTAGAGGCTGGAACATTGCGATCCCCCGCTATACTCGGATGGAACATACTCCAACGCTCCCAGTCTTGATCATCGCCCTGACCGGCATGCTCGACCCAGGTCTTTTCTCCGAAGCTGTCGGTTATCATCAGCCCCTTCACGCGCGCGACGGTACCTACCTCCAGACCGAGCGGTAACAAAAACCAATCGTTGGCAAATTGCAGCTGAAAATCCATAACCAACAGCTTATTCAAGTCGGTGGTATCGGGTTTCAAACCCACAAAGCTCGTCTCCCGCTCTTCGAGCGTCCACCAGCGCGGGTCGGGCATACCCCCAAAACTGATATTGGTCGGAAAGAAATCGATGACCTTTTCTTTAACCTCGGGCTGGGCATTAGCAGGCTCGATATCAGATCCATTAGGTTCGTCGGCAGCATCCAGATTGTACCAGTCCAAGTGACCCTGATAGTACTCTTCGGCCACATATCCAGTACGTACTTGCGGTGCATCTGGGTTGGGAGCAGAAACAGCAAACTTGTGCTCCAAGCGCTCGGGCTGCCAGCTATCATTCGGCTCATCTTGCTGTTGAAATAGTCCATTCCACCAGGTTTGCAACTTCCCGAATAGAGCCGTTAGCTGATTTTGTACTTCCGCAGGTGGGGAGCTATCCAATCGGTCGAATGCAGTACCGCCGCCAAGCACATCTTCAATTATGGCATAGCCGTCGATCGATCTTCCGGCTACCGCTCGAAACCTTTGCCAAGTACGCGGATGGGCCGATCTGGTATGATCGTTCTCCACAGCAGGATCGGGGTCGGTGAAACTATATTTTTCCTTGTAGGCATCGATCAGGTCAGCTACAGCTCCTCCTTCGCTTTTGAGTAGCTTCTTCCAGTACCGCCCGGCCGCCAACCGCAGATCGAGATGAACCACCTGAGCGGCACGCCGCATACCTAGCCGTTGGCGTTCGACGACCATCTCCATAGGTCTTTCCGCTGGCAGAGGACTAATGTGGCTTCCCTTTCCCCCCTTGTAAGCATCGATACGAGTAGTGCGCATTTGAAGTTTGGCCAACACGGGCGAGGCCGCATCGTCTCCTTGAAATTCCCCCACCTGCCACTGTTTGCTGATCATCCAGAGGGGGTCTCTTATCTCGGCTTTGAGTGCCCTATCGAAGTTGTGGGTGCGCGGTCGACCTTCCAACCGATTGTAGACGGTAATGGTCGGGCGCATGAAAGCGCGTTGGCCGACCTTGATATTTTTAAGTTCAACTAACGACATCGGTATCAGGGGTTTGTACATTAAATTGGACACCGTTTACAGCGGCGTAGTTGAGGCTGGCTATGACGGGTGTACTGCTCGAACCAGCTACCGTTGTAGGCAGCATATGGCTGTAGGCCGTATTAGCAAACGATTCTGGTTCTATGGCGCGTAGCTGTGCTAAGTCCAGTGCCTCATGCAGGCAACCGACCAACTCCTGCCATTCCCAACCGCCTTTGAAGCGCTCGGGTACAGCCAGTAGCCAAGCCTGAGGCGGTTCGTTGTTGGGTCGATCGAAGTGGAAGGTCAGGCCGGTATCTTCCTGTCTGGCGGGTATCACTTCCGTCCACTCATCGAGTAGTAGTCCGCAATAAGAACTCCCGGTATTCGAATCTTCCGCAAAGTGGGCTGTGTAGAGGAGACGCTCCTCATCCAACTCATAATTTGAAGGAAATTCCAGGCCCAGCCAGCTATCTTCTGCGCGGTAGGGAAACTGCAATGGCGTAAGTGTCAGCTCTTCTTTAGATTCGTAATCTTCAGTGAATAGACCGGTACGCTCCCAGGCACCCGCCATGAATCTAACCCGCGCCAGGCCATTGAGCCAGGTGTCTATCGGGAATGGATCGCCCTTTGTCGCCATCTGAAACTCGAGTAGCTGAGATTGATGGGCAGGCACTAGCATCAAATCGAGTTCATCCTTAGCCAGAGCACTCAACTCGAATCGAGGTAGCACTTGAAAGTCTTCCCCGACTAAAATGCGCATCGCTTTTTGCCACAGTACCACTGCTTCAGGCCCCACGGCCATCCCCTCAAATTCTGTTTGAACAGCCTGGGCCTGGGCCACCAGTATATCTGCCTTATTGACCAGCTCGGTCGAGGCACGCAGCAAATCCTGAGCTAAAGACAGCAACCTATTCTCAGCTTCGGTCAGGTCTACTCGTCTGGTGGTAAATGGTTCCAGTTTAGTTTCACTCAGCAAATCGAGTAGCTCGTCGGTTTGCTCTTTGAGCGTAGCGTGATCCTTATCTAGGTAGGTCTGCAATTCATTGAGATAGCCCTCGAAGGCACCTTGCTTAGCCACCATGGCCGCACGGAAACCCACCGTATCGGTCTCATTGATAATGAAGGAGGTGGATACGAGCGGTTCCACTTTTTTGAGCAAAGTCATGCGATCCTCATCAGTGGCTGTGACGGGGTCGAGGGCAGTCTCATCATCGAGTAGCTGTTTTGATGTTTGGAACAATCCAAACAGTTCATCCCGAAAATTGGAGACCAACTCCCGCTGAAACAAGTACAAGCCTCTTAGCCCGTTGTATGCAAAATCGGTATGGGCATTGAGCGGCCTAAACGTTTGCAAGTCATGTGCCCGACCTGCGTAAGTCTCAACCCAAGCATCGATATTATCCAGAATCGTCCCGTATTTAGATTTCATAGCTTCCAGATCGTCGATATCGACGCCAGCGGTGGTCAAATCATCGATATCGCCTCGAAGACCTTCTGTTGCATTGGTGCCGATCAAAGTGAGCATCGCCGTCTTCAACGCATCGTATTTAGTGGCAGATAGGGTCATCTGTCCATCTTCCTGCCCATCAGCTTCGCCGGGAAGCCTCAGATCGGTTGGCCGCAATGGACGGGTAGCCAGCAATAGTTCACGCAAATCATTGATCAGGGGTACCAGCTCGAAGATGGATACAGAAGCTGCT
>JBCCPC010000101.1:0-7800 GCA_039025055.1 Bacteroidota bacterium | reverse complement strand
CTTTAAAACTCGATCAAGTATGATGCCTAGTTCTAGGGTCACAACTAGTGTGTCGTGTGTAGTTTCTATAATCGTTCAATTAATACGATTCAAAACCTCGCCTACCATCGATGTCAATGATCTTTTCGCATCCCGATAACCTCCAATAAAATCAAGGAAAATCGCTCGTTTATCGCTCAACGTAGAACGCAAATCTAGATGCTGTATATTCACCTCCCTTCGGAGGCGGCTGCAAAGATACTATCACCGATAGGAACCTTGCAAGCTTATCGACCAAATTATTTCATAAAATTTGGTCTTGGGCCTGTATGCCTTACAACAACAAATTATTATTGTGGGCTTTGGCCTTTGATCCGTAGATAAAACCGCTAGATTGTACTTATCCGAAAGCCGTTGCTTAAGAATTTTAACGTAAAAATTTAGCAGTAGTATCAGTTGGATCGAACTCGGATGAAAATCATCAAGTTCTTATTGCCTTAGCTAAAGGCGGACAACAAAGATAAGGTAAACCACGTCACAATTGCAAGTTTCTTTCCGGATTATTTTGCCAACAACTCTTTTACAAAGCCTGGCGCAAAGGTGCGTATGCGCGTACTGCTCATGAGCTTGAGCTCGGCACCGAAGTTTGTTTCTCCATTAAGGAACGCCAGTAACCTATCGGTCGGGTTTTGACGAAAGAGATCCATGAAGACTTTTGCGCCAGGCATAATTCCATTCTCCAATATGCGCAGTAGTGTGGCATCATATAGCAGATGACGCTTTGGCCAGGGCTTGGGCATTTCCAACTTACCGGGATCGGATTTGAGTCGCCTGACCAGCTCGGTGACTTGCCCTTGCATATTGTAGAAGGCGTAACCGGTACTCGGCCTTCCGTGGTTTCCTCTGAGACCTATATATAAGAGCCTGCCTTGTCGCTGCGGAAAGGCGTGAGTCGTCATAGGAATAAGGCCGTCTTCTTGGTGATAAACGCTGTAGCTACCAGAAGGTGTCCAGTATTTATCAATATACCCTTCTATAGCTTGATCGAACTGGGCGATAGACCAAACCTCATTAGAAAAAATAGCCATTTCAACCAAAGCTCGATTCGGGGCGAACGGCAGCACATAAAAAAACCGAGTCTCCCCATGTGGCTGATCGGTCCTAAAGTCCATCAAGGTTGCGCAGTCCGAATCGAATGTATCCTTGTGGGTTTCTATGAACCAACCTCTGAAGTGTTGATCTAAGTACGGTGCCTTTAGGTTGAACTTATCGACCAGTTGTTGACGATTTCGGACTTGAGATGAATGTTTAGGCCCGCGCAAGTCTAAATCATTAACCAAACTACTGAATGCCCAAGAGGCTCGGTAGGCTTGCCCATCGACTTTAAAATCGACACCTTCGTCATCAGCTTGCAAACTATCTGCCTTTGCGACTAGCCGATCGATATATGGGTTATTGGCAATCAGTTCATTGAGATAGGCGTAAAACTTATCAGAGAAAATCGTTTTGTAGCGATACTTATTGAGAGGCAGCGACAGGTCTTCGCTATGGCTGTGCAGGTTCAGGTGCGACCAGGTGTGGTGCACGATATTTTCAAAGGGTCCTTCGCCCTGCTCCCAGAAGCACCAGGTATGGTCATGCCCTTCCTTGATATCGGGGTCTACCAGCAATACCCGATGCTGATCGTTAAGGGCACCTTGCTTAATGAGTTGAAAAATGAGCGATAAGCCAGCGGCTCCGCCACCGATAACCGCATACTGGTACTGCCGGGGTTGCGCCACTAGAGCATGTTGAAGCGATGGCGCAACGCGCTACCAGCCAGGTAATACATTTTTTGACTGTCGGGCACTCGTATGCGTTCTTCTGTGACTCGCTTAGCCGGAGCCGAGCGTATCTTTTTGAAAAGCTTGGTGTAGTAGACATAGGCCAGATATACCCCGAGCCGAGCACTACGTGGCAACTGTTTGATACCCTGATAGGCATGATCGAAGTCCGCTTTGATCTCCGCCTCTATCCGCAACTTGTCATCATTGGTGAATTCCAGAAAATCGACGCCGGGGAAATACACCCGCCCCCGATCGTAGTAATCCGACCGTAAATCGCGTAGGAAGTTGATCTTTTGGAAGGCTGCCCCCAAGCTACAAGCCGAGTCTTTGAGTCGGTTGTACTCCGACTCATCGCCGTCGACGAAAACTTTGAGGCACATCAGACCTACCACTTCTGCGCTACCATATATATAGCGGTGGTAGAGTTTGGTCTGATAGCGATCGTTGGTCAGGTCCATCTCCATGCTATCCAGGAAGGGATCGATCAGATCTCGGCCAATATTGAAGCGGTTGGCCGTTTCCTGAAAGGCCTGCAAGACAGGATTTAGGCTTATGCCTTCGTCCAGAGCCTGGTAAGTGTCTTTTCGAAACCGATTGAGCAACTCGGCCTTGTCGTGATTGTGAAATGTATCGACGATTTCATCGGCAAATCGCACAAATCCATACACGGCATAAATGGGCATGCGCAGGGGCTTATCAAAGGCCCGTATGCCCAGGCTAAACGAAGTGCTATATCGCTGGGTGATATGGCGAGAGCATTCGCGACAAACGTCTTGATAAAGCTTAAGCATGAGTAACGGTCGTTTGGTTTTGAGCAGGGCGCTTCACGAATTCAGCACCTTCGGACTTAAGTAGATCACGCGCTACGACCCGCCCAGAGATCAGGCTGGGCGGCATGCCAGGCCCTGGTGTGGTGAGTTGGCCGGTATACCACAAATTGCTCAGCTTGGTACTGCGCAGCTTGGGCTTGAGAAATGCCGTCTGTAATAGCGTATTGGCCAGGCCATAAGCATTACCTCGGTAGGCGTGATAATCGTTCTTGAAATCGGTATGGGCATAGGCGCGCTTGTATACGAGATGCGGTCGGATATCGAAGCCGATGCGGTCGGCAAATCGGTCGCACATGACCGCCCAATACTTTTCGCGCTGGGCTTCCGTATCTTCCAAGTCGGGAGCCAGTGGCATGAGAAAAAATAGGTTCTCATGTCCAGCCGGTGCCACAGAAGGATCGGTCACAGATGGTGCGCAAACGTAGAAAAGCGGATCATTGGGCCAGGCGGGATCGGTGTATATCTCATGGGCATGACGCTCGAAGTCGGCATCGAAAAAGAGCGTATGGTGGTGCAAATCCGGTATGCGCCGATCTATGCCCACATAATACAGCAGGCTACTAGGTGCCATGGTCCGCTTTTGCCAATATTTTTCAGAATAAACCCTGGACTCTTTAGGCAGCACCTCTTGCTCGAAATGATGGTAATCGGCCCCACAAACCACAAAGTCGGTATGGTAGGTATGGCCGCTCGTAGTATGAATTTCTTGTATGGTACTTCCGCGGGTAGTTACTTTTTCTACTTCCGCATCGGTCACTACTTCTACGCCCACCGATTTGGCTACCGCCAGCATACCTTCTATGATGCCGTGCATGCCACCCATGGGGTACCAGGTGCCCAGCCCCAGGTCGGCGTGATTCATCATGGTGTAAAGGGCTGGCGTATTGGCCGGTGTTGCCCCCAGGAATAGGACCGGAAATTCCAGCAGCTCCCTAAGTTGTGGATGCTTGAACTGGCTGCGCACGTATTTCTTGACATTGGTCAGCATCTGCAGGCGGAACAAACTCTGCACAACGCGCAAGTCGGCAAACTCGAAAATGCTGTGGCCGGGCTTCTCTACAAATTCGCCCATGCCCACCTCGTACTTATAGGCGGCCTCCGATAGGAATTTATCCAGCTTAGGACCACTGCCCGGCTCCAGTCGCTCGAAGAGCTCGCGCAGCGCGCTGGTGCCTGCCGGTATTTCCAAATGGTCGTCTTTGCCGAATACGATCTCATAGCTCGGATCTAACCTGACCAAGTCGTAAAAGTCACTCACTTCGTAACCGAAGTCTTGAAAAAACTCCTCGAATACCTCTGGCATCCAGTACCAGCTCGGCCCCATATCGAAGGTGAAGCCCTCGGCCTCGAACCTACGCGCACGACCGCCAGCTATCGCATTCTTCTCGAGTACACGTACCGAATAGCCCGAACGCGCCAAATAGCAGGACGCTGCCAAGCCGGCAAAACCGGCACCGATAATGGTAATTTGCTTAGACAATGAAGCTTGGCTTAAAGACCCTACACCTAGGTAAATAACCGTGAGTTGATAGGTCGGTTAGTCAAAAGCTCTTCAACGTGAAAGCGGAGTGTTGGTTTAGCGGTGCAATACAGAGGTCAGACCGAACGGCGGCATTGTGGACAAATATTAAACTGGGTTCTAAGGCAATGAACCCCGACATCACCTACCTAATGAGCAGGACATCTTGGTTCAAAGTATGCTCAAAACCATTTGCCCATCTCAAACTAGCTTGCACCACATATACACCCATTGGCAGTTGCTTTCCGTACGCTCGTCCATCCCAGCGAAGATCAGTGGCATCGGGCCTGGTATTTTTGCTCTCAAACAGTAACTGTCCCCACCTATCGAATACCCTGAAAGAAGTGACTGCAACACGCTCGCCATCACCGTAAATAGTCAGGTAGTCATTGACCCCGTCTAGATTCGGGCTAAAAGCATTAGGAATATATAAATCCATAGGTCGGGCATCTATGACTACAACTTCTCGATCTAACCAACAACCATTGCTATCCTCTACCGATAGCCCAAAGGTTTGAGTAGACAGAGGCGAAAATCGTTGTTCTACACAATCTAAGCACGCGAGCCGATTTTCATCACCAGACCAACTGATTGCATAATCAGGCTCGCCGCCGTTTATTTCCAGATCAAAATCTACCCAAGGCAGCTCGCTCATGTATAGTGCTTCAGGTAGGTTGATCTCCAGATCGGGGATTACTGTGACGGTATCACTTAAACTGCATCGCCCGTCGTCAAAGGTAATCGTCTGGGAATAGGTTCCTCCGTCTTCTATCGGTAGTATTTCGGTGCGTTCCCCTGTGTTCCACTGGTAGCTGGCCTCAAAATTTGCAGGAACTAAAGGAGTCAGCTCTAAATCACTCAAGTTGGCACACAAGAAGGTGTCACGGCCTAAAAACCCTTCACTCAGGCTAAATGGTGGACAGCCCGGCTGGAAGTCGAATGTCCAGCTATCGCTTCCACCGACATCTCGACTATTTTTACCTGCGTAGGCTATTGGGAATGGCTCTTCTACTAAGATCTGATCGAGTTGCAGATAATCCGCCTTGAATTTTATGTTCTCCCCAAAACTCATATTAGTATTTCGGGGACGATTAAAGAATTCGACCGGAGATATACTTATGCTATCACAAATGGTTCCCACAGCATCGAAGAGATCATTTACAATAATCGATTGCGCACTATTAGGAAACAAGTAATCCTTACCACTATTTAAAGTAATGGTGTCTAGCTCGAAATTACCATCTAGCTTGCCATCTCCCGCAATTGATAAGTGGTCAACGACAATTTTTCTACTGGTGAATCTAGGAACCTGCTCTATAACACCCTCGCCTTCCGAATCTATAAAATAGATCTCTCGTGCATAAAAATTTCTTGGCAACTGTATTTTACAGTCTCTCGTTTCACATCTTATTTTTGCCCCAGTAGATGTGATGGACCCGCTTCGGGCGAGTCTTATTTCTCCTACATCAGGAACGAACTGGCTTTGATGTTTTTTTATGCGAATAATCGAGTTGCCCAAGTCTAAAGTTCCTGCCGGGTTGAAAATTCCATTAACTAAAATGCTATTTGTCTCAATCCTAAAATCATTTGTCCCTAAAAAGCCATAGTCGAGTCTCAAGGAGTATAAAGAATCTAGGAAAAGATCATTCTCTAAGCGATATTCACCATCAACGGTCTTAACTGTCACATTTTTCATTGATACCCCTGCTGGGTCAAAGTTATGTTGATCGCCACCTCGCAAAAAAAGATTTGAAACCCTGTAATCGAAATTAGACGGTAAATAAACCGAACCAAAAGATTGAACTTCTTGTGCCTCAAATCGAGGCATAACATTGTCTGGCACTCGCCACTCCATATCGCCGCACATTAAAGGGAAATCTAAAGACGGCCCCCTCACTGCTTGACCGACCGAAGAGAAAGAATTATCATCAAAAATAACTCGGTCTTGCGGCTTGGGCAAACAAGCTCCACCAGTCCCCCCGCTACTAAGAGACCAATTTTGTGTATCGAACCAGTTCTCATTTTCACCAATCCAGTAAAGGGTTCTTGCATCAGACGTAGAAATATCCGCCCAACCTGTATTCTCCTCTATTTCTGAGGCTTCGACGGCAACCCAAGAACCAGATGTTTCGTGTATATCGATATTTTCTAATATGACGTGGCTTAGCTGCTGATCGTATTGGCTGTAGAATTCAGGGACATAATCTTCCATTAAAATAGAAACAGGTCTACGTGTATGTACCAAATAAATAGGTGCAGAACATGTCCCATTGGCAACTAAGTGATCCAGTGAAATGGCATATTCATACCCAGATGTTTCGGTTAAAGGAAATATGGTGTATTTTTCTCCTTTAGTAAGCTCTAGCGTATCAAAGTGTGCATTTATCCTGAGCTCTGTCGAACCGCCTAAGAAGACATTTTTACAATCGACATATAATCTAGAAGAAACATCAATATCTCCTTCTCCAAATATCAAAAATTTGTTTAGCTCTAAAGTATCAGCGCCATAGGTTATGTCAATATTAGTGTAGTCGAATTGACTTATTATATTAGTTTCCATATTCGATTGAAGCTCTAAGTCGTCTAATATAACTTCAGTATTGTTGCTACTCTGGTTGGTGGGCCTCAGGATGAGGTTTGACCCTTCTATTTTTAGAGTTCCATTTGCATTATTTAAACTTCTAAGGCTATGCAGAACAATATCATAGCTATTTAATTCAATATTACAATTTCCAATTATAACTCTGCCTGCTAATTGTATATTTGACATTATATTGAATGATCCCCTATCAAAAAAAATATCCATATCTATCCCATCTTGAGGCAGATATAAAATTTTATCTTGCTGATCTCCTGTTAGTGTAATCTGTTGGTCAAAATAATCCCACTGCGCAAATTCACTTAAAATAAAATTCCCATATATAGATAATCTTCCAGCAGCACTGTTATCAAAGCTCACATTAATATTCATCCCGCTACAGTCAAAACTACCAACTGCCTGGACTCCTTGGGCGAAGAAGACCGTTTGCCCTGGTAAGCTAAAGCTATTATCATCAAAGTATATGTCATCGTCTTGATCAGGCAATACGGTGTGAAAAGTATTACCTCCACTTTCAGTTGCCCAATGAGTAAGATCTGACCAGTTTCCACCATTTCCTACCCAGTAATAATCTGCTGAGTGAAGAGAAACATAGCCAAATAATAATAGATGCAGCAATCTTAGCTTGTGGTAAATCATAGCAGTAAAAATGAGTCCTGGTGATGCGTGATATTGGCTTTGTAATAAAGGACAGAAATTCCTATGTACTTACATAAGCTATCATGTGATGACAAAACAAATTAATCAACAGCAATACTCTAAAATTAATAGTGTAAGTACGCACATTGCATCAGCATTGTTTACAAACCTAAGACCATTTTACATAGATGCGACCAAAAAGGTACTAGCTCTTTCTCCACGCCTCTACCAATCTAGAGTGTACAACAAATAAAACGATTAATTATTGGGTGCATTTCACGCTTTCGCGCTCATGCCCTAAATTTAGGCTAAAAGGTGATGACCAAAGAAGAGTATCTACAACTTGCCGCAGATCGCTGGCCTGAACTCGAAGCCCTGGAAGCTAAAGGCGACTTTTACGCCTACGAG
>JBCCPC010000100.1:0-7895 GCA_039025055.1 Bacteroidota bacterium | reverse complement strand
TCGTAGGCGTAAAAGTCGCCTTTAGCTTCCAGGGCTTCGAGTTCAGGCCAGCGATCTGCGGCAAGTTGTAGATACTCTTCTTTGGTCATCACCTTTTAGCCTAAATTTAGGGCATGAGCGCGAAAGCGTGAAATGCACCCCTCCTGATGTCATTAGACAAATCTACTGCCCAGCAAGAAACAAGAAGTAGATTAACACTAATGCCGGTACAAAGAAGGATATCAATACGGAATTTTTAGGTATAGGAGTTCCTCTTTTGGCCACTATGAAAGCGACAATGACATTCAAAACAATAGCCACAACTTGAAAAGCTATTCCAAAGATAAATAGCTGTAACCCGCTACCATTCTTAGCTTGGTACAACCCAAATATAGTTAGAAGACCAACAATAAGATAGATTACTGATAAGGAATGAAAGATATTATTCTTCTTCATCTAGCACCCTGTTCGGGCATGCCCTCACACCTCCTCAAACAACCCGTGCAACTTGGCATCCACCAAATTCACGACCTTTCCTAAATCTTCGGGATCATTGGCAAAATCGACGGTATCGGCATCGATGATGAGGATATTGCCGGCATTGTAGGTCTTGATCCAGTCGTCGTAGCGTTTGTTGAGTCGCTTGAGGTAGTCGAGGCTCATGTTGCCTTCGTAATCGCGGCCGCGGCTTTCGATGTGCTTGACTAAGGTGCCGATGCCCGCTTTGAGATAGATCAGCAAATCGGGCGGATCGATCTGGGCACTCATGGTTTTGAATAGCTCGGTATAATTCTCGAAGTCGCGCTGGGTCATCAGGCCCATTTCGTAGAGGTTGGGTGCGAAGATGTAAGCATCTTCGTAGATGGTGCGGTCTTGAATGACGGTATGATCTCCAGTCTGGATATCTACGATTTGGGCATAGCGCTTGTGCAGGAAATATATCTGCAGGTTGAAAGACCAGCGCTTCATGTCGTTGTAGAAGTCGCTCAGGTAGGGGTTGTCGTCTGTACTTTCGTAGTGAATAGACCAGCCGAAGTGGCGGCCCAGTTTCGTACATAAGGTCGTCTTGCCGGCACCAATATTTCCGGCTATAGCGATGTGGCGAATTCTTTTCGGATCGGAGTTCATATTCAGTTGGATGACATATAAGATTAAGCGGTCATCTGTCTTGAGTGACCCAAAGATAAAACAATGATGGCAGCTTGGGTGTCTATCCGTAAAACTTATATATATGGCTACCGCGCTACAGAACCTCAGCGAATACGATCCTTCCCAACTGCCCGATGCTTCAGAGCTACGCGTAGGCATCGTCTGCTCGGACTGGAATGATGAAATTACCCACGAGTTGCTGTCTGGTTGCCGCCAAACTTTGCTGGAAAATAAGGTAGCGGAAGAGGAGATTCACACCATACACGTACCCGGTACCTTCGAGCTGCCCACCGGTGCCCGCCTCATTAGCCTGGATAAGAAGCTCGATGCCATCATCTGCCTGGGCTGCGTCATCAAAGGCGATACCGAGCATGATGTGTACATCAATAAAGCCGTTAGCCAAGGGTTGGTCAACCTGAGCATGGCCCTCAACGGACTCCCCGTCATCTTTGGCGTACTTACCACCAATGATCACCAACAAGCCCTAGACCGTGCAGGCGGCAAGCACGGGAATAAAGGGGTAGAAGCAGCGACCACCGCTATTCGGATGGGTACACTTTATCGCAAAGTGACTCGGCAGGGGAAGGGGATGGCGATCAGATTTTGAGCAGGGATAATTCCCTTCGGTCTTGGGATAGCTCGCCTTTGGCATCGCGGGATAACTCGGGCCTACGGGCCCTCGCGGGATGTACTGTTCATCCCGACTCGCGATAGCGAGTTTATCACAACGCTGCCGATAGGCGCGTGAGTCACGCGAGGCGAAAGCCGAGTTATCCCTTACCTTAGCATCCGCAAAAAATAACAAGCTATATGCGTCTGCTATTTCTCTTGACATTTACATTTCAAACCATATTCCTTTTCGCCCAGAGCTCAGCCACCGAGCGTATGGCCGCCTACGAACGCCTTCGGGCAGAAAGCGACAATCCTGTAGCTCACTGGCCACTGGAAAATATCGGACCGACCATCATGTCGGGGCGGGTGACGGACTTGGTGGTAAACCCCGAGCAGCCGACGGAATTTTTTGTGGCTTATGCTTCGGGTGGGTTGTGGCATACAGCCAATAATGGGACGACCTTTAACCCGCACTTTCAGCAGGAGCGGGTCATGACCATAGGTGCCGTAGCCGTAAACTGGACAAACCGCCGCATCTATATCGGCTCGGGCGAGGTGAATAGCAGCCGGAGCAGCTATGCCGGAGACGGCATCTATCGCAGCGACGATGGCGGGAAGAGCTGGCAGCATTTAGGCCTGCCCGAAACCCACCATATCGGCCGGGTGATCGTAGACCAGGGACCAGGAGATACCATTTGGGTAGCGGCACTCGGACATCTCTATACCGACAATGAAGAGCGCGGCGTATTTAGATCAGTAGATGGCGGAAAGAACTGGGAGAAAACCTTGTACATAGATGACAAAACCGGTGCCGTAGACCTGATCCGCGACCCGCGCCAGCCGGCTCACTTCTACGCGGCCACCTGGGAGCGCGGCCGCAAAGCCTGGGACTTCAACGAAGCCGGAGAAGGCTCGGGCATCTGGCATTCGACGGATTACGGGCAGACGTGGAATAGGATCAGCGGACCCGAGAGCGATTGGCCGCAGGCGGAGACCAATGGCCGCATTGGACTGACTATGGCATACGATGAAACGGGTAAAGCACACCTTTATGCATCGATGGATAATTATGCCCGCAGGCCCGCTGAAGACGATGATCCCTACGTGCTGACCAAACGTGAACTGGAGCGCATGCCACCTGCGGAAGTACAAAATTTGCCTACCTATCAGCTGGAGGGGTTTTTGCGCAACAACGGCTTCCCAGAAGAACTGACGGCCGAACTGCTGCGCGAACGTCTCAGCGGTGGCAGCCTGACCATTCAAGACTTGATCGCCTATCTCGAAGATGCCAATCGGCAGTTGTTCGATACGCCGGTCATTGGGCTGGAGGTCTACGAATTGGACGGCAAAAAGTGGGGCAAGACGCACGAAGATTATATCGATGGGGTTTACAACAGCTATGGCTACTATTTTGGTCAGCTGCGCGTGAATCCGACCGACCCTGAAGAGCTGTATGTGATGGGTGTGCCTATCTTGAAATCGACCGATGGTGGGGCCAGTTGGTTTGGTGTAAATGCAGCCAATGTGCACGCCGATCACCACGCTCTTTGGATCAATCCGAAGAATCCCGATCACCTGGTGAATGGCAACGATGGGGGTATCAACATCAGCTACGATGGGGGCGAAAATTGGATCAAGTGCAATAGCCCCGAGGTGGGCCAGTTCTACACCGTCGCCGTCGATAACCATCCTGATGGCTACCGCGTCTATGGCGGCCTGCAAGATAACGGGGTATGGCGTGGCCCGCACCCAAAATACGAGCCCGGTGTGCTTTGGCGGCAAGAGGGACAGTATCCTTACGAGCGCATCATGGGCGGCGACGGCATGCAGGTGGTCATTGATCCACGCGATAACGAGACGGTTTACACAGGCTTCCAATTCGGCAACTACTTCCGCATCAATACCGTAGCGGGTGAGCGCACCTACATCACGCCCAAGCACGAGCTGGGCCAGCGCCCCTATCGCTGGAACTGGCAGTCGCCCATACACATGTCGGTCCACAACCCCGACATCATTTACTTCGGTAGCAACCACCTGCATCGCAGCTTCAACCAAGGCGATGACTGGACCGCCATCAGCGGCGATCTCACCACAGGGGGAAAGGCCGGCGACGTACCCTTCGGCACCCTGACCAGCATACACGAAAGCCCATTGCGATTCGGATTGCTCTATACCGGCAGCGACGATGGCATGGCTTACAGGTCTAAAGACGGGGGCGTGAGCTGGACACCGATTTATGGGGGAGATAAGACTTTCGCAGGTGGTCAGCTTCCGCAGGGCCTATGGGTTTCTCGCATCAAAGCCAGCAGTCATGAAGAGGGTAGGGTGTATATGACACTCAACGGCTACCGAAACGACGATTTCCGCGCCCTCGCTTACCGATCTGACGACTACGGGGATACCTGGCAGCCCATCGGCACCGACCTGCCCATGGAGCCGGTCAATGTGATAGCCGAAGACCCGGTCAATCCCAATCTGCTATTCGTCGGTACCGACCATGGCCTATATGTGAGTATGGACAGAGGAGCTAGTTTTCACATTGCCGGGGAACTGCCACGAGTAGCGGTACATGACTTGGTCATACAGTCTAGGGCCAACCACTTGCTGGTGGGTACCCATGGCCGCTCCATCTATCGCGGCGACATAGCCCAGTTGCAAACGATGGACAATGAGCAAGACTTTACGGTCTTTGAACCCAAAGCCATACGTGCTAGTCGCCGCTGGGGAAGTGCTAGTTGGTATAGCGATACGGAGCCCAGTCTGAATGTACCTGTATATGTGCCTGCTGCTGGCTTTGCAGATTTTGAGGTCCATGTGAAGGATGGTCCCTTGATCTTCTATGAAAAAATCGAATTCAAGCAAGGACTTAGCCACTTTACTTACGACCTCAGCTATGATAGCATAAAGGCAGGGTTACTGCAATCTCACCTGCGCGATCAGCAAGAGGAAGACGAAAAGCCCATCGTGCTCGAAGCCGCGGATAACGGAGAGTACTACCTGCCCACAGGTGAATATGAGTTGAAGTTTGTAATGGGCGGTGAGCAGGAATTAGTCAAACTCACGATCAAGTAACGGCTAGCGATCTCCTCCGCGGCATCTTTTGACTAACATCTTATGCTAGCCATTTTACCTAGATATCTCCTCATTGCCTTCAGTTTTTTGGCATTTGGCAATATCACGGCCCAGGGCCTCATCGAAAAAATAACCGATTTACTAGAGTTCAATCTTGGGCCGCCACCAACGGATACAGCTGCTTTTCGACCGAAAGTAGTAGTAGCTCCTTTCGCTTACTTCGAGCCGAACACGAGTTTCGGCTTCGGGCTGGGTGCCAAGTTGCTATTCAAGCCAAAGGGTGCTGGTGAAGATACACGCACCTCCAACATACCGATTGGGCTGAGTTATACTTTGAAAAATCAGGTTTTCTTCAGCTCGGCCTACTTTGTTTTTTTCCCGGAAGAGAAGTGGCTATACCGGGGCAATCTCGATTACTCTTCTTTTCCGCAACCGTATTACGGTATCGGCAACCAAACTTCTGAGGCGGATCGCATCGATATCACTTACAATAATTTTCTATTTGAAGGATTACTCTTGCGGCAAGTGGCGAATCAATTCTTCGTAGGTGGCGGATTCAGATACAACACATTCTACAAGACACGTCTGGAAAATGAGGCTCTGGAATTACCAGCAGGTACCAGTTTACAGGATAGCTTGGGCAGTAAGAGCGTAGGCTTGGAATTTGCCATTACCCGCGACAGCCGAGATAATGTGCTCAACCCTGGTGAAGGGACCTTTGCCGAATTTACACAGGGTTTCTACGGGCGGGTGTTGGATGGTACGAATACCTTTCAGCTCAGTCGCTTGGATATGCGCAAGTACAAACAGCTTGGTAGTAAGGGATTGATTGCCGGTCAATTGTTCGCACGTTATGCCTGGAACGACGCGCCTGTTCAGGAGCTGAGTCAACTGGGTGGTGCCGAATTGATGCGTGGGTTTATAGAAGGGCGATTTAGAGATCGATTAGCCGTATTCGCCCAGGCTGAATATCGTTGGCGAACCTGGGAGCGGGTGGGCTTTGTGCTTTTTGCCGGGACAGGCCGAGTAGCAGATGGCGTTGATGACCTGGGCATCGATGCGTTGCGTTATTCGATTGGGACTGGACTCAGGATTTTGATCGTGAAAAGCGAAAACCTCAATTTGCGGTTTGATTATGCATTTGGCCTGGGTGAAAGTCGCGATCAGGGATTCTACTTTGGGGTGGGCGAAACTTTTTAATTATTACATCTATCAGTCATGTGTTTTTAATAAATAGAGTTACATTTGTTGTCCCTCACATCTGGTTTTATTTAGTCTACATAGGTTACTTGTAAAACATATTACACTGATTTAACCCATAACGCAGCTCCCCCCTGCGTAGATCGACCTAAATAAATATGTTTAATAATTGCAAGTTATTAGCGAAGAGCCTATTGCTCTTGAATCTTACATTATTGTATGGTTTGGCTCTAGTATCTCAAACCACTACACTAGATATCAACGCTACTACGAATAATATACCCATCACTCAAGTCGTATACGAAGTAGGTGGGATGACAGTGGTCCAAAATACAGAAGCGCCAGGGACTGGGGTGGCCGAAAATACCAATGGCCCAGTTATCATAAAAAGTATGATGATCAACGACGGTGGAACTCCCGTAGAAATTGAATTTTTCAATATTGCAGGGAGTATGATCGACAACAATAACCTGGGCCCCACGACACTTGGAGTTGGTGTTTTTAGTAATGGTACTCGCACAACGGCAACAGATCCAAATTTTGAAGATGAGGTAGATGAAGTCGTAAGTACAACAGATATTCTTGATTACATATATTATGATCCGCCTATCAGCGTACCGTCTGGCCCCGATTTTACCATCATATTTGAGTTCCCACTTCTTGAAGACGATTACGTAGTTGTTCAGGAGAGATTTGGTAACTCCACATTTATATTAACACCAGTCGATGTGGATGGTAATCCTATATCAGGTGCTAACCAATTGCGCTTTCAATCACCATATGACTGGAATTCCGGCTACGCTAGTTCTTCGTATATCACTGATCAGCCTTTCTGGTATACTGTAGCCGATGTTAATAAATTCTACGAGGGAACCACCACGTCCTTTCAACCCGTATATGGCTATCAAATTGATAATCCAAATGAAGCTGACGTCAAGTTTTTCGGGGTAGGCGATAATACTTTCGTCAACAACGAATGCCCTTCCACTAACCCTACGGCTGATATACCCACGGCTTCCATCGATTGTAACTCTGGCAACTCAACGGTCACCTTCACGAACATTATGAACGCTGATCGCTTTGGGGTCAGCACAGCTAATGCTGGTATTTATAATGGTCCTGTCTACGGAAGTGCTACTTCATTTTCTGGAACGACTTTAACCATAAACGGACTGACCCCCAGTTCAAACTATATCGTTCGTTTATATAATCAGCAGGAGGAATGTCTGGAAGAGTTTTTAGTGACTACACCAGCCTTTCAACCATTTGCCACGGCCGAAGCCGGCCCGAACCAGAGCGTTTGTGAAAGTAGCCCGACGGTGACCTTAGCCGGTAGCTTTGGCGGGGCAGCCACCACCGCCCGATGGAATGGTGGAAATGGCACCTTCAATCCCAATCGAGATGCGCCAGGTGCTACTTACACACCCACAGCAACTGAAATAAATGCCGGAAGCGTTACCCTCACGCTAATAACAGACGATCCGAGTGGCCCTTGCCCCGTAGCAACGGATAATGTCACCATCTTCTACATCGATGATCCAGATGTGACGACCCAAAATGTGACAGTCTGTGAAGGGACTTCCGTAAATCTCAATGACCAAGTGATTAACCTGGATGGTGGTATACTCTCCTTCCACGCCACGGAGCAGCAAGCGATCGACAACGCCATGGCCATCGCTCCAACGACTGTTATGCCAGGTATAGGTACTACGACCTACTTCGTCCGCTCGACGGAGGCTTCAAGCGGGGAAGACTGCTTTAGCGTAGCCAGCTTTACGGTCACGGTAGTTGCTGAACCGACGATCTCCACCTCTAATTTGACGGTCTGCGAAGACACCCAGATCGATCTACTGGATCGGGTTGAGAACCCGAGTAGCTTTACG
>JBCCPC010000099.1:0-7959 GCA_039025055.1 Bacteroidota bacterium | reverse complement strand
GCAAATTCCAGGCCCACCATTTGCCATAAAAAGGTGGTGCTACCACTGCTCGCGATCAGTAATACGATCTCATCGATGATAAGTTTCCCCACGAAAAGACTGGCCGTCGGAATAGCCGCTTTGATGAGTCTAAGCAGCAAACTCAAAAAGGTATACCGAGGGCTGGTCAACCAGATGAGCTCGAGGAAGGGCCTCAAATTTTTGAGGCTAGAAAATTGATCTCGCCACCCCACTTCTTTTGATGTCCTCTGTTTGCCCATTGCCATGATCTAAGAAACTATACGAGCTGATTAGAGGTTGTTTTACAGCTTTAAAAAACAAGTTGCAACCATTGCAATAACTGATCGTCTTTCTCATTAAACCAAACTAGTTTTTACTATGAGTATTCGTATTACCTCCCTTATTCTACTAGTAGGCTTGATGACCTCTTGCGAAGCCTACGGTCAAAACTGGGGCCGGGGCCGCACCATACAGGCTTCCAATAATATCATCACTGAATCCAGAGAACTGAGCGGCTTCGACGAGCTCAAGATCTGCTGTTCCATATCGGTCGATCTTTACAAAAGCGACACCTACGAGGTAGAAGTACAAGCACCAGACAACGTCATGTCTGCCGTGCGCACAGAACTGATGGGAGACCGTCTAGTTATCGGCATGGAGAATAACGTCAACATACGCGGGGGCAGCCGCATAAAAGTGCGTATTTCCATGCCGTCTTTAGAAGACGTCAGTGTGAGCAGCAGCTCGGTGCTAAAAGGCCACGATACCTTCACCGGAGATGAGCTGGATGTTAAATGCAGCAGCAGCGGCACTATAGACCTCGATTTTGAAGGAGAAGAAATAGATGTGTCCGTCAACAGCTCTGGCCGAATCGAACTAAGAGGTAAGGCCGATGAGGTCAAGGTCAATTCCAGCAGCTCCGGCTCTGTAGATGCTTACGACTTGGCAACCAAAAGTGCCGATGTCAACTCTTCCAGCAGTTCTGTCGTCAGGATCAGCGTTAGCGATCGGCTCGAAGCCAATGCCTCTTCCAGTGCTTCGATCAAGTATCGCGGTCAACCCAATTATGTAGATACTGATTCTAGCTCTGGTGCGAGCATTAAGGGTGGAGATCGGTAAACGGCCACCACTTCTTAGCCTAAAAGTGCCGTTGTCTAAACATTCAGCCCTTTTTCAAGAAACTCCCGATAGATTACATTACATTGTGAGCGATTTCTCATTAGAGTAATCATAGGGATGACTTTTGGGCCTCGCAATTTATTGCGGGGCTTCTTTTTTGGGTCTGCGCCCTCCGGTCGCAGAACATGTTGCGGCCAAAGGGCGCAAAACCATTTAATAGGGGTCGACATCTATTGCGATCCTCGTAGCACTGAACCGCGGTGTATCTTTCAATCGGTCTGCGGTTTCTCTAAGTAGCTGCTTGATATGCTTGAGCTGGCTCGTTTTGTTGGGTAGTCTGATCATCAGGTCTCTGAGAAAATAGGATTTTTTACGGCCTACGGTCGGCTCGAAGGGGGGTTGTGCATAGGTATCTATTTCGTCCTTGAGCCAATGAAAATAGAGCTTGGCAGCCTCTTCTACCCGATCTAGCTTGGTATGGCGCAACTGTACGTGAATCATGCGGCAAAATGGCGGGAAGTAGTATTCGCGGCGATTTTTCTCTTCGCTGATGTAGAAAGACCTATAGTCGGCTTGGCGCACCCACCCTAGTGCGGGGTGTTGCATGTTGTGGGCTTGTATGAGCACCTTTCCGCGCTTATGTCTGCGACCTGCTCGGCCCGCTACTTGCAGCATGAGTTGAAAGGCCCGCTCAGTCGCACGGAAATCAGGAAATGAAAGCAACTGATCGGCACTGATAATACCCACCAAGCCTACTTTCTCAAAGTCTAGCCCTTTAGTCACCATTTTGGTGCCGACCAATACATCTAGTTGAGCTTCTTCAAATTGTTGAATAAGCCGAGCCAGCCCATTCTTGCCTCTGGCGGTATCCAAATCCAGACGAGCGATGCGGGCATCGGGTAGGAAAATCTTGAGCTCGTCTTCGATCTTTTCGGTACCGGTGCCCTTGAGGGCTAATTTGCGCTCTCCGCAAGCCGGGCAAGCTTCGGGCAAATCGGTCGTGTAACCACAGCAGTGGCAGCGCAGCCTATTCTGAAACTTGTGATAGGTCAAGGATACATCGCAGTGAATGCACTCACTTTTCCAATCGCAGGTCGGGCAGACGTATAGAGGTGCGAAGCCTCGTCGATTCTGAAAGAGTATGACCTGCTCGTCCTGCTCCATAGTCGTCTTAATGGCCGATATAAGCGTTTGGGTCAAAAAGGGATGGGCGTCAGCACGCACCTCGCGGGCATTGACGATTTCGACCTCTGGCAGCTGAAGCCCGCCGAAGCGTTCTGGCATTTCGACCAAGCCGTATTTGCCTGCTTTCGCATTTAGAAAGGACTCCAAACTGGGCGTGGCACTACCCATCAGCACCTTCGCACCTACTTTGTGGGCCAGATATATAGCGGCATCGCGTCCATGATAGCGTGGGTTGGGCTCTTGCTGCTTGAAGCTGCTGTCATGCTCTTCATCTATGACGATGAGACCGAGTTTAGCAAATGGTAACAGCAAAGCAGACCTCGGCCCAACGACCGATTTATCTCCGCGCATGATGGCCCGCCATATCTCTACCCGCTCCATACCATTGAGTCGGCTGTGATATACCAGCACCTGCTCGCCCAATACTTGCCGCAAACGATTAACGATCTGACCAGTCAGGGCAATTTCAGGCAGCAAATAAAGCACCTGCTCACCATTGGCCATGACTTCCTGCATGAGCTCCAGGTACAATCGAGTTTTACCACTGCCCGTCACACCGTGTAGCAAAACAGGTTTATTGGCAGCAAAATGAGCCTGAGTTTCTTGGAGTGCCTTGACTTGTTGATTACTCAGCGGTCGGGGCTCTTCGGGCTGTTTGTCCATTCCCGGCAGACGACTGACTGTGCGCTCGTATCCCTCTAAGATGCCTTTCTTTTCCATGGCTTTGATGGCACCATCTCCGGCACCCGTCCGCTTGGTCAGGTCGGTCCGTTTCACATACGGCTGGGTGCGGTAAATCGTGAGGTATTCGAGTAGTATGGCCGTTTGCTTTTCGCTGCGCTTGCACAAATCGAAAGCAGCTACTTGTTGTTCTTCGGTCTGGAATTCGGGTGTGAAGCGTACGCATCGCTCGGTTCTGGCCTTGAATCTTTCTTGTAAATCCTCTTTGAGGAAAATAATCTTTTGGTCGAGCAACGACCGTATCACACTGTAGACCGATTTGATCTGCAAAATGTCTTGCACATCCTTCAGGCTCAACTCTTGCTGAATACTGAGGGCTTCGACGATCATGTATTCCTTGTCAGCCAGATCAGTCGCCGTCGGGTCGTAAAGCGGGCCCAGGGTAACGACCGTTTCGCTCGATAACTTTAAATTGGCAGGCAGTGCCGCTTGCATTACCTCACCGAGGGTACAGGCATAGTATTGGGCTATCCAACTCCAAAATTCCAACTGCGACTCCGTGACGATGGGCTCCTTATCGATCAGATTGAGGATAGGCTTCACCCGGTGGCCGGGGTCTTCGTCGTGTACCTTATATATAATACCGCTATACCTCCGCTTCTTGCCAAATTGTACTTCTACCCGCTGCCCAATCTGTAGCTGGCCGACCAAAGCCTCAGGCACCAAAAAGGTGTAGACTTTTTCGATAGCCAGCGGCAAAAGCACATTGGCATATACCGTACCACCGATGGGTAAAGTCGTTTGAATCGAAGGCGCATTGAACATATTGTTGCAAAAGTAAGGAGCTTACTCGACACATTCGTTGCTCGACACCATCCGATGAGGCCGACTGAGGTCATCGGAGGCATCTTTTGGCGAACAAATGTTCGCCAAAAATTCCTCCAAAACTAATATACGGGGGCGCGGAGTCCTTCAAATCGCAGGACGTTGAAGTCACTTCGTGGTACGATTCACAATAAATACAGTCGATAAGTTTGGTGCATTATAATTTTTAGCCTACACTTGTATTCTAGACTTCCGCAGGTAGTTACTGATCTTGTCCATGTTTTTCTGCTCATGCTGAGCACAAGCAGAAAAACGTAAACACAAACGCTATCCACCTGCGGAAGTGCAAGAAACAAAAATGCAACCCACACGCGGCTACTTTTTCAGCTTTTACTACTTCGGCTTCTGGGCCGAATGGGATCGCTGTTGAGTAGCTGAACTAAAAATGAGTTATCGAAAAGCGGTCCTGCCAAACGGTCAGGGCCGCTTTTGTGTTATGCGCGATTTTTCGGATCACTGATCTAAAAAATCGCTTTTATCAAATCTTATGAGCGTTACCTTACAAACATTACCTCTACGCGTCTCGATACAAGGCGTTAGTGGTGCTTTTCACGAGATCGCATCGCGGCGGCACTTTCCCGATCGCGAGCTGGAAATCGTACCAGCACACAGCTTCGAAGAAGAGGTCGAGCAGCTACTATCTGGCCACAGTGACCGGGCTTTGATGGCTATAGAAAATACCGTGGCAGGCAGCCTGATGAATAACTTCGATCTGCTCTTTAAACACGACCTACAAGTGGTGGGCGAAGAGTATCTGCGCATCGAGCAAAACCTGCTCGGTCTGCCCGGTTCCCGAATCGAAGATCTCCGCGAGGTGCACAGTCACTATATGGCCATTGCGCAATGTCGGCCTTTTTTTCGCCAATTTCCACAGATCAGGCTGGTAGAGACGGCCGATACGGCCCTGAGTGCCCGAGAGCTATCGGAGTCTGGCGAGCCCACAGTCGGTGCTATTGCGAGTCAACTTGCCGCCGAGCTATTCGGGTTGGAGATACTTGCCCCGGGCATAGAGACCAACAAGAAGAACCACACGCGATTTCTGGTTTTGGCGAAAGGACGTGATATCGACTTTACGGCAGGCAATAAGGTAAGCCTGAGCTTTGCCGTGGCCCACGAGCCGGGTGCCTTCTACCGGGTGCTCGCTGTGTTGGCGGCCTACCAGATCAACCTGACCAAGATACAATCGACGCCCATCGTCGGCGAGCCGTGGAACTACCGCTTCTTCGTCGACTTCGTAGCCGATGGCCAAGTCGGCTGGCCACTCGCCCTCGAGGCTATAGAACCCATCACCAAAGACCTACGCATACTCGGTGTCTACCCCGCCGGCGAGCGACCAAACTAAGACGCCATGAAAGATACACACGCAGCAGAGCGTAAAGACGATTGTAAAGACGCAAAACCTTGCGTCTCCATCTCCGAGCGCGAGGTAGGTGACACCATAGCAGAAAGTCAAGACGCAAAACCTTACGTCTCCCCCCTCCCCCACAAGAAAAGCCACCCAGAAAAAGAGTGTAAAGACGCAAAACCTTGCGTCTCTACCCCCACCCACGAGAAAAGTCACTCCAGAGCAGAGCGTAAAGACGCAAAACCTTGCGTCTCGACTTCAGTCAAAGAGCAAAAGCAAGCTTCCGCGCCTATGATAATACCTTCCTCAGATCGACTGGGAAGCACCAAAGAATACTACTTCTCCCGAAAGCTTCGGGAGATCGCCCAACTGCGCGAGCAGGGCCACCAGGTAATCAACCTAGGTATCGGTAGCCCAGACTTACCTCCACCCGCCGCCGCCATCGAACAGATGATCGGCACTGTTCAGAGAGACGATGCCCATGCCTACCAATCCTATAGTGGCCGGCCCGAGCTGCGGCAAGCCATAGCCAAGTGGTACAACCGCTACTTCGGCGTAAGCCTCGATCCGGCCAACGAAGTACTCCCCCTCATCGGTAGCAAGGAAGGCATCATGCACATCAGTATGGCCTTCCTCAACCCGGGCGATGAGGTGCTGGTGCCCGACCCCGGCTACCCGACCTATCGCGCTGCCGGTGAATTGGCCGGTGCTCATGTGCGTAGTTACCAACTTTCAGATGAACGCAGCTGGCTACCCGACCTCGATGCGCTATCAAAGACTGATTTGAGTAAGGTCAAGATCATGTGGGTCAACTACCCGCATATGCCTACGGGCGCGCAAGCCAGTCTAGAGTGGTTTATCGAGTTGGTCGACTGGGCGCGCGAGCATTCCATCTTGCTAGTCAATGACAATCCATATGCTTTCATATTGACCGAACGGCCACTCAGCTTACTATCGGTACCGAGCGCAAAAGACGTCGCTCTTGAACTCAACAGCCTCAGCAAATCGCACAATCTAGCTGGCTGGCGGGTCGGCATGCTGCTGGGGCGGGCCGATCTCGTGCAGACGGTACTTCGATTCAAGTCGAATATGGATAGCGGCAGCTTCCTGGGCATACAGCTAGCCGCCGTCGAGGCACTGCGCCAGGGGCCCATTTGGTACGAGCGACTCAACGCTAAATACACTCAACGCCGCATACTGGCCCGTCAAATCATGGACACCATCGGATGTACCTACAAAAACGAGCAGGCCGGCCTCTTCGTCTGGTCGCGTTGCCCAAAAGGAATAGATGGCTACAGCCTAAGCGATCGCTTGCTTAGAGCGCATGGTCTATTCATCACACCCGGTGGCATATTCGGGCCTGCGGGGAATGACTACCTGCGCATTTCTCTCTGCTCTTCTCTTGAGGTCTTAGAAGAATCCCTGGATAGACTGAGCAGCTTCAAATCTTAGAAAATGACCGCTTGCATTATAGGTATCGGACTAATCGGTGGCTCCCTCGGGCTGGCCTTAAAGACTTGCCAATTCGCAGACATCGTCATCGGCGTAGATAGCAATCCGGCTCATGCAAAAACCAGCGTTGATCTTGGTCTCGTAGACGAGGTGCTACCCGAAGAAGAAGCCATTCAAGTCGCTGACCTTATCGTACTTGCTTCGCCAGTAGATACCCTGCTCGATATGCTACCTCGCATCTTAGATGTTGTTAAAGACCATCAGACCGTGATCGATCTCGGCTCTACCAAGGAGCTGCTCATACAGCGCGTGGCTGACCATCCAAACAGAGCCAGATATGTGGCAGCTCACCCCATGGCCGGTACCGAGTATAGTGGCCCATCAGCAGCAGTGGAGGGGCTTTACAATGGTAAAATATGCGTGTTGGTCGACACCGAAGACTCAGCGACAGATGCCCTACAAATTGCCCAAGATATGTTCTCTGCTATTGGCATGAAGCTCACAGAAATGGGAAGTAATGAGCACGACCTGCACTGTGCTTATGTGAGTCACATTTCCCACATTGCAGGCTTCGGTCTGGCGTTAACCGTTCTTGAAAAGGAGAAAAATGAAGCCCGCATCTTCGAGCTGGCTTCTTCTGGCTTTAGTTCTACAGCAAGGCTAGCCAAAAGCTCAGCCGATACCTGGGTACCCATCTTTCGCCAAAATCGCGATCATGTACTCGACGTACTCGACGAGCATATCGAGCAGCTGTCTAGGTTTAGAAGCCTGCTCATCAAAAAAGATTTCGATACGTTTTATAAGCGTATCGAAGCCGCTAATGAAATCAAAAGAATTATTGACTAATGTCGCTCTCCGTGTCATATTCGTCGCGCTTTAGCGCCCAATAGAAAATCCGTGAAATTCTGTAAACTCCGTTATATCCGTGTACCCTTAAAAAAGAGACTCTTTGCCATCTGCCGATACCTTTTTTTTAGTACACGGAAAGAACGGATTTAAAGGAAAAACACAGCGTACAGAGCGCTAAAGCGCAACAGATATATACCGAGCACGACATTCACGACTGAGATAAAACTGTTTTTAAAATGAATATACTCCCTGTAGTTGAAAAACCTGCTGGACAGCCCCTGGTTATAGCCGGTCCATGCAGTGCCGAAACCGAAGGCCAGGTCATGCAAACGGCCAAAGCACTGGCCGAATCGGGCCAGGTCGATCTATTTCGATCCGGCATCTGGAAGCCACGCACGCGACCAGGTAGTTTTGAAGGCGTCGGCAAAGAAGGTCTCCCTTGG
>JBCCPC010000098.1:0-8362 GCA_039025055.1 Bacteroidota bacterium | reverse complement strand
TGGAGAGCCCCTACCAGCATGTGGTAGCTGATGTTAACATGGACGATCAGATCAACGTACTGGATGTGGTCCACATCCGGATGGTGATCATGGGTCAGACGACGATGTATCCGCAGGGGCCGAGCTGGCGATTTGTAGACAGAGACTACGAGTTCTCAGCCGATGCAAGTGATTGGCTGACGGAAAGCTTCCCCGAGGTATACAATGCCAACGACCTACAAGGAGATATTCTGAGTGCGGACTTCTATGCGCTGGAGATGGGTAATGTGTCGGAAGGTAGCATAGCGTCATCGAATGATCTTGGCTCATCTGTCGACAGAAATGCACGCTCGAATGCCGAGCTATTGGCAACTATGCTAGGTATGTCGGCCGACGATCAGAGCTCGGCGGACGACATATTACGTGCCGGCAACACTTATGAAGTGCGCTTCACAGCCGAAGACCTCTACGGTCTTCAAGGGACGCTGGAGCTAGGTGCCGGTCTGGAGCTGGTTGATATCAACTATGGCCGGGCGACTGCTCAAAACGTAAACCTGGAACAGGCAGCCGAGGGAGTGATCCCCTTCAGCTGGGACGATGCGACTGCATTAGCTAACTCGTCAGACGAGGCCAGAGGCAACTCGGCTGACGAGGCGTCGAGTCTGTTTACGCTGGAGTTGCGCGCCACGACAGACGCCGAGCTAAGCGACCTACTGAGTCTGACCGGCCGCATAACGGGTGCTGAGGCATATCCATTAACTGGAGGGGTGTCGAACCTTGTGCTGGGCTTCGAGTCGTCAGACGAAGCCTACGGCGATTCGGCGGACGACCTACGCTTCGCACTCAGACAAAACGTACCCAACCCGGTAGATGGGGTCACGCAGATCGGCTTCACGCTGCCAAAAGCAGAGACGGCTGTGCTGACGATACGCGATGTACAGGGCCGCACGGTGATCGTTCGCGAGATCGAAGGCCATGCGGGAACCAATCTGGTGCCGCTGAACCGCAGTGAGCTGGGTGCTAGTGGCGTGTATAGCTACACACTGGTAGCCGGGCAGCATGCTGCAACCAAGCAGATGATCATCAGATAATATTTCGGCCACTGGCCGAAATATTATCTGATCAGAGTCGTCTGCCCACTCAAATTAAACTCTTCGCCAGAAGGGTCGCGGGCTTTGAGCTGCCAAACGAATACGCCACCATTCATCGGATCATCGCGGAAGTTGCCGTCCCAGCCTTCTGCATTGTCGTTGACCATAAAGTTTTCGCGGATGTAAACCGACTCGCCCCAGCGGTCGAATATCTCGAAGTAGAGGACCTCGATACCAGGCCTGCCGTGTACGAGTAGAAGATCGTTATTATTATCACCATTGGGGGTGAAGCCAGTAGGTACTGCGACTGGGAAATTCTTTTCGACAAAGATGATGATGAGGTCGTCTGCTGTGCAGCCGGAGGCATCGGTTACACGCAAGAATACGGTGCTCTGCGCGTCTGGCCTGGCCCATACTGCCGAGCAATCGAAGCAGGAGAGCAAGCTGCTGTCGCGTGGTGACCAGGCGTAGCTCAGGAAAGTCTGCGTGCCGCCATCGACGGAGGGTGTCAGGAAAGTGCTATCCCCGAACTGTATCGTAATGTTCTCGCCCAAATCCACAGATAGCGGATCGGGCTCGGAGACGATTAAGCCGTCGAAGTTGGCCGCACAGCCATTTTGGTCGCGGGCAGAGACGGTGTATGTACCCGCATCCAGACCCAGAAAAGCATTGCTCGCCTGCCAGGGACCGCCGTTTATCTGGAATTGGTAGCCCATAGAACCACCGCTGACGTCTATCTCGATCAGACCGTCGGTGAGACCATTGCAGCGTATGTCTTCTACGGTCAGCTCGGCGGCTAGGGGCGGTGGCTCGGGTACTACCGCTCGTGCGTTGAGCACGCAATCATTGGCATCGGTGACGACGAGGTCGTAGGTGCCTGCGGGCAGATCTTCCAGTCTATTTCCGGTGAGGCCACCCGACCATGAGAAGTCAAAGGGTGGCTGGCCGTTTTGCAGTTGTGCGAATATGCCACCCGTCGTTTCGCCCGCGCAGTCGACCGAGTCGATCAGGAAGTCGACCACTATAGCCGGTAGCTCGCCAACCGTGAAACTGCGCTCGATCTGGCAGCCATTATCATCAGTGACCGTCAGGTCGTAGCTGCCACCGGTCAAGTTCATTCGGTCTTCGTCGGTAGCGCCCGAATCGCTCCAGGCGAAGGTGTAGGGGAGGGTGCCGCCCTGGGTCGTAAATTCGATGGTGCCGTCGGAGCCACCACCACAAGAAACATCGGTTGCTTGGCCGCTGCCGACCAGCTCGGATGGTTCCATAATAGTGATCATTTGCTCGGATTCACAGCCTCTGTCGTCGGTCAGATTGAGGGTGTAGGTACCTGCAGTGAGTCCGCCTGGTTGTGGACCCGTAGCGGGGGTAGGGCCCGCCCAGTCGTAGATTAGCGGGTCTTGGCCGACATTCACGTTCACTTCGATGGAGCCATTGTTTTCACCAAAGCAGCGGATGTTTTCGCCACTCAGGCTAAAATCGACATTAGGCTCCAAATCGACGACTAGGGTGTCGAGCAGTTCGCAGCCGTTGCCATCGGTAGCGGTTACGAAATAGGTGCCGCTGGGCAGATTCATGGCATCGGGTGTATTACCGACGGATGCCTCCGACCAGGCGTAGTTGTAGCCGGGGGTGCCACCGCTCACGCTGATGGTGGCTGTGCCGTCTTCGAGTCCTGCACAGTTTTGGGGCGTAGTCGAACTGGTGGCCAAAAGCTCCGTGGGTGCGGTGAGCGTGAAGGTGTCTAGTATGCTGCAATTATTTTCATCGATCAATTCGAGTATATACTCGCCGGGGGGGAGGTTTTGATTTAGACTATCGCCAGTGGTCGCATTCCAGGTATACGAATAGGCTCCCGTGCCGCCCCCAGGTAATGCAGCAAGGATCCCGTCATCATCACCGGCGCAATCGATGCCTTGCACGAGCTCGATGCCACTGGTCAATGCAGCGGGTTCGCCTACCTCTACCGTGAGGCTATCGACGCAACCACGATCGTCTTCTATTCGGAAGTCGTATTCGGCAGCGAGGAGGTTTTCGAATATGCCGCTTCCATTGTCGTCGGCACCCAGGGTGAAAGTAAACGGAGCTTCTCCAGCATTGGGCGTGAGCGTGACCGTAGCATCGTTGCTACCTGCGCAAGTCGCATCTTCTACACTGGCTGTAGTACTGAGCAGCACACATCCTGTCGTTTGGCAAGTGACTGATCGCGGTGGGCCCACGCAGTTGGTGAAAATGGCCCGGACCTCCATCTCGTAGCTGGTGTTTAAGTCTAGCCCGGTGAAGGTGAATTCATTGGCCGTGCCTACGTCTATCCAGGGATCGTCCCTGTCGAGCCGCACTTCATAGGATACTACTCCTCCAGGCGGATCGGTCCAGCCGATGGTGATGGTGCTATCGTCGGCAAATATGCAGAAGGGCTCTCCAAGATCGGGAATGTCTTGGAAGAGGATAAAGACGCTGTCTTCTTCTACGCAGCCGTAGGTGTCTTCGGCCCGCATATAGATGTAGCCGTCGTTTTCGCCGCTATAAGTCGGATCGGGGCAGTCTACGCAGCTCAGCCCGTCGGGGTTTTGCGCCCAGCTGTATTCAATCTCGTATTGTCGTTCCAGGCAGATTGACCATTCGTAGAGTCTTCCACCGCCACCTTGTGTATCATCGAAAATGCGCAACTCCCATTGGCCATTGGTTTCGTATTCGCCATTGTAAACGTCGCTCCAGGTGCCTTCGACTTCCCATTCGCCGGTAAAGGGTAGTAGCGATGGCGGTGCTACCCCACCTGGAAAGTTGGTCAGTGAATCTCCACCAACCGGCACGAAGCACATGCTCGAAATAAAGTCGTTAGCGAGCAGATTGCCTCCGTCTGCGCCATTGTCGGTGGTCAGCTCTACTACCTGACCATTCGGGCCAATCAGGAAGATATCGAGATCATCTATCCATTGGTGTTGCAGACTATCGATACAAACCGACTTGATGATGCCTGGCCCCAGCATTTCTGGCTGAATATTGGAAATGGTGATGAAGCTGGAATAATCGGCTACGGTATTTACTGGAGATCCAAAGATGTCAGGATCACCTATGGTTAGTGGGTTGTCATTAAAAAATCGCGGCGGGTCTGGCAGCTCTACGGGTATGGTGGCATCCAGGTCTTCCGAGTCGCCCGGGCAGGCGAGAAAGGCGGTATCTTGAAGCAGACTTTCTACGAGTATGTTGGGTCTGATGCGTATTTGGAGTGTATCTACCCGGCAGGGGTTCTTGCGCAGGCTGATGAAGATATTTTCATCTGGATCTTCGACCAGATTGTCTTCAAAGGCTTCGATGGTAATAGAAACAGAGGTGTCGCCGGCAGGTATGATGATGGGCGGTGGCATGGTGTAGTCGACTCCAGGGGTAGCATCGCCGAAGAAGCTGACTTCCAGCTCTGTATCTTGTGCTACGGGATTGGGGGTAAAGAAATTGATAGTCGCTGCTCGGCAGCCTTCGGCTAGTGAGCCATCCACAGAAATGTCGACCAAATCGGCATCGATGGTATTGCCACCGAATGACTTGGCTTCGAGGAAAACGCCACTGTCGAAATTGGGATCGCCAACATCGGCGATGATCAGCTTTATGGTATACTCCTCACAAGGTACCACCTCAGCTCTGGCTGTTAGACCTACGGTAAAACCGTCGTAAATCGGTCCCTGGTCACTGCCATCATTGTCTCGATAGAATTGGGAAAACGAAAGAGATCCATTTGGAGGCTGACAATTGGTGAGTGTGCCGTTATTTCCTACGCTACCTCCATTCAGGTAGTTAATTTGCACAGGCAAGTTCGTTCCGGGTATGATAGCTATGTTTTCCGCATTGTTCTGGAAAGGACCATTTATTCCAGGACCACTAATGAAAAAGCCGAACACATCATTGAACTGAGAACAGACATACTCGGGATACTCTTCGCTGCCGAACGCATAGCTGAATTCCAGGCTGTCGCCTATCGGTCTGAAGGTTATGATGTAACGGGCTATATCATTCAACTCGAAATTGCCGACGATACTCTGTAAATCTGGGTCGGAAGTAATGGGCGAATCCGTGTCTATACCCGATTGAACACTTCCATTTGCATCTACGCCAAAAGTGAGGTCTTCCGTTAAACCGGTAGTCATCACGATACCTCTATCGATACCTATAAACTCTTCCGCATTTTGGAAGAAGGCCAGCGAGCGTGGATCTCCGTCGTATTGTACGTCGATAATTTCTACTCCGCCCCCCAGGAATATGTTTTCGATAAGGGTTGTGGGGTCGAATGGAGGGCCGTTGGTGACTTCGATTTGAGCGTTTAGGGAGAGACAAGATATTAGAAACAAGAGACAAGACTGGAATCGCTGCTGGCGCAGCTCTTTTGAGAGGAAAGAGGAAAGAATAAAGAGGAAAGAGAGGGCTCGCTGCTGGCGCAGCTTACCTGAGAGCCAAGAGACAAGAGCCAAGAGACAAGACAATGGGGTTCGCTGCTGAAGCAGCTCTTTTGAGAGGAAAGAAGAAAGAGGAAAGAGGAAAGACTTGTGAGACGAAAGCATAGCGGGTTATCATGTTGGCATATGAGCGGACTAAGATAGTTATTTGAAGCCTATGTGAATGTCTGGAGTTGGCGGGAGGGTGTATGGTTACTTTTTTAGCTCCTCCAGAGTATTAAACAGCTCGCCATTGCTGATGCGGGCACCGGCTTCCATGAGGCGATAGAGGTCGAATGATCTATCGGGTTGGTTTTCAGGGGGTTCGGTTTGGTTGGGGTGGGGGCGGTAGGGGCGTTCGCCGCTGTAGAGTTTGACTCGGGCACCATCTGTTTTTAGCCGCTGTAGCATCTCAGACGGGGGCATATTTTGATCGGTCAGATCCAGGGAGGTTTGGCCTTCGATGCGCAGTCCGTTCATGCGTATCAGGTCGGGGCCGCAGGCGTAGGTGCGCAGGTCGTTGGGTTTGCGTTCTTGCAGGTATTCGATGCGTTCGAGGGTGGAGCCAAAGACGACTTGACTGAATTCGAGTATGAGCTGATCCGCTCTTTCCAGCTCTTCTCCCAGAATGCGTTTCCATTCTTCGCCGGGTACCCCATTGGCCGCTAAGAAGCGAATGAACTGCGGCTCGACCTCCTTAAGTTCTTCGAGGGTTAGGCGACGGTATTTGAATGTTGGAGAAGGCATATCTGTAGCGAGCACATTTTATCAGCCCAAAATTCACAAAGATTTATTGTTTGGTGGCCGATTTTTTCGAGAGAATTGCGGTATTTTGCAATCAAAGTGCAGAGATGTTTTTCTTGCACCAGACGACCATTTTTACAGTCGCTTGATTATCAGGCGATTAAACTTATTTAGCTCCTACACAAATTAAAGAAGTCTACTGTAAAGTAGTTGCTTCTTTCGAGCACAAATCGTAATCGACCGTTATGAAACAGGTTCTACCCGTTCTTCGCCCTATTCTACTATTCGGGGCTCTTCTACTTTCTTCTTTCTCCATTTTATTGAACGCTCAGTCTGATTATGAGCAGCTGCAAAAATTGGTAGCTGGAAATAGAACCTCTGCTGGTCTCTTTGGGGATGCAGTAGCTATAGACGGCGACCTGGCTGTTGTGGGTGCGGGGGGTGAAGACAATGATCCAGACGTATTTAATTTCGGAACTGGTGCTGCCTACATCTTCGAGCGAGATGCCGACGGTAATTGGATCCTGTTACAAAGGCTAATTTCTTCAGATCGAGCAGCTAATGACCAATTCGGATTTTCTGTTGCAATAGATGGCAGCACCGTTATTGTGGGTGCAAGATTACAAGACCTAGACAGTGACGGAAATAACTCACGAAACGATGCAGGCGCTGCTTACGTTTTTGAGCGGGATAGTGATGGTGACTGGAACCAAGTACAGAAGCTAACTTCATCGGATCGGTCTTCAAATGACAACTTCGGATTTTCGGTTTCACTCAGTGGAGGTGTGGCATTTATAAGCTCTTGTGGTAGCGGCTTCGGAATTAATAATGGTTCCGTATATGTTTTTGAACGTGATGGCAATGATAGTTGGAGCGAAGTACAAAAACTAAGCGCCACGGATATCAGTTTTGGTTGTTCACTAGCTGTTGATGGTAATGCAGCTGTAATTGGATCATTCAGGGAAGACGAAGATGCAAGCGGGGGCAATCCACTCGATAATGCTGGAGCTGCATTCTTTTATGAGCGCGATGCAGACGGCACATGGAATGAAATTCAGAAAGTCGTACCTAGTGATCGAGCGGCTAGTGATCAGTTCGGCAGCAGTGTATCAATCAGTGGTAACTTATCTATTATAGGTGCACCAGATAAGAATGATTTTACAGGCGTCGCGTATATTTTTGAGCGGGATGTTGATTGGAGTGAAGTTCAAAAACTGGAATCTGACGACCAAACTGCCGGGGATGAACTCGGTAGGTCAGTTTCAATCGACGGAAATCAGGCTGTTGTTGGAGCCCGTTTGCAAGATACAGATACTGACGGTGGTGCCTTTGTTTTTAACACTGGAGCAGCCTACATATTTGAACACGATGCTGCGGGCAACTGGGGTCAAGTTCAAAAATTAGTAGCCTCTGGCCGAGGGCAATTTGATCTTTTTGGATTTGCTGTGTCCATTAGTAATGGTACAATACTAGTTGGCTCAAGAAATGGTGCGGATGAAAACGATAGTGGTCTCATAAGTAATGCGGGCTCAGCCTACATCTTCGGTATACCTATCCCCCCCTGCGAAGAAGTCACCTTCGCCAACCTTCCCGCCACCCCGCTCACTGTGGAATGCGATGACATACCCGCGGTAGCGGTCGTGACAGCCACCATAGAGCAAGACGAGATCATCGATCCCTTTGTATTCGTCAGTGAGTTTCACTACGACAATGGCGGTGGCGATGTAGGCGAGTTCATTGAAGTAACCGGCACCGCAGGCTTCAACTTAGACGGCTACAGCCTCGAACTCTACAACGGCAATGGCGGAGCATCCTATAACACCTTCGACCTCAGCGGCAATATCATCGACAATGAGGGTAATGGCTATGGCGCGGTTTCTATTGCTACGCCGAGCATACAGAACGGTAGCCCCGATGGTTTTGCCCTGGTAGATGACGCGGGTGTCGTTGTCCAATTTCTGAGTTATGAAGGTAGCTTCACCGCTACCGATGGTCCAGCCGAAGGCTTGACTTCTACAGACGTAGGTGTGGTCGAAACTGGCGGTACCGCCATAGGCGAATCGCTACAACTCACCGGCACGGGTTGCACCGACGCCGATTTTTCTTGGAACCCACCTGCTG
>JBCCPC010000097.1:0-8810 GCA_039025055.1 Bacteroidota bacterium | reverse complement strand
GTGCTGGACTTCGGTACGGCAGTAAGCACGGCAGACGAGTTCGCTTTGGGTCAGAATGCGCCCAACCCGGTAGATGGCTTCACGCAGATCAGCTTTACGCTGCCCGAAGCGGAAACAGCCATACTGACGGTACGCGATGTGCAGGGTCGCACCAGAGTGGTACACAAGATCGAAGCGGCAGCGGGTACGAACGTACACCAGCTGGATCGCAGCGAGATCGGTGCCAGTGGGGTGTACAGCTACACCTTGGTAGCGGGCAAGCACTCGGCGACTAAGCAGATGATTATCCGCTAAATATTTGTAGGGCGAAGCACTACAAATACAGAAAAGGAAAGCCCCGTCGACATCATGTCGGCGGGGCTTTCATTTGTAAAGGCGTTAGGACTTGCATTCTGCTTGTGCGAGACCATCCCACCTGCGCAAGTTTAAAAATCAAAGAGGGATATTGCCGTGCTTCTTCTTGGGAATTTTAGCCACTTTGTTTTCTAAGGCGGCGAAGACTGAAATGAGTTTTCTTCTACTTTCTCTGGGCAGTATGACTTCGTCTATAAAGCCGCGTCGGGCCGCTCTATATGGGTTGGCAAACTTGTCGGCGTACTCGGCTTCTTTTTCAGCAAGTTTAGCTTTGGGATCATCAGACGCGGCAATCTCGCGGCGGAAAATGATCTCGCTGGCCCCTTTGGCACCCATAACGGCGATCTCGGCAGTCGGCCATGCGAAGTTGAAATCTGCACCTATATGCTTAGAGTTCATGACATCATAGGCACCACCATAGGCTTTGCGCGTGATGAGGGTGACACGAGGCACCGTAGCTTCACTGAGTGCGTATAGCAGTTTAGCACCATTGGTGATGATCGCATTCCACTCCTGATCTGTTCCGGGAAGGAAACCGGGAACGTCTACAAGTACGAGCAATGGGATATTGAAGCAGTCGCAAAAGCGCGTAAAGCGAGCTGCCTTCTTCGAGCTATCTACGTCGAGCACACCGGCAAGACTCATAGGCTGATTAGCCACAATACCGATAGATCGCCCGGCTAATCTAGCAAAGCCGACCACGATATTGTCGGCATAGTTTTCGTGAACTTCGAAGAAGGACTCATCGTCGATTATACCAGCGATCACTTCGCGCATATCGTAGGGCTGATTGGCATTTTCGGGTACGATATTTTCGAGTTGTTCTCTGATTTCGGTGTCCAGAGAGAAGCCTAGGGGTACTGGTTTTTCTTCACAGTTTTGAGGCAGATAGCTAAGCAGCTGTTTGATTTTGTTTATGCAGTCGAGATCGTTAGCTGCGGTGAGATGCGTTACACCCGACTTGGTAGAATGGGTGGAAGCACCGCCTAGCTCCTCGCTACTCACCTCTTCATTGGTTACTGTTTTTACGACGTTCGGACCAGTTACAAACATATAGCTCGTACCTTCTACCATGATGGTGAAATCGGTCATGGCCGGGCTGTAAACGGCTCCACCCGCGCACGGCCCCATAATGGCTGAAATCTGAGGAATGACACCGGATGCCATCACATTGCGGTAGAAAATATCGGCATAACCACCGAGCGATCTCACCCCCTCCTGTATACGAGCGCCGCCACTGTCATTGAGACCGATGAGTGGAGCTCCTGTCTTCATGGCCAGGTCCATGAGCTTGCATATCTTTTCTGCCTGAGTCTCGGAGAGCGAGCCGCCGAAGACGGTAAAATCTTGAGCAAAAACATAGACCAAGCGGCCAGAAATGGTGCCGTAGCCGGTAACCACACCATCGCCGTAGTAGATTTGATTTTCCATGCCGAAGTCAGTCGTGCGATGGGTGACTAGCGCGCCTATCTCTTGAAAGCTTCCCGGGTCTAGTAGCAGATGTACTCGCTCGTGAGCCGTTAGTTTACCCTTTTCGTGCTGCTTGTCAATTCTGACCTGACCACCGCCTAGGCGAGCTTCGGCTAATTTTTCGGTTAGTTCTTCGCGCTTGGACATGGTAATTTGCTTGATGAAGGTGGTGTGATTGTTCTAGGATCGCTGTTTGTGCCAATTGTCTGGAGTGGCTTGAGGTGTACTCAGGCGTTCTAGCTCTCGATGATAGAAAGCCGCCGCTAGTTTGGCAACAACCTCTTCCTCTATGGTTTGCTGCTTGGCAATCTGCTCGGGTTGATAGTGATTTTTGACGAAGTGCGTATCGAAATGCCCGCTGATGAAGGCTTCATGATCGCACACATATCGCCCGAAGGGTAGGGTTGTGGCTACACCTGAAATACGGTATTGATCTATAGCCCGGCGCATCATTTCAATGGCTTCTGCGCGGTCGCGGCCATAAGTGATGAGTTTCGATAGCATCGGATCGTAATAGATCGGGACAGTCATACCTTGCTCGTAGCCACCGTCTACTCTGATACCCGGTCCGTGGGGCAACTCGTATTGAGAAAGGGTGCCGATACTGGGTAGGAAATTGTCGAGCGGGTCTTCGGCATACACTCTGAGTTCCAGCGCATGGCCTTCAGTTTGTAGGTCTTCTTGGGTGAAGGAAAGCGACTCGCCACGGGCCACTCGTATTTGCTGCTCGACCAAGTCTAGTCCGGTGATCAGCTCCGTGACTGGGTGCTCTACCTGTAGGCGAGTGTTCATCTCCAAGAAGTAAAAGTTGAGGTCTGCATCGAGAAGGAACTCGACAGTACCTGCGCCTACGTAATCGCAGGCTTTGGCTACACGCACGGCAGCTTCACCCATTTGCTGGCGAAGCTCAGGACTAAGTATTGCAGAGGGAGCTTCCTCCACTACTTTCTGGTGCCGCCGTTGTACGCTGCACTCTCGCTCGAAGAGATGAACGGTATTCCCTTGATTATCAGCGAGTACCTGGATCTCAATATGGCGAGGTTTTGTGACGTATTTTTCGATAAAGACCGCGCCATCTCCAAATGCAGATTGCGCTTCGCTGATGGCGCGCTGCATCTGTTCGGGCAGCTCTTCTCGCGAATTGACGATGCGCATGCCCTTACCGCCACCACCAGCCGCTGCTTTGACCAGTATGGGGTAGCCCACCTCGTCGCCGATTTTAAGGGCGAGATCGACATCGGTGATGGATTCTTCGATTCCGGGTACCATGGGGATGTCGTAGCCCGAAACCGCTTCTTTAGCCGCCAGCTTGTTGCCCATGACTTCTATAGCGTGGGGCCTGGGACCAATGAAAGTGAGGCCAGCATCGGCCACTTTTTTAGCGAATGCGGCATTCTCACTCAAAAAGCCGTAGCCGGGGTGTATGGCATCGGCACCCGTCTGAAGCGCAGCTTCGATGATCTTATCCATTACTAGATAAGATTCGCTCGATGGGGGTGGTCCTAGAAAGACGGCTTCATCAGCTTCTCGAACGTGAGGTGCATGGCGATCGGCCTCGGAATAAACAGCGACGGTTGCTATGCCCATGCGTCGCGCGGTGCGCATGACTCGTCGGGCAATTTCGGCTCGGTTGGCAACTAGTATTTTGCGCATGGTGCTATTCGATCTCTATGAGTAATTGACGCTTGTCTACGGCCTGTCCGCGCTCTATTGAAATAGTCTTGACCGTACCCGAACCGTCTGCCTTAATGACGTTTTCCATCTTCATAGCTTCGAGTATAAGCAGGGGCGTACCCGCCTCTATTTCTTGCCCAGCCACGACGAGTACGTCTAAAATAAGGCCGGGCATGGGCGAAAACACATCTTTGCCCGTCTGGTCTCCGAGGGTGTTAAGCCCCATTTGCTGTACGAGCTGATCGATTTTATCGGAGATTTTGGCTTGGTAGTCTCGCTCGTTTACACGCATATACACTAGCTTGCCATCGGCAGATACCCCACGAAATTCTACTTCATAGCCCACATCGTTGTGAATGAGGTGAAAGTGATTCTCCTTACTCTCTATAAGGTCTAATTGGGCAACTTCTGCTTCGTCTACCTCGTAGGATCGCTCGCCTATATGCACGAGGTAGTCTTTATTGGTCGTTTGGTTTTCTTGGCTAGGCACGAACTTGGTTTGACTGCTAAGGTAGGATAAAAATAGATGTTGCGTTTTCTCACCCGGCACGAAAAAGATAACACTTATCTTGCGCATCCAAATGAAAGTAAACAATGGATAACCCATTTCACGACGAACAAATAGACGAGCGTTTTGCAGGTGTTTTGCTTAAAGCGCTAGAAAAAAAGAACCTGGATGGTTTCGACTATCTGGAGTTCAAGCAATCTCTGGCTGCACTCGATAAGCAAGGTATAAAAGGTGAGACAGCGATTAAGTCGGCTTACGCCATGGCAACGACTATGGGCCTGAGTATAAGCAAGTTGGTAAAGTCGGCAGAGTACTATCGAAAAGTGCTTCGCGATGAAAAAGGCCAATTTGAGGCCAGCATGCAAAAGCACTACGCTCAGAACGTGGAAGGCAAGCGTAAAGAAACGGGATCGCTCAACAAGAAGATAGCCGATTGGCAGGGTAAGATCGATCAGCTCAACGAACAAATAGCCGCCGCTAAAGCCAAAATCGAGTCGGCCGATGCAGAGATAGATGCCGCCAAAAAGAAAGGAGAGGAAACGCAAAAAGGATTCGAGGCTGCCTTACAAGTCATCGACAAAGCCATAGCCGATGATATCGATGAGATCAAGCGCTTGTTGAGTTAGTGCCTAGAGGCTGGTACAGCCTTATTGCCCTCTGGTGATCTCTATCATTTTATCTTCCACTTCACGAACTAACTCTATATACCGATCACTGCGTTTGGTCGCTCTGTCTCTTTCGAGCGGTAAGTCGACATGCACATGCTCGGTAAACTTGCTGGGCGCGGGCTTCATCATGTAGATATCGTCTGCGAGGTAAACGGCTTCATTAATATCGTGGGTGACGAATACAACAGTCGGGTGTATCTCATGCCAGACCTTGGTCAGTAAGTCCTGCATCTGAAGACGGGTATTGATATCGAGTGCCCCGAAGGGCTCGTCCATCAGTAAAATATCGGGGTTGGCGATTAAGCTACGAGCTATGGCCACGCGCTGCAATTGGCCGCCAGAAAGGGTAGGGTATTGGGCGTACTTGCTCTCCTGTCCTTTTAGCCCCACCAGCGCGATCATTTCGGCAGCGCGATCCAATCGCTCTGATTTTGCTACGCCCTGGTACTGGAGCGGGAGGGCCACATTTTCCAATACCGTGAGCCAGGGCAGGCTGCTGTATCGCTGAAAAACCATGCCGACTCTGGGTGCTTCATCTACAGAGAGCCCCTTGACGAGTACTGTACCTGAAGTCGGTCGCTGAAGTCCGGCTATGTAGCGAAGCACGGTGCTTTTTCCTGCTCCGGAAGCACCTAAAATGACGACGAATTGGCCTTGCGCGGGCTTATCTTCGACTAGGAAATCCAGCCCATCGATTATGAAAGTCTTTCCACCATCATAGCTCTGCTGGATACTCCGCAGCTCGATAATATTCTCTCGTGCCGAGTCTTGAAAGTCAATCATTAGCCGCTACTTTTTGAGTATTAGGCTGCCAGAGTTTGAATTCACCGAGCCCCACAAAGACCAAGCCCGCTAGACAAATAATACCCAAAATCACCCCAGCCTGCAAGCCTGTAATCGACTGGATAAGCAAGTATAACATGGTCGCACCAAGAATGGTGAAAAGCCCTAGTTTTACTTCATTCATGCCTGGTTTTACGCGTTTGAAAGTCTTATGCGGGAACAGCCGCCGGTTGATGTACACGAATAGCTGATCTTGCAAAAACCCAATTACGACTATAAAGATTAAGACCGCATAGACAGCTGGCAAATCGCCCAATCGGGCAAAGATGTAAATCAGTCCGCCTAGCCCGCTATCTCTATTCAGGCTCTCGGCAATGATGATGTAAGTCCAGCTGATAGCGGTCAAAACGCGGATGTCGTCTATCAATTTGCCGAGTACCGAGGGCAGGTACACGCTCTTGACTAGCTGCCAATCGCTAGCCCCGAGGGTGAAACTCGTCTTTAGGTACACATCTTCTGTTTCCCATACGCGCTGCATAACGACCGGCAGCAAATACACCAAAATACCAAAAGCCAGAAAGCTGACTTTAAGCGCTTCTTGCGTGCCGAATGCAATGATAAACAATGGTGTCAGTGCAGTGAGTGGCAGATATCTAAGCACATCGATCTGTCGGGCAAAAAGTCCCCTTAGGGTAGGGCTCAGTCCCACGGGTATACCGATCAGCAAACTGAAAAAAACCGCCCAGAAATAGCCTTGTATATTGCGCCAGGTTGAAATCAGCGCATTTGGAATCAAGGCCCGGGTACGCCCGCCATCCGATGGGAACCACCAGCCAGTTTCCGGCGGGTTGATCAGGCTTGGAAAACGGCTGAATACCCGACCCGGTGGCGGCAGCAGTGGGTAAATTTTCTTGAATTCGGTTGCATTGGCAAACGCTATGCTGTCGGCCCTTAAAATAGAGTCGCGCTGCGCCAGCCCGGCACTGTCGACCGTAATACTGCTGGGCGGCCGGGTGTTGATTTCGACAAGAGGCTTTTGTTGTGAAAGCAGCTCGGCAAGTCCGATCCACGCAAGTAAAAAGATGCCGAAACCAGCTAGTCCGAGCAATAATTTCTGCCGCTTGTTGTATTTGTACTCCGCATCGATCAGGGCCATGAGCGGCAAGATATGAAAGATGGAGGAGACTGGTCATGTAATTGGAAATCGGATGGGTGGAGACCGGAGACCGGATGTTGATATGATTGATGACTTTGTGACGATCTACACATGTGGTAAAAGTTTAATGCGTTTGTATTATTCAAAACTTGCAAACAAGCCCAAACTCACTAAAATTTTTAGAAATTCGCCTTCGGAACCTGATAAAAAAATGAGGTAGATTCCATGTCTGGGAATAGAAAATTCAGGTCTGCGATTAGCTATTGGGTCTATCGGCTCGGATCAGCCTGGCGATACTACAGATCAGCCAAGACGCGCTACGATTTGCATTCACCGGCATTGGTCTCATTTCAGCAATCGGTACTGAAAGACATGGCTGATCCTGTATTGGAGGCTTTTATTTTAGACTTCCGCAGGTGGTATGCCAAACGCAATGAATGGATAGATACACCTACTCTCGGAGCTGGTAGTCACGTAAAGGACCGTTCAAAGCGGCGATTGAGCGAGTTGGTCGCCAACTCTTCGATAGCACCCGGAGAAGGTCGACTTTTGGCGAGATTAGCAAGATATACCGAAGCGAAGACCATAGTCGAATTGGGCACTAACGGAGGTGTATCTACCGCCTATATGGCCTATGCTCAATCCAAGGCCCGGGTGATCACTGTGGAGGGCAACGCTCATCTGGCGCAATCGACCCGCGAAAGTCTAAAACACCACCAACTGCTTGATCGAGTAAGCCTTCGTGTAGGTACTTTTCGCGAATTGCTCCCCGACTTGCTGGGAGAACTCGACCAAATCGATCTGCTATTTATAGATGGCGATCATCGCTACGGGCCCACGCTCGAATACGTACGTATGTGCCTGCCCAAAGCCCGGCGGAATACCGTTTTCGTCATTGCCGATATACGCTGGTCGGCTGGCATGGAGCGCGCCTGGAAAGAACTGACCTCATGGCCCGAAGTGAGTACAACAGTTGCTACCTATCACTTCGGTTTCTTATTTTTCAATGAAGATATGCGCGGGTTGGAGCCCATCAATATGATCAGAGCCAGGTGGAAGCCCTGGCGGATGGGGTTTTGGGGCTGAAGTCTATACGCCTCTGAGCGCCATGACCATCTCTTCGACGAAGGCCCTTAAATGAAGGCGATGTTCTGCAGATAGACCGCCTAGTGGATAGTATACATTGCGATTTATATACAAAGACCAAGGGAAAATAGGCTGAAGTTCTATAAGCTGAACCATATTATAATCGAACCATATCGGTTGAACGCTAAAGGTATTCTTGATAAAGATATATCGGTTGGTCAGTACGATACCTGAAAGCTGCCAGAGGTATTTTTCAGTGAAAGCAGCTATGACCGACTCGGGAGGAACCTGTGGAAGATGGGTCATTAAAAATTGAGTCGATCGCTCAAAATCAAGAGGCGTAAAGTCTAATTCCGCGACGTAAATGAGCGGTCTGTACTTTTTCAGTATCGACCTAACCTGTTCGGGTAAATGGGTGGGCGGCTCGTAACTAGACGTACTGGCACCCGAATTATACTCATTAATCGCCGGTTGATTGGGGTCATTATCAACTATTTTTGGCCTTGAAACGGGGATAGGTGGTGGCTTGGGCGGTGCTTTTTTTGGCGGGCCTTCGTTTTTCCAGAAGTACTCGGGTAAGGTCTCGAAAGAGGAGATAAATTTGCGCTTGATTTTTGAACGCTCTACATTGGCGTCTTTGTCTGTAATGGCTTCTTGGTTGAGCATGTGGATGAGCTCTTGTAGTCTTCCACCTATAAGGACCAACTCTGTATACCCTTGTTTTATGGAATCGAGTCCGTGCACTTCGGCATATTCATCAGTGGCTTGGTTTAGCTTCTTGAGTGCTAAGTCCAGACGGCCCTCTCTGATTATGGCGAGCAATTCGATTTTAGTGGGTACAGGCATTGTGCAAATCTATTAAATCTAGTGGAGTAAACGACACTTGCTGGTTACTCCACTAGTGTTTTGGCCCTTGGCCAAAACACTAGATCAATACTATATCAGGAGCATCGTCTCTCCCGACAGCTGTATCTCTCTTCCGTCGGTGGTTTCGACTTCGAGTACGTAGACGAAAACAGCTTGGCCGAGGGGCTGGCTTCGATACTCGCCATCCCATCCGTCGTTGGGGTTGTTGGGCTCCATGCTACCGCTGTTGAAGACGATATCGCCC
>JBCCPC010000096.1:0-8877 GCA_039025055.1 Bacteroidota bacterium | reverse complement strand
ATTGCAAGAGCTAGGGTCTGTTATCCCAGCCCATGTGACCCATAGAGAGCCTTCTTCTGCCTGGGTTTCTTCGTCATTGATGGTGCAAGGATCGCCGTCGTCGCAGGCTTGTACGGTCACACACCCGGCATTGCAAGAGCTGGGGTCCGTTATGCCAGCGCAAGGGACGCAGATAGAGCCATCAGCGGCCAGGGTTTCTTCATCATTGATGGTGCAAGGATCGCCGTCGTCGCAGGCTTGTACGGTCACACACCCTGCATTGCAAGAGCTGGGATCGGTTATGCCAGCGCAAGGGGCACAGATAGAGCCATCGGCTGCCAGGGTTTCTTCGTCATCGATGGTGCAAGGATCGCCGTCGTCACAGGCTTGTACGGTCACGCACCCGGCATTGCAAGAGCTAGGGTCTGTTATACCAGCGCATGGGACGCAGATAGAGCCATCGGCTGCCAGGGTTTCTTCGTCATTGATGGTGCAAGGATCGCCATCGTCGCAGGCTTGTACGGCCACACACCCGGCATTGCAAGAGCTAGGGTCCGTTATACCAGCACAAGGGACACATACAGAGCCATCAGCGGCCAGGGTTTCTTCGTCATTGATGGTGCAAGGATCGCCGTCGTCGCAGGCTTGTACGGTCACACACCCGGCATTGCAAGAGCTGGGGTCCACTGTTCCCATGCAAGGTGCGCATATCGTGCCATCAGAGTCAAGTATAGTTCTTATGTCATTGATGGTACAAGGATTTCCATCATCGCAGGCTTCGACTGATGTCGCACCGGAAGCGCAATCATCTGAAGTGCCCATACACGGCACGCAAATGGAGCCATCGCAGTCCAAAATAGTTTGCACGTCGTTCACCGTACTCGGATTTCCGTCATCACAAGCGACTACCGATGTGGTTCCAGTTGCACAGTCAGTATCAATACCTGCGCAAGGGATACAAACCGATCCATCAGCTGCTAGGGTTTCCTCATCGTTGATCGTACAAGGATTTAAATCATCGCATGGCTGTACAGTCACACATCCAGCATCACATGAGGTCGGGTCTATAGCTCCTGCACATGGGATACATATCGAACCATCGGCGGCGAGTGTCTCTTGATCGTTGATGGTACAAGGGTCGCCATCATCACAGGCTTGTACAGTTACGCACCCAGCCTCGCATGAGCTTGGATTGGCTATGCCCAGGCAGGGTACACATATGGTTCCATCTGAGTCGAGTATGGTTTGTACGTCATTAATGGTGCAAGGATTGCCATCATCACAAGGAACTACACTTGTCATTCCGCTAGAGCAGTCAACAACTGTACCCATACATGGCGCGCAAATGGAGCCATCGCAGTCCAGAATCGTCTGCACATCGTTAGTCGTGTTGGGATTGCCATCATCACAAACAACTAAAGAAGTGTTGCCATTAGAGCAATCGGTATTGGTTCCTTGACAAGGAATGCATATAGACCCATCGGCCGCTAGCGTTTCGAAGTCGTTGATTGTGCAGGCGTTGCCATCATCACAAGGCTGCACGGTCACACATCCGGCATCACAAGAACCGGGGTCCGGTATACCTGTACAGGGAATACATACAGATCCATTTGCAGAAAGAGTCTCTACATCGTTGATCGTGCAAGGATTTCCATCATCGCAAGTCTGAACACTCACACAACTCGCATTGCAAGAGTTCGGGTCGGGTGTACCCGTGCAAGGAATACAAACAGACCCATTGGCAGAAACCGTCTCGAAATCATTTACTGTACAAGGGTTTCCATCATCGCAGGTCTGAATACTCACACAAGCCGCATTGCACGAATTGGGGTCCAAGGTGCCAGAGCAGGGTATGCACACCGAGCCATTCGCAGACACGGTTTCTACATCATTTATGGTACAAGGGTTGCCGTCATTACAAGCCTGAATGGTCGTACAGCCCGCTGCACAAGAATTGGGATCTATTGTTCCAGAGCAGGGTATACATATGTTTCCGTTGGCCGAAATCGTCTCTACATCGTTGATCGTGCAGGGGTCGCCATCATCGCAAGTCTGAATAGTGGTGCATCCGGCAGCACAGGAGGTTGGATCCGGTGTGCCTGCGCAAGGAATGCAAATAGACCCGTTAGCCGAAATCGTCTCTTCATCATTATTCGTGCAGGGATCGCCGTCGTCACAAGCTTGCACGGTCGTGCATCCGGCGGCGCAGGAGTTGGGGTCTGTCGTACCGGTACAGGGCACACATATGCTCCCGTTGGCCGAAATGATCTCGACATCGTTATTGGTGCAAGGATCGCCATCGTCACAGGCTTGTTCCGTCGTGCACCCGGCGGCGCAAGAGTTAGGAGCTAATGTACCAGCGCAAGGTATACAGATCGTACCGTTACCAGAAACGGTCTCCATATCATTGATCGTGCATGGATCGCCATCATCGCAAGTCTGAACCGTTGCACACCCGGCATCACAAGAATTCGGATCTGGCGTGCCTGCACAAGGCGTGCAGACTATGGCGTTGTCGCAATTATCTACGATCTCTACGTCATTAATGGTGCAAGGGTCACCATCGTCACAGGGCAGGGAAGTCGTATTGGCGCAGTTGGCAGGTAGGTCTTGATCGTAGACCAGATCGATACATATTTCATAGGTGAGCGATATGTCGCCGTCGGTAATTGCGCTGGTCGTAAATGAGCAGCCGGAGAGCCCTGAGTCGGTGGCGGGAACTAAATCGACACCAATACTGGATGGCGCAGGATTTACAGAACCGCAATCGGCTAAGTTGAGACTGTACATCCCAGGGTTGGGCTGCCCGCTGAATACACCACAGGGCGTAGTTGCGTCTTGCTCTATAGGACATACCGAAGTTGTAGATAGCGGACAATCAAAAAGAACATTGCCAAAAATGGGGACGCCCGCGCAAACCGTTGTATTGATCGCCTGGAGGTCAATACGAACGATGAGATCGTCGAGCTGAGCTGTTTCCAGCCCGCAGGGTAGGGCAGGCACTGCAAAATTGTGAAGGTAGGCTTCATTAACGAGCCCACTCACATTGTGCGCAAAATCATTGCGATCCGGCCCGATCAGGGCATCGGTCACCGTCTGGCATTCAGTCACAATGTATTGTCCGAAAAGTGGCCTGTGAAAAATGGTAGTAGTTAAGATCAGAAAGGTGATCGCTAAGCTTTTTTTTGGCATCTAGCTGCTTGATTGACTTGTTTATCTAGGCTTAATAATGGCAAGGAACGAAAATTGTAAAGTCCAAAAGTACGCATAGTCAGCAACTTGAAATTCTATCGGCTGCAATCTTTCATTGCATGGTACTTTATTGAAATTTTGTACTTCCGCAGGTAGTTTTTCTGCTAGCTTCCCTTTTTCTGCGCGTACTATTACTGTTAATCGTTTCTTATTTGCTACTTTAGCGCATTGATAGGTCTATGCACCTTTCAACGACGACCAAATTTTGTATACAAATCGTAATCTTATGTCCGGTAGCTTTACCAGCTTTAAGGGTCTATTCATAGCACTTTGTTGCTTCCTTTACCCTTGTATTAACTACGCACAAGTTTCACCCCCTCCTACAGTCGATGAAGTCTCATTCGCTTGCCCATTGACTGACGAAGCCTTTTTTGAAGTCGATATAGCACCAAATGAAGTCGTTTGGTACGAATTGACTTTCGACGGAGCGGCCAGCTCTCTCAGCATAGATACTGAAGGTAGCGACATCGACACAGAGTTGGGCCTTTATGATTCCAATGGCAATCTACTCACCAATAACGATGACAACGGTGGCGGAGGCACCTGGAGCCTTATCGATCTACCAACTTTAGCTCCTGGTACTTACTACATCGCAATCGGTGAGTTCAACGTTAACTTCGGTGGCGGATTTGGCGTAGTATCCACAGGTACAGATTCAGGTGGTGGTATTGACCTAACCATAGATTTAGAGTGTGTAGAAGGGTCTGCTATTATAACCCCTCCTACTGTGGGCACCTTTTCATTCACTTGTCCTTCAACCGGATCAGAAACACAAGAAACGACGATCGATATAAACGAAGTTGTATGGTACGAGCTCAACTATGACGGCGTAGCTAGCTCATTGTCTATCGATACCGATGGAAGTGATATCGATACGGAGATTGGCCTTTACAGTGCCGACGGTTCTCTTATCGATAATAACGACGATAACGGTAGTGGTGGCACCTGGAGCCTTATCGACTTAGAAAATTTCCCACCTGGTACGTACTATATCGCCATTGGTGAGTTCAATGTCAACTTCGGTAATATAAGCTTCGATGTAGAGTCGACTGGAACCGATACAGGTGGCGACATAGATATTACTGTAAGCCTTACATGTAGCGATCAGACGAACGTTGCTCCTCCGCCCATAGATGTTGGAGCTGCATTCTCTTGTCCAGTCATGGAGACTACGGAGTTTCCAGACGTCACCATAGAACCCAATCAGGTCATTTGGTTTGAATTATCTGTCGACGGAGTTGGTAATTCTTTCTCTATCGACACCGAAGGTAGTAGCGTTGATACAGAGATCGGTCTTTATGATAGCAATGGCTTTCTCATCGAAAACAATGACGATAATGGCGGCGGTGGAACTTGGAGCCTAATAAATACAGCTACTTTACCCGCCGGTGTTTATTATCTGGCAATAGGAGAGTTCAACGTGAACTTCGACGATTTTAGCTTTGGTGTAGAATCAACAGGCACCGATACTGGTGGGTCGATCTTCTTGAGCATCGCGCTCAGTTGTAATGAACCGCCACCTTGCGCCATATCGAATACAAGCCTCGTAGGTGTAGTTTGTAACCCTGCCGATCAAGACGATGCCATCGTCTCTGTCGTTTTTGACGTTGCTCAAGGATCTGGTGACTACAATCTGGTAGATGCCGATACCGATGAAGTGCTTGGAAGCATCACGGGTGCGCCAACAGCAGGTACAGCAATAGGCATATCGGGCACAGTAAGTGGCCCCACAGCAGCTGGCCAAATCGTAAATGTAAAAGTGGAAGATGCACAGACGGGTCTTCCCATGGAACTAACGAACAATGGTGATTTTGAAACGGGTGATTTAGCTGGATGGCAATCTTTCCCAACGAGTGCATCTGTATTTGAGATTACTGAAGATAACCCTTCTTCCGGTGCATTTGCAGCGCGTTTGTTCAATCCAGTAACTACTTCTGGAGCTGTTGTCAAGCAAGCAAATTTAGGCATTGGCCTCGTTAATGCTGGCGATGAAGTAACCGTTACTTTCGATGCCAGAGGACAGGGCGATGCTGGCGGCGTCGGCATTGCTGAACTTCTTTCGGAGATCGACGGCGGTGGTGCCACCTCTGAAGTACTTGGTGGTGCACCTTTCTCCATCGATCCGAATTTCAATTTCAACAACTGGACAACTTTCAGCTTCACTACAACAGCTGGAGCAGATGTAACTAACGGTATCTCTCTTCAATTCGTAGCTGCTACAGGCGCAGCTCCAGGTTCTGTTATGAATCTCTTCATCGACAATGTATCCGTAACGGTTAATGGCGAGGCATGCATGGGATTACCTGTAGAAGTAACCCTACCTGAGTGCATTTCTATGGAGTGTATTATTTCAAATATCTCTGTACTCTCTACGGAATGTATCACTGGCTCTGAGGATGGCTACAATGTAACTGTTGGCTTCGATGTCGACAACGGCTCGGGTAGCTACGCCCTGGTAGACGCTGCAAATCCTGATCAAGTAATCGGCACCGTAGAGGGAGATATGATCGCTACTGGCTTATCTATCAGTGGTCCTACCAATTCCTCTATCACAGAACTAAAAGTCATAGACGCGCTGATCGGTGGCCCAGAAGAGCTCACGAGTAATGGTGGCTTCGAGGCTGGCGATGTTTCCGAATGGCAATATTTCCCAACGGCTAACTCGATTTTCGAGACAATTACCGACAACCCATCTGACGGCGTATTTGCCGGTCGTCTTTTCAATCCCGATCCTTTCTCGGCAGCTGTTATCAAGCAAGCTAATATCGGTATCGGTCAGGTTAACCCCGGTGATGAAATTACCATCACTTTCGATGCCCGTGGTCAAGGCGACAACGGTGGTGTCGGTATAGCTGAGCTTTTCTCCGAAGTAGCCGGTGGCGGTGTTTCGGCTTCTGAATTACTCGGTGGTGCGCCATTTTCCCTCGATTCCGATTTCAACTTTAATGAATGGACCACTTTCAGCTACACGGTCACCGCTGGCCCTGATGTGAGTGGTGGTGTTTCTCTTCAATTCGTTGCCGCAACTGGTGAGCCGGGTTCAGTCATGAACTTATTCATTGACAATGTTTCGGTAACGGTTGAGTCTATGTGTATGGGTGATCCGATCACGCCTACGCCCCCCGAGTGCCCCGGTGCGAACGTAGAATTCTGTGTAGACGTCAGCTGCCAGGATATTGGCCCTGGTGATGAAGTGCGTGTATTCGGCAGCTTCGAGCCGTTTGGTTCACCCGGCTTCTTCAATCCGTTCCTATTCCCTGCCTTCGAAGAAGACGCCGATAATCCTGGTGTCTTCTGTGGCACCATCTTTGTAACGGCCACCCCTGCATTGGAGTATAAGTTTATCGTCACCAACGGCGGCCAAATCGTCAATGAAGAACAATTCGCTCCAGACGAGCCCTGTACCACTACACCTTTCGGATTCACGAATCGTGTGCTGGAAGTTGTAGATGATCAGGATGCCGCAGTTCGATTTGGATGGTTATCCTGCGATGAAAACTGCCTGCAATTACCTGATCTGCCCATCGACTTCCAAGGTGAAGGTATATTCCAGTATTCCATTCTCGATTTTGGAGGCACCTCTACAGTTCTCGGTACAGATCCCGAAGTACCGGGCAACACGGTAGCTTGTACAGAAAAGACGCCTGGTGCGGAGACTTTCGCAGGTACGATCGTTCCATTTATAGGTCTGGAAAACCCAATTCCACTAACGGGTGCTTTCCCACTCATTACAGTTGATGTGTTTGCTCCAGCTGCAGGAATTCCCGTTCTATTAAAAATTGAAGATTCGGACTCTTCTAACCCGCCAGCCGACCCGGCTACTGTATTTGCCGAGGTTTTTGACACTACCACTACTGATGGTTGGCAAACTCTGCTATTCGACTTTAATCAGTCGACCAATATGCCATTCGATGAAGACATTATGTACGACCGTTTCGTCATCTTCTTCGACTTCGGTAATGCTGGTGATGGTTCTACTTATTGCTTCGACAACATTCAAATCTGTGATGAAGACCTCGAGATATCTTGTCCAGAAGATGTTACCGTAGAAGCAGGTGAAAGCTCGACTCCAGATGTAACAGGCATGGCCACGGCTGATTTTGTTTGCGCAGAGCCGGAGATCACTTTCTCAGACGCGTCCGATCAAACAGCTGAGGGATGTAGCCAGTTTAATTTTATCATTACGCGCACGTTCACCGCAGATTCACCAGATGGTATGACTTCCGAATCTTGTGTGCAATTTATCACGGTTGAAGATACACAAGCACCTGATTTGGTGTGCAATACCATACTCGTTCGAACTGACGATCAAGGTAATATTGAACTCGATGATGATGATCTAGCCGCAGTCATTGACGGGACGACCGATGTCGATCCTGACTTCACGGCCGAATTCACTCAAACCAACTTCGATTGCTCTGATATCGACCCCGATGATTTGCAAATAACCGTCGGCGTGGAAGTTGAAGATTGCTCTGGCAATCAGGCGGAGTGCACCGTCTCTCTTGACGTTCAGCCTGACTTCCTTGACTTTGACTTCTCCTGCATCCTCGAAGTCAACGCGACCTTGAACGAGGATTGCCAAGACATCTTACTTCCCGAGCAGCTACTGACGGGCGACTTTGCTTGCTTGGACCTCTTCAACTTCGACATTGTAGTGATGGATGAGGACCCTTCCAATGGTCCGATCATCGACGGTTGCGGTCGTTTCCAGTACACGATAGTCGAGCCCGATCCAGGCGAGGCACCTGCACCTCCGGTCAATGGTTTCACAGGCGATCTGGCCGAAGCCAACTGGACGGTCGATGACTCAGGTGGTGGCAATGCGGCCTTCACGACCGAAGAGCTGGTACTCTCTACGGCTGCCGACGATGGCGTTACAGCCAGCTACATGTTCATGGAAGAGGGAGAGTTCACCTTCGACTTTGCCGTAGCCCTGGAGACCAACATCATCGACGATGAGTTTTTCATTATCTACGATTTCGACGGCAATCTGATCGAGGCTTACTCTTATCAGGATGGTGGCATCACCGGCAACTTATTCGAGGATTCCGGCACCCTTACTGTCGATGTACAACCCGGCTTTACGATTGAATTCCAGCTATTGGGTGACGGCTTCCAGACGGGTGGTGTGACCTCTACGGCTACGATCAGTAATATCGTTTTCCAGCCAGCCATTGCAGCGGATGCCTTCAATGCTGAGCAGTTCACCAACTGCTGGGGCTTTGTCAATGCGGAAGACAAGATCTCCCCGACTTTAGCCGATTCGCTAGTTGCCCCGGCACCGCTATTCTGCACCGATATCGGTGACATCAACGTCACCACGCTTCCGCTGGAGGTTTCTCGCTGTTGGATACAGTCCGGTGACAACGGCAACACGCTGATGAGCTCGATGAACCTCCAACTCAGAAATCGCCTGTTGGCCGGTGGTGGTATTCCCAACTTCCTCGACAACTGCTCTGATGTAGAGATCTGTGTCAATGACGTAGTGAGCGACAATGGCGACTGCACCAATGTGGTCTTGACGAGAACCTTCACGGCTCGCGACGGTCTGGACTGCACCGTCGTCGTCGGGCACGTACGACAACGATCCGCAGCCTCCGTACTTGCCAAATCCGTCTTTGAATATAAATTCGAGATTTTGGT
>JBCCPC010000095.1:0-9159 GCA_039025055.1 Bacteroidota bacterium | reverse complement strand
GGCGGGGAAGTACAAATACTTAAAACAGCCCCATTATCGAACCCACTCTTCATACCTACAATTGCACTGCACGAAGTAGAAGACGCAAAGCCCCGAGTAACGTTTAAAAAGAGAAGAAATTTAAGCTACGGCCTTTCTATTATAGCAAGTCAGGGTACTTCTATACCAGGATTTGGTTATGGTCTTTCCTTTGGATCGAGCTTTTCGCTAGGCGACAAATGGTCATTAGGTGTGGACGCCTTTTTGCGCCAAGAGCAGGTTCCCCTTCGATTTGGCGCTGGCGATCCGGTAGCAGAAGAAATGTCGAACCAAAGCCCGATAGCCAGCGGTAGTTTTGATCAACTGGAGCGCGCGCTCGAACAAGAAAATCTGGACTATGGCCGCTTCTTGAGTTTGGGCCTGGAACCACGGTTGTACAGGAACATCTCAGATAAATGGAGACTTTCTCTGGGTGCAAACGTACATTATATCTTAGATGCCGTGAGTCCGGCTGCAGACTTCAGTAATTTGGTCAGTATCAGTCCTCCATTAGTAGATAGAAGTGCTTTTACCAATGCCGACCTGACCAACAACCTCAACAATTTTCTAGCTGCAAATAGTCTAAGTCAGGATCAAGCCACTACAGTTAGTCTATCGCGTTGGCAGCTAGAGGTGGTGAGCGGAATCGACCTTCAAATGAGCAGCAGATGGCATGTGGGTGCCGACCTCAGGTACAGGGCCACCGATTATTTCGACGATAGCTCTTTCCGCTTTGGTAAGTGGCGGGGGCAGTTGCGATTAGGGTATACGTTTTAATCCAAAAACACCTCGGTAGCCCCGTGGTCGTATTTTTCCAGGTAGCCATTATTGAAATCGCGCACTTGTGGATTGATGCGTAGTCTGGCTGCGATGGCATCGCGCAAGGTGCCAGTTCCCTTGCCGTGGATAACAAAAACACGAGATACTCCCAACTCGATAGCCCGGGCCAGGTAGCGATCGAAATACGCCAGTTGCGTACTCAGTTCTTTGCCTTTGGGTGGCCTTTCGTTTAGTGCTTCGAGGTGTAGATCGAGCTCGGTCGGGAAGGCGGCTTTGGCGGCCAGGTTCAGGCCGGTTTCATAGCGGCGTAGGTTGCTATTGGCCAACTTTGGCTGCTTGCGCGCCTGCTTGCGCGTGTAGCTCTTTAGGTCTTCCTTTTTGGGCTTGGGTACCGATGGGTCGAGATGCTCGAATAGGACGTAGTGATGAACTTTTCGGTTGAGCAGGGGAGCGGTGCGCGTCTTTTTAAAGAAGGTTTTGGGCTTGATCTTTAGCGTGGTTTTCAGGGCCGGTCCAGTACCCATATCCAGCTTCTCTCTGATGTCCACATCCAATGCGGGCGATTGGTTGAGCTCTTCGTATCTCAGGTCACCGAGCTCGAAAAAGGCGTGGCTTTCGAGTTGTCCCACTCTTTGCCAGATATGTTGGGTTTTCAAGCGCAAATCGACTTTGAATATTATAGACTTCCGCAGGTCGTTCACTAAATACACCCGATAGCGCTCTGGTGCTGAACCATCACTTTTATAAACAGGGTCGAAGCACAATTGAATACCCCAAGGGTCGAGTATGGTGTACTTCAGACCGAGATCATCGGCCTCGATTTCGCGCGGAGCCAAGCTTTTTCCAGGTACGTATTTGGCACCACCGGTCTTGGATGTAGGTACTTCGTCATTGGGGAAAGTGATCGCATCGGCTGGTACGGGTATGTACCCCAGACCATCGTCTAATTTGACTTCGATCATGCCTTCATCAAGTATGGCTGAGACCGTGGCTAGGTCGCCCGTTCGCTTCAATTTTACCCGTGTGCCAATCGTGTATAGCATAGATATACAAAGATGCTACTTTTGATCCGTATGAGGTCTACAAATTGGCGATGGCAAATAGCTCAATACAGCGAATTGCGCTGGTGGCGTCGTTATTTGGCTAGGCAAGACAAAAACCAGTATTTGAAAGATAAAGTAGCTTACTGGAAAAGGGTGCTTGCCACTATAGCATACATGCCAAAGCGAGGGGTCAAAGCACTGGAAGTCGGTTGTGGACCGGCTGGTATTTTTACCCTCTTACATGGCGAGCAACAGATTATAGCAATCGATCCACTTATCGATAGGTATGAATCGGACTTACCGCATTTTGATCGCTCTATGTATCCGGATGTACATTTTGAAAGTGGCATGATGGAATCTCACGAAAGCGATGAGCCATATGATGTTATTTACGCCTTCAATACCATCAATCACGTATCTGATTGGAAAGCTGCCCTTAAAAACCTGGATAACTTACTCAAACCGGGCGGTGAATTGCTCATCAGCAGCGATGTGCATAGGTCTCCTTTCCTGCGGGTGATCTTCCACCTGCTACCCGGCGATATATTACACCCGCACCAGCACGAGCGGAAGCATTATCTGGATGCTTTTAAGCAATTGGGATGGAAAGTAGAGAAGGAGGAAAGGATTAAAAGGGAAGTGATATTTGATTATATAGTTTGGTGGATAAAAAAATAGTTGTTGTTTGCACTTTTTAAGTGCAAACAACAACATCTACTTTACTAGACCACCTTGTCAGCACAATAGCTACTGGCAAAAGCATCGGGTTTGGCCTTGAATACAAAACCCATACCCAAAATATAGCCCATGGCCTCCTTCAGTGCCACATTAGACTCGAAGTGCGGATCGGTATTAATGTCTGCGTGTACTTCGAGTTCTACGCCGTACTCGTCGAGCAGGTCACAGAGGTGGTAGGCGATTTCTACCGAACGAGCGACTTCCAGTATCATGCGTTCGCGCAGGCTCATGGTCTTTTGCTCGCGGTAGTTGGCGATATACATGAAGCCGCCCTTCTTTTCGCGAAGGAAAACGATAACCGTAGCGAACTCCACATTGGCACCGTGAACTTGAGAGTCAGTTCCGATACATACTTTCAATCGGTGGCCTTCAGCTTGCTCACGCTCGATAGCTTTCGCTACGGAGTCTTTGATAGTGCCTTCTAAACGGCGACCATCGAAGGTGCGCCATTTCATTTCTGTCAGTTGCTTGTCCATTGTTTACACACTCGGGTAGGTCAAATATAAGGCAGTCCGAATACAAGCAGGCGAATAATTATCCACTGTCTTTGTGCTGTGTAGCAGACTTAATGCGGAGTTAACAAACTTCCTACGACGTAAAGTTTCTGTTTGGGAAATTTTTTTGGGTTTTGCTAAAACCAAATTTCCATATATGAGTTAATCCATCATTCTATCGCGAAACGATGAATAGCGAAGAATGTGCCAGGGACTAAAATCTGTTTTAATCCTGGCAAAAAATTTAAGTTTAGATAGGTGGTTTTGGGGCGCACCGGTTGCTATGCATCGCGGTGTGCCTCTTTTTTTTGCCTAGATAGTAGGTATGTTGGAACTTTTTAACCATCTTCATTGATATAAAGCGACAACCAACTTCTAACCCTCCCAATGCAACAAGGTGAAGACAGGTCGATAGAGATTGTGCCCTACAAGGTCAAGGAGCTAAAAGTCTACAGCTCAACGGAATCTCTGTGGGAAAATGTGAAGAAATACCGGCAAGTTTTCGATCGAAGAAGCACCACTTATGTATATGCAGAGCTGTCGCTAATTAACAAAGAGTTCGACCGGTCGGACTGGTCTTTGCACGTGGAGCTGAAGTGCTTTCAGGTGCAGGGGCAACAGCGTTCGGAGGTTTGCCACCTGACCATAGATAAGGAAGTGAGCCGCTACGAACCCGTAGTGCTACTTCGCGAAGGGTGGGGCAATCAAAAACCAGGTACCTTCTGGAAGCGCGGTACCTATCTGTGGGAGGTCTACATAGACGGAGAGCGAATTGCCTACAAGCACTTCTACGTAATCGAGCCGACAGCAGAAGACGAGTTCGGAGAATCTTTGGACGATTTTCTGGAACTCAAATCGGTCAGGCTTTACGAAGGGCCATATGACGATGTAGCCAAGGATGATCGAGAGTATTTGAAAGCTTTCTCTCGAAAAGAAAGTAGGTACATTTATATAGAGTTGCAATTGCGCAATCTGCAGCCGCATCAAAATTGGCATTTGGAGCTGGCTACGCGTTTTCACAACGAAGCCAGAGAGCTAAAGGGTCAGGTCATCCGGCTACTCGAAGTACCAAAAGGCCACGACACCATACACATCACGGCAGGCTGGGGAGCCGCCGCACCAACACTCTGGCGCGAGGATAAGTATGTGGCCAGTGTGGTCTTCATGGATCAGCTGTTGGTAACTGTACCTATAGAAGTGAGTGACGAAGCCGTTCCCGGCCACCCAGCAGTTTTACTACCTGGGCGCGAGCAGGCCACCGTGCTGGCACCTAGCCTCGATGACGATTCTTCCTTCAATGATATTATGGTCAAGCTCGATTCCCTGATCGGGTTGACGGCCATTAAGCGGCAGGTGAGGGACCATGCAGTCTATTTGCAGTTCCTACAACTGCGTAAAGACAGGGGCTTTCAAGAGTCGGAGCCGATCAATGTGCATGCGGTATTCAGAGGTAACCCAGGTACAGGTAAGACGACTGTAGCGACCATGATGGGCCAGCTCTACAAGAAAATGGGCCTATTGAGTAGTGGTCACGTCGTCACGGCAGATCGCGTTGATCTGGTCGGTGAATACATCGGTCAGACCGCTCCGAAAACGCGCGAGGTGATTGATAAAGCCAGAGGCGGTGTCCTCTTCATCGACGAAGCCTACGCCCTGGCCAGAACCAATGACGATGGTAAAGACTTCGGCCGAGAAGTGATCGAGATACTAGTCAAAGAGATGTCTAATGGAGAAGGCGATCTGGCCGTAATTGTAGCTGGTTATCCAGATGAGATGGACAGGTTCTTGAGCAGTAACCCCGGATTGAATTCTAGATTTAAACACCAGTATACTTTCTCCGATTTTTTGCCCCAGGAGCTTAATGTGATAGCGGGTTATGCTTGTGAGCGGCAGGAAGTAAAGCTTTCTGAACAAGCAAAACACAAACTGGAGCATATCATAGTGAAGGCATATCGTGAGCGCGACCGCACCTTTGGCAATGCGCGTTTCGTACACGATCTGATCGAAAAAGGGAAAATCCAACTGGGTTTACGGGTAATGGCACTCAACAACCAGCGCGATCTGTCAGAAGATGATTTGCGGACCATTACGGTTGCCGATATTGATCGAATCGACCTGGAGCTAGTTGGCGAAAATCCAGATATTCCAGTGGATGAAGGCCTGCTCGAATCTGCCTTAGAGGAACTGGATGCTTTAATTGGCATGAAGCAAGTTAAGAAGCAAATTCACGAGTTGGTCAGCTTAGTGAGGTACTATCGCAGAGAAGGTAGGGATGTGCTTAATGCCTTCAATCTGCACACGGTACTGATCGGCAATCCCGGTACGGGTAAGACGACGGTGGCGCGCATTTTAGCCAAGCTTTACAAAGCACTCGGCATATTAGAGCGGGGCCATCTTGTGGAAACAGATCGCCAAGGTCTGGTGGCTGGTTATGTGGGGCAGACCGCAGAAAAAACCGCAAAACAAATCAACAAGGCCAAGGGCGGTGTGCTGTTTATAGACGAAGCATACAGCTTGACCGCCACAAGCACAGGACCGAGAGGAGACTTCGGCGACGAGGCCATCCAAACCCTGCTTAAGCGTATGGAGGATATGCGTGGTCAGTTCTTCGTTTTCGTGGCGGGCTACCCAGATAATATGGATACCTTCCTGAAGGCTAATCCGGGGCTGAGCTCTCGATTCGATGATAAGCTACAGTTCGAAGATTATAGCGGAGATGAGTTGCTGTTGATCGCCAAGTCGATGCTGAAAACGGCAGGTGCCACCCTGAATAAGACCGCAGAAGCACATCTCGGTGCTTATTTCAAGTTCTTGTATAAATACCGCGACCGCTACTTCGGCAATGCCAGGTCAGCACGTCAGATTGTTTCGGATATATTGAGGCGCCACGACCTGCGGAAGTCTAAAACGAAGAAGCCCAAATCAGACAAGGGGGCTATCAGAATTTCAAAAGCTGATGTGGAACATCTGGTGATGGACCCCAAAACGCTGAGTATACAGCGCAAACAGATTGGATTTTAGGGCTTGTTTTACAAAATCTCCATTTTGGAAACTGATTGTTAAAATCAGCGAACCATGATTCATTGGCGGCGTTTCTTAAAAAAACGCAAATCAATGATGAAAACCATCACCAAGATTTTGGGCTTGATCGTTTTATTTGGGCTTGGCAGTCAGCTGAGTGCACAAAACGATGGGTCTCTGAATATCGAGTTCGATACCTATACATTGGACAATGGTCTGCAAGTCGTACTCTACCAAAAAAATACAGCACCAGTTGTAAACGTAGCGGTGCTATATCACGTCGGGGGAAAGGATTCTTTTGAAGGCCGTACGGGTTTCGCTCACTTCTTTGAGCACCTGATGTTCGAGGGGAGTAAAAATATAGGCCGTGCCGAGTATGCGACCTACGTGCAGAATGCAGGTGGCGAACTGAATGCCTTCACTAGCCAAGACATAACTTACTATACCAATACCTTGCCTAGCAATCAACTGGAGTTGGGCTTATGGCTGGAAAGTGAGCGTATGCTACACGCAGAGGTGGAAGAAATCGGCATAGAAACACAGCGGGAGGTCGTAAAAGAGGAGAAAAAGCAAACAATGGACAATCGTCCTTACGGAACTTTGCTTTATGAAATCTTCCGCCGTGCATTTAAGACGCACCCTTATCAATATACAGTCATTGGTGAGTTTGAAGATATCAATTCAGCTTCAGAAGCTGAATTCAAGCAGTTCTACGAGACATTTTATGTGCCCAATAATGCTGTACTAGCTATAGCTGGAGATATCGACAAGGCGCAAGCTAAGGAATGGATAGAGAAGTATTTTGGTTCTATACCTCGTGGTGGAGCAGTACCCCGCGTAGAAGCTGTGGAGCCCCCATTGGCGGGAGAGGTTCGCGATACGGTATATGATAATGTGCAGCTGCCCGCTCTGGTATTTGCCTATCGTGTGCCAGAGCTTAATCATCCGGATGCTGCTGCTATTAGTGTGATGAATGCCATCTTATCACAAGGTCAAAGTAGCCGATTGAATAAAAAACTGGTGGATGATGCGCAACTGGCTCTTCAGACTGCATCCCTTTCCTTTGAAATGGAAGACCCGGGCTTATCTGTGGCCTTTGCAGTTATGCGTCCCGGTGTTGATCTGAAAGCTGCCGAAGACTTAATGAACGCTGAAGTTAGCCGAATGGCTACCGAATTGATCACTGAGCAAGAGTATGCTAAGGTGATGAATCAAATGGAGACCCAGCTCGTGAATCAAGTCAGTCAGGGTGCCCAGATTGCTCAGCGACTGGCCGAGTATCAGGCATTTTATGGCGACCCTGGCCGCATAAACAGCGAATTGGAAAGATATAGGGCTGTGACACGCGAAGATATTAGGCGCGTTGCCCAGAAATACTTCACAAAAAATAATCGAGTAGTCCTTTACTGGCTACCCCAACAAAGTCGATAAACCAACCCCAAATAAGAAATGCTGAATAAATTTATTGCCATACTCGCCCTTGTGTCCTTGACCTGGGCCTGTAAATCAACGCAAACAACCACAACTACAACCACTACAACGACTACGGTAACTGAAACCGGTTCTGACTTTAGATCTCAGGCACCTGGTCCTGCTGAAGCGCGTCCAATTGAGTTGGGCAACTTCGAAACAACTACGCTAGCCAATGGTCTGCAACTGATCGTGGTAGAAGACGATGCCCTTCCACGAGTCAGCTATCGGTTGTTTGTGGATGTGCCAGCACATATGGAGGGCGAATATGCTGGTACCGCCGAGTTGGCGGGTGCTATGTTCAGACGTGCTACCGCAGATAAAACGAAGGCCGAAATGGATGAGGCCGTCGATTTTCTGGGGGCATCGCTCAATTTGGGCAGCTCTGGCGGAACGGCAAGAGGATTGAGCAAGCACAAAGAGAAGCTGATGGCTCTCATGGCCGAAGCTGTACTCAAAGTGCGTTTTCCCGAAGAGGAGCTCGACATTGTACGGACTGAAGCTAAAGCAGGCTTGCAACAAACATTGGTAGAACCTGCTGGTATTGCGAGTCGCGTGCAGAGCAAATTGTGGTATGGTGGAGATCATCCATACGGTGAGCTGGTAACAGCTGAAAGCTACGATGCCATCGGTGTCGAGCAAATTCAGAATTACTACGACACCTACTTTGCACCTAATCGCTCTTATCTCGTGATGGTCGGCGACTTAACAATGAACGAGGCTAAAGGACTGGCCAACCGCTATTTCGGAAGCTGGAAGTCTAAGGACGTGCCTGTTGAGCCACTTACGATACCAGAAAGTCCATACGGGCCCAAAATTAGTTTCGTGCACCGACCTGGCAGTGTGCAGTCGATCATCAGAATTGGTCACCCGGTCTTTCTCAAGCCTGGCGATAAAGACAATCTGGGTGCTAACTTGCTGAGCAGCGTTTTTGGCAGCGCATTTAATGGTAGACTTTTCAAAAATCTGCGGGAAGACAAGGGCTTTACCTATGGAGCCTATGGCGGCATACGTGGAGACGAAGAGGTGGGTGCGTTTCGTGCCCAAGCCGACGTGCGTTCGGAAGTGACCGATAGTGCCGTAGCCGAGTTTGTTGCAGAGATCAAAAAGATTACTACGGAGCCTGTCATGCAAGACGAGTTGGCTCGTGCCCGCAGTCAGGTAAATGGTCGTTTGGCTCAAGCTATGGAAAGCCCTGAGACCATTTCACTCTATGCATTAAATACAGTCCGTTTTGATCTTGAGGATGACTACTACGAAACCCAAACCAGCCGGGCTGAAAAGGTCTCTGAGGCTGATCTACTCAATATCGCTCGAGAGTATATGAAGCCGGAAGAGTTGCACATTCTCGTCGTAGGAGACAAGTCAGTTGCCGATAAGTTGCTGCCTTATGCTAGTGACGGCATGATCCACTTCTATGACGCCAATGGTGACCCGGTCGAAATGGCTGAGCCCGAAGAAACCGGCGATATCACGGCCGAGCAGGTTCTGGATAATTACATAGCGGCTATTGGTGGAGAGGCCAGACTCAACAAGGTAGAGCGGATCAAGATGATCATGTCTGGAGATATTCAGGGTATGGGCACCATGACTGC
>JBCCPC010000094.1:0-9454 GCA_039025055.1 Bacteroidota bacterium | reverse complement strand
TTTTTTTGCGTTTGCTCCGGTCGTGTGTGGTCCCCGCTTCGGGGGTGGGCTCACGACATTAATTAGCATATAAAATTGTTCTTCAGGTGAAACGTTTTAATATAAAAATCGTTCTTAAATAAGAACGATTAAGCAGGCCTATGACCAATACCATCAACGATTAAAAATCACGTTTACAGGCTCATCAGCCATTCGTATACTTAAGCAGAAGGCTGACCTATCCAGGCGCGTACTACAGCACCGAATATCAGGTTTGTCGCTGCGGGAATTTCTATGGTTGGGGCAGGAGAAAGAGCTGCCTGTATTGAGCTTGTCGGATGTGTTAGGCAACCACCAAAAATTAGCAAGAGAGCTTATCTCAGACTATGGCCTGACGCCACTGGCTCATCTTTCAGACTATTATCAATTCGGTTATTATCCCATATATCTGCACGAGCCCCAAGGTTATGTCGCCAAGCTCAATAGCATGATCGAGTTGGTTCTTGAAGCCGACTTACCCAATGTCGTAGAACAGGGAACGGCGCCATATCGGGCATTGGGCAGATTGTTGTTTGCGGTGGCTTCTTCTGCTCCGTTTACACCCAATACTACGAAGCTGGCTACCCGGTTAGGCATCAACCGGGCTACTTTAGTTAAGTACTTGGAACTACTCGATCGAGCAGATTTGACCATTTCACTGCGTAAAGCTGGAAAAGGTATTTCAACACTGGCCAAACCAGACAAACTGTATTTAAACAATACCAACCTGATATATGCCCTAGCTCCCCATGCTGTAAATACAGGAACCCTCCGCGAGACTTTTTTCCTAAATCAGTTGCTACATCTCACTTACGAAAATCACCTCTTGCCCCCAGAGATAAGATTGCCATCTACAGGCGACTTCCTGCTCAAAACCCGTACAGAGGACTATCTCTTTGAAGTCGGCGGCCGCAGTAAGACGCTGACCCAAATCGGCAAAAGCGAACATCACTACGCTGTAGTCGATCGCCCCATTTCCGACGATCCCGATCGAGTACCACTCTGGTTATTTGGATTGCTCTATTAAGAAAGAAAACTAGAGGGATTGGAGCCTTCTCACCACCTCCCCAGGCTGCACCAACCGCCCGATCTTTCCACTCTCTGGCAGCACCTTTCCGGTCTCGTGCAAAATCTGGTAAGCACCTTCCGTATCTAGACTCGGATCGTAGGCGCGCATCACGGCTAGAAGGCCAGCTACTTGGGGGCAGGCCATACTCGTACCGGAATAGGTCTTGTAGCCCTTCGGAATGGTAGAATGAATGGCCACACCTGGTGCACAGATCGGATTGGCGATGCCCTCCAGCGTATTGGTGAATACGGCTCGTTGCAACTGCTGATCCACAGCGGCCACGGTGATGACACCCGCCGCCGAAGCCGGCACATAATCGGTAGCCAAACGGCTGCTATTGCCGGCCGCAACGACCACGATAGCCCCTTTTCGCCTGGCGTAGTTGACCGCCCGGCTATAGGCTCGTCTCTTGTCGCCACTGGAGCGACCACCCAGGCTGAGGGAGATCACATCGGCACCGGCATCGGCAGCTTCCAGTATGCCGCTGATGATGGTCTTTTGCGTACCCATACCGTAGCGGCTGATTACTTGAACACCACTCACTTCCACTAAACCATTGACATTCAAACTCGCAATGCCAAGGCCATTGTGGGTGGTCGCGGCGGCTATACCCGCGCAGTGCGAGCCGTGGCCGTTGAGGTCGGTATCGTACTTGGATTTGTGCGAGCGATAATTGCTGCGTAGATCCTCATGCTGGGCATCTACCCCCGTATCGAGTATGAATAGGCGGGCTTTTTTTCTGGGCTTGGGCATTTGAGCCAGCGCCTGGTAATAATCCTTGAAGTCGAGCGCATCGTAGGCCCACTGTTGGGAGACGAGGGGGTCCGATCCCCCTCTAGCTCCCCCGATGGGGGGAGGACCATTGGTCACCCCCCATCGGGGGGACACGCCGTCAGTCTCCCCCCATCGGGGGGACGGAAGGGGGGAGCTAGAGGGGGACTTCGGCAACTCCAGCTCAAATATATCATTCTCCTCCACATCGTCAAATAGTCCGGACTTCCGAAGTCGGTCAGTCGTCTGGGGATCGAGGGCGGGGGCATCTAGCACGTAGTAGTCATCCAGGTCGGTAGCGTCTTCGTCGAGCATGGTGAAAGCCCGCTCTACACGATAGCCGTACTGGGCGGCCCAGCAGATGAGATCGGCTTCGGAAGCTTTGCTGAGATTGAGGTCGACCAGATACTCGAAATCCAATGTAAAAGCATCGTCGACATCCGATGGCGAGTGGTCTGACCTACTTTGAAGTCTAAAATTTTCAACATCTGCACCGTGGTCGACCACTCCGACTTCTATCATCCGGCTGGCTGCAAATAGGGCAAACATGAACAAGACCGCCTGCCAAATCGGTATTTGCTTGCGCACCGCCATCGACTGCACCAGCCCCACAAGGCCGACCGTCAGCAGATCGCGGATGATGAGAGGCATTAAGATCGTCCAGTCGTAATCTGTGGCAAATTCCCAATGCCGCCAGCCGGTGCCGACCAGGGCCAGCCAAAACAGGAATGACCAAAACCAGACGTCGGTGCGCTTTTGGCGGTAGTAGAGAAGCGTGAGAGCGAAACAGGCTAGTAGGATAAGCATATCACTAAGTTAAGGGTTTTTGATGAGCTGTGCGCTGTCGTCCGCCGAGCTCTGCTCGTCGGCCGATATGCATTTGCACAAATACTAAGCTTTTAAGGCCGATTCTATATTCATATTTACTTTTTCCTTGATGAAAAAGTAACAAAAAATCAAGGCTGTATTCATTTCTTAACGCTTTGGGCCACCTGCTAATCCTAAAATGATTTAAACTCGCTACGCTCAGACAGAAATCATTTCTTCACGGATTAGCAGGCAGCCCAAAGCTAAAATGAATAAGGCCACCCGATGCTAAGCGGCCTCACTCGTCGTGGCAATCCATCCATTCGTCGAAGAGAGACTATTTTCCCAACATTCCGCCCTACTCTTGCAGTGTATTATTTCACTAATACACTAAAACATGATCATCCATCTACAACAAGTCAGTTTGCGCTACGGGCGGGAAGAGCCCGTTTTAGAGCAGGTGGACTTGCGCATGCCGGGTGGCGGAATAGTCGGACTAGCTGCGCCCAATGGCGTGGGAAAAACCAGCCTCTTCAAGATGCTGGTGGGCTTGCGATACCCCAACTCGGGCAAGATCGAAGTGATGGGCCAAGACCCCACCAAGCGGTCGGCCAGCTTCTTGCAGCAAGTCTATTTTCTGCCCGCCGAGCCCAACCTGCCCGCCTGGACCCCCGCTAAGATCGGTCGCGTGCAAGGCGCATTTTACCCCAGTTTTTCTAATGAAGTCTATAAAGAGTGCCTCGGCGACTTCCAGGTCGACCCCAACCGCCCCCTGGGCAAGCTGTCTTTTGGGCAGCAGCGTCGGGTGCAGCTGGCCTTTGCGCTAGGCGTACGCACCCCTTTGCTTTTGCTAGACGAGCCGACCATCGGTCTGGACGTCAACGGCAAAGACCAGTTCCGGCGCAGTCTGATTAAAGCCACAGAGGCCGGGCAGACCGTCATGCTGGCTACCCACCTGCTCAATGAAGTCGGGCCGGTACTAGACCGCTTAGTGGTCTTGCACAAGCGCCAGGTGTGGGCGCACGTCGACCTGTCCGAAGCCAGCAAAACGTACAGCTACCACCACAGCAGCTATCCGCCCCAGGCAGGGACCAATGCCTTTGGCCGCCGCGTGCCCGGGGGCTGGCATATCGTACGTGCTGACGGTGGCCCCAGCTCGGCCCAGCCCGATCTCGAAACCCTCTATTTAGGTCTGACCGACGGCAACCTGGTCGACCCAACCTTTCAATCTTCTATCGATGTTTAGTGTGCCCCGATTTATTCGCTATTTGCAGTGGCTCTGGCTGCGGTCGCCTTCCTGGTACCTCGTCGCCCCCTTCGCTGCCGCTACGGTCTTTGCCGTGTTTTTCTATTTTTCCATCGGACCATACGATGGCGATTGGAAAAGCGTAGTACCTAGATTCGGCTTCGACGCCATTGGTCCCTGGGCCATCTGCGCTTTCATTTTTGGCTCGATCTTCACAGCCATTCACCTGTCTTCGAGGCATCTGGCCAGCAACGAAGAGGCCATTAGCTTTCTGAGTATGCCGGTCAGTACATTCGAGCGTTGGCTCGGTAGTCTTATAGGCCTGGTCGTAGCCATTCCCTTGTTCAGCCTGATCAACATAATGGGCTTCTATGCCTTGCTAGGCTTGTTCAGAGGTATCATACCGTACCCCTTTCCCGATTTCAGCTCTATTTGGCTTCCCGTGCAGGTCGGTATGCTGTCCTACTTGGCCATGATCCCGCTGGCCTTTGCCGTAGGCGTACTCAAACCCAAGCGGGCTATCGTTTGGTACATCGTAGTCGGGGTCATCTTGTCGATTGCCATTCCGATCACCATTTCTATAGCGACACAGTCGCAGGAACACGTGCTCATCGAATTGCCCAATGTCCCCGCCCCCGAAAACCTCGTGGGCTTAAGCCGATTCGGTTCATATACAGAGGCGGCTATCGGTTTTGCCATGGGTACGCCCATCGGCTATCTGGTGCCTCTTGTGGCCACATGCTTCACGTGCCTACTCGTTCATTACATCGGCTTACGCCACAAACAAGTGTAGCCATGCAGTTTCAAGATCCATCCACCATTTACCAACAAATTGCCGACTACGGCATCGAGCAGATCGTACACAGTCGCTGGGTGCCCGAGATGCGCATACCCAGTGTGCGCAAGCTCGCCGAAGAGGTCGGCGTCAACCCCAATACCGTTATGCGCGCATACAATTTCCTCCAAGAAACCGGCATCATTTACAACGAAAGAGGCGTGGGCTTCTTCGTCGCCAAAGACGGGCCGAAAGAGGCTGCGCGCATCCGCCGCCAGGCATTCATCGATCAGACCTTACCGGATTTAGTGCACACCCTCGATCTGCTGGGCATTTCTGCCGAAGAGCTGGTCGATATCATCAAAAACTTCAAAAACGGCCACCATGAAAACCGCTAAGATCATCTTCATTTCCGCCTGCGTATTTCTGTGCATATGGCCGGTATTTCGCATGAGCTCCGTCAACTCGGAATACCGAAAAAAGGGCGACCAGTCATCCTTCGTACTCGATGCTAAAGCCCCCTATTTCGATACCATTATCGCCAATGGCACTATCGTAGAGCACACCGGGCATTTCGGCTATTTCGATAAAATTTGGACTTCCGCAGGTATTCACCTCATCCATGACCCGTCGCTTTCTACCGAATATATCGCATCTGGGCCGGAATCGGTGATGCCTTATTTTTCCACCAGCGACGGCTTCAACGGGCCCGAATTCAAATTCACCCGCCCCGTCTTGATCGACAAACCCGTCGAAGTGCGGATGAACATCAACAATCACCCAGGTGTGATAACCCTCCGATTCAGCGAGCATGGGGGTAGCGGTGCCATCCCCAATTTTACGACCCTGGGGGCCATAGCAGCTAAGGTTGTCGCTATTCACGGTTGCGCCCAGATCGATGGCCCCATACAGCTCGATACCGACATATTCTACCAAGCCGATAATTGCCCCGACATGAACTTTACCGGCGATATCGGCCGTCTCCAGGCCCGCTTAGGTTTCGACAACAAAGACTATTCAAGCATAGCCGTAGACGTCATCGACCTCGAACCCGACTGGCCGGCCGGGCGCACCGCTGCCTTCCGCGCGGACTCCATCCATATGTGGTACGGCTTCGACCGCCAGAGCCCCAAAAATGTAATCAAGTTGCTGGATGCCACCCCCGATACCATTTACCTGCCTAAAGATGCCATTCTAGACGTCGAATGGCGCTATGAAGATGATGAGTTGATAGGGTTGGATACGGCTTTGGTGGTGAGAAGAGATTTGTAAGGTGATCTCACAGGTGTTGCTGGCTAGGCCTATAGTAAACCGACGACCTCCTGAGTCGAGCGGCCGGACGACCGCGCGTATTACTACATTTTTCTTACTTTTGTTTTTAGTTATTTTTTAGACGACCTAATAATATTTACAGCTGCTAATCAAAGCTGCGACCAACCCTCGCAGCTACTTATGATATGCATCTAAAAAATCATAATCTGCTATGAAGCAATGCCTACTCCATTTACCCAAGCTCAGCCTAATATCGGCTCTGTTCTTTTGCCTCTTTGCAGCACAGCTTACTGCCCAATCGGACTATGAGGAACTCCAAAAGCTGGTGGCCTCTGATGCGGAGGCGGGTGATGGATTTGGCGGATCCGTATCGATCTCCGGCGATTATGCCATTGTGGGGGCTCGTCTTGAAGATCCATCAGATGGTATGGGAGGAACTTTAAGTAATGCTGGTGCTGCCTATATTTTTGAGCGTAGTGCTACTGGATGGACACAAGTCCAAAAGCTGGTGGCCTCTGATGCGGAGGCGAGTGATGGATTTGGCGGATCCGTATCGATCTCCGGCGATTATGCCATTGTGGGGGCTGCCGGAGAAGATCCATCAGATGGTATGGGAGGGACTTTTATGAGTGCTGGTGCGGCCTATATTTTTGAGCGTAGTGCTACTGGATGGACGCAAGTCAAAAAGCTGGTGTCCTCTGATGCGGAGTTTGGTGGTTTTTTTGGCGTTTCCGTATCGATCTCCGGCGATTATGCCATTGTGGGGGCTAATGGCGAAGATCCATCAGATGGTATGGGAGGGACTTTATTTAGTGCTGGTGCGGCCTATATTTTTGAGCGCGATGCGGGTGGGGTGGCTAATTGGGGCGAGGTCAAAAAGCTGGTGGCCTCTGATGCGCAGGGGAGTGATGGATTTGGCGGTTCCGTATCGATCTCCGGCGATTATGCCATGGTGGGGGCTAATGGCGAAGATCCATCAGATGGTATGGGAGGGACTTTACCTGATGCTGGTGCTGCCTATATTTTTGAGCGCGATGCTGGTGGGATGGCTAATTGGGGCGAGGTCAAAAAGCTGGTGGCCTCTGATGCGGAGGTGTTTGATCAATTTGGTATTTCCGTATCGATTTCCGGAGATTATGCGATTGTGGGGGCTTTCAGAGAAGATCCATCAGATGGTATGGGAGGGACTTTAAGTAGGGCTGGTTCTGCCTATATTTTTGAGCGCGATGCGGGTGGGATGGCTAATTGGGGTGAGGTCAAAAAGCTGGTGGCCTCTGATGCGCAGGCGGGTGATGAATTTGGTTTTTCCGTATCGATCTCCGGCGATTATGCCATTGTGGGGGCTCGTCTTGAAGATCCATCAGATGGTATGGGAGGGACTTTAAGTGATGCTGGTTCTGCCTATATTTTTGAGCGCGACGCTGGTGGGATGGCTAATTGGGGCGAGGTCGAAAAGCTGGTGGCCTCTGATGCGCAGGCGAGTGATCTTTTTGGTTTTTCCGTATCGATCTCCGGCGATTATGCCATTGTGGGGGCTATCCTTGAAGATCCATCAGATGGTATGGGGGGGACTTTAAGTGATGCTGGTTCTGCCTATATTTTTGGGCCGACTCCCTGCCCAGACCTAAGTACTGCGCCATCCAATGTGAGCATTACTGATGCCAGCTGCGGTTCTGGCTGCACGACTACAGATGGAAGTTTCACGCTTCCGACCAACCCCTGCCCAGATGGTGCGAGCATCCAATACTCGATAGATGGTGGTGCTTTTGGTTCAACAGAGCCTGTTTATGACCAAGATAATGTAGTGACGGTCAGTACTCGCTGTATTTGCGATACCGACCCGAATGATTTTTCCCCGGCATCGGCTACAGTTTCTACAAATCCCGCACCATGCGTGAACCCAGTCTTTACGGCCACTTTCGTGCAGCCGACTTGCGATATGGATGGAAGCATCACATTCGAGAGCCCCTTCTTCACCTTCACGGTCGATTTTGATGATGGTAATGGATTTGTCAGTACAACTTCTCCAATCGATTTACTCATGGGTGAGCGGCCTGCCTCTACCATCACCATTCGCGCGACGGATGTCAATGGCTGCTTTGTTGATGATGTGGTTAATGTGGCGGAAGTTACGGGCTGTCCAGCTCTCGACCCCATCCCCAATTGTCAAAACCTAACCGTCGATGCCAACACCGACTGCCAGGGTACAGCCGCAGCAGAAGAATTTGACAATGGCTCTACTGATGCCAGTGGCAGCACAGATGGTTTGTCTTTCAGCCTTAGCGATGATGGGCCTTACAGTTTGGGCACGACTAACTTAGTGCTCACGGTTACAGATGATAGTGAGGGTACTTCTGAGACTTGTGATGTGATGATTACGGTGGAGGATAATACGCCCCCCACCTTCATGCCCTGCCCCGCTGGACCTCTTACGGTCACCATTGATGAAAACCGCCCGCTGAATGCGAATGATCTTTATCGTTTGGTTCGCTCTGATTTAGAAGCTGTGGGTGTTGCTGCTGAAGATAACTGCACGTCTGCTAATCAAATCGCTTTTCTTTATCAAAACGGCTCACGCTTCTTCGGCTGCGATGGCAACAACAATGGTAATCTAGTCGAGATTCGCGCTCGCGATGAAGCCGACAATGTTTCCGATGAGATTTGTGATTTTATGCTCATCGTTGTCGACGCTGTCGACCCTGAGTGTCCGGCCGACATTGTGGTCGATCTTCCGCTGGACACCGATGGTCAGTTGAATATTCTGGCCGATCTATCTGAGTTTACCATCGAGGGAACAGACAACTGCGATTTGGCAGAAGATTTAACGGTTGTTCCTGCTGCGGGCAATATGCTCGACTTCGACTGTATGGATGTCGGTACACAAACTGAGCTCAACTATACCCTTGTAGATGGTACGGATAACGAGTCTGAGGAATGTGTGATTTTAGTAACGCCTATCGATGTAACGCCTCCCAAGATTTCCTGCCCAGAAGACATAACTGATGTAGAAAACGATCCAGGCGAATGCGGAGCGGTTGTTTCTTACAGTGCTTCAGCAGTTGATAACTGCATGGTGCTTTTGGAGTTTTCACCAGCCTCAGGCAGCTTTTTTGAGGTCGGTACGACTACGGTTACGGTCACGACTACGGATGTAGACGGTAATCCGGTTACACCTGAGACGCCTTGCACCTTCGATGTCACGGTATTGGATACGGAGTTACCTGAGCTGACTTGCCCTGCTGATGAGACGATCGATTGTGATGCGACGCCTCCTGCTCCCTTTACGGCAGCAGAGTTAATGACTGAGGGCCTAGCTAGTGACAATTGCAGCTTCACGGTGGAAGTCAATGAGACGAACTCTCAGCAAGATGCGGGTTGTGGTCAATATAACTTTACGATCAAGCGGGAGTACATCATCACCGACCCAGCGGGTCTGAGTGTAGATTGTAAGCAGTTCATCACGGTAGAAGATGTTACACCTCCGGTACTCACCTGT
>JBCCPC010000093.1:0-9519 GCA_039025055.1 Bacteroidota bacterium | reverse complement strand
TTTTGTTATATTGTTTAACCCATGATATTTTTTTTGTTTTGTTCCAAAAGAAAAATGTAATCCTCCCAAAACACAATCCTATACTTCGAACCATATGGCCTTCGCCTTTCCAACCAATTCTCCTGTATGATCAAACAGCGCCGTTCCGCTCCAAGATTTTCGGCCATCGCGATTTATGAGCCAGGCCATAACCACGCATTGGGTGTTTGGCTTCAACGTTTTCAAGATTTGTGCGGTCATACGTCCCAGCAAGATGGGCTTGGCCGTATCGCCCAGAGAAGCGTAAGCCCCCGGACAGTCGAGAGCCGCCCAGATGAATTCCTGCCTAACTAAGTTCGATTCATCGACTAGATTCTCTGCTGGCACCCATGGCGCAGCATACAGATCGGTACCAGCTACACGACCCGCAAATATGTGTAGACCCTCCCCCGAAGCGCGATCTTCACCACACACAAAACAGGTCGGAAATGCTGTCTTTTGAGAATTACCGATGAATTGTTGACTCGCTTCTTCAGCCAGCTTGAAAGAAACGGGATCGGGAATATTCAGATCAGTAAGATCACCTGGCCTGGCAGTAGCTATTATCTCCTCATGCCGTTTGATCTCATGCCCAGAGTCGGAAGCAGATATATGAAGGGGTCTGTCTAGCGGAATGGGCTTGCGCAAGGTCACCTCACTCAAATAGTCGGTTTGCGTATCTACCAAACCACAAGTGTAGCCACCATTACCCGAATCGGGTGGGCCGTTGTAATGGCTATCTACAATTAAGACCTTTGGTTCCTCCATAGTGCCAAAGGTCTAAATTTTATTCTTGAGCTCGGTCCTCGTCTTCCAGTTTGCGGTATTTGTCAAAAGCCAGATAGGCTAACAAACTACCACAGCTCAAGGTCAGATAGACCATCGGCAAATTGGTGCCTTTGATGAGTTCATATAAACCGACTTGAATACCTAGCACACCCGCAACCGCTGCAATTAATACGTACGACTTGTGCTTAGCTCTTTGGACAGGGTCGCGATCCATGGCTAGAGAATTGATAGTTACCAATGATGTTCTGCGGCACACTTACTCAGCCCGCTAGCTGTACAGAAATGCCTTCCTTAAGCAAATAGGTAAAGCCAAATTAACCAAAGTGAACCGATTCTCGGCTTCTTATTTGCCTTCCAGGTTAAGTATGACGCGCCCTTGACTTGCACGACTACATTCTGGTCTAGCGGATTGACCGGCCTAACAGTACCTACACGCTTGCGAATAGAAGAACGCTTATAATAACCGATTAGTGCCTTGAGGCTACTTCTATCCCCACAATTCACTACCAAATTACTTCCCTTGCTACTAGCAATGGAGATATATGCACCTGATGGAGCTTCTATTTTTAAATCGGCTGAAAAAAACATAAAATCAAAAAATCAGCATCTAGTAGCTGACTATTAGTCGTTCTTCTTATCCGTGGTATGCACGCGCAAAGTACCGTTCATCTTCCACTTGGCTGAAGGCGCATTGTCTTCGGTACTTGCTGGTACATGCAACTCGAAGTTGTCGAATTCATAAGTGATCTCCGCACCGCGACCGGTCAGCTTATCATAGAGACCGATAGCCAGCTCTGGCCAGTTAGTTGTATTGTTTGCCATGATATTGATATTTTAAAATGAGCAGTTCTTTTAATCGGCTGACGCCGATTAAAAGAACAGGTGGCTATGAAACTAGAAGAGGATAAAAATGTTCATATACGCCTGAAAACAAGGCATTTACAAAGTCATGTTTTGCCCTGTGGGCAAAACATGACTACTTTAAAAGCGTCACCTCTCCCAAAATAGTTTCCTCTCTGCCATCCAACCATACGGCCCGGAATTGATAGACGAACACTCCAGGATTGAGCAACTGGCCGTTGGAGCGACCATCCCAGCCTACAGATTCGTCATTGAGGGGAAGCTCTTCAGCAAAAAACAAGCGATTGCCCCAGCGGTCGAATATGCTTAGATCTTGAATGGTAACCGTACCTGCATCTCCGTAAATGGTGAAACGATCGTTGGTACCGTCTTCATTTGGGCTGAAGGCAGTCGGCGCAAAAGCCGTGCGATTGCGATCTACCAATACTTGTATATCATCTCTCGCCGTGCAGCCCGAGCCATCGACCAACTCCAAGGTATAAATGGTCGATTCCAGCGGTTGTAAAATGACTTCCAAACAGCTAGAGTCCAGGCAGCTGACGTTGGGCGACCAGCTCACTGTGCCCTCAGGAGTTGTAGTCTGTACGTTGATGCGCAAGCTATCGCCCAACAGTAATTCGCGGTCAGGACCTACCTCTACTTGGGGCAATATGGGCTCTTCCACCAACAATTCTACAGTTGCTTGACAGCCGTCGGGGTCTTCGGCTACTAAGCGATAATTACCTGGACATAGATTTTCAAAGAGGACACTGCCGCTCAAAGCATCACCGTCGAAACCGTACAGAAGTAGTGGATCAGGGTTGACGATTTCAATTATACCGCTACAGTCTATCAAACAATTTGCCGAAATGGCCTCCGCTTCTACGAATACCTCCTGTATATCGATCTGGATATCGGAGCTGACAGAAGGACAAACACCACCCTCGGCTGTCGTGTAGCGAAATATATAACTACCTCCTGCCTGACCTTGTGTATTGAACAAACCAAAGGCCTCATCAAAGTTTGCATTGCCTTCGGTGTTATCCGAAATGCCACTCCAGCTACCACCGGGTGTAAGGCCGACAAGCTCTGAAGACAAGTCAACCGTCTCGGCTGCATCTCGGCAAACAACCAAAGGAGCAGCTTGTAAACCCGAAGACGGTGGAGCAATCAACTCCAAATCGACCTCATAATCGCTCAGGCAAGTCAGAGTAGCCCCCTCGGGCGCAAACTGCAATCGGTAGATCCCAGCCGCAGCCCCATCCGTGATCAACTCGTCTCCATCGACTACGAGATCTTCTGGCCCTGAAACAACCGTCCAGATTCCTTCGGGTGCGTCGGGTGGTAGCAGCTCGCTCAGCGTCAGGTTCTCTGCGCCGTCTGCACATCGAGGACTCGGGCTCAGTAGCGGTAGGACCAAACAACCACACGTATTGCTCAGATCGAAACTAGTCGCACAACCGTTGGCATCGGTAAAGCCAATCAGAATAGAATCACCGCTATTGATACTCGGGCTAGTCAGTGTGTTTCCACTTAGCTCTATACCGTCGCTGAAGTAAGGAGCCGTACCGCCCCCCAGCTCGATGTTCCACTGATAGCTTGCGTTGTCTTCGGAGCAAGTGGGCTCGGCACTCAGCACTTCGGGCAGGGCCAGGGCAGTCACTTCAAAACTTGTGCTATCCTGGCATCCAGCCAGATCGGCTACGACCGTAAACTGCCGGTCGCTATCTAGGGTGAAATCGATGGTTGGTGTAGCCTCACCCGTACTCCAAGCGTAGGTAGCACCTGCGGGCCCATCGGCTTGCAAGCTCACCATCGAGCCTTCGCAAGCCGAGTCCTCTCCCGTAATGGTTACTACCGGCAGCGGACGCACTTCGACCAGCACCGAATCGGTCACCGCACAGTTGCCTTCTCCAGCTATAACCGTGTATGTCGTAGATGTACCGGGCTCGACTTCAATCGTCAACGAAGTCTCTCCCGTACTCCAGGTCAGTGGGCCGTCGCTACTGGCTTCAAGTACAATGGACTCGCCCGAGCAGATGCTTTGATCGATATCGATGGTTAGGCTGGCGAGGGGGCGTACCTCCACGCGCACACTGTCTTGAATGCTGCAGCCTTCATCGATACCCGTGACGGTGAAAACCTCCGTTGAAGTAGGGTTTACCGTAATTGTGGAGGTCTCGTCTCCGGTGCTCCAATTGAAGGAGCTCGTACCGCTTGCCGTGAGTTGCACTTCATCGCCCGGGCAAGTTATCAGATCAGGGCTTACCTCGATAGTCGGAGTATTGACTGCCACCACGACTTGGGCCGTATCGGTGCAGCCATTGGCCGTCGTCACCAGATTATAAGTCGTCGTATCGGTAGGAGAGACATTAATGGTCTCAGTCGTTTCATTCGTGCTCCAGAGGTAGGTGCCGACGGTGCCTTGGGCCGCCAAAACCAGACTTTGGCCAGCACAAATGGTCGTATCGGAGCCGATCGAGGCTTCTACCTGCGGAAGTACAATAACCGAAACCGAATCTTCTTGCAAGCAATTCCCGACGCCTATGCTGGCCGTGTAGACCGTAGTTTGGTCTGGACTGACGGCAATTTCTGCGCCTGTTTCATTGGTGCTCCAGGTGAAAGGGCCGGTGCCGCTCGCGGCCAAGGTCACCGACTCACCAGGGCAGATATTCAGGTCGTCGCCCAGCTCTACATTGCCCGGCACGCTGACCGTAACTGTCACCTCTTCGGTCACGCTACAGCCTTCGGTCGTACCTTCCACCGAGAAGGTTTCAGTCTCAGTCGGACTGACTAGGATGCTTGCCGTCGTAGCGGTAGTACTCCATAAAAATTCATTCGTTCCGCTGGCGACAAGCTGCACTTCGTCTCCTGGACAAATGGTCGTGTCGGAGGAAATGCTCAGTATTGGATCATTGATGTCTATGGCGAGCGAATCAGTAGCCGTACAGCCATTGACCGTGACCAGAACGCTGGCGATCTCCGGGCTTAGGGGGGCATAATTTGCACTTCCGCTGGTAGACCCATTGCTCCATTCGTACTGAGCGTTGGCTACTGCTAGCTCCAGTTGTAGGTCTTGGCCTGCGCAGATGGTAGTATCTGGCCCAAGCTCAAACACAATGGGCGGTTGCACCTGTAGTGCTATGGAGTCGGTGACCTGACAAGCACCTACGCCCGCCTGTGCTACAAAAGTGGTTGTGGCCGATGGCTGCACCGTGATCTGATCGGCAACTTCCCCCGTGCTCCAGGTGAAAGGGCCGGTACCCGAGGCCGTCAAAACGACTTCGTCGCCAGGGCAAATCGCATCTTGGGGCGCAATGCTCACACTCGTATTCAAGACTACATTGACCGTCACTGAGTCTTGATCGGTACAACCCGAAGTGCTGCCCGTCACGAAGTAGGTCGTGGTTTGCGTCGGACTTACGGTGAAAGCCTGGCTGTTGGGGCCGCCGGTCCAACTATAACTATCGGTGCCAGATGCAATGAGTTCTACCGATTCCCCTGGGCAAATAGTCGGGTCGGCACCAGCTTCGACCTCAGCTGTAATAAGGGTCACCGCTACCGAATCTATGCCCGTACAGTTATTTTGTGTCACACTGAGGGTGTAGACCTCAGTAGCTGTCGGCGAAACGGTAATGCTTGGCTGGTTCGAGCCTGTACTCCAGGCATAATCATCGCCGGTTATATTGGTCGAGAGGGTCAGATCATCGCCTGTACATATTTGCTGGTCGGGACCTAGATCGACGTCGGGACTAGCTGCAACGACTATAGTTATCTCGTCGGTGACTTGGCACGCCCCTACACCCGCCTGTGCCGTGTAGGTCGTAGTGGCCGATGGCTGCACGGTGATCTGATCGGCGACCTCCCCCGTGCTCCAGGTAAAGGGGCCAGTACCTGAGGCCGTCAAAACGACTTCATCTCCTGAGCAGATAGCGTCTTGGGGCGCAATACTTACACTGGCACTCGAAACCACATTGACGGTCACGGAGTCTTCATAGATACAGCCCGCTGTATTTCCGGTCACGAAGTAAGTCGTAGTTGCGGTGGGGCTGACCGCAAATGAAGGCGTATTTGGCCCGTTAGTCCAGCTGTAGCTAATGGTACCTGTGGCTGTTAGTACGACAGACTCGCCCGGACAGATGGTCGGGTCTGGCCCTGCATCGAAGTCGATGTCGAGCAAGGACACGACGACCGAGTCGACTCCTGTGCAATTGCCGACTGTAACACTCAGACTGTATAGCTCCCCTTCTTCCGATGCTGGCGCCAGGATGCTTATTTCGTTAGAACCCGTGCTCCACGCATAACTATCGCCTGCTATATTGCTGAATAAGACGACCCCGCCCTCGCACAATTGCACATCTGGGCCGAGGTCTACAAGTGGCAGTGGGTCTACAAAGACGGTGATCTCATCCGTGGCCTGGCAAGTGCTTCCGCCAGCAGTAACGGTATAGGTCGTGGTAAACTCCGGGCTTACGGTGATCTGGTTGGCGGTTTCAGTGGTGCTCCAGGTAAATGGGCCCGTACCACTAGCGGTGAGCGTGATGCTCTCACCCGTGCAAATGGTTTGGTCATCGCCTGCGCTCACAGCTGGCGCAGCTAGGACCACTACCTCGATCTCATCGGTAGCCGTACAACCATTGAAGGTACGGGTTACGGTATAAGTCTCTGTCTGATCAGGATTGACCACTATGCTAGTGGTAGTCTCATTGGTACTCCACAAAAAGCTGCCGGGGCCAGTGGCGGTGAGTACCGTGCTTTCACCCGGGCAGATAGATATATCGGGCCCGAGGTCGACACTCGGATCAGTGACTGTGACCAATATCTGGTCTTCGCTGCTGCAATTGCCCTCCGTTAGGGTTACGCTATAGAGCTCCGACTCGTCTGGGCTCACGTTTATAGCGGGGGCAGTTTCACCCGTACTCCATTGGTAATTTCCCGTTACACCATTCAAGTTGAATAAGCTGACATTGTCGCCCAAGCAGATCTCTTGGTTATTGCCCAGTTCTAAGGCTGGTGCCTGCTCGACGCTTACGGTCACCTCGTCGGTATTGGTGCAGCCGTTATCTGTAACAGTAACGGTATAGGTGGTCGTGACTAATGGGAATATATTGATGGTGCTTCCCGATTGGCCTGTACTCCATTGGTAACTGGCACCGAAACCTCCACCAGTAGCTGTCAGGGTAGATGGCAAACCAGCGCATAGACTGAAATCGTCATTGACACTGACGAAGGGGGGCGGATTAACGACTACTTCAAAGTCTTGGATATCGCTACAACTGCCATCGGTCACCGTCAGACTAACCGTCTCAGTAGCTGTAGGAGAAAGCGTAATCTGCTGGCCAGTTTGGCCGGTACTCCAATCGTAGCTTGCACCGGCTCCTCCACCGCTACCCGTTAGCGTGATGGACTCGCCTTCGCATATGCTGGGCTGATCGGCTATTATCTCGGCATCGAGCGGCACGACCGTTATTACGACTAGTTCTTGATCGCTACACCCGTTTGTCGTACCTGTAACCGTGATCGACTGGCCATCGAAGGGCATGAAGAAAAATATGGTTGCTCCTGTTTGGCCAGACGACCACTCATAGGTGTCTGCGCCAGTCGCCACCAGGGTTACGTTTTCGCCTGGGCAAACTTCCGTATCACCTGTTATTTGCACATCGGGCGGATCATTGACGGTCACGGTTACCGATGATTGCCCTACTGAGACCGGGCAGCCCGTGCCATTGGCTATAATCGACAAGGTAAAGGTGGTTGTTTCATCTACTACAAATGAAGCCGTCACATCTGGGTCGCCCGTGCCCGTGAAGTCATTGATGATAAAGTCTGATCCATTCGGGTTTTGAACAACAAGATCGAAGGGGCCGTAATTCGTGCTGCCACTAAAGTCGACCAGCAGATCGACGGTTTCACCCGCGCAGACCTCATCTGGCCCTTGCACAATGAGATCGGCTGTACCCGCAGGATCTACCAAAACGGAAATGAAGCTAATGGTCGAGCATGGGCCATCGGTTACGGTGACTTGATAGGTGGTTGTCGTAGCAGGTGTAACGGTGATGTTTTGCCCGGTATCGCCTGTGCTCCACTGAAAAGTAGCTGTAGGAGCTACATCAGTCACGGATAGTGTAGAGCTTTGACCTTCGCAAATCTGAACGGGGTTACTACTGACCGTCGGGTTAGGCGGAAGTGCTGTAACGGTAATCTCCTCTGTTGTGCTACATCCATTGGTAGTGCCCGTTACTGTATAGGTTGTAGTGATGAGCGGCACTTCGGTAATGCTTGCTGTCGTTGCCCCTGTACTCCAGGAGTAAGAATCTGCTCCAGATGCGGTTAATGTAACGGGGTCTCCCGGGCATACCTCGGTTGGTCCGCTGATCGATACATCTGGCCCGTCTACGGTAATCGTCACCTGATCGGGCACTACATTGACAGGGCAAGCATTGCCCTGCGGCGTGACCGTCAAAGTGTAGGTTGTTGTCTCGAAGACCGGAAAATTGACCCCGACTGTTCCTCCATCATTCACCGTTAGGCCGGGTAAGAAAAAGATATTTTCACTTGGGCTGTCGATACTTACGTTATACGGTCCGGCATTCACACCGCCTGTAAAGCTTACGAGCAGGCTAACGTTTTCCCCGCCACATGCGATCGTTCCATTTGGTGCGGATAGACTAGCTGTTACCTCTTCTTCTACCTCTATCAGTATATCGTCGGTAGTGGTGCAGCCCCCCTCCGTCAGCGTTACGCTAAAAACTTCATCTGCTGTGGGGCTTACCGTTATGCTATTTCCAGATTGGCCCGTGCTCCAGTCGTAGGTTGCCCCGGTTGAGCCGCCAATGGCCGTCAGTGTAACCGATTCTCCTGAACAAATGGTTTGGGTCGGGCTGGTGATGGTAACAGGATTACCTGCACCCGGCGAAACGGTTATTTCATCTTCTGCCGTGCAGCCGCCACTGGTCACCGTGACGCTATATGTAGTCGGTATCGTAGGCGAAACCGAAATAGTTGATGTCGTTTCGCCTGTACTCCAACTATAAGCTGCGCCTGGACTCGACGGGTTTAATGTAGGCGTGAGTACGACAGAATTGCCACCACAAACACTTTGGTCGGGGCCCAGGTCCACATCAAATGTACCGTTTGGGTCACCTGAAAACTCGATCTCCCAATTGAGGATCTCGCCCACGTCAGCAGGGACATAATCGTTAACCAAAAATGTCCATACACCATCTGCATTCTCGCCAGCAAAGCTATTCGCTAGTGTAAAAGTGCCTAATGGGTTAGTGCTAAAGGGGTCGTTTATATCCTGTATTCTGCCTTCCGGGCGAAAAGTACCAGTAAATGGGTTACTGCCATCTACGATAAAAATGGCTGCATCATCCCTAAATTCGGTATTGAGATAATCGTCTTGAGAAAATCCATTCCGAGTAGATAATTCTAAGACTGTGCCTGCTGGACTAATCAAAAAAAGCCCGATATCGCCCGTCCACGTATGCGTCATATTGACCAGTACACGTTCGACCCGGAGACAGCCTGTAAGGGGTCCTACACCCGAAACTACCGCATCCGATTCTGAAATACCAACCGTCTGATCGGGCGCTCCAGGAGGAATTGGGATATTCGTCTGCCCCTGAAACACCTGAGCCGAAAGACTAAAAAACGAGGTCGATAAGCCAGCTATAAGTAGCCACCTGGAGTAAAAACGCTGCATCTGGAAAACTTTTGGGGACGGATAGGCAGCTGTAGAAGTGTAGTGGTGTAACTAAATAACAGTCGAGATGTTTTGACATTTTTGGACGAAAACCGCTGGGTTTCGTACAAAAATGTCAAAACATCATTCCTCCTCCAATTCGTGCATGTTTTGCTCTTCTTCGACGG
>JBCCPC010000092.1:0-9954 GCA_039025055.1 Bacteroidota bacterium | reverse complement strand
ACATTATTGGCATTCAAGCCGGGTTCCAGACCCGTTACCTCGCCGTCGAAGCGGGCATACCAGATCAGGCAGTTGCCCGCACCAGCTCCGTCAAAGTCGACTACGCTCGGCATGGGTGGTAGACCCAGTATGATGCCGTTGCCGTCCGTAACGATCCACTGGAAGTTCTCGCCTTGGCTATTGGCGACTGTGATCGAGCCGGCTGGAATCGTGTCGGCCATACCATCGCCCGAAGTGAACTCGAAAGGACCACCGAATATATCACCGCCATTCGCCTGACAGTCGCCTTCATTGGTGCGGAGCACCTCGATGGGGTTAGATAGGTCGAAGCAGCCTTGAACGTTACTGGCATTCAAGCCGGGCTCCAGACCCGTTACCTCGCCGTCGAAGCGGGCGTACCAGATCAGGCAGTTGCCCGCACCAGCTCCATCAAAATCGACGACGCTCGGCATGGGTGGTAGACCTAGTATGATGCCGTTGCCGTCCGTGACGATCCACTGAAAGTTCTCGCCCTGGCTGTTCGCTACCGTGATCGAGCCTGCTGGAATCGTGTCGGCCATACCATCGCCGGAAGTAAACTCGAAAGGACCACCGAATATATCGCCGCCATTCGCCTGACAGTCGCCTTCATTGATGCGGATCACCTCGATGGGGTTAGACAGGTCGAAGCAGCCTTGAATATTATTAGCGTCCATTCCCACTTCCGCGCCTGTGATGTCGCCAAAAAAGGCCAGGTACCAGACTAAGCAATTACCGGCACCCGTACCGTCGAAGTCGACTGCCGAGAACGTAGGCGGCAGACCTAAAATAATGCCATTGCCATCGGTGATTACCCACTGGAAATTTTCCCCTACAGCGTTAGAAACCATTATACCATCTTCGGGAATCATATCTGGAATACCATCGCCGGAAGTGAACTCGAAAGGACCACCTTGCAGCAGGCCGCCATCTGGTTGGTTTCGATCGACCTGGATGAAGTTGGACAGCATGAAACAGCCGTCGAGGTCGTCTAAATTACCATCGACTTCAAGACCGGTCAGACCATTGTCGAAACTGATGTGATAAACCAGGCAGGTACCGGGGCCTGCACCATCGAGATCGAATGGTGGGCTAGGTGGCAAGGCCAAAATGAGACCAGTCAGGTCGGTGATAACCCAACCACTGTTTTCGCCAGAGTTATTGCTAAGGTCTACGTCAAAAGGGTCAGGTTGACCATCTCCAGCGCAAATTTCCAAGACTGTTTCTCCAGAACCCGCAATGGTAATGTTTCCGCCTTCTACATCACAAGACATCATGCAATCATCGCCGATTCGGCGAACGACCAAAATGGAATTCGATAGGTCGAAGCAACCGTCGTCCGTGTCTAGATCGCAAATATTATCGCCGACTTCGATATTACCAGTGAAGCCGTCCTCGAAGGCGAAATTGTAGAGAAAGCAGGCACCATCGCCAGCTCCCTCGAAATCGAATGTAGGACCTGGGGGTACGGCTACGATCTCTCCGAAGTTGGTCGTGACGAGCCAGACCTGATTTTGGCCTACGGCATTGTTGAGTGTTGGTGTGAAGGCGTCGGATATGCCATCGTCTGCGCAGATGACTGTACTCGTACTGCCATCACTAAATGTAAGATTACCGCCCTCAGCCGTACAGCTTCCTTGAGCGGATATCGCATTTAGCGGAATGAATAGCCCTAAGACAAACAGGAAAAGTAAGTGTATTGGGTTTCTTATGTCTGTTATCGTTTCGACAGAAGCGAAGCTCCAGCTCGGCTTTGACAGACTTGAAAATCGAATGTTTGATTGCAACATAGGTATTGAATTTGGTTAGATACTTTAGTTGTTTGGCAAAAGTATTTGGCTCCAGGCCCCTATGTTTCACAGAAGGATAAAGGAAAAGTAAAATAGTTGTAGCACGCGTGTAAAAGCTTGTAAATGAGGGGAATCCACCTGCGGAAGTGCAAAAAAGACACCCGATTGGCAGAAATTATGTCGGGCCACGACACTTGAATTCCGCTTTGTATCACAGTCTGGGAAATATGGTTTACAATGTGTACGAAAGCATGATCACTCTGTGATACTTTGGTGATAATTGATCCTTTAATTTGTATGTTATGAGCGGGCATATACGACCTCAAGAAGCCAAGCGGAGAGCGCTGATCGTTGAAGACGATAGGGATATAGTGGCTTTGCTGCAAATACATTTGAAGGATCTGGGCTGCGAACTCACCATAGCGGAAGACGGGCGGACCGGGCTGGAATACGGCTTGACCGGTAAGTTCGATCTGATTGTACTCGACATTATGCTACCGGGTATGGAGGGCACGGAGGTGTGCCGAAAGTTGAGGGGAAAAGAGATCAACTCCCCGATTTTAATGCTTTCGGCCAAGTCTGAGGAGTTCGATAAGATACTAGGTCTGGAGCTGGGTGCGGATGATTACATCACGAAGCCGTTTTCGATCAGGGAATTCATAGCCCGCGTGAAGGTCATTTTCAGGCGCATGGAGCGAGAGCGAGAAAATCGAGTGGCTGGTCTAGGACCTGTACTTAGATTTGGAGACCTTGCAATCGACATCGACAAACGCAAAGTTACGGCCGAAGGCAGGCGGGTGGAGCTGTCGCCCAAGGAATTCGAGCTGTTGAGTTTGCTGGCCTCGAACCCAGGAAAATGCTACGATCGCAGTAGGATTTTGAATTTAGTTTGGGGCTACGATTTCGATGGCTATGAGCATACCGTGAATTCTCACATCAATCGGCTGCGGGCTAAAATAGAACCCGATATGCATAAGCCCACTTATATTTTGACCAACTGGGGCGTCGGTTATCGATTTAATGAAGACTTGGCATGAAAGCAGTAAACAGTTTATACCTCAAGCTCTCGGCTATCTTTTTGCTGATACTGCTGGTTTTGGGCGGTATTTATGTGGCGATAGCGCACTACATCAGTGCCGACTATGTGTCGGAGGTGAATCAAGAGTTATTCGGGGATATTGCCGAGTACACGGTGCGGGAGGTACAGCCCATGATGGACAGCCAAATCGACACCAGTGAGGTGCAGGAGATTATGCATTCGATGATGGTCATCAATCCGAGTGTGGAGGTGTATTTACTCGATCCGGCAGGTGAGATTATCACCTATGTGGCACCGTATAAAAAGGTGGTCATGGAACGGGTCGACCTGGGGCCTGTCAAGACTTTTATCGAGGCAGACCCGGAGAACAGGCCTTTTATAAAGGGGGAAGACCCGCGCAAACCGGGTCGAGAGAAGATCTTTTCTGCAGCAGAGATGCGAGACGCGGCTGGTGGCCTGAAAGGCTACGCTTACATCATTTTGGCAAGCGAAGAGCAAAACGCCGTAATCTCCGATTTGCAGGGTTCTTATATGTACCGCATGGGTAAAAACCTGTTTTACATCAGTTTACTTTCCGCTTCCATTTTCGGTCTTTTGGCGTTGTGGTACTTGACTAAGAATTTGAGGCGTATCACGGAGTCGGTGAGTCGATTTAAGTCTGGCGATTACAGTGCGCGTATTCCGACTCAGAAGCGAGGTGACTTCAAAGAGCTGGCCGATACCTTCAACGATATGGCCGGTACGATAGAGGCCAATATCGAAGAGCTGAAATCGGTGGAAAAACTGAGGCGGGAGTTGATCGGTAATGTGTCTCACGACCTGCGAACGCCCCTGGCGATCATCAGAGGCTATGTGGAGACCATGCAGATGAAAAACGACGAGTTGACCGCTGAAGAGCGGGACAACTATTTGACTACCGTGATGACGAGCACGGAAAAGTTATCGGGGCTGATCGGGCAGCTCTTCGAGTATTCTAAGTTGGAGGCCAAGCAGATAGAGCCACAATTGCAGGCTTTTCAATTAAGTGAACTTGCGCAGGACGTATCGACAAAATTCTCCATGTTGGCCAAGGAAAAAGAAGTGTCGGTGGAATTGAAAGCACCGGAAAATCTGCCACTGATCTACGCAGATCTAGGCCTGGTAGAGCGTGTACTCAACAATTTGATGGACAATGCGATCAAGTTTACGCCCAAGGGTGGGCAGGTAAAACTAACCATGAAAGCCAATGATAATAGCGTAGAAGTCAGTGTAGCCGATAGCGGCCCCGGAATACCCGAGGAGGATCAAGCACACATATTCGATCGCTACAAGAAAGCCTACCGCGCGAGTGGCAATGTGGCCAATCAAGGTGCTGGTCTAGGTCTGGCCATTGTGAAAAAGATATTGGAGCTGCATGACCAGTCTATACAAGTAAATAGCAAGTTGCGGGAGGGAACAACTTTTATTTTCAAGTTGCCGGTGACTAGTCAGTTGTCTGTATAATTTTTTCCGAGGTATACTGTCACATAAGGATAAGCAGATGGGTATAAGTGGATGAACAAACCTAACATTCACTCTGAGCAGCACAAAAACAATAGCCGCTCAACAATAAAATACGATGCTTATATCCACCAGAATTATACCATTCATTGGTCTATTGGCCATCTTCGCTATTGCTATTGGCTGTAGCCCCGACAACTTCGAAGACACACAACTCACCCCCATATTCGATTGCCCAGATTTGGAACTCAATGTGGGCGATAGCTGCACGTTCACCGTTCAGCAATTAGAGATCGATGGCATCGTGAGTAGCGATTGTGCATGTGAAGAAATTCCACCTGAGTGCCCAAACCTGAATTTGAACATCGGCGATGTTTGCCAACTAGCTAGTGGTGCTACTGGTGTAGTAGTCGACAGTTGCGAATGTTTACTCGATGTGGATTGCCAGAACCTGGGCCTCAATATAGGCGATGATTGCACGGTAGCTGATGGCAATGCCGGTGTAGTGGATCAAGACTGTAACTGCGAGCAGACTACTTTCTTCGATTGTTCGGACACACAGAGTAATATCGGTAGTGATTGTGTGACCATAGACGGACAGAATGGACAAATAGATGAGAACTGCAATTGCTTCGTTGCCGGTTTTGATTGCACCAATCTAGGACTCAACATAGGAGACACTTGCCAAATAACTGCATTTCGTTATGGATTTGTAACTGTAAGTTGCGCGTGTGAATTCCAATGCCCGGATTTCCAAGCCAATATCGGTGATCAATGCCAAAATCAGAGTGGCAGTGGTATATTGAACGACAATTGCGAGTGCCAATAATCGGGACGAACAAATAACTAGATATAGCCCATGACTCGTTTTCGAGTCATGGGCTATATTCGGTTTTACCGCCTATGCAAATCGATAAGTCACTCATACAACGGTGCCTAAAAAATGACCGGTCAGCTCAACGCGAGTTGTACGATCAGATCATGCCGTATTTGAATGTGATTTGTCGCCGGTATTTGTATCAGGAAAGCGAGCTGTCTGATGTGTTGCAGGAAAGTCTGATCAAAATATTCAAGAACCTGAAGACTTTCGATCCCTACAAAGCCAAGTTTAAGACTTGGGCGACGAAAATTGCTATCAATTGCTGCTTGAGCGCGAATGAGAAGCAAAGCAAAAGAAAAACGCAAGAATTGGTTGTGCCCACTCACGAAGTACCCGTATCTCCCCAAGCCTTGCAATCGCTGAGTGACGAAGAGTTGCTTCGACTGATTAAACTGATGCCTGCTACATATCAACAAGTTTTCAATTTGGCAGCTGTTGAAGAGTTTTCTCATGCCGAGATTGCAGAAATACTTGGAATCAGTGAAGCTCTTTCCAGAAAGCGATTAACCAGAAGCCGGGCCTGGCTAAAAGAGCGATTGCCCAATAATTTGAAAGTACAGTACCAACGCTATTATAACTGATCGATAATTATACAGCTATGCATTTTTTTGAAAAGGAATATAAAAAGCGATTTAAAGGCAAAACGTCTACGTCGGGAGTAGACGTAGATCAACTGTGGTCGAAGATAGAGGAGGAACTGAAGCCGAAAAGCATTGAAAAAAGGCCAATTGCTTTACTATTGAGCCTGCTTGCTTTAGGGATGGTATTACTGTTATATGTTTTTAGTCCATTTTTCAATGATGAGGTGGTGGCTACCGAAAATTCAGTGGCCAAAAAAAATACCATAGCCATTGATAATGACAATATAGAAAATAAGGAAAAGGCACTGAATAGTAACACCACATCAAATAGTAAAATTAAACCTAATAATTCCAAAATTACAGGACAGACCCATGAAATAGGCCATCAAACTTACGATTCTGGCACTGGCACATCTAGTCAAAATGAGATTGTCGATAATAATTATAATATTTCCCAGAGCAAAAACTCATCTATCTCAGAAATATCGGCTGAGTATGGAGAGGAAATAGATTCCGACAATACGATTAGTATCTCTTCATCGAAAACTGGTTCTGCGGCTCGTCTTTTGTGGAATAACTTGGAAAACAGGCTATTCAATCCTATCGCCTTTCCAGAAATAGAAACCGTCACAGCAGATGATCTTTTAAAAACTGAATCGAATCAATCTTCATTCAATATTGGATTATTTGCGGGTACCAATCTTTGGTTTGAAAGCGCAAACAATAGCTCGGGGCAAAACAATTACAGGAAAACACTCGATAAATCACTAAGCGCAACGCCAAATATTACAGCAAGTATTTTGGCGAGTATTTCACTCCGTAAAAATATATACCTGACTACCGGTCTTACTTATCAAAAGAACGAACAAGTCTTTGAATACACTCGCTTATGGGATACAGTTATGTTCAGAGATAACGACCCCAACGGTGATCTGATCAATGCTATGGCCGAGCGCAGAGTCCGGCAACACAACACCTTAAATAGCATGACTTTACCTGTGCTCATTGGTTTGAGACATAGCAACAATAGGATTAGTATTGGTATAGACGGTGGCGTAGGTTTTAATTTAATCACTCGACAAGAAGGAAAATCGCTGACTGAAGAGGATTTCATTTTCGAGTTTAGCGACGATCAAAACGCTCCTTACTCCAGCTTTCATTTATCGTATCATCTGCAACCGAATATAGGCTACCACTTGAGTAAAAATTTGAGCTTGCAACTACGCACGAACTTGAGCTTACACCCCATAGGCCAACTCGATATATACGATCATCGTAGACGTGCTTTTAATACAGCTATTAATCTGGGCATAGTTTGGCAGAATTAGTCTGCTCTGTGAATTGAATTCGACGGAAGAGCAACTTTTTGCCCTGCTTGCTCATTCCATGATCTATGGCAGCACAAGCAGACGGGCTTAAGTCCAACTCGGTACCGCTCGGGCCGGAAATCATACGTCAAAAATCGAGCAGGTTATTCATCATCTTGGGTGGGTTCTTTGTAGCTAATGCCCTCATAGCAGAGTTGATCGGGGTGAAGATCTTCGCCTGGGAGACGACCTTCGGGCTAGAACCACTGGATTTTCAGCTATTCGGGCAGGAAGGGGCTTTGCAATCGAGCGCAGGCGTACTGCTTTGGCCGATCGTATTTATCATGACCGATTTGCTGAATGAATACTACGGCAGGCGGGGCATCAAATTTTTGTCTTATCTGACTGTAGGCTTGATCATCTATGCCTTTTTCATGATTTATGGGGCTATTTCTCTGAGCCCAGCCGACTGGTGGGTCGATCAGAATGCGGAGAAAGGTGTGCCCGATATGCAGCTGGCTTTCCAGTATACCTATGGACAAGGGCTATTCATCATTGTGGGTTCTATTACGGCCTTCCTAGTAGCTCAAATTGTGGATGTTTTTACTTTTCATCGCATTAAAAAGACCACGGGTGAAAAAGCCCTTTGGCTAAGAGCCACCGGTTCTACCTTAATCAGTCAGCTGGTAGATAGTTTTGTAGTACTATTCGTCGCATTTAAGTTGGGGCCCAGCTTAATAAGTGGTGGGGCCGATCCTTGGTCGTGGGCACAGCTGGGCGCCGTGGGGCTTACACAGTATGCTTTTAAATTTGTGATGGCCATCGGTTTGACACCTGTCATATACTTGGCACACTACCTGATCGACAATTATTTTGGGGAAGCTGCGGAGATTATTAAAGCGAAAGCCGCCGCATGATTACTTTTGTCTTCCGCCAGAAAACCTGCGATTTTCTGACAGAAAACAAACAGAACAGTGTATGAAAGTCTCCGTAATCGGTGCTGGCCAAATGGGTAATGGTATCGCACAAGTATTTGCGACCAAAGGTCATGAGGTAACTATGGTCGATCTGAATAAAGACGTACTCGACAAAGCCTATCAAACCATAAGTGGTAGTCTGGACCGATTGATCAGAAAGGAAAGAATAACAGAAGCGGATAAGCAGTCCTCGCTAGACCGCTTACACCTGGAGACGGAATTAGCCAAGGGCGTCTCGCAAGCCGAATTAGTCGTAGAAGCAGCTACCGAGCGGCTAGAGCTGAAACTGCAAATTTTCGAGCAACTGGATGCTTCCGCACCTGAAAATTGTATTCTGGCGACTAATACTTCATCGATTTCCATCACACAAATTGCGGCAGCCACTGAGCGACCCGGGCAGGTGATCGGCATGCACTTTATGAATCCGGTCCCTATTATGAAATTGGTCGAAGTGATTCGTGGATATGCGACTACTGACGAGACAACCAGCAAGATCATGGAGCTGAGCCGAGCACTCGCTAAGACCCCCGTGGAAGTAAATGACTATCCAGGCTTCGTAGCTAACCGCGTATTGATGCCTATGATCAACGAAGCCATCACTACGCTTTGGGAGGGCGTTGCTGGTGTAGAGGAGATCGATACCGTTATGAAACTGGGCATGGCACATCCTATGGGTCCACTTCAACTGGCAGATTTTATCGGCCTGGATACCTGCCTGGCTATCCTTCAGGTATTGTATGACGGTTTTGGCCGAAACCACCATGCGCCATGCCCCTTGCTGGTCAATATGGTCAGGGCCGGGAAGATGGGTAGAAAGTCTGGCGAAGGGTTTTATGATTACAGCCATGGAGGAAAAGAGCTCGTAGTGGCAAGCAGCTTTGCATAAAATAAATAGGCGAGATGTAGAACGGACTCTACACCTCGCTGAGAGATTACCCGAAAAGGATACTACAAACTTATTTGATATTGATTTCCATTGATGATGACTAAGGCTTGACCGTCTCCCAAAAAGGTGATCTCTCCAACAATATCGATGGAACGACCAAAGGCTGAGCTACCAGAAATCGTGAAATCTGCCTGCCCGCTATCGATGCGGAAGTTAAATTTGTTGATATTGATATTTTCGTAGTTGATGTCGATCTGAGTATTGAAGGAATTAGAGCGATTCCGCCTTTCAATGATCTGAGTCCCCGTACGGCTGTAGTTACCACTGATTACGTAAGCCGTTCCTTGAATGATATTTCCGAGCGTAAGTTGTCCCGTAGAGCTGTCTTCGCTCTGCATTCGCGGAGTGGTATAGCTACCCTCGACAGCGCTAGACACTTCCAGAAAAGAAATCAAATTCAAAGGACCTCCGCAAAACGCAGTCAGGCTCGTACTAATGCTATAATCAGCTGTAAGATAATTCCCTGTAAAACTGAAGTTATAGGTACTGTCAAAGGGTGTACCACAAGGAACAGGATCCATACTCTTTAATTGGTCCACCTCCCTAGCTGCTGTCTCCATATCAGCAGTAAGTCCTTGAGCGTTACTTTGTAAAGCAGTTTCTACAAGCTGTGCAGCTTGCTCTTCGGTCAGTTCAAAATCATCGGCAGGTGTGTCGACATCTGTACTGTCGTTATTACAAGAAAAAACAAGTACGGAACTGAGCAAGGCAACCAAACAAAGATTGATAGCGCGAAAAGAATAAAACGATAAATTCATGATAAGGTTATTTTTGAATGTTGAATTCAGAGAAGACAGCTAGTGGTCTAGCCACTAAGTTTCATTACAAGTGATTTGGTTTTCTTGACGAGTGTGTCAATATCTGCTTTTGTGACTTTACTCCAGTTGATCGTTTTTGCCCATTTTTCATTGTAATACTCAACGTACTCAATTACTTT
>JBCCPC010000091.1:0-10399 GCA_039025055.1 Bacteroidota bacterium | reverse complement strand
GGCCTGATAAGACCCCTTCGGTTTTGCTCTCGGTAGGTATGTAGTTGGATTTTGGGTTTTTTAAAGTTTGGGTTTTTGGATATTTGGAAAAATCCAATTATCCAAAAACCCAAACTATTCCTACGCCACCCTTTTGGCTCCCTCTTGATCTGTAAATCGCCTGAACAGCCTATCCATCTTCCGTTTTGTACGATAATTTAGTCGATAACCGATTAAATCGCCGTCATCATCAAGATCAACGTGCAAAAGATGTGCTAGCCGCAGCTTATTCAAGTGATCTTGAATAGTTGCAGGATGCAAAGGAACTGACTTACAGATCGTTTCAAAAGGAATAGTCTGCTCCGCTATGAGCATGTCAAATATCCTTCTTCTTGCTGGGTGCGCAAGAGCTTTGCAAAAAGAAGAAAAGTTTCTCTCCTCATATTGGAAGAGACATGATTTAGAATGCGACATGGTTATACGCTTTGTCGCGGCTTTCTCAACAACTTATGTGCAAATATAATACAATTTGTTGAATTAAAAAATATTGTCAAAAATAATTTTTATTTGGCTTTTTGGAAATTTCCAAAAAGCCAAACGTTATAAAAGCATCGTATGAACGATTACCCCCTAAATGAGATTACCATTACAGCTCTAATCGTATCTTCGCACTCCTCATGAAGCATATCCGCAATTTCTGCGTCATCGCCCACATCGACCACGGAAAGTCCACCCTCTCCGACAGGCTACTCGATTTTACCCAAACGGTCAGCGAGCGAGAAAAAATGGACCAGCAGCTCGACGATATGGACCTCGAGCGCGAGCGTGGTATCACGATCAAGAGTCATGCTGTACAGATGCAATATCAGCATACCGATGGGCAGGCTTACGTATTCAATATGATCGATACACCGGGTCATGTAGACTTTAGCTACGAGGTCTCTCGGTCCATAGCGGCCTGCGAAGGGGCACTCTTACTCGTCGATGCCACACAAGGCATACAGGCCCAGACGATATCTAACCTATTCCTGGCACTGGAACACGACTTAGAAATCATCCCCATCCTCAACAAGATCGACATGGAAACGGCCATGATCGAGGAAATGAGCGACCAAATGATCGATCTGGTCGGTTGCGCAAAAGAAGAGATCATCCTTGCGAGTGGAAAAACGGGTCTCGGCGTACCAGATATCATGAAGGCCGTGGTCGAGCGCATACCGCCACCCAAAGGTGATCCGAATGCGCCGCTGCAAGCGCTCATCTTCGATAGCGTATTCAATCCTTTCAGAGGAGTGATCGCCTACGTGCGGGTAAAAAACGGCAGCCTGCCTAAAGGTGCTGAAATCAAATTTACCGCTACAGAAGCAACCTATCAGGTAGACGAGGTTGGTGCCATGGAGATCAACATGAAACCGCATAAAGGCATCAGCTGTGGCGATGTGGGTTACATCATAACCGGCATCAAGCGTTCGGCAGAGATTAAAGTCGGTGATACGGTAACCTTAGCCGCCAACCCTGCTCCCCAACTCGAAGGCTTTGAGGAGGTCAAGCCCATGGTCTTTGCCGGTATCTTCCCACTCGATAACGACGACTTCGAGCCCCTGCGCGATAGTCTCGAAAAGCTGCAACTCAACGACGCCAGCCTGGTTTTCGAGCCGGAAACTTCAGCCGCCTTGGGCTATGGCTTCCGTTGCGGTTTCCTAGGCATGCTCCACTTGGAGATCGTCCAGGAGCGACTATTCCGCGAATTCGGGATGGACGTAATTACGACCGTGCCCAACGTAACCTACCGGGTCACTTTCACCGACGGGCGCGTAGAGGAAATACGCAACCCGGCTGAGCTGCCAGAACCCAATAAACGGCAAATGGTCGAAGAGCCCCTCATTTCGGCCCAGATCATCACCCGCTCAGATTATATCGGGGCCATCATGACACTCTGTATCGATAAGCGTGGCACCCTAAAACGGCAAACCTACCTCAGCCCAGAGCGGGTCGAGCTACACTTCGAGTTGCCATTGGCCGAGATTGTCTTCGATTTTTATGATCGTTTGAAGTCGATCTCGCGTGGGTATGCCAGCTTCGACTATCAGCCGCTTGAATACCGCGAGACAGACCTGGTACGCTTAGACATCAAGCTCAACGGCGAAAACGTCGATGCCCTTAGTGCCCTTGTTCACCGCACAAAAGCAGAACCTGTCGGCCGTGGCATGTGCAAGAAGCTGAAGGAGCTACTCCCTCGCCAGCAGTTCGTCATTGCTATTCAGGCTGCCATCGGCGCCAAGATCATTGCTCGCGAGACCATCTCCGCCGTCCGCAAAGATGTGACAGCTAAGTGCTACGGTGGCGACATCACCCGCAAGCGCAAGCTGCTCGAAAAGCAAAAAGCCGGTAAGCGCAAGATGCGGCAATTCGGTAAGGTAGAGGTTCCTCAGTCAGCTTTCCTGAAGGTGTTGAAGTTGGATTAGGTCCAAAAAAATCACTGATCATCCCTCAATACGTTCACCGGCAACTTCCTTGCCGTCTGCCAGACCACGGCACTTACTGTCAGTATGCTGAGTAGTAAGGTCACGGCACCCGCTAACGCAAATACCCACCAACCCGGCTCGATCCGGTAGGCAAAGCCGCTGAGCCATCGGCTGGTCCAGTAGTAAGTCAGCGGGGCCGCGATGATCAGTCCTGCTGCTAATAGCCAGAAATATTCGATCTGACTCTGACCTAGTAATCTGCTTGTCGAGGCACCCAGAATTTTACGGATGCCGATCTCTTTCCTGCGCACCGTAGTGAGGTAAGCCGTCAGTGCAATAAGACCAAGCGCGGCGACAAAAAAGGCCACGAGACTAAAAAAGATACTCAAGCGGGCAATGCGATTTTCAGCAGCATATAACTCGTCGAGGTTGTCGGCCAGGAAGCGATGAACGAAGGGCTCATTGGGATTCAGATCGGCCATAATTGACTTGGCCTGTTGCCTGATCTTGGCCTGGCTCTCTTCCTGGTAAGAGATGGTTGCCCAGTAGGGATAGTAAGGTTCTTTATGTAAAACCAAGATCATAGGCTCTACTTGCTGATGCAGGCTAAACATATTGATGTCTTGAAAAACACCGGCGATATTCAAGGGAAAACCGACTTCATCGGTTTCTTCATCGGTGTACTCAGGTTCCATGGTAATGACTCGCCCTGATAATTCTGACTCACTGATTCCGAACCGATTTTGATAGCGATCAGCTAGAGTTTGATTGATGAGCACCGTTGTTGCAGGTACATTTTCATACTCATAAATCTGCTCGTCTATATTCGTTTTGATATTGAGCACCCGAGCCGCATCGTAATCCATTTCCACTTGATGAGCGTCATCGAATATCTCTTCCGTACCTTCCAATCGATAGGTCGTTTGGTTGTAGGACTCCGTGCCCATATAGCCATTTGATCCTATGCCAAGGACGCCAGGTATCTTTTTCATTTCATCTCTGAAGGTGGTATAGAGTGTGCTGTCTCCATTCGTGACGACATACATAATGCCTTCGCGTGTGTAACCGAGGTCTTTGTCCTGCATGTAATTAAGCTGCTGATTGACGAAGAGGGTTAAACTCGTCAGACCAATGAGAAGGGCAAATTGAAAACCGATGATCAGCTTCCGTAGCCCGATTTTCTTACGATTCCCTGTGCTTATTTTTTGCCGGAATAATTCAAGTATAGAACGGCCTGCCAATAAAAAGGCAGGTAATAAACTGGCTAGCAAGCCAACAAGTATTGCTCCTATACCGATATACAGCCACAAGCTAGCTTGTAGTATACTTTCGGTGGCAATCTCGGTACCCATCAGTGCATTGAACCTAGGCAGAATGCACCACAGGCCAAAACCTACGACGGGTACCGCAAGTAGACTTAGTAACAGGCCCTCGATGACGAACTGCCCAACCACTTGCCCATCAGTAGCGCCAAACACTTTGCGCATACCGATCTCACGCCGCCGCTTGAGTTGCATGACCATGGCTAAGTTGGTGTAATTACTGACAGTTAGTAGCAAGATAATGGCGGCAATAATACCAATGATATACAAGTAGCGCATCTCCCCGGGAGGCCGCATCTCGTAGAGCAAATCCGATTTTAGGTGTATATCTGCCAGAGGTTGAATGATGGTACCGTTGTGTAGTTCATCGTCGGCCAGCCCCGGATGTATCAGACCTAGGTTTTGATCTATATAAGTAGCTACCTGCTCGGCTTGTACACCTGCTGCCAATTCGACATATAATCGACCACCCCAATAATCGATCTTGCTCTGGTGAAGTACCATATTGAATTTGAAGTGCGTATTGGGCGGCGGATCTTCCAATACACCAGCAATGGTATATCCCATAGAGTCTATCTGCAATTCACGACCAATCATATCTCGACTTCGCCAGTCTAGCCCATACAGTCGTTCAGCTTCGCTTTCGGTTAAAACGGCCGTTTGTATTTGACTGGCAAAGAGGTCGACGTCGCCCAGCAGGAAGGTCCACCCAAAAAAGTCCATGAACCGTCTGGGCGTATTGGTCTGCAAAATATCTTCGACTTCAAACTGATCTTGATCCCGATATACAAATGTGGGCCCGGTAAAATTGAAGAATTGTGTAGCCTTGAGCACACCTGGTACATCCTCGAGAGCCAGGAGTTGTGACATTTGCTCTTCAGCAGTAGAGCCGTAATATGCTGGAAATGCCATAACGCTGTAGTCTTGCGAACGGTAGCTGCGCCCCATTCTAAACTTGCGTTCGTGCTCGGGCACAAAAGTATCGTAGCTCGCTTCATAATCGATATACAAGGCGGCCAATGTCACAACCAGGGTGCCAATGGCCAAACACAAGAAATTGACCAGCGCAAACCCGCTGCGGCGCTTTAGGTGCCGCCAGCCTATCTTTAAATGGTTGGGCAGTAAGCTCAACCAACTACTAGCAGCAGATGCCTGAACTTGACGGCGGTTTGGAATAACTTGCTCACGGGCTACACGAAAAGCAGTGGCTGGATCCAGCCCTTTAATCAATTGTGCCTCATAGTGGTCGTGCAGACTACTCTCCAACTCGTTGAGGTATTCCGGGTTGACAGCTCGAATTTTAGCTTGCTCAGCCCGCCATGTGGCCAGCGATTTATTAAAATCGAATTGCATGATAATCACTATTTAGCGGTGATGGGGTCCAGGCTATTCATGCCCCAGAGATAGAGAAATACCCGATTTACTTTGATCCACTGCTGTCGTTCGGCTGCAAGTAGGTCGGTCCCCTCTGGTGTTATTCGGAAATATTTTCTTTTTCGACCATTCTCGAGTTTTACCCATTGAGAGCGTACTAAACCTTCTGCCTCCATCCGCTTGAGTACCGGATATAGCATAGCATCCGTCCATTGCAACTCGCCATCGGTGAGCCGTTCGACTTCTTTTATGATTTGATAACCATAATTTTCTCCATGCGATAAAATCGATAAAATCAATGGTTTAGTGGAAGCGGCAACTAGTGCTCTGGTAGCCATAATTATTTATTTTTTTGATTGATCATATTCATGATGTCGCTCTTAGGGATTAGGTGAAACTTCGAATCCTGATCTGCTAAAAATGCGACGGTGTTTTCGTCGTAGTAAGCCATATTGTGACAGAAAGGTAAGCCGTCTAATTTGATAGGTTCAGACCATTTATTTTCCTGCTTTATGGCGTAATACATACCGTTCGGTTCCTCGTTTATTATGCCGTGTTGTGGAAAGAGCATCAGGTCTTTCTGAAGCAGTAGGGGAGAATAGGCTACAACATTATCTCTATTGGCAAAAATCTGCTGAATTTGTTGATAACGACCATTTTCAAAAGCCGAGTAAAATAATCCGGTCATGGACGGATCGTTTTCTGCGTAGGTGAAGAAGTAAATACTTTCATCTTCGTCCATGAAATAATAGCTCATATTGTCTAGCCCCAATTGCGGAGACACATAAGTAGGTGGACCGATATTTTCTGGGCTATTAAAAGCCCGCTTAACAGTAAAAGATTCCCAGGAAATCCGATCAAAAAAATTATACAAGATAAAATCGCCACCCTTCGAAAATGTGGCTTGATTGACATCCTCGACGGGTAGGGTGTCAATTATTATTTCATTTTCTCTTTGAATAAGAAAAACTAAATACTCCATATCATTATCTCTGGAATATTCTGCAATTAAAGCATGTCCATCAGGATGAAAAGCGAATGAGTAGGGCTCCAGATGTAAAGAGTCGATGAGGTCTATGGTGCGCTGGGCAAATAGGCCGATCGGAAATAAAATTAAATGACATAAAAATAGGTTGGATATAAGATTTTTCATTGACGCGCATATTCTTGTTCCGTCATTAGGATATTGCCATCGAATAGTTCGACCATACGTTCGGCATAGTTGGCATCGTCTTTTGCATGGGTAACCATGACGATGGTCGAGCCATTGGCGTGAAGTTCTTGTAGCTTCTGCATCACGATTCGACTATTCTCTGAATCTAGATTACCCGTTGGTTCATCGGCAAGAATGAGAGCGGGTCGTGTGACCAGTGCACGGGTTATGGCCACGCGCTGCTGCTGACCACCCGATAACTGAGCGGGATAATGATCTCGCCTGTGTAGCATTTCCAATTCGGCCAGTGCTGCCTCTACGCGTTCGCGGCGCTCTTTTGCAGGCACACGCTGGTAGATAAGCGGCAGCTCCACATTCTCATAGCTCGTTAATTCATCGATGAGATTAAAGCTCTGAAAGACGAAGGATATATTAGACTTCCGCAGGTCGGCTACCTTTCGTTTAGAGAGTGCGCTTACCTCCTGATCCAGAAAGAAGTATTGGCCACGGCTGGGCCGGTCTATCATGCCGAGTATGTTCAGCAGCGTACTCTTTCCACTTCCCGAAGGCCCCATGATGGCCACAAACTCACCCGGATAGATCTCGATGTCTAATCCGTTCAATGCTGCTGTTTGAAGGGTGTCGGTAAAATGAAATTTATATATCTGCTCTAGCCGAATGAGCGGCTCCGAAATAGCTGTTGATGTCATGGCTGAATTTGAATGGTTGAATAATCGATCCAATTCCGGTAATCCGAGACAATGACCTGATCGCCTTCATGTAGACCGGAAATAACTTCGTAAAAGTCGGGGTTTCTCCTGCCCAGATCGATATCTACTCGCCGAGCAATGTCGTCTTTGAGCACAAAGACCCAATCGCCGCCCGTGCTGTTATAAAAGTCGCCTTCGGGTATGAGCAGGGACTCGGCAACGCGGCCGAAATACAGGAGAATCCGTACGGACTGCCCCTTGACTAAGGATAGCCGCTCGACCTCTGGCGGCTCGATACGGAGCTGAACGCGAAACCTGCCGCCCTCCACCGAAGGAAATATCTTGTATACTTGAACGGAGAGGCTGTCTCCTCTCAAAAGTGCTCTGCCCCCTTGCCCCAATTCGATCATGTCGAGATAGTACTCATCGACTTCCGCTTCGAGTAGCGGCGCATCGAGTCGATAAATTTCTCCAAGTCGATCTCCGTTGGCAATCGACTGTCCGACTATTGCTTCAAAATTGCTGAGTCGGCCGTCTATAGGGGCCAGTACATACAACCGATTCAACAGTTGCCCCACGGCCTCTAGATTGTTCAGCAATCTTTCTTCGGTTATACGGATTTGTGCCAGCTGCCGGATGCGAGCCAGGCTATCCTGCTGGTAAGCAGAATTCAGCATATTTCGGCGGGCCTTGTAGTAATCGTACTGGGCCGCGGTTGGCTCATAATCGGCCACCGCAATTAGATTTTCTGTCAGCATCTGTTCAGCCCGATCAAATCGCTTCCCCTCCAATTCGATTTGGTAATCGACCTCCACTAGCTGCTCCCGAAGCGCAAAATCATTTTGATTGATCAAAAGCATGGTCTGCCGTTGGGCATTGAGTTGTTCGATGAGTTGCCCTTCGCGTTGCATGACTTCAAGCTCCAACTCGGGATTGGACAGTTTGAGCAAAGTATCTCCTTTGTTTACTGTCTCTCCATCTTCTACAAAAATCATATCTACGGTACCAGTAGCTTTACTGTCGAGCAGCTGACTCCTATTGGGTTGCACGCTTGCATTCAGGCTGATGTAATAAAAAAATTGGCCACTAACAACCTGCTCGACTTGAATGTCGCTTTTCGGTATCGATAGGGTAAAAGACCTACTAGCGGAGGCCAGCCATGCTATCGATCCTATAGCCAACACGACGGCAACTACGGCATACCACCGCCTGTGGTTGTTAGATTTTTTGATTGGTTTATCCATATACCTAATGTCGTTAGGTTTGATACTTAATGATGTTAGGTATATTTGTGTTGCATCATTCAGGTATGTCAATTGTATGAAAACATGCTTAGAGCAGGCCTGACGATGGGGTAGCCGTAGCTTCCGACCTGCGGAAGTCTTAATGAAAAAATACGCTTCCATAACTATTAGCCCATGTCTTATTAGCTTTGCATGCCTAATACTTTTCTTAGATATGACTTGGCTAACCTGGACTTTGATCATCTACTACTTGCTTTCGGGCGTAGCGCTTATGCCCATATTCGAGCGGGCAGGCCGAAAGCGCACGGATGCGCTCATACCGATCTACAATATGGTCGTAGCCTCGGACATCGTAGGTCGCAGCCGTAGCTTCGGTTGGTGGATGGTATTTCCAGTGGTCAACTTCTTCATTTTTAGTTATTTGATGATCGATCTGGCGCGCTCTTTTGGCCGCAATCGTTTCGTCGATCATTTTGCCGCTACCATGCTGGCACCCGCCTACTGGACTTATATCGACAAAAAAGAACCCAAGGAGGCTCCACCCAAGTGGGCCAGAACAAAAGTAGCTGAGCAGCAGAGTAAAGCTAAGTCTGGTAAGAAAGCTACAGCCAGAAGATCAGCTACGGTAGCAACGCCTCAGCCGCTCACCTACTACGGCCCAGTCATGGCCGAAGAAAAAGCATACCGAGATCGGGCACTCTCTGCTAAAAAGTCGGGAGACAAAGAGCGCTACAAGCGATTGATGCGGCAAGATCCTTTCCGCCTGGGTGTAGCGCGCGAATGGGTGAGCTCTATCATCTTTGCAGTCTTCGCTGCGGGCTTCATCCGCATGTTCCTGTTTGAAGCCTATATGATTCCATCCTCGTCTATGGAGGGTAATTTGATGACGGGCGATTACTTGATTGTAAGTAAAATACACTACGGCCTTCGCCTGCCGGAGACTGTACTTACCATGCCACTTACGCACAATGTAATGCCTGTTGTAGGTGGTAAGAGCTACATCGATAAGCCTCAACTTAGACACCGAAGGTTACCTAAAATCGAGAACGTAGACCGCTATGATAAAGTGGTGTTTAATGTGCCTAGTGGCGATAGCGTTTATATTTTTCCCGACCGATCTTGGTCACATGCTCAATACCTTCGTGGAGAAATGCGTGCTCGTCAAAGTGCGAGTTCCAACCGTACTTATGCCGACGATGTAAGTAGTGGAAGAGTCGAACTCAAAACCCGCCCTAGAGATAAACGCGATCACTACGTGAAGAGAGCTGTTGGCATGCCTGGAGAAACACTCGAAATTAGAGATCGTCGCATCTACATAAACGGTACAATGATCGAGGATCCTGAAGGACTGCAGTACAACTACATTGTCCGCTTTAATCGCGTGCCCAGTACTAAAAGATGGACGGAGTGGGGCATTTCCGAAGAAGACTTTAGTCCATATACCGATCCTAGAACTGGAAGGATCGTTCCCGAGGCATATCGGATTACAATGAACGACATCCAAAAGCAACAAGTACAAGAACAAGATCCACAAGCTGAAATCAAGTATATAGATCATACACCTCTGCAACCGAATAGTCGAGCCTATCCGCACTATATGCCGCTATCCGGCAATTGGACGATTGACAATTTCGGTCCCATCTATATCCCCGCAGCAGGCGAAAGCATCGAGCTCAATACGGAAAATTACCACCTTTACCGCCGCGCCATCGAAGTCTACGAGGGCCACGAGTTAGAAAAACGCAATGGTCAGTGGTTTATAGACGGTCAACAGACCGATACCTATACTTTCGAGCAAGACTACTACTGGCTCATGGGTGATAATCGCCACAATAGCGAAGATGCCCGCACCTGGGGCTTTACGCCTCAAGATCATATCGTCGGAAAGCCGCTGCTGGTACTTTTCTCATTCAGAGAAGGTACCTTTAGTAAAGGGGTAGACTGGAGTCGCCTCTTTAAATATGTAGGGTAGAAGGTACCCGGTATTTGGTACAGGGTATATGGTATTGCTAGTATTTCATTAATCGATAAATTCCCAGTACCCAGTACCCAGTACCCAGTACCCAGTACCCAGTACCCAGTACCCAGTACCCAGTACCCAGTACCCAGTACCCAGTACCCAGTACCCAGTACCCAGTACCCAGTACCCAGT
>JBCCPC010000090.1:0-11389 GCA_039025055.1 Bacteroidota bacterium | reverse complement strand
TCTGATAATATAAGTGCGGCTGACTACGTGCTCGTAGCTTTTTAGCATCAGCCATAATCCACTCGAATCCCGCTTCGCGAAGACAAGACCTGAGTATATCTATACTCTTGTTGTAGGTCGTGCCTGATACTTCTTTCTCTAGCGTGGCCAGGTATTGATTGACTAGCCTTGGCGAGGGATCTCTTCCACCTATATAGTTCAATAGCTTCTTTACTCTGAATGCGTATTCCTGCTTGGTCTTCCTTCCAAATCGCCTTCGATCAATATAGGCCTGCACCTTTGGCCAGATGGGTGATATCGGCTGATAATTCTTATGCTCGTCTATTAGTTGCCTGACTACTTCAGTGGCTTTGGCATATCGCTGAGTAAATGTTTCCCCCCTGTTGATATCACCGTATCGAGACCACCGCTTACCGTTCTCATCCTTCCACCAAATTTTCCACCTCACGCTCATATCATCGCCCCGATGGTAGAGCCTGTATACTAATCCTTTATGCTGCGGGTGAACAAAAGTTTTTTTTGTCTGCATGGGTAAAGTTTGGCCACGCAGATCCCGATGAAGAAAACCGGAAACCAAAACGTTTTGGTTTCCAAAGTGCTGGAACCCCAATAAAAATTGGGGTTCTAGCTGCTTGGCGGAGAAGGAGGGATTCGAACCCCCGGTAGCTCTCGCTACGTCGGTTTTCAAGACCGGTGCATTCGACCACTCTGCCACTTCTCCATACGGGGTCGCAAAAGTAAGACCTTTTGCTTGAAAGTGAAATGCTTTGGAAAAATTATTAGTTCCCAATTCCTGCGCCAGAGCGAAGGAATTGGGAACTAATATTATTTGACTAGGGTCATTTCGTCGATCAGGTGCTTGGCACCGCCTAGCTTTTCAGTGAGGAAGAGCACGTATCGAATATCGACCATGATGTTGCGGCAGATGGTGCGATCGTAGTTGATGTCACTCATGGTGCCTTCCCATACGCGGTCGAAGTTGAGGCCGACGAGCTGGCCATCTGCATTGATAGCAGGGCTTCCGCTATTGCCACCGCTGGTATGGTTGCTGCCGAGGAAGCAGACAGGCATGCGGCCGTCTTCGTTGGCGTACTGGCCGTAGTCTTTTGCTTCGAATAGATCGATCAAGTCTTTGGGGAGGTCGAACTCGTAGTCGCCGGGTTGGTACTTGTCGATGACGCCACTGAGGTAGGTCATGAAGTGCTGATCGATGTCCTCGCCATCGACATAGCCTTCGGCTTTGCCATAGCTGACGCGCATGGTGCCGTTGGCGTCGGGCCAGAAGGTACGTTCGGGGAAGACAGCCATGAGGGCTGCCATGTGCTGACGTTGGGCAGTGCGCTCCCGTTCTTGAAGCGGACGGAGATTGGATAGTACTAGGCGTTCGTGATCGGCATTGAGCTGGCTTACAAACTGAACAGCTGGGTCGCCCTTCAACTGACGTACTAAGTTTACGGGATCAGATTCTAGTAGACTCAATAAGCGATCGCCTTTGGTAAGGAAACTGTTGTCGTAAAGAGCGGCGACTAAAGAATTGATATCACCTGCAAACTCGATTTGGGCTTGTGCCTGTGGGCTTTGGTGATCATCGGCTACTTTGTCGAAGTAGATGGGCAGTAGCTTAGCCGAGACTGCTCGATCTACCTCTGGTCGGTAGTTGGAATAGAAGCCGCTCAGGTATGACTGCGCCCTGGGGATATAATTTTTAAGCCCGGTCTCGCCATTGTTTTCGTAGCGATCGATAAGTCGACTAGCGTAATTCGCCAAACGGAATAAGTCGATGTTGTAGTTGAGTTCGCGAACGTAAGCATCGCTCTTGGCGTAGGGTAGCTGTTTTTTCGCAAGCCTGGTCAAATCTTGTAAGGGATCCATATGCATGTGCATCTCCTCTTTATTGGCGAGGACGCGTTTTTCTAGTTCGGCTTCCAGATTTTGGCGGCGTTCTATGCCTTTCGTGGCTATGACGCCTTCGGTTTCGCCGCGCCATTTCTTCCAGGCATTGGCGATACGGGCTTGACGGCTGGCATACTGTATTTTGATCTCGGCATCTTGGCGCATGTAGCGGTCGATGACAGATAGACTGCTGTCGCGTATGCCTACGCGTATGGGGTTGATTTCCTGTACACGATTGCGCATAGCCTCGGCAGATATGTACTGGTCCGTGCGGCCAGGGAACCCAAAAACCATGGTAAAATCTCCATCGTCTATGCCATTTAGATTGATGGGTAAGTGGTAACGAGGCTTAAGTGGAATGTTATCGGTAGAGTAGGGGGCTGGCTTACCATCTGGGCCGCTGTAGACACGGAAGAGGCTGAAATCTCCGGTATGGCGTGGCCATTCCCAGTTGTCGGTATCGGCACCGAACTTGCCGATGCTACTCGGTGGTGCACCGACTAAACGCACGTCTTCGTATCGCTCAGTCACGAATAAGAAATACTGATTGCCGCCAAAGAAGGGACGAATCTTTACGCCTTGATATTCTTCCTTCTCGACAGATTCAATAATACCATTTAGGTTTTTGTCTATGGCCGACTGCCTGGTGTCATCGCTTTCATCTAAGACGCCCTCCAGGGCTGCCTCTGTCACATCTTCGATACGGACGATGAACTCGACGTATAGCCCTTCATTGGGTAGCTCCTCTTCTTGACTCATGGCCCAGAAGCCGTCTTCTAAATAGTTGTTTTGGAGAGAGGAGTGGTATTGAATCTGTCCGTAGCCGCAGTGGTGGTTGGTCAGTACAAGCCCCTGGTCTGATATGATCTCGCCGGTGCAAAAGCCACCGAAGTGGACGATGGCATCTTTTAGACTCCCTTGGTTTACGGAGTAGATGTCTTCGGCGGTGATACGCATACCCAATGCCTGCATATCGGCTTCATTGAGCGATTGTAGGAATAGTGGCAGCCACATGCCTTCATCGGCTTTGAGTTGGGTAGGCTGGAAAAAACTGAATAGAAAAATGGATAAGCAGATGAGTGATTTTTGTAACATGATCTTATTAAAAATTAAAAAAGCCGCTTTCGGAAATACTCCGAAAGCGGCTTAATGATAGTCTTATTCTTATGCTCCGAGGTAGTGCTTCAATAGCTTGCTTCTGTTTGCGGAGCGGAGCTTGTTGATGGCCTTGTCCTTGATTTGGCGTACGCGCTCGCGGGTAAGGCCAAACTTCTCGCCAATGTCTTCGAGGCTCATAGGGTGCTCGACGCCAATGCCGTAGTAGAGCTTGATGACGTCGCACTGGCGCTCGGTCAGGGTAGAGAGGCTACGCTCGATTTCGCGGCGGAGGGACTCTGCATATTCCAGGGCAGAGTCTGTACCTGGGGTAGCCTTGTTTTCGAGTACGTCGAGCAGACTGTTGTCTTCACCTTCTACGAATGGGGCATCCATAGATACGTGACGGGCAGCGACGCCGAGGGTAGTCTCGACTTCTTCTGGGGCAATTTCCAGCTGTGCCGCCAACTCTTCGGAGCTGGGCTCGCGCTCGTATTCTTGCTCTAGCTGGCTGAAGGCCTTGTTGATCTTGTTGAGTGAGCCGACCTTGTTGAGGGGTAAGCGCACGATACGGCTTTGCTCGGCCAGTGCCTGAAGAATGGACTGGCGAATCCACCAAACGGCGTAGGAGATGAATTTGAAACCACGTGTTTCATCGAATCGCTGGGCAGCCTTGATCAGGCCGAGATTCCCTTCGTTGATCAGGTCGCTCAGACTTAGACCCTGGTTTTGGTATTGCTTGGCCACGGATACTACAAAGCGAAGATTGGCTTTTGTCAGCTTTTCCAGCGCGATTTGATCGCCTTGCTTAATGCGCTTGGCTAGATCTACTTCTTCCTCGGGGGTCAATAGGTCTACCTTGCCGATCTCTTGCAAATACTTCTCTAGGGATTGGCTTTCCCTGTTCGTGATCGACTTGGTAATTTTGAGCTGTCTCATCTAGTTCTTTTAAGTTGAGGAAGTTTTTACTTCGTTAAAGACGTGGAATTTATCCACCCGTCACCCGTTTTTTCAGCAGATTAGCTGCTTAAGGCCGCAAAAGTAAGGGTTTCTGAGTTGTGAATCAACCTGCGGAAGTCCCTATTTATCCTTTTGCACTTATCCATAACAGATGCGTCTATCATTTGTTTTACAGGCGGGTGCACTTGTATATATAAGTTTAATTGACTTACTTACCGCCACTACACCAAACCAAATAATCCCAAATCAATATGGAACGCGTCAAATACACCGTTGAATTCATGTGCAGGGCCTCTCCGGCCATAGTCTATAAATTTTTGACTACACCCTCTTGCCTGATGCGTTGGTTTTGTGATGAGGTCGATATCGAGGGTGATACTTATACCTATATCTGGGCCGGGCAGCCAGAGGTAGCTGAGCTGATCGAATCGGAAGAAAACCAGCGTTTGCGCTTTCAGTGGGAAGATTCAGAGCCCGAAGAGTATCTGGAGTTTAGAATAGGGAAAGGCGAGGTGACCAATGGAACGATAATCTACATCACCGATTTTGCTGACGAAGACGAGGTCGAAGATTCTAAGAATCTTTGGGAAACTCAGATCACCCGCATGAAGGAAGAAATGGGGGGATAAACCATGCCGATCATACAATTCGGGATGGGGTTTACGGAAAGGTGTATCCCGTTACCCGACTCAGCAAGTTTAAACCAGCACAGCTTCGATAAAATCGGACTGCTGCACTATCTGGAGGGGTTTTATGGATTTGTAGCACAGACAGAGCGGCAGGATTTTTTGCGTGTGGAGCGGTATAGACAATTACTCCGCAATGATTTGGCTCAACATCCCTCGGTTTTTTACGCGGCTTCTTTTCAAGCTGATCCACTAGCGACTGCCGAGCATGTACTGTCGCTTCGAGATGAGCTGATCGAGGCAGCTTATCCATTACATAAGATACCGCCTGATAAGTGTCCGTCGAGGATAAAAACCTTGCATCGACTTGAGCAAAATCTATTACTATCTCAGGAGGATAATCCATGGCCTTTGGGGGTAGCAGACCGTCTGCAGCGACAGCTGAATTCGATGGGTGGCGGTATGCATCCGGTGCTATGGGTCAAGCTGCACGAGCCTTTTAATTTGTTAGATCCTGGAAGTCAGCGATTGCTGAAGAAACTTGCAGATTGTGGAGATTTTGTGCAGTATTTGCGCGGGCCGAAGTTGCCTAAAAAAGATACGGACCTGGGTGTATGGCAGGCCGTTGCGCTCAGTGGTCAAGAACAAACAGAAGGGCATTTTCCAGCGGCTTCTCATGCTGAGCCGCCTTCGGATTTTATAGATCGATGGGTGGCAGAAGGGCAAAAAATGCCAAGGGATTTTGGTAGCGGAGAAAATCGATATATCGACGTTTCTAGTTACCGAAATGCTCAGCTCAAAGCCGATGGCAGTTTGCTCATCTTGAAAGCTGCCAGAGAGACTCACATCTCGGCCTACCTGTCCAAATTGCTCAAGCTTAATCCAGCCTGGTCGCCCTCGGTATTAATGGCGAAAAAGCGGCAAACGCTCGACCTGGCCCTGCGCATGGAAGGTTTGCCCAGTATGGGCGTACCTAGTACGAGCATGGCCAGACCCAGCCTGCAAGTATTAAAATTGGTGCCGACATTCCTATGGGAACCAGTCGATCTGCGCAAGCTGCACGAGTTTTTGAAGCTGATCGTCAAGCCCCTAGACCGCACCTTGGGCTACCGGCTATCGACGGCACTTTCCGATAGTCCTGGTATTTTTAGCGAAGCCTGGTTTTTTGCGCTCGATCAGTATTTGATGGAAGAGCTACCACGCAGAATAGCCAGAGATAATCGGGTTGACCCAGAAGCCATCCAAGAACAGTACAACTTTTGGTTCAGGCGTACTCGATACCCGATCGATGGGCGGGCTCCGAAGACGGAGGTGCGCAAGCTCTTTACCTATCTGGTCAATTGGGTGAAAGACCGAACGGATGAGGATAAAGACGACGCCATTGGATTGAAAACGCTGGCGGCTCAAGCTAAAAGGGCGGTAGAGCTGATCGATCAAATCGATGAAGATCAGTTAAGTCCGCTACAAGTTGACCGAATCGTGCGCACGGTTTACGAAGCGGCACCGGCCAATTTCCAGTCAGAGCAGCTGGGTAGCCTGCCCGCTGCTTTCCACCCGGCGGCCGTTTGTGCAGATGTGCCCGAGCTTATCTGGTGGGATTTCGTACAGGAAGAAGCGGATTATTTTTTCAGCAATTGGTATCAAAACGAAATTGAGTTTTTAGCTGCTTATGAGGTGTATCCATTAAGTCCTGCAGCCAAAAACCAGCGACAGATGTGGAGCCGCAGTCGACCATTACTATTTACCCGAGATCGACTTGTACTTTGCTGCCCGGACTATGTGGTAGGCAGCGAAGTATCAACTCATCCATTACTGGGCGAGCTGGAGGCTATGTTTGGCGACGATCTCCAGTCGATAATCGTCGATTTAGACAAAGATGCTGAACAGAACATACTCGACTGGCCATCGCCAGGGTTTTCTTCCCTAGAACTCGTACCGATGGAGCGTACTCGTGCATTCGTCAGTATTGATCAGCCAGGCCGCATGCATCGCCGCCAGTACGAGTCGCCCAGCTCGATCGAGCGGTACATCTACCATCCGCATCAGTGGGTTTTTCAGTACGGTTTGTTGATTAAGCCCAGCCGACAGCCAGCCTTGAGCCTGGGTACTCGCTTGCGGGGGCTGCTTGCTCATCGATTCATGGAGCGAATTTTTGCCGAGCAAAAATCCTTGGGAGAATGGGCACAGTCGGACATCAGCCGATGGGTGACTCAGAACGAACCCGATATACTCAGGCGCGAGGGCGGTCTATTGTTGGAATATGGCTTCGAGCCAGACCGCGTTCAATTCAGGCGGCAAATACAGCGGGCGGCATGGGCACTGATATGCAGCCTTAGAGAAGACGGTTGGCGTGAAATACAATCGGAGATCGAGCTGGAAGGACAGATCAGTGGGCTCGAACTAAAAGCGCGTGCCGACCTGCTCGCCAAAAAGCAAGACGGTACCCTGGCGGTGGTCGATCTGAAGTGGCGGGGCAAAACACGATTCAGCAATCTGATCAGGAATCGGGAAGAAATACAGCTCAACCTATACGCACAGCTATTGGAGCAAAGCCATAAAGCTACCGTATTGACGGCCTACTATCTGCTGAGCAATGCGCGTATGCTGGCCCGCACCTCTCACGCTTTCTCTAGTGCGGAGACCATCGATCCCGAAGCCGATCCGCTAGATGTACGGACGGAAATACTCGGCAAGTTGGCCAAAACACATGAGTGGCGAGATGCGCAGTTGGCATCTGGTCAGCTAGAAATCAGGTGCAAACAAACCATGGCCGATCTGGAAGAGGCCTATCAAGACATAGACCTAGACGCTATGCTGGAGATGAAGGCAGAAGATGCGCCTTTTGATGACTACAGGGCATTGATCGGGCTAGTCGACTAATGCTTTTGCAAAGCAAAAGCATTAGTCGACGTTATGGGGTAAACATCATGTTAGTCAAACTTAATCTCTTCGAAATCATATCCATTCAATAAATCTTTGACAGCCATACGCTTGCGACCTTCTACCTGAAGTCTTTTAATATCGATAAACCCGTCTAGGCAGGCTACTTTTATATAATCTTTGTTGTTCGTCAAAAGGGTGCCGGGTGGGTGGTCGTGATCTTCGATAATGGGATGGGACTCGAATATTTTCAAGTTATCGGATTTGTTTTCATTATTTAGACCTGCCTGCGTGCGCCCGGCAGGCAGGCTTCCGCGGGTAGACACCGTCCACGCAGCCGGGTAGGGGCTAAGTCCTCGAATAAAATCATGGACTTCTTGGGCGGGTTGATTCCAATTTATCTGGCAGTTAGCCCGATTCAGCTTCGGGGCTGGGGTAGCGAGCGTATCATCCTGCTTTTTGAGTTTGTAGTCACCAGACTCTATGAGCTGTACGGTTTCTACGACTAGGTCAGCGCCTTTACCCATCATTCTATCGTGTAGGTCTCCGGCGGTTTCGTTGGGGCCGATGGGGGTCTCGGCTTGTAGTAGCATATCTCCGGTATCTATCTGGTGGCGGATGAAGAAGGTGGTAAGCCCCGTTTTTTCTTCCCCTTTGATGATGGCCCAGTTTATGGGGGCGGCTCCTCGGTACTTTGGTAATAGTGAGCCGTGTAGGTTGAAGGTACCCAGCTTGGGCATGGACCATACGACTTCTGGCAGCATGCGGAAGGCCACTACGATTTGTAGGTCGGCATTCCACCTGCGCAAGTCTGATAAAAAACTTTCATCTCTCAACTTGGTAGGTTGCAGGATGGGTATGTTGTGTTTTTGCGCGCATTTCTTGACGGCAGATTCGAGTAACCTTTTGCCGCCCCGGCCGCCCATTTTGTCGGTCGTAGTGACAACGCCCACCACGGGGTAGTCTTGCTCGATGAGGGCTTCCAGGCTGGGGACGGCAAATTCTGGGGTGCCCATAAAGACAATACGAGGTTTCATGCGGCAAATTTCCCTATTTTTCCCACAGCTCAAAAGTAATTTATGAAGTCAGTCAAAGAATTTTCGTGGAGCTCGCCAGATGGCAAAGAAATATATGCGGTCGAATGGCCCAACGAGCATGCTCGTGCGGTGATCGGGCTGATACACGGTATAGGTGAGCATGCGCGCCGGTACGACCACATGGCCGAATATCTGACGGCTGCTGGTTTTGGCATGGTCGGCTATGATCGGGTCGGCTATGGTCGCAGCGGTGGCAAGCGTGGGTATGTGGCTGACTATTCGCACTACTACGATGGGATAGCTCAGCTCATCATCGAGTGCGAGCGTTTGTATCCCGATTTGCCAGTCTTTTTATATGGCCATAGTATGGGGGGCAATCTGGTGCTGAACTACATCATCAAGCGGCACCCGAAGGTAGCAGGGGTCATCGCTTCGGCTCCCTACATTAAGCTGCCTTTCAAAGTCAATCCGGTCTTAATTGCCGTCGGACGGTTAATGCGAAATATTTACCCGGCATTTTCGGTCACTAATGAGCTGGATACGACCAAACTGAGTCGTTCGAGCGATATAGAAGAGAGCTATGCCAACGATCCGCATGTGCACAGTACAGTAAGCTCGCGCGTGGGGGTGGACTTGATGAAAGCCGCCGAGCAGCTAGATCAATTTAGTGGTTATATAGAACTGCCCCTACTCATTATGCACGGTACTGACGATGGTTTGACCAGCCACGACGCGAGCCAGGCATTCCTAAATCGACTGGAGGGGGAAGACATCAGCATGAAGTCGTGGCCGGGCCTCTACCACGAACTGCATAACGAGCCCGAGCAAAAGGAAGTCTTTGGTTATGTGCAAGCCTGGATCGAAAAGCGGTTGGTAGAAAGCCACCGGGCACTAAAGAGCGTTTAGTATCTCGACCATGGCCGCTTCGCTCGGTTGTTCGGCCACGAATGGCTCTTCTATACCCTTGCTGATTAGGGCCGCTTCCGTCGTTTGGCCGATCGCTATTACATAGGTAAATGGATCGATAAAGTTCTTCTCCAGATAGGCCATCACGTTCATCGGGCTGGTGAATAGCAAGTACTTGAAACTTTGCTCGAATTCGTGGGGTATGGCTTCATTTTCATAGACCACTACTTCCGTAGCGAGAATGCGGTCACCAATGTGGCGGCTTACCGTTCGGCGACTATTCCTGGCTTGTGGAAATAACACCCGTTGGCCGTGAGCAATTTCTGCGAAGTCTTGGGCGACTTGCCTGAAATCGCCGTCACCAACAAATGAAGGCTTGTAATTCGATTCAGCCAGTGCGCTGGCTGTACCTGCACCAAAGCAAGCGTACTGAAACTGGCTACTGTCGCCTTCGTATTGCTCAAGGAAGAAGCTAACGCCTCGCGGGCTGTAGAAAAAGACCCAATCGAAGTCTTCCTCTGGCCAAACGATGCGTTCGGGCTTGCTGAACTGAACCAGTGACTGATCTACTAAATCGACGTCCTGCTCTACACACCAAATGCGTACAGGACTTTGTAGATCGACTTCTCTGGAAATAAATAGCGCAGCCATGATCGCTTATTCTTCTTCGTCTTCGAGCAGCTGCACATCGGTAGCGATCAACTGGCCGGTATCATTGTGCGCTAATCTGAATTCTACCAGATCGCCAATAAGCAGATCGTTGAAGTCGATATTCTGTACGGTAGAGTAGTGGAAGAAGAGGTTGTTGGGTGGGTACTTGATGAATCCGTATCCGTTTTTGAGGCTGAAAACCCGGCTAACCATCAGGTCTCCTACTTCTCCTTCTTCGGGCTCTTCAAACTCAATAGGGCCTTTCGGCTTTCCGTTATTCGAGGCTTTCTGTTCTCCACGCTCAAAATCCGGATGATTGCTCCTTTGATCTTCAGAGCTGTTGGCTACGAAGATGTTATTGACGATGGGGTCGTTCCGCTTAAGTCGGTTGTCTATCACCTCGTGCATCGGAATCGGATAGCTGGCCTCTTCCAGCAGATCTTGGCTGGTGCGGGTTATGGAAGAATTGCCATTATCGCTATTTACCTCAAAATCCCAAGACATGATAACGACCCGAGTACCTCTGGAATTGAGCTTTCTAACTAAAGGCAAGAAGTCGCCATCGGCTGCTATGAGTACGACTACATCGAGATCGCGCAGGGTAGCTTGCTCGAAGCATTCGAGTGCCAACCACACGTCTATGCCTTTTTCTTCCCGTCTTCCCTGAGAAGTTTTCAAGTTGGAATAATGTGTAGTAACGCCTGCAGACATGAGGATGTCGTCAAAGACGCGGTCCCAGTAGATGATCTGCCCCCTCTGAAAAGCCTCCTGAGCACTGAGTCTGCCTCTGAAGTAGTGTGCATCTACAATTCTACATCGACTCACGTCCCGGCCTTCAAAATCTGCTACCTGATGGCGGATAAAATCGTGGAGGCCCGTTACACTTAGTCGTCGCTTTCGCGGGTGGTCGTAGTTATAATAATTACTGACGTGCAAAAAGTAGTTGCCGTCGTAATAGACGCCAATTTTTATCATTTGATCTATTTAAATATAAAACTTATTGGTTACCAACTGGTATGTAGTATCTTATTTGCAGGGGTAGTTGGATTTAAGAATCCTGTATAGTATTGTAAATAGTTTGTTCTTAAAAGTAAGTATCGTAGTTGTACTGCAAAGATAGGCATTTATGGGGGCTAGACATTGAAATTTAGATGTTTCTGTACGATTTATTAGCTAGGCTTCAGCCCCTCGGGCTGAAAGCCTAGTGGTCTAGCCACTAAGTTTCATTACAAGTGATTTGGTTTTCTTGACGAGTGTGTCAATATCTGCTTTTGTGACTTTACTCCAGTTGATCGTTTTTGCCCATTTTTCATTGTAATACTCAACGTACTCAATTACTTT
>JBCCPC010000089.1:0-11392 GCA_039025055.1 Bacteroidota bacterium | reverse complement strand
GTAGACGGTGATCTAAGCGACCTACTGAGTCTGACGGACCGCATCACAGGAGCTGAGGCCTACCCACTAACGGGTGGCGTCTCGGACTTGGTGCTGGACTTCGGTACGGCAGTAAGCACGGCAGATGAGTTTGCTTTGGGTCAGAATGCGCCCAACCCGGTAGATGGCTTCACGCAGATCAGCTTTACGCTGTCCGAAGCGGAAACAGCCATACTGACGGTACGCGATGTGCAGGGCCGCACCATATTGGTACACAAGATCGAAGCGGTAGCAGGTACGAACGTACACCAGCTGGATCGCAGCGAGATCGGTGCCAGTGGGGTGTACAGCTACACCTTGGTAGCGGGCAAGCACTCGGCGACTAAGCAGATGATTATCAGGTAAAGATTTGTAGTGTTTCGCACTACAAATGCAGAAAAGGAAAGCCCCGTCGACATCATGTCGGCGGGGCTTTCATGCGTAAAGGAGAAACCACCCCACCTGCGGAAGTCTAAAAAAAGGGCACAGATAAACACAGGCGGACATCCAATGCTGCAACACAAATACATATCTAATTGAAACGAATTGAAACGTTTCAATCTAGATATCTAATCGGCCAAGTTATATATTGCGATGAATAAAGGTCTACCGCCATACCAATATCCAGCTCTACAAGTCCGCGTGTACTACTTCTCGATATAGCATTATTCATATTCGTAAACTCTGCTTTTGCTCAGCAAATACCCATTAGAACGCTTGATCTATCCGAAGGTGTTTCTGATGAGTACGCAGAGATAATACTGGCTACAGAAGCGGAAGGATACAATCCCTTGACGGAGGGCAGGTTAGATCGTGCGCTTTCGACTTTCGACTCACTCTTGGCCCGAGCCGATATTTCGCCCCGTATGCGCGTTTGCGTATTGACTTTCTATGGGCAGTTGCTCGTGAAGATCAAAGAGTTGTCTAAAGCATATCCCTATATTAAGCAGGCTAATGATTTGGCGGTTGCCGAGCTGCCTTTGGATGACGTAATAAGGGGTTTTGCGCAGGCGGGCTACGGTTGTTATTTACACTTCTTCCATGCACGAGAGCTGGCCATTGAACCATTGGAATCGTCTTTGCACGGCCTTCGTGGGTTTCATCCGGAACTGAAATTTTTAGATGGGGCAGTATTTAGAAAATTAGTTGAAAACGAAGTTTTTTTAGGTTTACTCGATGATGCTCATCAGCACTACGAACAACGGATTGAAGCCCTAACCCAAGCAAATGAAACCCGCCGCTTGGGTTGGCTTCACAACAACTTTGGACTGTACTTACAGAAAGCGGGCTACCATAATGAAGCTATGCAAGTACTGGATCGAGGGCTGGCTTTTATGCAAGGTTTTACCGATTCAAATCGCGAATTGATATATGTAAATATTCTAGAGACCAAGTCGCATTCTTTAGTATCCACGGGTGCTTTTGTAGATGCCATGGCCAATCTAAAACAGGCCTATTTTACGCGTAAGGAAAAGGACAGGTATGCCGTAGCTATGCAGGCTATGAACTATATAATCGAATACCTGATGGAGGCGGATAATTACGAAGAGGCTTATAACTTCTATACAGCTGAGCAGTCCTATTTTGAGAGTAGAGCTACTATGACGGACCGATTCTATAAATTGTATGGCAATCTTGGAAAGTTGTTTGATGAAATGGGGAGACAAGCTGAAGCTGAGCAGTTTTACCATGCCTATAATGCTTTTGCCACCGATCATGTCTTGCCTATAGCCGAGGCCAGGACACAAACACCCAAGGAGATGAGCGAGCAAATACTGCTCCAGAATCGGGCATACGAGCAGCAAATCACGATCAGCCAGTTAGAGGCCGATCAACTGCGGGAGAAGCTCAGGGCCCGAAAATTTGGCTTAGTTGCCTTGGCCTTGTCTTTCTCCATTGCCGGATTGGCCGCCTTTGGCTGGTGGTGGAGGCGACAGCGAGTGGAATTGGAGCGCAAGCGAGCAGAATCGGACCGGCGGCGAATTCTGGAATTAGAAAATGAAAATCTCAAATACAGTTTAGCTAATCAGGAAAAAGACATCAAACGTCTGGCCGCGGATAACCGACTGCGCACGCAGCTCAAGCGCGACATATTGAAACAAATCGAAGCGGTATTCACGCTGCCTGTCGCAGAACGCGACGAGAAACTGCGCAGCCTGATTCGAGAACTATCGCCGACGGTGGAAGAAAGAGCGGCGATATCGGAATTACAAGATCGGGTTGAGACCATCAATGCGGCTTTTGAAGATCATCTCAAGGAGAGAATCCCTGGAATTACAGCCCAAGAGCTTCGTTATTGCAGTTTGCTTCGCCTGGGTATGAACAACCAACAGATCGCTCAGCTACTGAATAAGTCGGACGCGACCATCCGGATCTACAAGCATCGCGTCAATAAAAAGGCGAATTTGAAGGGTAAAAATGCGCTGCAAGAATTGGTAGATCAGCTTTGAAAAAGTTGGAAACGAATTGAAACGTTAAATACTTCCGTCCGATTGGGCATACTGGTAATTTCAATTTTAAAGCTTTCTGGCGTTATCAGATCAATCTCATGAAGACAGGTTCGACTTTACGTAGTAGCGGAAAAGCGCTTGCTATTAGTGCAGCTATTTTGCTACTACTTTTTCCTTTTTCGCCTTCCCTTTCCGCCCAATCTTTCAACGAAGTCATCAAGCTCACCACTGCCCAGCGGGAAGACGACGATGGCATGGGTACTTCGGTGGCCATTTCCGGTGATTACGCTATCGTGGGTATTCCAGGTGAGGATGATGCGCCGAGTGGCCCCGATCTGAGCAACGCTGGCTCAGCCATCATCTACGAGCGGGATGGAAACGGCAACTGGCAGGAAGTGCAAGTACTGACGGCCTCCGACCGGGAAGCTAACGATGAATTTGGGTTCTCAGTCGCCATCGCGGGCAACTACGCCATCGTCGGAGCGCCCCAGGAAGACGAGGATGCGAACGGGAATAACAGTCTTTCCAACTCGGGCTCGGCCTACGTCTTCGAGCGAAATGCAAATGGCAGCTGGTCTCAGGTAGAAAAAATAGTCAGCAATGGCCGGTTTGCCGAAGACGAATTTGGCTTTTCCGTCGCCATTGAATCGGATGGGGTGGCGGTAGTCGGCGCGCCAGAGGCCAACGACACGCCTTCTGGGACCTTAGATAACGGTGCCGTTTATGTTTTCCTGAGAAACGGTTCTGGCAGCTGGAACTTCTCGCAAGCATTAACCGCCTTCGATCGGGCCGAAGACGACCAATTTGGTTGGTCAGTGGCCATTGATAATAGTCTAATTGTAGTTGGGGCCATCGGAGAAGATGAGGATAATAATACGTTGAATACGCTATCAAATGCGGGCTCGGTTTATGTCTTTAGAGATCTCCTCGGCTTAAATTCTTGGACGACCGGCCAAAAATTAGTATCCGGGGATCGAGAGGCGGGCGATCTATTCGGTAGCTCGGTCGCTATTGATGGAAATCGATTAGTGGTCGGAGCCAGTGGGGAAGACGATGACGAAAATGGGAGTAACAACCTGGAATCAGCGGGTTCTGCCTACGTCTTTGAGCGAAGCTTGGGCATTTGGTCGCAGCAAGATAAGATCGTGAGTTCGGACCGAGCGCAAGGGGATAATTTTGGCTTTTCCGTTGGCATTTCGGGTGACTTGATTGTGGTGGGAGCCTACCTGGAAGACCAAAATGAAAATGGTCAAATTTTTCGGACTTCCGCAGGATCGGCTTATCTCTTCGAGCGGGATGGTTCCGGAGACTGGTCCCAAATCCAAAAAATCGTCAGCTCTGACCGTACCGAAAGAGACAACTTTGGCTATGCCGTGGGTATTTCGGGCACTTACGTCATCAGCGGTGCCCGGCAGGAAGACGATAATGATAATTCCCTTTCCGATGCGGGGGCGGCCTATATTTTTGAGCGTAACCTGGCACCGGTTCCGGTTTGTCAGGATTTGACGATAGGGGTAAATGATAATTGTGAAGATGTATTATCGGTAGAGCCCGAAGATTTCGACAATGGCACGACGGACCCCAACGGAGACGATTTGACGCTCAGCCTGGATATGTCCGGCCCATTTCCGCTCGGTACGACGAATCTGGTGCTGACCTTCGACGACGGAGAGTTGACGGCGAGCTGCAACGTGACCCTGACCGTGGTAGATGATACCCCACCTATGCTAAGCTCCGTGGAAACGCTGTTTTTTCAAAATGGTACGGAGAATGCCGGAGGCGTGTACGATGCTGCGGAAGACACCTATGTTGAAATTGCCGCACCCAATGAGATTAATGACGAACGGACTTTTTTGGTCATAGACAATGATGCGGCCGATCATGCGGCCATTCAGTTTAAAAACATTATTGGTACTTCCGCAGGTAGAGTTCCTACGGGGGTTACGGTTACTTCAGCCGTGCTTTCATTCTATGTCCCCGCCGGAGTAAGCGGAGGAGATGATTTTGAAATATCTCGTATCCTCGGTACTTGGGATGCAGCGACCACTAACTGGAATAACTTTACGCTAAACGGGAATATTGAGGGAGGCATCCAACAAGATGGAATCGAGGCAACTCCTACGCTTTACACCATTTCTCCGCTGGTTGGCTTAAAAACTATTGATGTCACCGAAGATGTACAGGCCTGGGTCAATGGACTGGATAATAACGGTTGGGCCATTTTTAACCCAAGTTCTAATGCTGCAAATATTTTTCCTTCTGAGGTAAATGTAGTGGATTTACGTCCCAGCCTGACGATCTCCTACCTGCCAACCGAAGACGGTACCGATCTTTGCTCAGATTTTACGGTATCCGCTGATGTGGGTACTTGTAGTTATACTGTGGTCGGTGATGAATTTGATCCAGTGGCTTTTGATAATTGTGCCCTTCTCCTAACTGGAAACGATTATAATTCCTCGCCCTCACTGGCGGGAGCTGTATTCCCCGTAGGTACGACAAATGTAATCTATGCAGCTTTAGACGAATCGGATAATACGGGTACCTGTAATTTTACGATTACTGTAGAAGACAGAGAAGCACCTTTTATCGGTGAGGACCTTAGCGAAACACTTCAATTTCAAAATGGACTTAGCAATGCTGGAGGGGTATACGAAGGCACCGATGACACCTACATTAGGGAAGGCGTTCTCAACGGCAATTCTAATTTTGGTACAAGTACTGAAGTGACCATCGATAACTCCCCCCTTTCCCAGGGACTGTTGCAATTCACCGATATTTTTGGAACGGATGCTGGTCAAATTCCTCCTGGGTCTACCATTACTTCCGCAACGCTGACCTTGGACGTGTTCAATATTGGTGGTGCGGGGATAGAAATGTCGAGGGTGCTTGGGGCCTGGGAAGAGAGTAGTGTGACCTGGAACAATTTCACCCTGAACGGCAATACCGAGGCTGGTGCCCAACAAGATGAAGTAGAGGCGACGAATACTTTGCGAATTATCAGCCCCCTCTTAGGCGTGAGACAAATTGACGTAACGGAAGACGTCCAAGTTTGGTCCGATGCTGGAGATAACAATGGCTGGGTATTTTTCAACTCCAGTACCAATGGATTGGACTTTACTTCGTCAGAATCCTCCACCACCGACGCTCGACCAGTACTGAGCGTTACCTACCTTTTACCGGAAGACACCAACCCCTGCGTCTCCTTCACCCGTACCATAAACACCGACGATTGTACCTACGCGGTAGACGGTACGGAGTTTGACCCACCCGTTTCGGACAATTGCGGGGTGGTCTTAGCTGAAAACGACTTCAACAGCGACATGTCACTGGCCGGGGAAGAACTCCCGCTGGGCGTTACCACTGTCACCTTTACCATCGAAGATGAGGCGGGCAATACCGATGCCTGTACCTTTGAGATCGAGGTTTTGGCACCTGTCACCGGCTTTACCATTACGAGTGGCAGTACTTTTTGTGAAAACGACCCACCGAGCGTAGTGACAACCAGTGTATCCGAGCCAAGCGGAATTTTCTCAGGCCCCGGTGTGACTGACAATGGCAACGGTGAAGACTTTACTTTCGACCCCAGTGCCGCCGGGCCGGGAACGATCACGATCTCCTACAATTTCAACGATCCTACGACGACTTGCCCCAGCGTGGCGACGGCAGAGATCGAGGTTTTAGAGTTGCCGGAGGTAAGCTTCACCGCCCCGGATGACCTGTGTATCGACGCAGGGATACAGCAAAATTTGCTGGGTGGCTCGCCATTTGGTGGAATGTACAGCGGCCTCGGAGTTAGCGACAATGGAGATGGTACTTTTGACTTTGATCCCGCTGCGGCGGGAGTCGGTATCCAGACTATTGCTTATTCTTTCACGGGTGTTGGCGCTCCCGTCCAGCTCGGTGAAGACCTCCCTGCCCAGGGCAGTGGAGATGTATACGGTTCTTCGGTAGCACTTTCTGCGGACGGGAATCGGGTAGCCTTTGGTGGTTTTCTAAACGACGACGGAGGCAATGACGCGGGCCACGTTCAGGTTTTCGATTGGGACGGCACGAACTGGATACAAGCAGGGATTGACCTTGACGGAACTTCCTCGGCTGATCTTTTTGGTTTCGCCATTGCGCTTTCGGACGACGGCAATACCCTGGCGGTTGGTGCTCCCGGACCCCAGGGGCAGCTTTTTGTTCCGGATGGTACAGGTTTTGTCAGGGTGTACAGTTGGAATGGTACCGCCTGGTTGCCGCTCGGCCAAGATCTGACAGGTGATATGATCGGCGATAGGGCTGGCAAATCGGTTGCTTTATCGGCTGATGGTACGCGCATGGCTTTTGCGGCGGCTGGGGCACCCGGAATCGGGTCGGACAATGAATTCGTTCGGGTTTTTGAGTACAATGGAAGTGCGTGGATACAAGTTGGCTCTGATATTCTGGGTGCGGCAGATAATGATGCACTCGGAGATGGCTTGGACTTATCCAGTGATGGTAATCGCTTAGCTATTGGGTCTAGCCGTCATGGAAATGATCGGGGCCGTACGCAAATCTTCGACTGGAACGGCACGACCTGGGTGCAGCTCGGCGCAGATATAGCAGGAGCGGCCGACGATGACTTTTCTGGCGACCAAGTCGCCATTTCGGCCAATGGTGATCGGGTGGTAATATCTGCTACGCGCAATACCGACAATGGTAACAATTCGGGCCAGGTGCGGGTATTCGACTGGAACGGTACGGCTTGGGTGCAGGCGGGGCAAGATATCGACGGCGACGGTACCAACAGCCAGGCGGGTAGTGACGTAGCCATCAGCGCGACTGGTAACCGGATTGCCGTGGGCTCACTAGACGACAATGGCGGCTTGTCTGGAGCAGGCAAAGTGCGCATCTACGATTGGGACGGTACGGACTGGATTCCGCTAGCTGACGATATCGATGGACAAACAAGTGCAGAAAATTTTGGCAGTGCCCTGGCTTTGTCGAATTCGGGAGAACGCCTGGCCGTAGGGGCACCTCTTTTCAATGTGACCGATGGGGTGGGCAGAGTGTATGACATCGAGCCCGAGCTTTGCACCGATACGGTTACCGATGAAGTGGAGGTCCTCGATGCAGCCAGCGAATTCTGTAACGACCCACCAATTGCCATCTGCCAGTCCGTCGAAGTAGATTTAACCGACGCGGATCCCTGCCTGGCCAATCTAGCCGCCGATACATTTGACAACGGCTCCTTCGATCCCGAGGACAATCCCTTGACTTTTTCTATCGTGCCCGCGGGGCCGTTTTTACCTGGAGAAACCCAGTTACTTTTTATTGTCAGCGACGGGACCTTGTCAGACACTTGCGAAACCTCGATAATCGCCACGGATAATACGCCTCCAGTTTTCGTCGATTGCCCGGAGGACCTTACGACCAGTACCGATCCTGGAGCCTGCTTCGCTACTTACAGTTTTGATCTGCCCACCATTGCTGATGATCCTTGTAATGATCCCACGGTGGATTTGAGTTTGGAGGCCACTCTAGCTCGGTACAACAGCCGGATAGATCGACTGACCAGCGTCATTACCAACCAGTGGGTACTTGGTGCCGATGATATTGAAGTCAATAATATCGATGACCCCTTTCCCGACGCTTACGAAGTCGGCAATGAAATGAATACTGACTTGGCCTCGGCCATTCTTTACTCCGAAGGAGAAATCACTAGCTCCAACGATTTTGGGGTAGGCAGCGCTTATTTTACGCAATACAACCAGGGCGTCTGGATGATGGCGGCTGACATCAACCAATTGTCCTTTTACGAGATAACGGGTACGCTCAGTGCCGATGGCGATGGAGTCGTTTACACTTTCGATAATACCTATACGGCTCCCGATGGAACCACCTACTACGCCTTTTTCAAAGGGGTTACGGAGGGAAGAAACGATCCCTCGATCAATCACGTCATCATTGTACCGAATACAACCGGTATTACCCAGACCGTATCCGACGATACCGGTGATGATCTGCACCGTGTCGATGGATTGGCGGGAGCCAGTCGCATTTACCAATTCAATTGGTACGGCCGCATAGATGACAATCTGAGCTACGCCTACTACGACCAGGAGATCAACCAGATCATCCAAGCGTTTATTGCTAACGTCGTGCATCCCCAGGCCTACGTCGTCCAGACCCTGGGCTCGGAAAGTGGCGAACGTATTGGTTTGGGGGAAAACGAGTTTAGTTTCACCGCTTTCGATATTGCCGGAAACACCAGCACCTGTGCGTACACGGTGACCGTAGCGGATACGGAAGCACCCATAGCCGATTGCCTGACAGATACCACCATCTACGTTTCGGCGGATGATTGTGAGGCTGTATTTGAGTTTGACCCACCTAGCTTTTCCGACAACTGCCTGCTGGACAGTGCGGCCAACATCCTATTTGTATCTGACAACAGCAATGAAACGGAAATACCTGCTCAGCTCATGGACGCAGGCTATAACGTAACGGTGGTGACCAATGACTACGTCGACGATGCTACGCAAGACAATGTCGTACTACAGGGCGATCTTTCCTACTATGGCATCATTTACTGGCACGCCGTGGGTGAAGGCAGCGGCAGCGTGCATAACGCAGCTACCATCGACAACCTAGAGGCTTATGTGCAAGCGGGTGGTAATCTATTCATCACCGGAGTAGATGTTGTCGTCAGCCCTCAAGATCCGCTACTGGAAGTACTGATCGGTGGTCGAGGCTCTAATGATGCGCCCAATGATAATAACGAGGTTTACACCATTCTCGGTCCCGCCAATGCCCTCAACTCCGGGCAATTCGACATCATCGGTTTAGAACCCGCGGATGTGAACGACGACGATGCCATTACCTCTTTATCCGCCGAAACTGTGACAGTATTCGATTCTGACCTAGGTGCCAGATGGACACTTAGAACCACACCGGGGGGCTTGGTGGCGTTTATCTCTACCGGTCAAATCGGCCTGCTCAGCTTTGACTCCTGGGAAACCCCCGGCTCCGGCTACTACGAAGCCCTGCGCAACTTCGCCTTCAACATCACCCAGGCCAATCAGCCCATTGCTGCGGTTCAAACCGCTGGACCTGCTTCGGGCGAAGCGTTTGCGGTTGGCCAGAATGTGGTCACCTTTGCAGGCACGGACGTAGCCGGTAATACAGGCACCTGTTCCTTCACCGTAGAGGTTTTGGATACCATTGCGCCAGTACTAACCAATTGCCCAGACAATATCATACAGAATAACGATCCTGGTGTGTGTGGCGCAATAGTAAGTTATACTGCCCCTACGGCCACGGATAATTGCCCCTCGCCGGGAACCACAAATATTACCTTTCTGCTGCTAACCGATGATTTTGGTGGCGAGACAGCTTACGAAATATTTGACGTGAACAGCGGAGAACTCGTGGCCTCCAACGGCCCATTTGCTTATGCATCAAATAGTAATTTTGAAGAACAAATTGCCTTACCAAATGGGGATTACCGGTTTGTTATTTCTGATCTTTTCGGAGATGGTATTTGCTGTCTAGAAGGTGATGGAAATTACAGCTTGGTTGTGGAAGGGAATACCATCAACTCGTCGTCGGGTGGGAGTTTCGGCGACTCCGAGGAGATTTTATTTAGCATAAGCACGGCTCCAATTGATCCAGATGCCGTACAAACTGCTGGCCTACCGAGTGGGTCTGAATTCCCGATCGGAACGACCACCAATACTTTTGTTTTCACCGATGCTTCGGGCAATACGGCGAGCTGCAGCTTTGATGTAACCATCAATGATACAGAAGCACCGACGGTGACCTCTTGCCCAGGCGATATTTCGGTGCCAACCGATCCCGACCTTTGTGCAGCAGCCGTGACGTACACCTTACCTACGGCTGCCGATAATTGTAGCCGGAACGGCCCAACTGGCTTTGTGGATGTCAACATCACATTTGATAATTTCCCTAGTGAAACGTCCTTCGAGATTATTGACCTAATTAATGCTACTACGGTAGTAAGTAGTGGCTTTTTTCTCGATCCAAATAATGCCGGTACCACTACTACCGAGTCTTTCTTGTTGCCTCCTGGCTCCTATGAGTTTATTATCTCCGATGGTTTTGGGGATGGCATTTGCTGTGGATTTGGCAATGGGAATTACAACATTGTTGTTGACGGGGATACGATCGTATCCCCATCGGGCGGAAACTTCGGGGATGAGGAAACGATTGCTTTCGATATTGTCCCAGAAGATTTTTCTGTTGAGGCGGTACAGACCGCGGGCCTAGCCTCCGGAGCTACCTATCCAATTGGGACAACGACCAACACCTTTGCCTTTACCGATGATGCTGGGAATATTGCCTACTGCACGTTCAACGTAACGGTAACGGATGAAAGCCAACCGACCATTTTTAATCCGGCCGATGGCAGCAATTGCGCGGCTGACTTACTCGTGGAGTTGGAAGAGGATGGCACTTTGGTCATTCCGAACTTAATTGCTGATCTGGAAGCGCTGGACAACTGTGTGGCTACTTTAAGCCAGTCGCCAGATGCAGGCACGGAAATCTTGAATTTAGCTCCGGGTACTACCCAGCAAGTAACCATCACCGCCACCGATGATGCGGGTAATACCAATACCGAAAGCTGTATCGTCACCATTACGGCTGGGGAGCCTACGCTGAGCATCACCGATCCTTGCAGTTGCAAAAACAACGCCACCACGTCAGAAAATGGTCAATTCGACGAGCTGATCGAAGTCATATTAACCCCAGCCGGAGAAACCTGGACAGTCACCGCCGTCGACGGTCTTTTCCAAACTACCAGCCCGGCACCACCCGCGGCACCCTTGCCGATTGCGGTAGGTACCCAACTTGCGGAAGTCCCAACTGCTACCCCCGGTCAGAGCAATTACGAGCTGGCGGGCATCCACGTCGATGGGCTAGGGTATAGCCTTACCGTTTCC
>JBCCPC010000088.1:0-11471 GCA_039025055.1 Bacteroidota bacterium | reverse complement strand
GATTTTTTCGCCTACCGGTATGCCGCCGGCATACCGGTAGGCGAAAAAATCAAAAACCACTTACACGTGATTCCTATCTTTGAACCAACTCACTAGTACAATATACATGCAGAAATACATTTTTAAAGTAGTAAGCTCAATCTGCTGCTTGCTTCTCACGGCTACCGCTATTTCCCAGGTCACCTTTCCTTACAATGGTGTTTATGAAGCACCCTACGGGCACTACGCCCTGACCGGTGCCACCATCATTCCCGCAGCGGGCGAGGTACCGATAGAAGGGGCGACCCTAATCATTCGCGAGGGCAGAATTCAAGCTATTGACCGAAGCGGTGGCGTGCCCAACGATGCTCAAAAGATAGACGTAAGCGGCCACTATATCTATCCGTCATTCATCGACATCTATTCCGATTATGGCCTTCCAGAGGCGAAAGCAGTGGGTAGTAGACCGCGCCGTCAACCACAGATGGTTAGCAATAGGGAAGGGGCGTACGCCTGGAACGAAGCCATTAAATCAGACATGGCGGCGCACGAGCAATTCACCCCCGACGAAGCCATGGCCAAAAGACTCCGCAAGCTGGGATTCGGGGCAGTAGCCACCCATCAGCAAGACGGCATCAGCCGCGGAAGCTCTACCGTAGTGAGCCTGGGCAACGAACCCGAACAGCGATTGGTGATCAGCGAGCGCGGAGCCCATCATCTGAGTTTTGACAAGGGTGTTTCTACCCAAAATTATCCCAATAGCCTTACAGGAACGATTGCGCTCTTGCGACAGACCTATCTCGATGGGCAGTGGTATGCCACCAACCCACAGGAAGAGGTCAACCTATCGCTAGCAGCCTGGAATGAGCTGCAAGAACTGCCGCAGATATTCGAAGTCCGAAATTGGCAAGATGCGCTCAGGGCATTGCGTATAGCACGGGAATTTGACCAAGACTACATCGTTCACACCGCTGGTGACGCCTATCAGCGCCTAGAGGAGTTCGCCACTTCGGGTGCAGCGATGATCGTACCCCTTCGATTTCCTAAAACCTACGATCTGGCTGATCCGTTTGCTGCCCGCCAGGTGAACCTCAGCCAGCTTCGCCATTGGGAAACAGCACCCACCAATCCTGCTCGCCTGGCCAAAGCGGGCATAGAGATGGCCCTTACCGCCCACCGCCTGAAAAGGCCCGAAGACTTTAGCCAGGCTCTACAGACGGCGCTTGACCATGGACTCTCTCGTGAAGACGCCTTCGAAGCCCTCACGCTTACGCCCGCTCGTTTGCTGAATGTGGACGATCAGGTGGGCAGCCTCCGGCCGGGCCTGCTCGCCAACTTCGTCGTTTCCGACAAAGCCCCGCTCGAAAAAGGGAACCTCATCGTCCAAAACTGGGTGCAGGGCAAACCCTATATCATTCAGCTTCCTCCAGAAAACCTGGCAGCAGGTACCTACAAGCTAGACGTAGGCCGTGAAAAATACGAGCTGGAAGTGGAAGAGAGCAATGGCAAAATGAAACTCTCCCTAAACGGAAAAGACCAGCCTAAGATCGAATACAGCCTGACGGGCAACTATCTGAGTATGCGCTTTCAGCCCGAAGGAGCCAATGGCTTCGTACGCCTCAGCGGATACTTGCAAGATGGCAGCACACAGGGCCGGGGCGAAAACCCCCAAGGCGAATGGATCAGCTGGCAGCTCGAACCCAAAAAGACCGATAAGAACGAAGGGGATAAGGCTGATCAAAAACAAGACAGCAAAACCTATCGCGCTAATCTTACCTTCCCAAACAATGGCTACGGCTGGCCCGAACTACCCACTGCCGAGCGCACCCTGATCCAGAACGCTACCGTTTGGACCAATGAGGAAGACGGCGTACTCGAAAATACCGACATCCTGATCGATGATGGCCAAATCGTCAAGATCGGCCAAAATCTATCCCGTAGCGGGGCGCGTGTCATTGACGGCGAGGGCTATCACCTCACGCCGGGCATTGTAGACGAGCACAGCCACATTGCCATCAGCCGAGGGGTAAATGAAAGCACCCAGGCCAGCACCGCAGAAGTGCGTATGGGCGACGTGGTGGATGCCACCGATATCGACATCTACCGCCAGCTGGCCGGTGGTGTTACTACTTCCCAGCTGCTGCATGGCTCGGCCAATCCCATCGGTGGGCAGTCGGCCATCATCAAGCTGCGGTGGGGGCAGACGTCCGAAGGCATGCTCTTCGAAGACGCACCGGGCTTCATCAAATTTGCACTTGGCGAAAACGTCAAGCAAAGCAACTGGGGCGATGCTAATACCACCCGCTACCCGCAAACGCGCATGGGGGTCGAGCAGGTATTCGTCAACTATTTCAATCGGGCTATCGAGTACGGGCAGCAAACCAATCCGCGGCGCGACCTAGAGCTAGACGCCCTACTCGAAATCGTGAATGGCGAGCGATTCATCAGCTGCCACAGCTACCAGCAGGGTGAGATCACCATGCTCATGCGCGTGGCCGAAGACTTCGGCTTCCGAGTCAACACTTTCACCCACATACTCGAAGGCTATAAAATTGCTGACAAGATGGCCGATCATGGGGCTGCGGGCTCTACATTCAGCGACTGGTGGGCCTACAAATACGAAGTGATCGAGGCCATACCCCACAATGCAGACATCATGACCGAGCAGGGCGTGCTGGTCGCCATCAATAGCGACGATGCCGAGATGGGTCGCCGACTCAATCAAGAGGCCGGCAAGTCCGTACTCTACGGCAACATGCCCGAAGAGGAGGCCTTGAAAATGGTCACCCTCAACCCGGCCAAGATGCTCCACATAGACGATCGAGTGGGTAGTATCAAAGTCGGTAAAGACGCCGATCTCGTACTCTGGACCGACAATCCGCTCTCCGTCTACGCCCGCCCGCTCTACACCTTCATAGACGGCATCGACTACTACAACCATGAGCGAGATGTCGAGATGCGTAAAGCCATCCAAGCCGAGCGAAATGCCCTGGTCCAAAGCTCACTCGATGCCAAGCAAGACGGTGCCGAAACCCAATCGCCCCAGCAAGAAGAACGCCGTCGCTATCACTGCGACACCATCGAAGGGGAAGCCGATCATGGGCATAGACACTATCATGTTTTTAAGTACTTCCGCAGGTCGGGCAAATAGCTAGGAAACGACCCGCGGAAGTGCTAAAAACCATCCATATATGCCGTACTCCATATCCTCCACCGCAAAGGCGCAATCTGTAAAGACGCCTACTGTAAAGACGCCTACTGTAAAGACGCAAAATTTTGCGTCTCCCTCGTCTCCCTCACCTCTGGCGTCTCCCATATCTCCTTTGTCCTCCGGCACCTCCATCCTCTCTCACCTCTCCAAACCTCGAATCATGAATCATCTTATGGATCGACTGTCTTCCCTCACTTCACTTCGCGCTACCATATCGGGTGGTGCAAGGTTTTGCGCTAACGTATCCGGAGGCGCAAGGTTTTGCACCACCGTTTCGGGAGGCGCAAGGTCTCGCGCTAACGTATCGGGAGGCGCAAGGTTTTGCACCACCGTTTCGGGAGACGCAAAATTTTGCGTCTCTACGGTGGTGGCCCTTCTCGTGGTGTTTGTCGGGTCTCTTCACGCTCAAAACGCGCCACCCGCCCCGCCCCAATCCGAAAAAATCGTCATCACCAATGCTACGGTACACATCGGCAACGGGGAGGTGATGGAGAATGCCGAGGTCCGCTTCGTCGACGGTCTGATCGAGCGGGTCGGAAAACCCAATCGTCAACCACTCAGCGATTATCGCCAGATAGACGGTACGGGTAAGCACGTATTTCCCGGCCTCATCGCGCTCAATACGACACTCGGCTTGATCGAGATCGGTGCCGTGCGCGCCACCAACGACCGCCGCGAAGTCGGTAAGTTCAACGCCAATGTGCGCTCGCTCATCGCCTTCAATACCGATAGCCAGGTGCTGCCCACCGTTCGCTCGCGGGGGGTGATGATGGTCGAGTCGGTACCCCAGGGTGGGGTCATCAGCGGTCGGAGTTGCCTGATGCACCTAGACGGCTGGAACTACGAAGATGCCGTCATTAGCACCGAGGCCGGTATGCACCTGCGCTGGCCCAGCCGCCGCAATTACAACTGGCGAGAAGGTCGCTGGGAAGCCGACGAAAACTACCCCGCTGAAATTCGCGAGCTGATGCATTTCATGGAGCAGGCCAGAGCCTACTGTGCCACCGATCGAGACGATACCGAGCTGATGTACCAGGCCATGTGCCCCGTATTGGCCGGTGTGACCAAGCTGTTCGTACACGCAGAAACGGCCCAAGACATCTTAGCTGCGCTGGAGTTGAGAAACGATTTTCCAGCCCTGGATATCGCCATAGTGGGTGGTGCCGAGAGCTACCTTATCACCGACGAGCTGAAGGCCGCCGAGGTCTCGGTCGTACTCGGGTCTACGCAGGCGCTGCCTAGGCGAGAAGACGACCCCATCGATCTGCCTTTTCGCCTACCGGCCATGCTGGCTGAAGCGGGCGTACCCTTTGCCCTCAACCACGGTTCTGGCTGGGGCGGCTGGCAGCAGCGCAACCTACCTTTTCAAGCCGGACAAGCTATCGGATACGGGTTAGATCGCGAAGAAGCCCTCCGGGCCCTCACCCTCACACCCGCCGAGATCCTGGGCTTGCAAGACGATATCGGCAGCCTGGAAACTGGCAAGAGCGCCACCCTGATTGTAGTCGATGGAGACCTGTTCGATAGCCGAAACAGTCACGTGATACACGCCTTCATCGATGGCCGAGAAATCAACCTGGATAACAAGCAGGAGTTTCTGGCGCGGAAGTTTAGGTCAAAATACGAAAGATAAAATACCAGCGATCATAAAGGCTATGCCTTTGTGATCGCTGGAACGATAATTTATTCTACTTTCTGCCCAATAAACTGCCGATAAATACGCTCGTTGGTCTCTGGGTCGGTATGCCAAAAGTCTATGGTCAGTTCTCGACCGTTTTCCTGGTCAAGACTGGTGAGAATAACGGGGCGATAAGTATCATAACAAACTGAGCTTTGACCTGTAATAGTGCTAACCTGTTGATACAAGTTGCCAGAAAGTCTCACGCCTGGATCTCCAAATAAATTGCATTCAAACTGGAGCTCAGCTCCAGTTAGATAGATATTGTAGTCAGTGCCTTCACCTGTTTGGATAGCCAGTTCAGCAATGTCGCTTATCGGCGACCCAGTATCATCAAAATATTGGCCAGTATAGCTACCAACAACCGGATATCGGTAAACCTCCCAGCCAGGAAAATCTACGAGATGAATCGTTTTACTAAAGGTTTTGGTAGCTTCCGTTGCCATAAGGCATCCGGCTGTATCTGGTTGAATAATCTCCAGTTGCACCTCTATGGGGCCTTCAAAACCATTAAAAAAGCCCTGGCCCGGATTAAAATCTCTGACTTCCCATATTCTAGGATCTGTACCCAACTGCCAGCGGTAGATAGCATTTGGATAAACAGTACGGGGTCGGAAATATAATCTGGATGATCTGCGTGACCAGGTCGTGTCTATGACAAAAGCAATGGCAGAATCCACTCTACTTGCGTTTGAATCTACCATATCCCATTCTGCATCCTCGATGGGTAGAACGAAAAAGCAAGGGTCGTAATTGGGGCAAGTGGGGTACAAGTCGGGTCTATCTAGGCAATACTGCGGAATGGTCATATCGTCATCTGGGCAGCTCGTAAAGAGTAGAGGTATGGCTGTCAGAAATGCGATGTATAGGAGGTTTTTTGTGTTGTTTTCATGTGCAAGTTAGTGTTAAGTAATAGGCGATATGCTGCTAGGTCATTCTAGGATTTATGGTGGTTTTTAACCATTAAGAAGGACAGCCAAAAGAAGATTTTCCGGCGATGATCTCTAAAGTATTGTAATACAACAAGACAGGCAAATGACCCGCATAAAATCGGACAATTGAATTTTTATAACAGCCTCAAGTTCTTTTCGACTATTGTGTTTACAAAGCGTAAATGGGGAATAAGCTGATGGCAAAATTCGAAGAAAAAGAAATCGCCTAAAGCCGATCTATTTATCTTGGCAGCCAACTATTCTCAATGCTGAAGCATTGATGAACATGCACGGGCTGATGCCCGCGGAACGTATTGATATGAAACCATCTATCCCCAAGGGAACGCGCGATTTTTTGCCGCCGCAGGTCCTGCGCCGAGAGTATATTTTTTCGGTGCTGCGCCGGGCCTTTCAGCGGTATGGCTACCAGCCGATAGAGACCCCGGCCCTTGAAAACCTCTCGACCCTGACCGGCAAGTATGGCGAAGAAGGTGATCGGCTGCTCTTTAAGGTACTCAATAATGGAGACTACTTGTCTAAAGCCGATGAGTCTGCCCTAGCGACCAGAGATAGCGAGGCCCTCACCAGCAGTATTGCCAAGCGCGGCCTGCGCTATGATCTTACCGTGCCTTTTGCTCGCTATGTGGTGATGCACCAAAATGATCTAAGCTTTCCTTTCAAGCGGTATGCCATACAGCCCGTGTGGCGGGCAGATCGACCACAGAAGGGGCGCTATCAGGAGTTTTACCAGTGCGATGCCGATGTGGTAGGCAGCGATAGCCTGATTTATGAGGCCGAGCAAATGCAGCTTTTTGATCGCGTATTCGCCGAGCTGGGTTTGCGGGTACAGATACGGATCAATCATCGAAGAATACTGGTGGCTCTCTCGGAATTGGCAGGTCACGCCGATAAGATGATGGACATCACCATGGCCATAGACAAGCTCGACAAGATCGGCCTGGATGGCGTAAAGCGGGAGCTAACCCAACGCGGGATACCCGAAGACGCACAAGGGACCATCGAAAAGTTCCTGGCCGTCGAAAGCCTCGACGAACTGGAGGCCTTAGTTGGCGAAAATGAAAACGGCCAGGTAGGCGTATCCGAGCTGAGGGAGGTTTTTGATATGTACGCGGCTACGGGCTCTACCAATCCCCTGATCTTCGATGTGAAGCTGGCGCGCGGGCTCAACTACTACACCGGCTGCATCTTCGAGGTAGAGGTAGACACGGAAGCCCACCCGGGCATCAAGATGGGCAGCATAGCCTCCGGTGGTCGGTATGCCGATCTTACGGAAGTATTCGGTATGAAAAATCAGCCAGGGGTTGGCATCAGTTTCGGGGCCGAGCGGATATACGATGTGCTGGAAGAGCTGGATCTTTTTCCGGGCCATACGGCAGGTAGTCTGGCTGCGCTGGTACTCTGTATGGATAAGATGATCATGCCTCAAGCGTTCCAGCTGGTAAGCCGTCTGCGTGCCAGCGGGATCCATGCTGACTTATACCCCAAGGCCACTAAGCTGGGTAAGATGATGAAGTATGCCGACCAGCGTGGGGTGCCCAAGGTTATCTTGCTGGGCAGCGAAGAGGCAGCAAGTGGCGTGTATAGCCTGAAGGACATGGCGAGTGGTGAGCAGGAGAAGTTAGACTTTAGTGCTTTGCTCAATCGATTGAAAATCGATTGAGCAAAGCAACCTACTACTCTATAGGTGCTGCATAGGCCCCCGCCGCTGCCGGCTCCACCCTCAGATTCCCTTCGATGTCTTCTTCGAGGCCGGGGATGAGCTGGCCGAGGCCGATGGCGACGCTCATGGTATCGAGGCGATAATCGTCTTCGTCTAGGTCTAGGAATAGATCGTCGCCGAATTGGAGGTTGTAGCAGCCCTGGCAAAGCTCGGTGAAGAAATTGGGGAAGAGTGTATCGTCGCTGGCAAAGCGCTCGCTGACACGGACGACGCAATTTTCCATATTGACCCGGAAGTTGATGGGGTTTCGATCAAAGCCATCGACGAAGATGATCTCGTCTTGCTGAGGGCCAGCGAAGATGCTGTTGCGCGCATTGAAGATGATGGGAGATTCGGCCCTGTCTGTGCACTGGGGATCGCTCGGGTCGAAACATTCAAAATTTTGCAGGGCCAGGGTGCGCGCATCAGACCCATAGCTGGCGACCGTGCAGTGATCCATATCTAGCCGGACGCCCTGAATGAATAGGATAGCATCCCCGAAATTGGAGTGGAAGATGCTGTTGCGGGCGGTGACCCGTGCATTTTTACCGCGCAGGGCCGCTCCGGCGGTATAGGCGATGATGCTGTTGTCGATGTCTACCTCAGCGAGACTATCTACGACCAGGCCTTCGATGCCGTGAAGCAGCTGGGCGTGGCTGATGATGTTATTTTGGCTTTCTGGCACGAGAAAAATGCCGCGATACTGCCCGACTTCTTCCTGGAATCGGGGCTCCAGACGATCGGTCTGTATGATGACGGGGTCTTCGCGGGTGCCGAGTATTTGTAAGCTGGCGTTGCTATTGACTATGAGGACGCCGTCGTTGAAGATGCCGATGTCTTCGTCGCGAGCGATGCCTCCGGTGATGTAAATACGCCTGCCTTCGGGAACTTGTAAGACGCAGTTGTCGATTACGAATCTGCCCCTGATGACGTAGGGAAGTTCGCTATCCCATATTTCTGTGCCACCATTACAAGTTATGCCTGCAATACCACTTCTTTCGCCCAGGTATATTGCATTTTGACCGAAGGCTTGTAATATGACTTCCGCACGATTGTCGCCGGTCTCGAAAACGATTTGATCTTCGGCTACAAAAGGGCTGACATTGACGGGATCGGTGGGGTCGACCTCGACTTCTACGAAGACCCAAATGCTATCTTCGGCCCAGATGACGGCGTCGGTCACTTCGGGGCCTTGGCGGCCATCTACGTTGAAGGTGTACTCGACGCCGGTGGTGCCCGCTACGCTGATGCGATCAATCTGAATGGCCTCTTCGCTGCGGTTGTAGACGCGGAAAGAACGGGTGGCACTGCCCCGAGCGGTGAATACGGTATCGAATAGGAGCGTATCGACCGAGAACTCCAATGCGATGTCGTTGCCAGTACGTATTTCGGTATCGGGATCGCAGCTAGTGAGGAGACCGACCTGCGGAAGTACAAAAAGAAGAAACAGGAAAATGTGAGAGAAGCGCATGAGGAGGTACGAGGTATTGGGTACGGGGTACTAGGTATTTGGTAGAAGATACTAAGTATTTTGGTATAGGGTAGTTTATTATTTAACGTGAGGTTGGGGGGTTAAACAACGGACGCTCAAAGGATTACAAGCTCTCCGCTACAGCTTCGAGCTTGCAAACGCTTCGAGGTCCTAACCTTGCTCAGAAAAGAACCTCGTAGCGTGCTCAAAGCCGTAGCTCTGCGAAGGCTTTTAGCTCCTGCGAGCGTTCAACTGCCCTCAACCTCACGTTATTTAGAACGAAGATAGGTGAACATATTGCACAGTCAGATTATTGGTGGGGTAGATTTTGATATAAGCGGCAGGCTGTCACGACAAGGCTGACAAAACCTGCCAATATGTCTTTTTGGCGCGCTTGGTCTCGACTTTGCAGGGCTTAGATGCCTGAAAAATACAAGCTTGAAGATATTCAGATCTAAACGGCAGATGAAGAAGAAAACAAAAGATACTGCGAACACGGAGACCCTGGAGCAAGACCAGGCTGTGAATGATGATTTGGCGCCTGAGACAGAGGCGGAAGAGACGCATGAGCAGGAGCATGAAGAGGCTCCTGGCGAGCAGTCTGTGCTCGAAGCCAAGCTGGCCGAGAAGGAAGACCGCTATCTGAGGCTGTATGCCGAATTCGAAAACTTTAAAAAGCGCACCCAGCGTGAGCGACTACAACTGATGGAGACGGCTGGTCGTAAGACTATGCTGGCCTTGCTGCCGATACTCGATGACTTTGATCGGGCGAGGAAGGCTGCGGAGACAGAAGACCGGCTGGAGAAATTCGAGACGGGTATCGGCATTGTGATCAAGAAGATGCGCACGACCCTGGCCGGTCAGGGTCTGCGGGCTATGGAATCTACAGGGCAGCCATTCAATGCCGACGAGCACGAGGCGGTGACTGAAATACCTGCCCCAAGTAAAGATATGAAAGGCAAGGTAGTCGACACGGTTGAAACCGGTTACATGCTGAATGGCACCATCATTCGCCACGCCAAAGTGGTGGTCGGCTCATAACAAATAACATGGCCAAGAGAGATTATTACGAAGTACTGGGCGTAGGCAAGAACGCCAGCGATAACGACTTGAAAAAGGCGTATCGCAAGCTCGCTATGAAGTACCACCCCGACCGCAACCCCGATGATAAGGAAGCTGAGGAAAAATTTAAGGAAGCTGCCGAGGCCTATGAGATACTGAGCGATGCCGACAAGCGCGCCCGCTACGACCGTATGGGCCATGCTGGTGTAGATCCCAATGCCGGTTTTGGCGGCAGAGGCGGAATGACTATGGAAGACATCATGTCTCAATTCGGGGATATCTTCGGCGAGGGCGGTGGACCGTTCGGCTCCTTCTTTGGTGGTGGCGCTGCGGGCTCGCGCAGGCAGGCCCGGGGCGAACGCGGAAGCAACCTGCGCATAAAGGTACCCCTGACCATGGAAGAGATCGCCAAGGGCGTGACCAAAAAGATAAAGGTCAAGCGGCAGGTGAAGTGCGATATGTGCGGCGGCAGCGGTGCCAAAGACAGCGGATCGGTGACGACTTGCCGTACCTGCAACGGAGCGGGCGTGGTCCGCCAGGTACGCTCTACCTTTCTGGGGCAAATGGCCACGACAACGACTTGCCCGACCTGCAACGGCACGGGTAAGCAGATTACGGCCAAATGCCCCAAGTGCAAGGGCGAGGGACGAGTCTACCAGGAAGATACCATCGAAGTGGAAATACCGCCGGGTATGGAAGAGGGCATACAGCTGAGCATGCGCGGCAAGGGCAATGCCGGTCGCCAAGGTGGCCCGGCGGGTGATCTGCTGATCAATGTGGAAGAAAAGCCCCATGACGAGCTACAGCGCGACGGACAGAAGGTGGTGTACGACCTCTACCTCAACTTTGCGGATGCAGCCTTGGGTACGAGTGTGGAAGTGCCGACCATAGATGGCAAGGTGCGCATTAAAATACCGTCGGGTACCCCTGCGGGTAAGATCTTGCGCCTGCGTGGAAAGGGCCTACCCGGTTTGCAAGGTGGCCCCGTAGGCGATCAGCTCATACACGTCAACCTCTGGACGCCCAAGTCGCTGAGCGATGAAGAGCGCAAGATTCTGGAAAAGCTGCGCGAGAGCCCCAACTTCAAGCCACAGAGTGGAAAGAAAGATAAGGGTTTCTTTGAAAGGATGAAGGAGTATTTTAATTAGAACGTGAGGTTGGGGGTAGTGGAACGCTCGCAGGAGCTAAAAGCCTTCGCAGAGCTACGGCTTTGAGCACGCTACGAGGTTCTTTTCCGAGCAAGGTTAGGACCTCGAAGCGTTTGCAAGCTCGAAGCTATGGCGGAGAGCTTGTAATCCTTTGAGGTGCTATGTTAATTTCCAAGCAAAATCGGAAGTATTTTTAGCTTTGCACGACCAAAGACGGTCTAGGTAACTAGATCAGTCACCGTAGGCGTGCCCACCAGCTCGCCTACTTTG
>JBCCPC010000087.1:0-11513 GCA_039025055.1 Bacteroidota bacterium | reverse complement strand
CCATGGCCACTAAACCGAAGTCGCGAAGATCGGCATTCGTGATGCGGCCCATCGCAGGATCGCTATCATCCACAAAGACCATCAATACCTCATCGGGACATTCGATGGTCGGTGCTTCATTGTCTTCTACCGTTACATCGAAACTGCAATTGTCCGTATCCGTATTACCGGCTGCATCCGTAGCCGTAATGCTAACCGTGGTCGTACCCAGTGGGAAAGCAAAATCACCACTGATCACATTACCATCAGCCATCGCCTCCGTTGTTACACCCGGACAGTTATCATCGGCCATCGCCATAAAGTCAATCACCGCCGTGCAGACACCCGCATCGGTACCTACCGTCACATCATCAGGACAGTTGGTGATCTCAGGGTCCGTATCATCGCTTACCGTGATGGTAAAGGTGCAGCTCATCTCATTGGTGCAAGGATCGATCACACGGGCACTGACCATCGTCTCACCAAGCTGGAAAGTGCTATTATCCGCGTCCAGCGATGCACCGCCATCCGTTAGTGAATAGGTGATCGTTAGCTCATCCGTTGATGCACAGTTATCTGTAGCCGTGATCGCTAGTGGCACTAAAGCTTCGCAGTTCTCATCCGCACTAACGCTGACATCATTGCAGGTGAGTACCGGAGGTGTAACATCTTCTACCGTGATGAACTGCTTACAATCTACACTCAGACCCGCTGGGTCGGTGATGATGTACTCCCGCTTGATCGTAAAGTTATATTGACCACAAGCCGCATCTTGCTGAGAGTTCGTCTCATTGACTTCCACCGTGAAGCTGCAATTATCACTAGCTAGGCCCTCAGTCATTAACTCTGCTGCCGTAAAGGGAGCAGGAGGCGTAGCATCGCAGTCGATCGTCATATCCATAGGACAAGTCAGCTCAGGTGACTCCGTATCCAGTACCGTGACATCGAAGGTGCAAGGCTCATCATTTACATTGCCCCCTATGTCGGTAGCTGTAACTGTTACCGTAGTCGTACCTACATCGAAAAAGCTACCCGATGCCGGATCGAAAGTGATATTCACCATGCAGTTGTCGGCAGCAGAAGCATTATAAGAAACAACCGCGCCACATTCACCTGGATCGTTTTCTACATCCGTTATGTCGTCAGGACAGGAAATTTTGGGGGGTGTTACATCGAGCACATTGATATTGACCGTGCACTCTTCTGATTCATTATCCGATAGATCACTAACCGTGAAGGTGATCGTATTATCTGCATCGATATCCATGCAGCCGAAATCCAGACTGCCAGATAGGATATTTGCTGTAAGCTCACCAAATTCATCGCAGTTGTCTTCCACATCCATATCATCAAGACCCAAACCTGCGAGAGTGGCCGCAACCGTAGCTAAACCGTCTGCATCTAACTCCACATCTAAATCGAATCCACCAACAGGACAATCGATCTCAGGGGCAAGACCATCGATAACAACCAGGTCGATCGCACATATCTCATCAGATAAGTTGTCGGACTGGTCACGGGCGCGAATCTCAACTACATCATCATTGTTGTTGCCATCGCAGCCGAATAAGCGTGAGCCGTTTTGATAAACAAAAGCAATCTGGTTGGAAGGCGTACAGTTATCTTCAGCAACCACACCTACACCCTCTAAATCAGAACGAACTAAACGATAAAAGCCATTCGCATTCAACGGGCGGTTCTCATCGATGGTAACCGTAAGAGGTCCAGCGGGGCAGGGCATAAAAGTGGGGGGAGCATTATCTTCTACAGTAACTGTAACCTCACAAGATGGATCGAAACTGAAATTGGTTATCTCCATAATATTTAGAGCCGTACCGCATCCACCAACTTCACCCACTCTGATCATGAGCATATCGCCAGCACTGATTTCCTCGTCTATAATACTACTAGAAACCGGACCTGCAATACCAGCGCCAAGATCTAATATATCACCGCCAGATGTAAGAACAAAAAAGTCGAAAATAGTACCAAGAAAGGAGCTGGCAGATGTCTGCCAATCGTAGTCGAATGACAACAATCCGTCGTTATTGAAAGTATATGACAGTTCTGCAAAAATTGATCCGCCAAGACATGAACTACCCACAGAGCTTGTACTTACCTGGAGTGTGTTGTCGTCTGGAAAGTCAGAATCAACGATCTCATCACCATCACCGAGCTGAGAATCGAATACCCAGTTATCTGGAGCGAAAGGACTATCAGCTGCAAAACCAGAAACAGTAGGTGCATCTACTGTAACGGTAACATCGCCAATATCATCACAATCAAGATCACTCGGAGAAAGTGTGATGCCAGTCAGGTCGCAGGTGGCCATCGCCACATCCATAGCCGTGACAGTGACATTACCGTCATCATCCAGATCTACAGTGGCATCGTTGCAAGTGAGTTCATCCGTGCAGGCTTCGACCATGAAAGTGCCTTGACTACCATTGATACCCTCGACAAATATTAGATACTCTTGACCTTCAACGAGCTGGACATTCATGATGCTTCCACCTGGATCACCCGAATCATTGAATGCAATGCAATTTAGAGCATCACATTCACCCTCCAGAATGGCCGTCTCTGGATCTAGGGAGCCTTCCATAAATATCAGATTGATAGGTCCAGCAGGCGCAATGAAGGAATACCAGATGCCTTCATCATCACTATTGTTTGGCGTTAGTACAAATGGTCCACAAGCACTTCCAGCGAAAGCTACATCTTCTTGAGTAGCATCGACTGTGGAAGCAGAGATCATCTCTCCAAGAGCGATGGGCTGTGGATTTTCACAATCATCATTAGCCGGTTGCGCAAAGGCGAGTTGGGCTGAGCCGAGTAAGAACAGCAACATAGACCAACGGAAAAGCGAGGTGGGATTAGGAACTAAATTGAATGAGCGTATTGCTGTACATAATGCAAGTACGCGAACCAATAGTAGAGGTTGTTTCATGATTTTCGATTACGATTTGAAAACGGTTGTGGACCCTTTAAATCCACGGTTTTAAAGACAAGAAGCTGGTCGTTAGCTCTTGTTAATCCCCACAAAGCTAAGAATGGAATATGAGTTGAGCAAGGTTGGGGGGGAAAAGTTTTAATATTTAGTGAGAGTTTAGACCGCTCGCTTCGCTCGTTTTGAGAGTTTAGACCGCTCGCTTCGCTCGCTGTGAGACGTTAGACCGCTCACTGCGTTCGCTGTGAGATGAAAGACCGCTCGCTTCGCTCGCTGTAAGAAAAAAGAGTTTTTAGAAGAAGTTCGCAAACATGCTGAGGGGTAAAGAGCTCTACCTGCGGAAGTTTTGAAGAGGAATCAGGGCTTTTTAATAGAGATAGTTGAAGTTCCGATTAGGGTGCTGTTTTGGAAGATGGAGATGAGGAGTTGGCTCGAGTTGATAGAAAAATTTTGGAAGTCGATGGGAATGATGTTTTGGCCGGGGACGGACTGGTAGGGAAACTCGAATAGCTGCTGGCCGAGGGGGGTGTGAATTTTGAGGAGCAGCTGCATGGGCTCGGGCGTATATACAGGTAGGGCAACACGAGTGGTGGCGGGATTGGGACTGGGGAGGCCGATCTGGAGGGATTGGGGGCTGCGATCTAGGAAGAGGATGGGAGAATAGGTATGGGTGCCGTCTATGTCGATGATTTTGAGGCGGTAGTACCGGGGGAAAGGGATAGTCGATGGGTCTTGCCAGTTGTATTGTTTGATTGGAGATTGGGTGTGGGTGGCGGGGAGATCGTGTATATGGGTGAAGTCGATGCCGTTAATAGAGGTTTGTATTTGATATAGACTTACGTAGATCTCGTTGGTGACTCGCCAGGAGAGGTTGACGGCTCGCTCCTGAATTTGGGCGGTGAAGTCGAGGATCTCGGCAGGGAGAGGGGCGTCGCCTTCGGTGATGCTGAAGACTTGGTTGAAGCTGGTGAGATTGTTGTAAACATCGATGATGCCGCTGGGCCAGTAGACGCGCAGCTGATCGACCTGGAAGGCAGAGCCGAGGCCGAAGTGTAGCTGATGGCTGTTTTGACTCAAATAGCCCTGGCCACCCTGGCGGTAGCGGGTGAGGGTTGTACCGTTAATATCTATTTCTACGCGGGCACCGATGCCTTCGGTATTGCTGATGGTACCGAAGAGGTCTACCTTGAGCCAGTTGTGGGGGGTCGTTTCGTCATTGCGCCAGACGAAGGAGCTATCGAATAGCTGGCGATTGACGGCCAAGTCGGGGAGACCATCGTTGTTATAGTCGCCGACGGCCATGCCATAGCTACGGCCTACATCGATGCCACCCAAACCACCACTGAACTGGAAGGGCTCGGAAAATATAGGCGAGCCCAGCTCGGAAAGGTTGACCAGAAATGCACTAGGTATGTTGAAAGATGGAGAGCCAATGACTGCTACATACAGATCCTGATCGGTATCGAGGTCGTAGTCGAAGAAGTTGGCGCCCCAACAGACCCTGTAGACGCCGGTGCCGGTAGCAGCGGCTATGTCGAAGAAGTTGGCGCTGCCATCATTGTCGAGTAGTTGGTTGCCAGAGCCGGTGTTGGTGACATAGAGGTCGTAGTCGCCATCGTCGTCGTAGTCGCAGCCGCCGGCATTCATGGCATCTATGCTGATGAAGGCACCCGATGAGGGATTGGGTGTGAAGCTGCCGTTGGTGTTCATGTAGAGGGCGTTGGGTTGATCGAACTTATCGTTGATGACGTAGAGGTCTTGCCAACCGTTTTCGTCTAGGTCGACGAAGCAGGCATCGAAGGTGAGCAACTGATCGTTCCCCACGCCGCTGGAAGCCGTGACCTTGGTGAAGGTGCCGTTTCCATTATTGTGGTAGAGATCGTTCTCGAGGCCGCTACCAGGCAGGTTGTAGTGGCAGACGTAGAGGTCGAGGTGGCCGTCGTTGTCGTAGTCGCCCCAAACGGCGCCGAAGGAAGCCTGCATGGGCGTGCCGCCGAGTGCACTCTGAGTTACGTCTACCATATTGAGGTTGCCTTCGTTTCGGTAGAGGCGGTCTCTGCCATCATAGGCGGTGACGAATAGATCGCGGTCGCCGTCATTGTCGTAGTCGACCCAGGTGGCGTCTTTGGTTTCGAGGGTGAAGTCGACTAAGAACAGGCGGGTGAAGCTGCCGTTGCCATTGTTGCGGAAGGTATAGAGTGGCTTACCAGCACCAGAGGTAAAGGTGAGATCGTCGAGGCCGTCGCGGTTGAAATCGGCGAAGCTGACACCACCACCGTGGGTGCCCAGACCATAGCCATGATCGACGCCCAGACTGGAAGCTACCTCTGTAAAATTTTGAGCGGCTACCTTTGTACAGCAAAATAATAGGCATAGCAAGCCCAGGCTATAGGTCGGGAATTTCATGAGTACATATTGTTAGGTGAAGATAGTTAATTAACGCATACACCTTATGACAGACATTTCAATTTTTTCAGGCGAGCGGGCGGCCAACTACAACCGCTTCGTAGAGCGGTGGATACCGGGCTACACACAACTGGTGGGTTATATGCCCGGGCTGATAGAAGTCAGCGGTAAAGACCCTATCGAGTCTGTCTTGATAGCCGGTTGCGGAACGGGTAACGAGATGGCGGCGATCAACGATCAAAAGCCGGAATGGGTACTGACGGGGGTCGACCCTTCACCGGAAATGGTGGCACAGGCACGTCAACTGCTGGGAGGTCGACCGAATGTACTGATCGAGGATGGCCGAGTGGGAGACCTACCCGTAGAGGATAAGTACGGTGCCGCTACCCTACTGCTGGTGATGCACTTCTTGCCTGACGATGGGCAAAAGCTGGCACTCCTTAAGGACATTGCAGATCGATTAAAGCCGGGCTCGCCTTTAGTTCTAGTCGATATATATGGTAGTCTGGAAAAATTCGACAATCAGCTACAGATGCTGAAGGGTATGTTGCTTGCAGATGTAGCAGCAGAAGAAATCGATGAGCGGCTGATCATGATCAAAGAGCGGATACAGTATATATCGGAAGATCAGCTATCAGCCTTGGTAAGGGAAGCAGGGTTTTCGGAGCTGGAACGATTTTTTCAGGCAGGTATATATGGCGGGTGGGTGATTAGGAAATAACCCTACTCCAACTCTTCCACTAAAACGCGCACACTTTCACCGTATTCGATGATATCATTGGAAACCCCCGCACTGGGTGGAGGCGTCGGATCGATGTAGCTGTAAGAACCGAAGCCCGACTCATCGAATACGCCCACCTGGGCGAATGGCCCATCGGTACAGCCGGGGCAGCCGTATCGTTCCAGGCGGGAATTGAAGCTAAGTTCTTCAGGGGCGGCATCTCTCAGCGCAATGACATCTGCCAGGCGGCTCTGGTCATCTTTCAATACCCAATCGCTCAGCCTGTGCGCGCCCGGACCCAGGTTAGGGGCCAAGCCCGGGCCGTACTCAAAGAGCAAACTGTCTTGCAGCATGAAGATCGTAGCGCAATCGGAGGCACAATCCCCTCCGCCAAAGCCGAAGACAAAGGTGCCGGGTAAATCGAAGAGACGCTCATCGAAATCATCTTCGCAATCGAAGTTCAAGAAGAGGAAGGAAAGCAGGAAGAGCAAATAGATCGATCTCATATGATGTAAGACGTATAAGGAAGCGGATTCGCTGGCTTTGATTTTGTCTATCGGCCGTACGGCCGATAGACAAAATCAAAAACTTAGACATTGGGTTGAGCGTTTCGATTTCATGAAACCGGATCTATCTCGCTTCAGACGCTTTTTTACGGAGTCTGGCTTTTGGCAAAAGCTGAGCCAGTCCGCAGGCCGTGCGGGGCAAAAGCTGGTGTACAGCGCACTATTGCTCTACTTCGCCTACAAGCGCAAGGAAACGCCCCAATGGGCCAAGCGAGTGGTACTAGGCTCCCTGGGTTATTTGATCATGCCGCTAGATTTTATACCCGATCTGTCGCCCATCCTCGGATATACCGACGATGTAGGCGTGATCAGTTTCGGTTTGGTGACCATTGCCGCGTATGTAAATGAGGAGGTGCGGACAAAGGCCCGGGCCAAGTTGGGTACTTGGTTCGGGGAGACGGATGAAAAGTTGCTGGAAGAGGTAGATGATAAGCTGTAGATCGAAATCATCTGATCACAGTGACTGTACCGACTCTATTGAAAGTCATACCACCGATATATTCGACCTGGGCGCGCCAGGTATAAACACCCTGCTGAACAATTTCCCCTTCGCCGAGCAATCTGCCATCCCATCGCCCATTGGGGCGGTTATTTTCATCGAGTGAAGAAGTCTCCCAGACCAGGGTACCGTACTTACTGAAAACGCGCAGCGTATACGACTCCACCCCGACCCCCTTCGCGCCGAATAGCCCATAATCTTGTCCAACGGCGTCAGGCACCATGCCCGTAGGCACCCAAAATGTATTGAGCAATTCGGGACCGGCCCTCATCTGGGCGGTATCTCGGCAAACTAAGCCGCCGGGATATCGTCTGCTGACAATGAGCGTCACGAAGGTGTCGATATTATCCTGGTACTCGTGATAGGGTGAAAACTCCGTAGAGGTATTGCCATCGCCGAAGTCCCAGAAGTATTCATCGGCGAGTTGGCTCAGGTTAGTAAATTGAATATCTCCCAAAATACGGTCTTCGGTATCGATATCCCAACTAAAATCAGCTATGGGCGTAGCTTCCAAAGTAATAGCGTCGAAGAGCATATACTCGTCTCTACAAATCTCGTCATATACAGCAACCAATCGAATATCGTATATGCCCGGGGCATCGAGTAAGGTATCGAGTTGCTGCCCAAGGGTGGGGAGTACATCGTCATTGATGTACCATTCGTATCGAACGGCTTCGGTTTCCCGGGCATTAAGCCTTAGCCGGTAGGGTGAGCAGGCTAAGCGAGGGGGTTCCTCGAAGAAGGCTATGGGATTACCGCGCACCATAAAATCTCGACTCAGCGAGTTGGTGCATCCGAATAAGCTCTCGGTCGTGAGCTGCAAACTGTATGGACCTGCCGGAGAAAAGAAAAAAGTAGGGGCAGGCTGTGTAGAAATCTGCCCGTCGCTGGCTAACCATGTATAGCTCAAGTTTTCTGACGAGTTGTTTGTGGTTTGGACTTCCGCAGGTGTGCCACATTCCTCGGGAATGAATAATTCAAATGCTGCATCGGGTAGTGGATTTACTTCGACCTCAGTCGTAGTGGTATCGGAGGGACACCCATTCTGTGTCTCCGCAATCAGGGTGATGGTATAAGTGCCTGCTTCGGCATAGGTGTAGTCGAATTGTTGCTGCGCAGAGCCGCTGCCATCGCCCAAAGTCCACTGCAAGATGTCGGCAAATTGAGATAGGCTGCTAAAGCCGATAGGCTCGTTCAGGCATACGGCATTGGTATCCAGATCGATTTCTGCCCGCGGGCTATTGCGCACCGAGAATGTCTGCGCGCTCGTATCTCGGCACCCGAACTCATTTTCGGCTATCAGCGAAATGGGGAAGACACCCGTCTGATCTAGGCTTAAGACGAGCAGGCTATCGTCTTCGATCTGCTCGCCGAATACCTCCCAGAATATGGCCGTCTCCCCTACCGAGGCATCTATGGCCAAAAGGGAATCGTAATCCAGGCACAAATCATCATCAAACAGACTGAAGGCACTGATCGGATCGGGGTATACAGTTATGTCGTTGAATACCGAGTCGGCCTGACAACCGAACGGATCGATGGCAAGCAGCTGAACAGCGAAAGAGCCTGGATCTTCAAAAATATGCGTGGGCGATTCATCGGGTTCGGTATTGGTGCCGTCGCCGAAATCCCAGACGTAGGTCAGCTCACCATTCTCACTGGTCGACCCATTGGAAAAAGAGATGGTAAGCGGACCGCAGCCAGCCGTATCGGAGGGTGTGAATTCCACCTGCGGAAGTGCTAAAACAACAACCGTATCGAAGGCCGTATTCGGACACTGCGTGATCGGAGCCCGGCCGGTGAAACTGACTACATATTCGTCGGGGCCTTGATACAGATGGGTAGGGCTGAGCTCATCGCTGGTTTCTCCATCTCCGAAGTCCCAAATCCCTCCTGCAATTTCTGGCGAAGTGTTGATAAAAGTAACCGCCTCGCCCATACATACCTGCGGATCGTTAGTGAAGCTCACTTCAGGAGCCGGGTAGACTTCGAAGAAAGCGGTATCGACATCGGCACCGCATCGCTCAGCGAATAGATAAATGGTGTGGATACCGGCCTCTTCCAACAGTATACTCGGGTTTTCACCACTACCTGTACCTATCAAACTATCATTGGCCGCATAGACCTCCCAAGCCTCGAAAGCACCCGGCGTGCTAAAGCTGGTGGGTTGCAGCAAGTAAGGCTGGCAGCCCGCCATGGTATCGAGGCTTATGAAGGCCTGCACATCGGGCGGATCTACGGTAATCTCCACAAAAGTGGTGTCGGCACCGCATTCATTATAGGATTCAAAACGGATGGTATACACACTGATGCTGTCTTCTGGGGTGGTATAGACTGCCGCAGGTGGGATGCTATCACTGCCCACGATACCATTGCCCATATCATAGTAGAAACTGTCGGGCTGGCCCAGGGTATTATTAATCAATTCTGGCGAAAAGGGCGAGCAATCTCGCAGGCTGGAAAACCCAAGCTCGTTGATGGGGTAAGGGTGCACCAATACCGAGTCGAGAAAAGTGCGCGTACCGCAGAAGTTGGTTAGTTTCAGCTCGATCCTCACCCAGGTATCTTCGGTAAAGCTGTCTAGCAAGTATCCGGCGGGCACATCGCCCATGATGGTATCGCTGCCTATGCACCACTGATAGTTGAGATCGACCCCGCTGCTCTGGTCGATGATCTGAAGGGGAAATGGCGCACAACCTTCGCGCTGGGCCAGATCGAAGGCCGGGCTGGGTGGCGTGGTCACACTTATGACCTGGCTAATCGTGTTGGGGCAAAAGCCAGGTTCTCCTGTCGTTGCCGTAAAGGTTTGGGTAAACGTACCGGCCGTGGTATAGGTGTAAGTCGGGCTGCAATCGGTGTTTATGGGGCTTCCGTCGCCGAAGTCCCACTCGAAGGTGACCGAATCGCAGTCTTCTTCCGGAATAAGGGTGAAGGGCTCGTTGATGCACAAATTGCCGTCTATGGTATAGTTTGCACTAGGCCGACGATCATAAAACAAAGTTTTCGTTGCCGAAGCACTGCAATCGCTGGCATTGGGGCTATCATACAAGTAGGTATATGTATAACTTACTCCGGGCGTAAGTGCACTGAGGTCTATTTCGCCTGTGGCAGCATTTGAGATGCCTATACCTTCAAAATTACCGCCTGCTGGTTGACCGGCCGCTAATGTAAAAGTAGCTCCCGATCCTTCGCAGACGCGTTCATCGGGGCCAGCACTTATCTGTAAACTGGGGTCTTCGATGGTTACCATCTGCGAAGTGGTTTGGGCACATGAGCCCGTGAGAAGCAGGCTGTAGGTATATTCGTAGGTCTCAATACCATCTGGAGCGAGGTCGATCTCTGCACTATTCAAATCGATAATACCTGTGTTAGCATCGATACCCGGACCGCTCCAAATGCCTGGCCCGAGGTTGGCTTCTAGTTGGAGGTTGCCCAGGCTCACACAAGCAGTTTCTTGTGGTTCAAGCATCAATACCGGATTGTCGATCAGTTCTAATTGCAGGCTAGTATCGGCGGTGCATTCTCCCTGGCTGTAAGAGACATCGATGGGGTAAACTCCACCGGCTCCTAAATCTTGTAATGGGTTTAGCTCGCCCCCAGGAATGGGGCTGCCATCTACTAGCCAGGTGTATAGCCCCCCTGTAGAATCTGCGCTTACACTTGAAATATCTTCCAGCGAGACCAGCTCATCAACCAGGCAGGCTAGGGCTGTATCGACTGCACTTAAAACGGGTAGCGCGCTGATATGGACCTGTAGTTCTCTGGATATGTCGCAACTGTTGACATCTGTCCGATTGTAAAATACCGGATAGAAGCCTGGAGCTAGGCCGCTGGGGCCGAATTCACCACTCGTGGTGACATTGTCGCCCGTCCAATCACCGTCTCCCGGGGTAGCTGTCAGTTGTATAACCGGCCCGTCTTCACAGACCCGGGCGGGCTCTAGTATGACGGGTTCGCTCGGCAATATTTCTACTTCGATTTCGGCCGTTTGTAGTGGGCAGAGGTCACCGCCACCTGACTGAAATTGGTAGGTATAGCTGGCCGTACCCACCCCAGGCACCTCTAGCTCGATGATACCTGTATTTTCATCGATACCCGGGCCGCTCCAGATGCCGCCACTCAGATTGGCTTCTAGCTGCAAAGTACCCGAGCTGAGGCAAACCGGGCCTTGTGGCACGAGTTGCAGCTGAGGGTTGTCGACTACTTCGAGCTGAAGGGTAACACCCGCCCTGCATTCGCCCTGCTCGTAGTTGATATCGATGGGATAAATACCCGGTGCTCCCAGATCCTGCAAGGGGTTGATTTGTCCACTAGGGAATGGATCGCCGTTGACCGTCCAGGTGTATACGCCTCCCGTAGAATCTGCACTCACCCCCGAAATATCTTCCAAAT
>JBCCPC010000086.1:0-13324 GCA_039025055.1 Bacteroidota bacterium | reverse complement strand
GGGGCCGTACCGCCTGTAACGGTCAAGTCGATGGCACCTGTCGCATCGCCATTACAGTCTACATTCGTTACATCGGCACTTACGCCCAAAGCGGGGGGCTCTGTAATGGTGACCGTAGCAGAAATCGTAAAACCAAACGCATCAGTCACCGTACCTGTGTAGCTGCCCGCTGGGATATTCATCAGGTCTTCGGTCATCGCGCCATTGCTCCACAAGAAAGTGTAAGGGGCCGTACCGCCAATGACGGTCAAGTCGATGGCACCAGTCACATCGCCATTACAGTCTATATTGGTTACATCGGCACTTACGCCCAAAGCGGGGGGCTCCGTAATGGTGACCGTAGCAGAAATCGTACAACCATTCGCGTCGGTGACCGTGCCCGTATAGCTACCCGCTGGGATATTCATTAGGTCTTCGGTCATCGCACCATTGCTCCATAGTAAAGTGTAAGGGGCCGTACCGCCAGTGACGGTCAAGTCTATGGCACCAGTCTCATCACCATTACATAAAACGTTGGTCACATCGGCACTCACACCAAGCGCGGGTGGCTCCGTGACGGTGAGTGTTGCAGAAATCGTACAGCCATTGGCATCAGTGACCGTACCTGTGTAACTACCCGCTGGGATATTCATCAGGTCTTCGGTCATCGCGCCATTGCTCCACAAAAAAGTGTAAGGGGCCGTACCGCCAGTGACGGTTAGGTCGATAGCACCAGTCGCATCGCCATTGCATAATACGTTAGTCACATCGGCACTCACGTCGAGGGCGGGTGGCTCCGTAACCATGAGCGTGGCGGAAATCGTACAGCCATTCGCATCAGTGACCGTACCCGTGTAGCTGCCCGCTGGTAGATTATCAAGATCTTCGGTCATCGCGCCGTTACTCCAAAGGAAGGTATAAGGTGGCGTACCGCCAGTTACAGTCAGGTCTATGGCACCAGTCTCATCACCATTACATAAAACATCAGTCACATCAGCACTGACACCAAGCGCGGGTGGCTCCGTAATCGTAACCGAACCGGTAGCCTTACAGCCATTGGCCTCAGTTACGATTACTGTATATGTACCCGGAGCTAAACCGGTGATTGTCGGCGTAGTCTCACCATTACTCCAGTCGAATTCATAAGGCTCATCGCCACCGGTTACCGTTACGGTCGCTGTACCGTTATCATCGCCGTTGCAAAGTATATTAGTCGAGGTCAAGGTAATGTTCACATCGATCTCTTCGATGGTAATCGTTTCTGTATCGGTACAGCCATTGCCATCTTCTACAGTCACCGAGTAGGTCCCCGGGCCAACGGTTATGGTTTGCGTGAACTCATTCGTGCTCCACTCGAATTGGTAGTTTCCAGTGCCGCCAGTAGCTATAGCCGTTATATCTACAGTGTTACCGACACCGCAAATTACCGGTCCACCTTCGATAGTGACCTCGGGACCATCAAACTCGATGATAGTTACCTCATCTACTACTGTACAGTCATTCGCGTCAGTAACCGTAACTGAAAACGTACCTGCCGAAAGATTTGAAGCAATCTGAGTTGTAGCACCTGTAGACCATAAATAGCTATAAGGCGGTGTTCCACCATTTGGCATGACAGTGGCACTTCCTGTAGATTCATCGGGGCAAACATCCTGCAAACTTGTAGTGGTAGAGGTGAGCAAAGGTGGCTCATTTACTGTGCCCGTAGCAGTTGCTGTACAGCCCGCGGCATCGGTCAATGTAACCGTGACAACGCCAGGACCGAGGTTATTGATCGTAGCACCACTATCGCCATTACTCCAGCTGAAGGTATAGGGTGGCGTGCCACCATTGCCTGTAGCCGTGAGGCTTCCGTTTTCATCGCCAAAGCAAAGGACATCGACAGCGACTACCTCCACGGAGGGTGGATTCGATTCGGGCGTGATGCACTCGAAAGTGCCACAACCATTGCCGTCTACAACCGTGACGCAATACTCGATTTCATCGCTTACTACGATTTGGGGCGTATCGTCTCCGGTACTCCAATTGTAAATGAAGTCACCAACGCCGCCACCTGCGTCGGCAGTCAGCGTAAATGGAGCTTCACAATTTTGATCGGCACTTACCTCCAGCGTCACAATGGGTGGCTCGGTAAGTGTTATAGTAGCCGTACCTCCCATACCGTTGGCATCTGTAACGGTCAGGCTGTACTCTCCGGCAGGTAGATTTTGAATAAATGGCTCTTCATCGCCGGTAGACCAGTTATAAGTGTAGGGCAATGTACCGCCAGTAACTGTAGAAGTAATACTGCCCGAAGCCAACCCAAAACAAATTGGATTTTCCCCGTCTAGTTCAATATTGATTTGAGCAGATAGCTCGCCGGTGGTACAAAGAGCGAACAAAATCAAAAAACTGATGTGCAGGCTAGTGAGTATAGTTTTTGGCATAATGAGATTATACTATTAGTGAATACGTTTTATCTGGCATCCGGTAGCTACACCATTTGACAGAAGGAATGAATGATCAGTACAGCATAGCTGTGCTGCTTTTTGAATGCAACTGAAGGGGAAGAGCAAAAAAGGTGAGCCAAAGCAGGGGAGACCTCGGTTATTTAGAATCGCACTTTTGGCAGCCGTTTTTTGGAGTAGACATGGCTGCATGTATGATTAGCCGCAAAGGCATATATACTACTGGCAAAGTAACACTTTAATGCGCAATTAGACAAGTGGCGGCATATTTTGGCCAGGAAACGGTAGATATAACTAACTAAGCACGCCCTTGAAATATCGATTTGGCGCAAAAAAATAGGTCGTACCTTGCTCCCCAGCATGGTACGACCCTCTAAAATCGTAATCTCATGAATTATTGCGAAAATGAGCCTTAAGCTCAATATTCTCGTAGTGTGGACTGTTGTCCGAAAATGTTCGTTACCATTTAATCGGTACCGAATTGTGTTTTGTGTATTTCGCTAACGGCTCGTTAGCCGCCTTTGCTTTCGTTTGACAATACAATTATCGGGCAAGATGCAAGGCTACAGAAAGACAAAAATGAGATATTGTGAGACAATACGTTCTCTTAAAAATTTCTAACCGTTTGATTAACAGTAATTTAATTGAATTAAATTGTGAATTTTATTTAGACTTCCGTAGGTAGAATTCTTACTTGTTTTTCTGTTTTTTTCCTCTTCCTAACCAAAATCACTCTTCAAACGGGTTACTGAACCGCTCATCGGTGATCACATCCTCGTCAGTCAGGCTCTCTAAAAAAGCGATCAGTAGCCTCTTTTGCTCATCGGAAAGCGGAAAGAAGCGCATTTGTGGATCCTTATTCTCCGCCGGGTGCCCGCCGCTGGCATAATGATCCAGTACCTCTTCGAGTGTTCTGAATCGACCATCGTGCATATAAGGAGCCGTAAGGCTGATATTCCGCAAAGTGGGCACTCTAAACTTGCCGTTATCAAAAACAACCCCAGTCTCACCTCCCCGGCCTAAATCGGGAAAGTCATTTAAGGTAACGATCGAATCCAAGCCGATATTAAAGAAACCGTCTCTTCCGAATCTAGGCGCATTATGGCAGTGGCTACAGCCCGGGTGAAATAAATTGGTATCTGCCGGCTCTATGAAAAACAACTCCGCTCCATCTATCTCATCCTCTGTGGGAAAGCCTTCATTGAGGTAGGTATATTGATCAAAGCGCGTATTGTCGCTTATGATTGTAGACTCAAACTGCGCAATGGCATCGGTAACCAACTCTCTGGTGATCTCGCTTTTGCGATCTATGCCGAATGCTGCCCTAAACCTGCTCGGATAATCCTGACTTTCCCTGATTCGTTCTAAGACTAATGGCCAGTCGTTGTCTAACTCCAATACATCTTCTACCGGGTGAATGGCCTGATCGGCTATGGTAGCCGAGCTGCCGTCCCAATTATAGCCATTGATGCTGTAGATCAGATTGACCAATGACATAGCATTTCGCCTGCCAGGTAGTCCTCGAATACCAAGACTCCTATCGCTTCCATCGGTAAAAGCCAGCTCTTGCCTATGACATGAAGCACAACTCATGGTATTGTTGCGGCTCATCAGCTTATCGTAGAATAGCCTTCGACCCAGCTCTATACCCTCCTCCGTAAGTGGTATCATATTAGCCACGGGGGGCCTGGGCAGGAAGGAAGCAATTTCCAACTCGTAAGGCGTAGCTACATCCGGCCCTTCAATTAAATCATCGGTAGGTATGGGCGGCTCCACAGGGCCATCAGGTTCACAGGCCGATGAGGTGAATAACACCACCAAACCTATCAAACCCAAGATGTACCACTTCAGATTTACATTCATTACTACTTAATTTCTAGCTCATAACCCACTAAACGGGCATCTTCTAACTGCCGCCTAACAAATTGGTCATCCGTAAGGGTTTGTAAAAATACCAACAAATCGGATTTGTCTTGTTGGGTAAAACCCAGCGGGCGCACATTCGGGCTCCGGTTAGGCGCATACTCGCCACCGCGGCTGTAGTGATCGATCACTTCCTCCAAGGTCTCGAAACGGCCATCGTGCATATATGGAGCCGTTAGTGACACATTTCGGAGTGTAGGTGTGCGAAACATCCCATTATCAGACACCGAACCGGTCACCCCTCCCCTACCCGCATCCATAAATTCTTGCAAGTTGGGCGCGTGATCCAGCCCATTATTAAAAAACTGCTGGTTACTGAAGTGGGGCGCAGCATGACAGTGGGCACACTCCCCCGTCGGCAGATCTGCAAACTGTTCGCTCTCTTCCGCTCGATCAAAGAAAATAGCCCAACCACGAAGCTCTTGCTCGGTAAACTCAGCTTCTCCCCTTTGCACCAAATCGTATTTCGATTCGTAGCTGATCAAGGAACGTTGAAACTGTGCAAGTGCCCAACCCACCATTTCGGGGGCTATCTCATCAATACCCGACAGATCAAAAGCCTCGACAAATGCACCGGCATAGTACTCATCGTTTTTCAGATGGTTCAGCAGTTGAGGCCACGCTCCGCCCATTTCATTCTGATCGGTCAATGGATGCAGCGCCTGCTCTTCCAGACTTGGCGAGCGGCCGTCCCAGAAGAAAGAAAAGTGATTGTAGCCGATGTTGGTCAGACTAGGCGAACTACGCGGGCTCAGTCGGCCACCTATTCCGACGGCCATAGCTTTCCCATCTGTAAAAGCCAACTCGGGCTTATGGCAGCTCGCGCAGCTCACCGTCCCATCAGCAGACAGACCAGCATCGTAGAAAAGTCGGCGGCCAAGTGCCAACCCGGCTTCGGTAGTCGGATTGTGCGGTGGATAAAGAATACCGGCAAAGTCCGCAGGCTCGTCAACAACCGATCCTACTTCAATCGTTGTTACAGAATCATCTGTGCTGAACGTAAAAAACCAACACAAGCCGATCAACAACAAGACCACCGCCCGCCACATGCTATCGAATCAGGGCTATAGCCTGCTGCAAGTTAGACCACTGCTGAGCCGCAATAGGACTGTTTGGGTTGTGTATGATTTGATTCGCCTCATCGCGAAAATCGGTAAATGAGGTTTCACTCTCCGCCATCATTCTAAGTATATCTACGGTAAAGTCTACCTCATTGTTGAGCTCTGAAGAAACATCTATAGTGGCGTCGGTTCCTGGCCACTGTAGGGTCGTGTAAAAGTCATTCTTACCCAAGTGATAAGACAGGGCCGTGTCGAACATATCGTCGTTTTCCAGCTCTGCATTACCCTCGATCTTGGTGAATACATAGCGCGCATTCTCGTTCCAAAATTCATTCTCGTTAAGCACGAAATCGGCAGCAAATTCATTCGGGTTTCTGTTGTTCAACTCCGGCTTTACACCCAGGCCAAATTGGATGTTGTAGCTGCCGTCTGGTATGCCATCGTAGCTGAAGCTCAGCTCGGAAGGATCGGTACTGTTGTTCCAACGAACCAGTTCAATCTCAGTAAGGGTGATCGGCTCACCACCATCCGTCGGCACCAACTGCAAATCGGACATGTAAAACTGGAAAAGCGAAATGAGCAACCGACTATCCTGGTCGGCATAGTCGTAGCGATCGCTGAAAATCTCAAGGTCTTCATTGCCGAATGTGGCCCTGAAGTTGACGGTTACTGTAGCGTCTTCGGTCGGGGCATCATCGTCAGTACAAGTCCAAAAGAGGACGCAAAGAGAAAAGAGGAAGAGTGTTCGAATAAGTGACATACTGGTGGATTTAGTTTTTTGGATATAAAGCCGTGAATTGCAATATCGGATGTTTGAAGAATTATAGCTTTCCGAAGTTGCTCTACAGTATTAAACGAATCGAAGTCCAAATAGATTGGTCCTATTGCCGACGGAAAAAAGATTTAGTCCAGAATTATCTAGCCCTCCTCAATCGAGCTAATGCTGACCACCTGCGGAAGTGCTAATAAAAGAGCATTGGCCAGCGTGCTGCTATCAGCTAAATCCACATTTTCAAACAGCTCTTTATGGTCTATATCGAGCTCTATGAAAACATTGTTACCCCGGCTTATCGGCCCAAAAGGCGGCAACTCTAAAGACTGCGGCAAATCGCCATAAAGATTAAAAGTCAATGTGCTGCCAGGAAAAACATCGGGCAGCTGGTACTCGATCTTGGCCAATATGTAGCCATTGCCATCGCTAAAATTGAGCAGCCCCTCCTGCCGCGCTAATGGATGGTTACTGGGCAGGCTCTCCGGCACGACTGATCGGTATGGATCGCGCATACCCAGCCTAAAGTCCAATTCACTGGGCTCGAATGTTTCTGTGAAATTGCCGACTGACTGCAAGCTAGCCGTTCCTCCCATCTGGTCGAAAAGTACCAGATTGCTATTGAGTGTTTGTGTGATCGTATCGCCAGGTGAATTGACAACACGCATCTCCACCGAGTCAAGGGGTACAAGCGGCGCAGCACCCGTGATTGGCAATTCGATTTCCGTCAGATACATCCGAAAACGCACCAGCTGGAATTCATTTCCCGCTCCGTCTTCATATACGGTATCGAAGCGCATGAATTCATCGCCCCAAAAGGCAGTGGCCCGCAAGGCTAGTCGCGGATAAGTACAGCACTCATCGCCGCTGCAGGGGAAATCTGCCGACACATCAAAATTAGTAGCGTTGCGATCCAGGCAGCCGTCGATGGGTTCGTAGCAGGAGGTGAGTATTAAAAGAATTATGAAAATTAAAATTTTCATAATTCTTGATCTTTATACGCTTTTGTTAGCTTTTTTACCAGCTCCTTCACCTGCACGGTAAAATCTTTTTTCAGCATCCAATCCATGTAGTTGGGATCTTCGGCGCAGGTTTTACCAACAGGCTGACCATTGTACTTACCAAAGGCAAAGACTGGCGTGCCGTCGGGCCCGTATTTTATGCGGTGGGTAGCGTCTAGAAAGCGGCCATCAGCGCAAAACTCGGCTACTTCCTTTATAGATTGCCCCAATGGTCTGGGTGTTACGTTACCGTCTTCGTCTACGTAATCGGTATCGGCATAGTGGGCTAATTGGCCTTTGAAGACGTCTACAGTGGCACGCACATCAGCCAGGGCATCATGTGCATCGGTAAGCTCTTGACCGGTGTAATACTTGAGGGCTGCGCGAAGGGTGCGCGGCTCCATGCGGTAAAAAATACGCTGTGCATCAACCAACCTGCGCTTGCTGATATCAAACTTGATGCCTGCCCGATGAAACTCTTCCTGCAAGATCGGCACATCGAACCGATTGGAGTTATAGCCCGCCAGATCGGCATCTCCAATAAAGGCCATAAGTCGCTCGGCCACCTGCTTGAAGAGGGGCTTACGCGCAACCATTTTGGCTGAGATTCCATGTACAGCTTGCGCCTCCGCTTTGATTGGCACACCAGGATTAATCAACATTTCCAGCTCTTCTGGTTCTGATCCGTCCTTTTTCAACTTGATGAGCGCGATTTGGATAATGCGATCGGTCACCACGTTCAGGCCTGTGCTTTCAATGTCGAAAAAGACCAAATCACGGTCTAGCTTAATAGGTAGCATATGCAGTTTTCAGTCTACTAATATCGGTAATTCTTCACAGTCTGCACAAAAGCCTTCACGCCATCGAGCGGTGTGTCGGGATAAACACCATGGCCGAGGTTTGCAACATGCCGACTGCCGAATTGATCGATCATGCGCCGGGTAGCCTGCTCGATTTCGGCGGGTTTAGCATACAGTTGGGCGGGATCGAGATTACCTTGCAGCACTTGATTCGGATATCTTTTTCGTACTTCCGCAGGTCGGGCCGTCCAATCGAGCCCAATGACCGCCGGTGCTGCATCGATCAATTCCGAAGTCGCAAAGCCAGCTCCTTTAGCAAATAGCGTGACCGGTACAGCATCTAAGGCGCGGGTGATTTCTTTCATGTATGGCAGCGCAAAGGTGGTGTAGAGACCGGGCGATAGCAAGCCTGCCCAGCTGTCGAATAGTTGTATGAGGTCTGCGCCGTGAGCAACTTTCTGATTCAAGTAACCGATAGTGGCTTCGGTTATCTTTTCCAGTAGCTGATGCGATAGTACGGGTTCACGATGTAGCATGGCCCTGGCCCGGCTGAAGGTCTTGCTGCCTCCGCCCTCGACCATATAGGCGAAGATGGTCCAGGGTGCCCCTGCAAAACCAATGAGGGGTATACGCCCATCCAGTCCTTTTTTCGTGGCATCGAGCGCATCGTATACGTAGGTGAGGTGAGCGGGCGCATCTGCGGCTGGGCGCAATCGGTCGATGTCTGCTCGCGAGTTGATGACCTCCGGAAATCGAGGGCCAACCTTCTCTACCATTTCATAATCGAGCCCCAGTGCTTCGGGAATGACCAGTATGTCGCTGAAAATGATGGCTGCATCGACATCCAATTCATCTACCGGCTGTATTGTAACTTCTGCTGCTAACTCAGGCGTGGAGACCAACTCTTTAAAGCCGCTGAGCTTGGCTCGTAAGGCGCGGTATTGTGGCAATATTCGGCCTGCCTGCCGCATCAGCCAAACGGGTGGCCGATCGGTCTGCTCTCCTCGGGCGGCTCTTAAGAAGATATCGTTATTGTACTTGGACATACGGTTTTACTTGCCGGTAAAGTTGGCCTCACGCTTCTCGACAAAGGCCGAAGCACCTTCTATAAAATCTTCACTGCGGGTTGTCTTGCCGAAGCTTTCTGCCTCGATTTTAAAACCAGAACCAGGATCGCTATAGTGGGCATTTACGCTGAAGATGGACTGCTCTATAGCTAACGGGCCTTTATTGCTTACGGCTTCCAGCAGATCATTGGCCTTAGCCATAGCGGCATCTACATCAGCCAGTACGTAATTGACCAGGCCTATTCTATGAGCCTCTTCGGCGTCGATCATATTTCCGGTCAAGATGAGTTCCAAGGCTTTACCCTTGCCCACCAACTGACAAAGTCGCTGGGTACCTCCGAAACCGGGAATAATACCGAGATTGACCTCCGGCTGTCCGAAGCGAGCCGATGTCGTAGCTATACGCATGTGGCAAGCCATAGATAGCTCGCATCCGCCACCGAGTGCAAAGCCATTTACTACTGCAACAACCGGCCGATGAAACTGCTCTATAGCGAAGAAGACCGCTTGACCTTGCTCTGCAAATTCTTGACCTCTACCCTGCTTGGCCATACCTAAGAATTCTTTAATGTCCGCACCGGCTGCAAATGCGCGCTCACCGCTTCCGTACATGATCACCCCGTGAATATCTTGGCGATCAGCGAAATCTGTCTTGAAGAACTGGCCTAACTCGGCCATGATTTCCCGGTTCAGCGCATTGAGAGCCTTCGGCCGGTTGAGCATGAGATATACTACCCCTTCTCGCTCTTCTACTTGTAGGTTTTTGTATGACATCTTCTGAATTTGAGGGTGCAAATATCTCACATATTTCTGGTTAGAATGAATATTCGTTTTCCTCCGCACGAGGCAGAAGAAAACAATCCCTGTTAAACTTATACCTCAACTATCCTTTTATAGTTCATGCACAAAATTGTTCTTGGCCTTGCCGGTGCCAGCGGTAGTATCTACGCTAAGTTACTCATGGACCGCCTAGCAGAATTGGATAGCCAATGGGAGCGTGTAGGCGTGGTCATTAGCGATAACGCCAAGATCAACTGGAAGCTGGAGCTCGGCAAAGAATCTTGGAAAGACTATCCGTTCGACTTCTACGGTAAGCGAGATTTTAATGCGCCTTTTGCTTCCGGTTCGGCAAAATACAACTGCATGATCGTCTGCCCGTCGAGTATGGGTATAATCGGTCGTATCAATGCAGGCATCAGTAACGACCTGATGACGCGTGCCGCTGATGTCGTACTCAAAGAGAGGCGAAAGCTCATTGTAGTCCCCCGAGAAACGCCACTCAGCCTGGTGCATCTAAGAAATATGACAGCTCTTACCGAGGCGGGTGCTATCATTTGCCCGGCTATTCCCAGCTTCTACGGCGAAGCTGGCACCAAGGAAGAATTGGCACTTACCGTAGTAGATCGCGTGCTCGACCTAGCTGGCTTCGACATCGAGTCTTATCGATGGGGCGAGTGAGTTAAGGCTTAGTGAAAAATTAGCTTACTGGCTGCTCTTAACAAGTAGTTTTACAACCTTGCGCCATTCCATTGCGTCTTTATAGCGCAAATCCTTTTCTCTCATAAACTTACTTTTCATGAACAAATACCTTGGTATTACACTTGCTGCCGTTATAGGTGGCATAATCGTTTTGGTGGGTGCCAGTCAGCTTGGTTGGGGTGAAACCCGCTACGTGCGACCGGCAGAAGAACCCGTCGTCCAATTTTCAAACCTCACTGACCCTGCGGATCGCACTGATGTTGTTCCGGCCAGCGGGTTCACCATAGCCGCAGATCGCGCACTACCCGCAGTCGTACACATCAAGTCTGCTAGTCGGGTAAGTAGCTCACGAGGTCAAAATGGCGGCCGTATTCCTGATATGTTCCGAGATTTCTTTGGGCCAGGCTTCGACGACCAACTAGGAGAACCCGGTCAAGGACCTCTTCAAGAGGGCAGCGGCTCCGGTGTTATCATCAGCCCCGATGGCTACATCGTTACTAATAATCACGTTGTTGAAGGAGCTGAAACTTTAGAAGTCGTACTCAATGACCAAAGCACTTACGAAGCTGAAGTTATCGGTACTGATGAAACGACGGATGTGGCCCTGATCAAAATCGACGGAGAGCAATTACCCACCATCAAATTTGCAGATAGCGATGAGGTCAAGGTAGGTGAATGGGTCGTAGCTGTTGGCAATCCTTTCAGTTTAACTAATACGGTTACTGCCGGCATTGTATCTGCTAAGGGCCGTAGTATCGATATTCTGCGCAGGCGGTCTCAGTATGCCATCGAGTCTTTCATACAAACTGATGCCGTGGTCAATCCTGGCAATAGTGGTGGTGCACTAGTAAACATCAATGGTGATTTGGTAGGTATCAATACGGCTATCAGTTCTCCTACTGGTGTGTTTGCAGGCTATAGCTTTGCCGTTCCTTCCAAGATTGTAGCTAAAGTTGTTGAGGACTTACGCGAGTTCGGAAGTGTACAACGCGGTTATCTCGGTGCTAGTATTGTAGAGCTTAACTCAGACCTAGCTAGCGAACGCGGTATAGATCGTGACAATGGCGTACTTATCTCAGGGGTCAATGACGGCAGTGCCGCTGATGAGGCAGGTCTACGGGAAGGAGACGTCGTTATTGCTATCGACGATGTGTCTACCCTTCGTAATAGCGAACTACTTGAGCAACTCGGTCGCAGGAGACCCGGTGATGCCGTACGCCTGACCATAGTACGAGGTGGTGATGAAATGGACATCACTGCTACTTTAAAAGCTGCCACTGGACAGCCACAGACTGCTGAGCTCGCTGGTATTGAAGATCTTGGTATCGAACTTGGTCCTGTTGATAGAGAATTGGCTGCTGAGCTTGAGATCAATAGCGGTCTTCAGATAGAGCGCATTGGTTCTGGTGCTATCCAAGATCAAACCCGCATACAAGAAGGTTTCATTATTACGAGCATCGATGGCGAAAGTATCGATAGCGTTGATGAATTGGAAAACATCGTAAATGACGATGATCGTAAAATGATTATGATCGAAGGCGTTTATCCCAGCGGTAAGCCAAGCCGGTTTGCGGTAGTCTTGAGGTAAGAGTGAATGAGGAAGCAAACTCATCTGATTTGGATCACAACTCTTGAAGACTATTTTCGAGCCTTGCCTCCCCATATTCTAAGCTTGACTTTAGCCCTATGGGCTAAAGTCAAGCTTAGATAAAACACACAGCACTATATAAAGTAAAAGAGGCCATCTCTTTATGAGACGGCCTCTTTTACTTTCTGTATTTGTAGTGCTTCGCGCTACAAATATTTACCTGATAATCATCTGCTTGGTGGCCGAGTGCTTGCCCGCTACCAAGGTGTAGCTGTACACTCCACTGGCACCGATCTCGCTGCGATCCAGCTGGTGTACGTTCGTACCCGCTGCTGCTTCGATCTTGTGTACCAATATGGTGCGACCCTGCACATCGCGTACCGTCAGTATGGCTGTTTCCGCTTCGGGCAACGTAAAGCTGATCTGCGTGAAGCCATCTACCGGGTTGGGCGCATTCTGACCCAAAGCGAACTCGTCTGCCGTGCTTACTGCCGTACCGAAGTCCAGCACCAAGTCCGAGACGCCACCCGTTAGTGGGTAGGCCTCAGCTCCTGTGATGCGGTCCGTCAGACTCAGTAGGTCGCTTAGAGAACCGTCTACGGTGGCGCGCACGCTTAGGGTGAATAAGCTCGACGCCTCGTCAGCCGAGTTGCCTCTGGCCTCGTTTGACGAGTTAGCTAATGCTTCCGCATCATCCCAGCTGAAGGTGATTACCCCTTCGGCAGCACGCTCCAGATTCACGTTCTGTGCCGTGGCTAGCCCGTAGCTGATATCCACCAGCTCCAGACCCGCTTGCAGCTCCAGTGTGCCTTGCAGTCCGTAGAGCTGCTCGGCGGTGAAGCCCACTTCGTAGGTGTTACCACCACTCAGCTGCAATTCTTCGGTCTGCATACGGATCACACTTCTGGCATCGTAGTCACCCGGACGCAAGCCCGCATCGGCGATCACTCCCTCGGATACATTACCCATCTCCAGGGCGTAGAAGTCCGCATTCAAGATGTCGCCGGCCAGGTCATTGGCATTGTATACCTCGGGGAAGACTTCCGTCAACCAGTCATCGGCATCGCTAGAGAACTCGTAGTCTCTATCCACAAAGCGCCAGGTCGGACCCGCCGGATAGGTCGGCGTCTGACCCATGATCACCATGCGGATGTGCACCACATCCAGTACGTTGATGTTATCATCCATATTGACATCGGCTACCACATGC
>JBCCPC010000085.1:0-13412 GCA_039025055.1 Bacteroidota bacterium | reverse complement strand
GATCATACTATTAATCACACTTAATCGCTGTGATTGACTTCGGCTAATCTTACCAGATTTCAGTATCTTTTCGACTAGTTGAGGTAGGGGAAGGAGTTCGGCCATCCTCAAAGATAACAATATTTAGTGGCTACGCCACTACTCTCCCTGATATGGACATCTTCATAGGTGTAACTGCTCTTAATGATGATATGATTTTGGTCACTAACAACACTAAACACTTTCATCGTATAAAGAATCTAAAAACTGAAAATTGGCAGAAAGAAGAAGACAATGAATTTATCTCTTCGTCCTTGGAATAGATCCGATTTTGAGAGAATCGCCGAGCTAGCCAACAATCCAAAAATAGCAGGCTTTCTCACTGACATGTTTCCACATCCCTACGCGCCAGAGGATGCCGAGAAATACTTCGACACTTTTACCAAGGGAGATAAGGGAGACATCATCCGGGCAATATGCCTTGATAGAAAATTGGTAGGGAGTATAGGCCTCCACACCAAGGCAGATGTTCATCGTCACGAGATGGAGCTAGGCTATTGGTTGGGTGAGCCCTACTGGGGCCGGGGAATCGTAAGCTGGGCCATTGAGCAGATGATACCGATTGGCTTTTCTAGACCAGAAGTTATCCGGATATACGCAGAGGTAATGAGCCACAATCCTGCTTCTGCAAGGGTCCTTGAAAAAAGTGGATTCACCTTTGAAGGGCGTCTAAAACTCGGCTTCGTAAAGGGTGAAAAGTATTATGATTCGTTGCGATACGGCTTAGTGAAAGAGGATTAATCCTACCTTCGCGACATGTTACTTTATAACGTCACCATTAAGATAGACCATAACGCTCACGAAGAATGGCTAGGGTGGATGAAACAAGCCTACATCCCACATTTAATGGATTCTGGCTTCTTCGAGAGCTTCTTTTTTTCACGCCTCAAAGGTGTTGATGAAAGTGATGGTATCACATACGCCCTCCAGTTCATGATAGCCAATCAGCCCACCTTCCAGCTTTACCAGCAAAAGCACGCTTTCGCTCATCAGACTATGCACGATACTCGGTACAAGGAGCAGTTTGTGAGTTTTAGGTCTCTTCTGGAAGTCTTAGACCACAGTTAGAAGAGCTTTGCTCGTGGCTTCGTAACTTTCTATTTATTTAATCGTTATTTAGATAATTAAACATCAAAAATGGCTGAACTCCATAAAGACGAGAAGGAAATCTTTCCTGGCATTACTGTCATGGAAGGTAGACGCTCGGGTAAACCATGTGTAGCTGGACTCAGGATAACAGTCAAAGACATTCTCGGCTGGCTAGCGTCGGGTATGACTTTTGAAGAAATTACGGATGACTTCCCTTACGTCTCCGAGCAAAACATAAAAGACGCACTTCTATATAACGCTTACAAGAACTAGAGAAATCTAGTCTTTTGGTTATTGAATAATAAATTTAAAATGAGAACCATCCTTAATACACTCTTACTTATTCTATTTTTAACTGCCTGCGGATTAGATAAACCCGCTAAGCAAAGCCAGGGAAGCAACGAAGGAGTGGATACAGAAGCCGAAGCTCCACAAGCCAACGAAGCAGGCGTAATCGGACAAGAAGTAAGCTATGAAACCGATAGCACGACTATGAACGGCTATCTGGCTTATAGCAATAAATTCGATGGGCCACGCCCAGGGGTACTCGTCATACATGAGTGGTGGGGTCATAACGACTATGCCCGCGGCCGAGCCGACATGCTAGCTGAGTTGGGTTATGTAGCCCTGGCTGTAGATATGTATGGTGACGGCCAACTCGCCACCCACCCTGAAGATGCCGGCACCTTTGCCATGTCGGTCATGGGCAATATAGATATTGCCAAGGCTCGCTTCGAGGCAGCCCTCGATTTTCTAAAACAGCAAGAGCAGGCCGACGCCGATAAGATGGCATCCATAGGCTACTGCTTCGGCGGTAGCGTGTCACTAGCTATGGCAAATGCAGGCTATGATCTCGATGCCGTAGCCGCTTTTCATTCAGGACTCACGCTACCCGTATGGCCCGAAACGGCAGAGACCGTGAAAGCAAACATCTTGGTCTGCAATGGCGCAGATGATCCCTTCATCAAGCCAGAAGACATTGCCAACTTCAATAAGAAGTACGACAATCTGGGTATCCCCTATGAGTATATTGCTTACGATGGTGCTGTACACGCCTTCACCGATCCAGGTGCAGACGCAAAAGGGGAAGAATTTGGTCTACCCCTAGCCTATAATAAAGAGGCCGATCAAGCGAGCTGGATGGAGTTACAATCGCACCTGGAAGAGGCTTTTAAGTAGTGGCTACCGGTAATTTTATTCGCCAACAACTTCTACTTGACGACTTTCAAACTCAAATCCAAACTCATCACCGAGTGGGTAAGCGCACCTACTGAGATATAGTCTACTCCCGTCTTGGCGACTTCCCTTATGGTATTAAGGGTTATTCCGCCACTAGCTTCTGTCTCGCAGCGACCGGCTACGTGCTGGACAGCTTCGGCCAGAATGGGCAGCTCGAAGTTGTCGAGCATAACGCGGTCTGTATATCCTAATTCCAGCACCTCCTCCAGTTCAGAAAGATTACGTACTTCGACAGTCATAGGAATTTGCATGTCGTTTTCTGCCAGAAAGTTACGTACACGCTCCACTGCTTTACCTACGCCGCCAGCCGCATCTACATGGTTGTCTTTGATCATGATGCGGTCGTAAAGACCGTCGCGATAGTTGTATGCGCCACCAAGGCGAACCGCCCACTTTTCGAGGAATCGTAAATTGGGTGTGGTCTTTCGCGTATCCAACACTTTGACCGGTAGATCCTCTACTTCAAAGGCATAGCGATTGGCTAATGTAGCAATACCACTCATACGCTGCATGGTATTGAGCACAAGCCGCTCGGCACGGAGTAAGGCACGAGTATTGCAGGTCACGAAGAAAGCTTCATCGCCTACATACATTTGTTGTCCATCTTCCATCCGCTGGTCGAACTCCGCCGTGGGGTCTACGTGCTCGAATATTTGTCGAGCCACTTCTACCCCAGCTAAAATACCTACGTCTTTTACGAGCAGTCGAGCCGTGTCTCGCTTATCAGCAGGTATGGTCGCTTCGCTGGTAAAATCACCAGGGCCTACATCTTCGGCTAGTGCCTGAAGGATGAACTGGTGAATTTCCTGCTTGATCATTTCTGAGTTAGGATTTCCCATAAGACTGCAAATGTACCGTTTTAGCAGCAGTCTGCTTACCTTTGCACTACGCTGCCCGGCTATCTCTTTTTTCGATATGCTTGAAAAGAAATGACCGAGCCAAGCCTGCAACTTGAAAAGCGAACCACCATGTATCCTAAAGAACTGCGCAACCTGCTCTCGAAGGAAGAGCTGGAAGCCCGCCTGGCCGAAGAAGGTCTCCACCGCACGACACTTTCATTCTATCGGTATGCACATATTGAGCAGCCTGGCCTCTTTCGCAATCAGATATACACCCGCTGGTCTCAGCTGGGCGTCCTAGGGCGAATTTATGTGGCTAAAGAAGGAATAAACGGTCAAATCTCACTGCCTACCGAAAAGCTCGATGACTTTCGGAATGCGCTGGAAGAGATTCCCTTTCTACAAAACCTACGCCTGAATATCGCCATCGAAGCCGAGGCCAAATCTTTCCTTAAGCTCAAGATCAAAGTCCGCCAAAAGATCGTGGCCGACGGTCTAGACGATGATAGCTTCGATGTAACACGCCGCGGCAGCCACCTCGATGCACAAGCGGTGAACCACCTAATGGAAAAAGACGAAACCATCGTCGTAGATATGCGCAACTACTACGAGAGCGAGGTCGGTCATTTCGAGGGAGCCATCACCCCAGATATGTCTACCTTCCGCGAGGGTCTGCCGATGGTCGAAGACCTGCTCGAAGACCAAAAAGACAAAGACATCATTATGTACTGCACAGGCGGAATCCGGTGCGAGAAAGCCAGTGCTTACTACCTCCATAAAGGATTTGAGAAGGTGCATATGATAGACGGAGGCATCATAGAATACACGCGCCAGTGCGAGCAGCAGGGACTGGAAAATAAATTCAAAGGCAAGAACTTCGTTTTCGACGAGCGACTGGGTGAGCGCATTAGTAGTGAGGTGATCAGCAATTGCCACCAATGCGGAAAACCCACCGATAGGCAGATAGATTGCGCAAATATTCAGTGCCATCTGCTGTTCATCCAGTGCGAAGAATGCGCCGAAAAGATGGAGAACTGCTGCTCTACCAAATGTCGCAACTTCAAAAACCTAAGCCGCTCTGCCCAAGCTGTTCAACTGCCCAATATACGCTTCAATGGAAAAGAGCGGAAGGCCTGGAAGAAGGAGCTGGGGCTGCTGACCTAAACAGACTAATATTTTAATCCATGAACATATACGTACTAGCCTGATTTTAAACCGCCTCCTTTACACGCCTACTATACGAGTAACTCCAACCACTCATGACAAAAACAGCCGAAAAAACATCCCTCTCGCCTATCCAATTCGACCGAACGGGGATCAGCGACGACACCCTGCGCAGCCTGTTGACTCAACTCCTGCGGCCCCGACTCATCGAAGAGAAGATGCTCAAACAGCTTCGCCAGGGGGTTATCTCTAAGTGGTTTTCGGGCATTGGGCAGGAGGCCATCAGCGTGGGCTGTACGGCAGCACTACACGAAGACGAATTCATCTTCACCATGCACCGAAATCTGGGGGTATTCACCAGCCGGAATATTCCCTTAGAGCGACTATTCGCGCAGTGGCAGGGCAAACCCTCGGGCTATACCAATGGGCGGGACCGCAGCTTTCACTTTGGGGCACCCGAGCATCACATCGTGGGCATGATCTCTCACCTGGGGCCGCAGCTCGCGCTGGCGTCGGGCGTGGCTATGTGGAATAAAATGAAGGAAGAAGGAAAGGTCGCTCTAGCCTTCACCGGCGACGGAGGTACTAGCGAAGGCGACTTCCACGAGGCGCTCAACGTTGCCTCGGTTTGGAAGCTACCCGTCATCTTCGTCATCGAAAACAACGGCTATGGCCTATCCACACCCGTCAGTGAGCAATATGCCTGCCAAAGTCTGGCTGACCGCGGGCTAGGCTACGGCATGCGCAGCCTGAGCATAGATGGCAACAACGTACTGGAGGTCTACCAGACCATATCTAAGCTAGCCGCCGAAATACGCGAAAACCCAGAGCCCATCCTGATCGAAGCCCGCACCTTCCGCGTGCGCGGTCACGAGGAAGCCAGCGGCGTAAAGTACGTACCCAAAGAGCTGATCAAAGCTTGGCAGGAGCGCGACCCGGTCGAAAAATATATTAATTTTTGTGTTGATGGAGTTTCAATTTCATCAACACAAAATATATCCATCTTACGGAAGTCCATTAAAAAAGAAATCGAAGACGCCTTAGCCCTCGCCGCCAAAGCGCCATCAGTAACTCCCGATGTAGAAGGGGAACTGGCCGACAGATTTGCGGCTATCCCGGACCCTGTTGCGGCCAGTGGCTCCACCACCGAAATGCGCTTTATCGATGCCATTACCGACGGACTGCGCGAGGGCATGCGCCGCCACGACGACCTCGTGCTTATGGGTCAGGACATAGCAGAATACGGTGGCGTTTTCAAGATCACCGATGGCTTCGTAGACGAGTTCGGGCGCGATCGCGTGCGCAATACACCACTGTGCGAGAGCGCCATTGTGGGTATAGGGCTGGGCTATTCTATTGCTGGCGGCAAGGCCATGGTTGAGATGCAATTTGGCGACTTTGTGAGCTGTGGCTTCAACCAGATCGTCAACAACCTGGCTAAGCAACATTACCGCTGGGGTACCCATGCCGATGTAACTGTGCGCATGCCCGTAGGCGGTGGCGTGGCAGCTGGCCCCTATCACTCACAAACGATGGAAGCTTGGTTCTTGAATGTCCCCGGCCTGAAAATCGTCTACCCCAGCAACCCGGCCGATGCCAAAGGTTTGCTCGCTGCCGCCCTGGCCGATCCCAACCCTGTCCTCTTTTTCGAGCACAAGGCCCTCTATCGCAGCCTGATTGGCGAGGTGCCTGACGGCTACTACACGACCGAAATCGGGAAAGCGGCCCTGGCCCGCGAGGGGGAAGACCTCAGCATCATCACCTATGGCATGGGCGTACACTGGGCCTTACGCGCCTGCGAGGAAATGAACGTCTCTGCTGATATCGTCGACCTGCGCAGCCTGGCTCCCATCGATTACGATACCGTTCGAGGGTCCGTCGCCAAGACGAGCCGTGCCCTGGTGCTACACGAAGCGACCCTTACCGGCGGTCCCGGCGGCGAGCTGGCCGCCTGGATAGGCGAACATTGCTTCGAGCTGCTGGATGCCCCCGTGCGCCGAGTCGCCTCCCTCGACACCCCCGTGCCCTTCAACGCGGAATTGGAGAAGCAGTTTTTGGGGGAGGAGAGGTTGAGGGAAGTGATATCTGAAATACTAGCTTATTAACTCGATCGATAAATATTTTAGATCTTTTCTTGTTGCCATAAATGGAATAAATATCTTATTCAGGCTATTATGGTTATACAGTTCTTACTTTGTAATTAGGCCTCCAAATTTTTACTATCCCGATTGGATTTTTATTTCTGCCTTAGGACTTTCTTTATTTGTAATAGTATTTTCCTTTCCAAGAGCCGAGAAAGACCAGATCAACATCTTAGACTATAAAAAAGCTACGAGCCAGCCTAAAGAGCCTTTGAAGGGAATTACTGCTCTTATTTTATCAATTTTGGCCATTATCATTCCTGAATGGTTTGTCAAATATACCTGCTTGTAGTCAATGATGAATCTTAGACAAGTCATCAACTTTATCTTAATTCTAATTAACATCTGGAATATTTACACCTGTTCCTCTAGATTATATCATCAGATTGTTGGAGATATATTGTATCTATTCATGATTCCAAACTGGTTGCTGGTCCTTAGTATATGCTTTTCTGTTTGGTCTATAGTTGCTGTGTTTATTTATAAACCAAAGAGCAAAGTAGAGGTGCCAGAAAATATTCTAGACCACAACTATCAACCTCCTAGAGGTTTTTTTCTCGTCTTACAATATTCATCCAGCAATTACAACTGTTCTAGCTGTCTTACCACCCTTTTTAGCCTAGTGCCTCTTTACTTCAACACTTCCAAATGCCAAATACTCAACCCATATTTCCTTCTCAGCTTGCTTCTGATATCCATCTAAATACCGGCCATGACCGGGCCAGGAATGGTTTCGCTGTCTTTTCTGGGTTTGTGGAACTTTTTTAATAGTTTTAAATCCAGTAAGACACCCTTCCACGAAATTATTACTAAAAAGATAGCATCTGGCGACTTTGCACATTCAACACTTATGCTCGATTGGCTCATAGACAAACTAGAAATATTTTCATCTCTCGCACCGAGTAAGGTTCTTCCTGTTATTGAAAAATGGAAATCTTGCGGCATCATAGAGTCAAGACATCCTGACCTGGTAAAAGCTATCAACAGAAGACGGATAATCAATTACCGAGGACTCATACCCTATTTTGAACGAGCCGTTTATTTCGATTTGAGCAAATACTCCGATAATCCTGAAGACTATTTGCCAATTATTCACAAGCAGATTTCAACTATTTTACCAGAATTGGCCTATGAGGCTTTTAAATTTTCCGTTAAAGAAAAAGAGTCTAATATTTCACCAGGCTTGATTTCTTATGACTTTTATGTATCAATAAAAACAAAAATAGGCTCATACGTTCAGCGAAGCTATTGGAGGGCCTACTTCCCCAAAAGAGATTTCTTTTCAAAAGACAAATTACAGCAGAGAACCTTCTATCAAATTTTCAATAAAATATTAATCGACCAAGAGTCTGCATATCGATTGCACTTACTCAAGTTCAAAAAAAACAAACTCGTAGATAAGGAAGCCTTTGCTATAGTTGCCCTCACCAAAGATCAAGCCGAGTGCATTCGGGAATACCGTGAATATTTTGATGTGAGTCGTGAAGATTTCACGAATACCTTTTCCAAGAAGAGAATAAATAGTACACTCAAAGCATACAAAAAGGCTGGGCTTTTCGGCCATTTAACCGAGCATCAGCTCAAGTTGGCATATCAAGGAGTCAAAGAAAATCGACATTCCTCTATCAATGACCTATTGAAATATATTCCAGACTTAATTCTACATTTTGATCAAGAACTCGGGAATCTAACCAATCCGTACGGCGAACTCACAAATGAATACGGTCGAATATCAAGAGGGGACTTCAACCCGAAAAATATAGAGGATTCCTTTCCAATAGGAGCAAGTAATATAGCTGATCTCTCATTTACCTGTCAGGGCAAAAAATTTAAGTTCCAGTTCAAAATAGACAATGACTGGATTGATCCCTATTTCTATGAGGCAATCGACAAAGTGGTTAGGCAAGTAAACTTACCCGGCAAATTTTATTTTCTACCCAGCTACGATCAAGCTGCAAAGATCATCTATCTTTTGCCAGACCAGAAAAAAACACTACTTGAATCTGGTGCCATTAGCTTCGATTTCGACCCTTTTGCTGCCAATTAAAATTACTTAAGCAGGCTCTATCACGCCTTCTTACTCTCCGATTTTACCTGTATGAAATAGGTCAGCGCAGCAATGATGGCAGCAATCCCCAGACCGTAGTAAGCGATGCTTTCCCCGCCCGTCCAGGTGACGGCTCGACCGGTGAAGGAAATACCAACCACCGTGATCGATGCCTTAATGAGCAACAGCTTCAACTGATCGAAGTCTTTAAAGATCAGCCACTTGGGTAGATTCTCCAGCGGGGCAACAAAAAGCTCATAGATTCCTATACCGAGAATTTGGATAACCAGTCCTAGAAAAATAATGTCCACCTTCTTAAGGACCGATGAGATGATCTTCTCCTCGCTGCGAATGTCAAACAAGATGGTCTTTACTGACATAACGCCCTCGTAGCCACCGTATCCAAATAGCACCAGGCCGACCATGATCAGTAAGAAGGCCGCAATTGTGCCCGTGATCTTTAGCAGTATTTGAAACCCGGAAACATTCGATGAGTCTTTCATAAAAATGAGATGTGGTGTAATCAACCTATATGCCAACCGCGTAACTGCTTCCTTGTTCAGGACTTCCGAAGTAGGTATTGGCCGAAATCAACGCTAGGTTCATCGAAAAAAGAGGCCTATTCCAACATTTGAGGTTACTTTAGTCTCATTAATCACCCTTCAATCTTATTGAGATTATGAAAATCTTTGATCGCCTATCACTCGGTTGGACACTGGGCATTCGCAGCCTTGGCCTCATCAAGGACCACCCGAAACTACTGCTCTTCCCTATCCTTTCGGGTCTGAGCATGCTGCTTATCCTGCTTTCTTTTGGAGGAGCCTTTCTCGGACTAACGGGCTTTGACCCAGAGATAATCGAATCTATAATTGTAAAAATGGAAGAAGCCGGAGACTTGGTTTTCTGGGGTGCCACCTTCGTCTTTTACCTGGTGACTTACTTCATTGTCGTTTTCTTCAACTCGGCGCTGGTGTATAATGCTCGCGTCATATTCCAGGGCGGTGAGCCCAGCATCCGTAAAGGGCTTTCGTTTAGTGTGAGTCGCTTTCCACAGATATTGGCCTGGGCGGGTTTGGCTGCTACCATTGGCTTGCTGCTCCAGGCTATTGAAGATAAGCTGGGCAGCTGGGTCTCTGGACTTCTCGGCTTTGCATGGTCGCTGGCAACTTACTTTGTGGTACCCGCACTCGTCGCGGAAGACATCAGTCCGATCGAGGCCCTGAAGCGATCTTCCAGAACGATGAAAAACCACTGGGGCGAGTCCATCGGTGTGGGTTTCAGCTTGGGTATTTTCTCCCTGCTCGGTATGCTGAGTGCCGCGGTTATAGGCGTGCTATTCGGCTATGCTTTTCACCCAGCAGTAGGTGTGCTGGCTGCTGTACTTACGGTCTTGCTGACCATTGTTGTCAATAGTGCTGCCCGCCAGGTCTTTCTTACGGCCGTTTATGAGCATACAGAAGGCAATACGCCAAAAGAATTCGACGGCGACGTGCTAGACGAAGCATTCATAGTCAAGTAAACGCAACCACCATTACAGACGATCTGGTCAAATGGCGCCTGATCTTGGGCAAAGCAGCCGACCCCGCCGGAGACATGGACCTGGAGGGCAAGCTAAAGGGTATGGACGATACCCTGGCGGCCCTCTACGATAGCGATAGGCGTGCTGGCCTGGGAAGCTCTTCGCCCAACGTAAATCGATGGCTCGGCGATATCCGAAAGTACTTTCCGAGTTCGGTGGTTCAGCTCTTACAGCGAGACGCTATAGATCGGTTAGGCCTCCACCAAATGCTACTCGAACCAGAGTTGCTGGAAACGATAGAACCAGACGTTCACCTGATCGGTACTTTGCTGAGTCTAAAAAACGTATTGCCCGACCACAGCAAAGAAACCGCTAGAATGGTGGTGCAACGGGTCGTCAAACAAATCGAGAAACGCCTCCGCGAACCCCTACGTCAGGCACTGGAAGGTAGACGGCGGCGCGCCACTCGCAACCGAAGACCCAGACCCAGCGATATAGACTGGCACCAGACCATACGGGCCAACTTGCGTCACTACCAACCGGAGTACAAGACGGTCCTGCCCATCAACCTGCGCGGGGATGCCCGCGGCAAACGTTCGCTCAAGCGGGTGATCTTGCTCATCGACCAGTCGGGCTCTATGGCCGAATCAGTCGTTTACGCCAGCGTAATGTCATGCATACTCGCCAGCATTCCGAGTTTGGAGACCAAGGTCGTCGCTTTCGATACGAGTGTAGTAGACCTGACCGCCGAATTACCCGACCCCCTCGATTTGCTCTTTGCCATACAACTAGGGGGCGGCACCGATATAGGTCGAGCCCTGCGCTATGCCGAACAGCTCAACGACCGGCCCAATGATACGGTCTGCATCCTCGTCAGCGATCTCTATGAAAACGGTTCCATCAAAGGTCTGCTGGCTAGTGCCCAGCGCATCATTCAGTCGGGGAGTCGATTTATTCCGTTGCTCGCCCTGAGCGATGCTGGTACCCCTGCTTACGATAAGGAAGTTGCCGAAGAGCTGGCATTGATGGGCACTAGGCCGTTTGCTTGCACACCAGATCAGTTTGCGGAGGTGCTGGGGGATAGTTTGTATTTTTAAATTTATTCAACACGATATTTGGATTATTAATTTATTCAGAATATATTTGTTAGCAATTAAATCACAATTACACATGAAAACTCCTTTCTCCTTTCTCCTTTCTCCTTTCTCCTTTCTATTTAACCTTCTTTCTACTATTTTTTAGTGCTAGTCTTCTTAGTGGTCAAGAGGCTAATTTATCGGAAATACTAAGGTCCTCAGAAATGGACCGTCCACACGTTCAGCTAAGTGTACCCTACCCCCTAAAAATAAGGGGTGATAACCAATGCTATCTGTATGTAAAAAGCCTTAAAGAAGCTACACCTCCTACTGTCATATACGCCAAGGATAATAATGGAGCCCTTTACCAGAGTGATCCAATTGAAGAGAACTATTATAGATTTACTAATCTTCCAGATAATGCAACTTTTAAAGTTCTAGCGTTTGGCGAGGAGGGGCAGGTTTTTTCAGGTCCCGATTTTGTAACAAATCATCTTGATGGAGATTTCATTCCAGTCGATGCAACTTTTTACAGAACATTTAGAAGCTGGATTAAAAGAGGCGACTTTAATAAAACAGGCCAGTTCTCTGCTGTCCTAAGTGTAGATGCCCCTGAGTTTGCTATCGCATCATTTGTTCAGAGATATTACTATAAGGGTGCTGATGCATCAAGTGTAATGGAGCTACTGAATCCAATATCTATAGGAAGCCAAGCCAGAAGTAATGAAGGCTGTGAATGTGAGGGTGTTTCTGTTCCTCCGAATTTTATATTCGACCCTGGTTTTGTTCCTGCAAATGGAACAAGTGCAACAATCAGCCCAGGATTAGTTACGTATGTAACTGATTCGAGAAAACTCGAATATTATACTCAAAATGCAGGCCCTGCAAAGATGTGGTTTGGTTATTCTGATGGGTGGAGAGAAGATAGAAATGAGTGGTGGGGTAGAACAATCGGATATAATCCTACAAATGAAGATGGCCCTGGCGGCGGCGGCAATATGCCAATTCCAGATAATACACAACAAACAGGTTTAGGTCAACGCGCAATACAATCATTCCTACTGTTCTGTAACGGCGGCACATTTGAAATACCAGATTGTGATTGCACAAAAGATATACGGATAGGGTGGGGATACAACTCATCTATCGATGTCCGCGCACAGTTAGGCAGTGCTAGTGGCTCAAAGAGATCAATAGCTATAGGTGAAGATATAGCCGTCGCCTGGTCTGTACAGGAAAGAGTCAACGAAGAACCTGTATTTGACTTCATTGCCGGAATAAATAATATGGAAGGCATAAGCTGTACTCAAGATCCTAATCCTGCTTATACTTCAGGTATCGTTGGATTCTTTGGGTCTCTTGGGCTGTTAGCTGCTGGTGCAGTTACTTTTGGAAATGCACTCGATGATATATCAGGCCCGGCGCAAGTAGCTGTGATAAATCTAGGTGCCAATTTAACTAATCAAGCTGTCCAATCGGCCGGTAACTGGCTTTCAAATTCACCAACGGTGACTACTGGAAACTGCCCGAATATTATCACACAGAATATTCCGCAAAGATTTGATGAACAGAAAATATATCAGCTCCGTCCCAATATGTCCTTACAAGCCGGAATAGCAGCGAGAACAACGATGGTTTCGAGGGGTATGCGATCCTGGCAAAGTGAAGTTACTATAAGGTCAAATTTCAGACTACAAGCATTTTTACCTGCTGACAGAAATACTAGTGATCCTGGATCTGACTGTTGCTTGCCCAGGATGCTAGGATATTACTGGAATAAAACCCTACCACAGCCCCCAAACAATATGATTAATTTTCAGCCTCAATTATCGTTTGCACCACCAATTCCAGAATCTGAAATTAGAGAAGATATAGCTTCATTTTTCATAGCCATAACTTTTGGCAATCCTTTCTCTCTAGGATTCAATCAGATGGGACAATATACCGTTTCGAACGATTTTGGAATACTGCGTGCACGCAAGCTGGATGCAGCACTATGCGCATTAGAAGTTGGGCCAGGAGTTCCCTTTCCAGAAGATCCAAGACCAGACCCTCCTATTGGCCCTCAAATCGAAGTATTAGATATGAGTGGTAGACTTGTTGGCTCCACGATTTTGCCTAGTGGCGTAGCCACTAAATATTGTTATCTTTGAGGATGGCCGAACTCCTTCCCCTACCTCAACTAGTCGAAAAGATACTGAAATCTGGTAAGATTAGCCGAAGTCAATCACAGCGATTAAGTGTGATTAATAGTATGAT
>JBCCPC010000084.1:0-13796 GCA_039025055.1 Bacteroidota bacterium | reverse complement strand
GACTCAAAAAGCCTTCTAGCCCAGGCGCTCAACCTCAAAGAGTGACTGGTCATTGAATGACCGCCTTAGCGTCCGATGAACTGCACTAAGCTAGAAGTAAGATCATCATTTTTACTGTAGCTAAAAGCAAATGATGATCCTATCACAAACGTACAAGCGTCCGTTGTTTACCCCCCCCAACCTCACGTTAATTAGAGCCCTGCACGATCACTCTTTTAGGGTAGATGCGGTTACCTATGCGGACATATACGATATAAGTACCCGCTGGGTAGGCTGACAGGTCTATTTGTGGCGGTATTTCGCCAGCAGGCCAGCGTCGAAGGATTCTGCCATTCATGTCCGTCAACTCTATGTGATTTATGGGCTTTTGTGCATCGATAGTAATAAAATTACTAGTGGGATTGGGAAATAGGCTTACCTCTTCAGTTTGTGCGCTTTCGGGTACGAGGGTGCTGGTGAGCGCACAGTCTTCGAACATACACCCATTAGCATCTACCTTGGTTACCCAGGCTCTTAATCTACTGCCTACGCCTGGGATTGTTTCAAAAAAAGAACCGGCTGCGATCACACTGCCCGATGGCAAAACGACCAGACCTACATAGGTCTCTTGTGTGGTGCGGCTATCTAATAGCACCGTATCGGCTCTCAACCAGAGACTATCGCCATCGCCATTGATCTTGTATAGGCATCCTGCGGAGTAGTGTATATCATCATCTGATATAAGCGTGTTAAAGGGAGGTGGTAATACCCAATTGCCTGCGCCAATCCAGTTGCCATCAGGGGTAGGGGCAATGTCGATAATAAAATTACCGAACCAATAGCTTTCTGCCACTTGACGTTCCCAAATAAAGTTGAATTGACTGTCCTTTTTAATAAATTTTGGAGCACGGCCCCAATTGCTCAAATTAAATACCGCGGTATTAAATGTAGCATATATCCAGTCGCCAGAATCTGTAACTGCTAAACCTCTGGGGGCACCTCCGTCACATGGATCGCTTACATTGCTCCACTGCACGATTCCATCTCCGTCGATTGCAAAAATCCATGTTCGAGGGCAAGTCACATTCGATTGAGGATCGACTAATACATCAGAAGATCTGCCGCAGCCCAATATAATATGGCCATTCTCATCAATAAATAAACTACCAATACTCTCTGAGATGCCCGAGATCCCATACTTTTTTTCCCAAAGAGGTTCTCCTGTGGTAGATACTCTTTTAACGAGTATATCATTTTTAAAATTTTGAAGATTAACGGTTGAGCAAATAAGAAAATCGCCATTGCTTAACTCTATTGCCTTCCACGGGATGACCTGTTGAGAATAAGTTGGTTCTTGATACTTTTTTAAAAATTGTACGTTTCCGCTATTGTCTAATTTTAAAGCAAAGTATTCATTGCTAGCTAGGATACCACCAGTAATCAAAAATCCTCCATCTGAAACTGGCACTAGCGGAAGCGTTAAATTAAAGGCATACTGACCACCATCTGGATCAAGATGTACCCTAGAATCTATTAGTATTCCATTTGTATCCAGCTTAGCAAAAACTAGCCCCTGTCTTTCTTCAACACTATCTATCGTAGACCCAATTAGGTATACGGTGTCTTCAACTAATGCAATATTGTGAAAGTCGGTAGAAATGCCAAAATCAAAATATTTAGAAAAGCCTGGCTGACCATTTAATGGTAAAGTGCATAAATACCAAATATAGAAAAAGATAATTTTTGAATGGACATTCATTCTAATGGTATATTTTCAGTATGTGTGATGGTGTTATTGATTCAGGATTACTTTTCCTTGGGTTATGATTACTCTGAGCTGATATAGAATTGGACAGGATTGGTGTCGCTTGGTAATGATAAGCCGTAATAGATAAGTAGTGAAATTAAGTTTGTATAAATTTACGCCAGAAGTCGAAAATGTAGCTTAGAATGTTAGCTTGAGAGAAGGAGACTCTTAGCTGTCGTTGAACAATTCTAATACCCTCCAAACTGTTACATACTCATATGCCAAGCATGAATTTCATACCCCATTTTTTACTAAGTCTGGCCATTTTTTCCCTCCTCACCAGCTGTGGCCCATCCTACGTATACGAGGAAAAGCACGAATTTGAAGAGCAGACCTGGGCGTGGAAAGACACCATTGACTACACCTTCGAGGTACCGGATACGTCTACGATTTACGACCTGCACCTCATCGTAGACCACAAGGATTATTTCCCGAGCCAGAATACGTACGTCAAGCTCAAATTGGCTTTCCCCGATGGTGCCCGCACCGATGAGCAGCTGAGCCTGCAACTAGCCGATAAGCTCGGTACCTGGTTGGGTAGTTGTAGGGGGGAAGATTGTACGCTAGATATTCCTATTCAGCAGGGTGCCTTTTTTAATCAAGCGGGTATGTATACGCTCACTGTCGAGCAGTATAGTCGGACAGAAGATCTGGAAGGGATAAGCGCGATGACCTTTGCGCTGGAAGAGATATCCAAATAAAAAACATGGCCCTCGCGGAGCGAGGGCCATGTTTTTTATTTAACAAGCAGCACAAACTGATCCCCATCCTCTGCACCCGCATATCGGACGAAGTAAACACCCGGCTCCAGGTTATTAGTATCTAAGGTCATATTGCTTTGCGCAAACACGCGCTGTCGGCTGACTTGCCGCCCCAGGGCATCGTAGAATTCGAGCTCGATAGGCCCGAATGATCTACCCTCCGATTTTATGCGCAATGGCTGTCCTGGCGAAATCGGGTTGGGGAAGAGAACTAACTCGGATGCACTGGGTACCGGGGAGACTGAACTCACAGAATCGAACAGTTCTTCGGCTAGGGCAAACGCATCTTCGGCTATATCGATACCCATGATGCGGCCCGGTATATCATCGGCTGGGGGGTGTATGCCGCCCCATATGCGCGAGAGCGAGGTCTGATCGCTGGCGTCTCGGTAGGTCGCCCATTGTAAGACGATATCTTCGCTGGGGCCGTCTTCGAACACCAGGAATTCATTGGCCGGGGCTTCAAACTCGGCTATACCGCCGGGGAAGAAGGGATCGCCCGTCATGAGCGTCATCACTTCGGCGGCGGCACTACTGAAGGTCGAGTGACCAGACACATAACCTGCGAAGTTGGGCGTCACGAAAGTCGGGCGCTGATAAGGCACCCACCACTGCGCATTGATCCAGTCTACACCAGCTACGTCTATATCGGCACTATCTATATAGCGATGCCCCAACCATGACTTAAAGCGGATAAAGCCATTGATGCGGCCGTCGTCTACACTGTCTGGACTGAAGAAATTTTCGATATAACCTGGATCGAGGGTAATGCCCTGCGGATTGAAATTAGGTGCCAATGAATCGGTGCGCTGGCCCAGAGCCGCCAGGTAGCGAATGGCTGAGATCGGGCGCACATAGTCGTACCAACCTTTAACACTCCAGGTAGCAATGGCTGCATCATGCATCGTTCCGCCCAGAGTGAGGTAGGCTTTTAGATCGTATTCCAGTGGGCTCAGCTCTGGCCCCTGGCCTTTGAACTTCCGCTCGAAGAGGGGATGATCCATTACACCATTCAGGATGGTAAACCAGTGGCCTGGTGGCGTCTCGCTATCGGGGCCGTCTGCCCAGAATTCGGCTAGAATTCGGGCATAGTCGGCCCGCTTAACCAGGTTGGGCGCATATGGCTCCCCGGTAACTGGATTGAGATCGTGGCCTGTAGATATATCTCCGCCTTCTTCCTCATAGAAGCTGCGGTAGTCCTCGAAGTTAGTAGGGTAGTTGGCGGGATCGAAATTGCCGATGCTGCCTGGGCTAATGTCCCATACGACACCGTCTTCCGGATCGAGCTGGCTAGACCATTTGACGACCAGCTCGAAGCCCCAGCGATACTCTTCCGGTAGCCCTTCTGGATTGTTCATGTTGAAGTAGGGCGGTGGTCCTGGATCGTGATAGACAAACCACGGGTAAGTACTTCCGGGTTTATTTCGTATTTCCAAGTCGTCGGCTCCGAGTGCAAAAGGAATGACCTGCCCCCATTCGGCACCTAAAAATCTAGGGACCTCCCCTTGTGGATTGCCCGACTGATCGATAAAGAAATCATCGAAAGCCAGGGGTTGCCATCCGTCTGGGTTGAACAGTCCAGAAGTACCGAATTCATTGACTTCTAGTGGTATATTACTGGGTTCGTAGAATACGTTGGCATAATCGTTTTGCTCATTGGCACCATCTATCAGGCCGTAGGCCAGCATCATTTCGCCTATGTAGTTGCCCAGGTGGGCGGGGTCGTTGCTGGTATAGTTAGGAGAAGTGTCGAGCGTATCGTATCCGAGCTCCACCATGAGCTGGCCAGCGGCAGCTTGTCCTTCACCGCCCATGAATCGCTGACGTATGATGCGGTAGGCGGCGTGGCTGATGGCTTCGTCTATTGCAGCGGCTTCGTCGGGGTATTCGCCCATAGCGGTCTCGTCGAAGGTAAACTCGAAGTTGCCGAAGGTCTTGCCCAGAAATGCGTAGTTACCCCGGCCGGTAATGGCGGCCCAGCTATCGTACATGGCTGCAGAGATGTGGTAGAGGTTTCTGGCGTGAACCACGGGTCGGGCCCGGTCGCCGCGTATGCCTTCGAGTAAGACTTCGTTCCACTGTCTGGCAACGCTATGATCTTGTCCTTGCACTTGCGCGGTAGGTAGGGATAGCGCAAGCAGCAAGAATCCAATATAGATTGATTTCATGAGGCTCTAAGTTTTGCGAGCTCAAATATACAAAGACGCAAAAGCAACTCTTAGCGGCCAAATGTCATTATTACATAATCGTTGCTTAGCTCACCGCTTGCCGACTTCGAGTGCGGCCAGAGGAAAGTCCGGACAACGCAGGGCACCACGCCGGCTAACGGCCGGGGGGCCAAAGGAGAAATTCGAGGCTTACGGAAAGTGCCACAGAAAACAAACCGCCGAACGGCTTTGATAAAAAGCGCGTGGTAAGGGTGAAAACGTGCGGTAAGCGCGCACGCCGTTTCGTAGCAATACGAGATGTGGGTAAACCCCGTGGGTTGAAATACCAAGCATCGTCGCGTTCTCGACTCAGGTCGGGGCGGCCGTCGGCCCGGCGGTTTTTCCAGCGGCGAGGGTAGGTAGATCGATCCCGTCAGCAATGGCGGGGCTAGATAAATGGTGGGCCACGACAGAATCCGGCTTATCGAGCAATGATTTATTTCGGAAGTTTGGCGCTCAGGTGCCGAACTTCCGTCTTTTTATGAACCACCTCTTCATTGCCTTGCTCATGTTGACCAGCTTGCTTTTTGCAGGCTTCGGGCTCGACCGTACGGTTTGGTGGCATTTAGTTATGGCCTTTGGAGGTAGTTTTTTGGGATACGCCCTAATTCTACGTGGACTTGAAACACCTTTCAAAAAGATAAGTCCATTTAGTTTTTACTTGAGTCTAGGGTTGGTCATCCGCTTAGCTTTAGTATTTGCATTCCCGACGCTCAGCGACGACATCTACCGCTTCATCTGGGACGGGCAGCTCATTCGTGCGGGTATCAATCCATTTGCGGAGCTACCTGCCTACTATCTAGACTCGGCCAATCAGGTAGCTGGTCTCTCGCCCGAGCTCTATCAGCTCCTCAATTCGCCCGAGTACTACACCATTTATCCACCCATCGCGCAGGGCACATTCACGCTAGCCGTACTGATCAGCCCCGAAAGCTGGTATGGCGCATCGGTCGTTATGAAGTTCATTTTGCTGCTAGGCGAAATCGGCTCCGCCTGGCTCATTTTGCAGATATTGGCCCACTACGGCCTACCCCGCGAGAGGCTACTCTTGTACTGGCTCAACCCACTCATCATCATCGAGATTGTGGGCAATATTCACTTCGAGGGGCCCATGATATTTTTCTTATTGCTGGCACTTTGGGCTATGCTCAAAGGCAAGTGGTGGCTGGCTGGGGCGGGCATGGCCCTGTCGGTAGCGAGTAAATTGCTGCCCCTGCTTTTGCTTCCATTTCTGGTGAAAAGGTTGTGGCCCTTGAAAACTTCTGAAAGTAGTTTTCAAGGGCTTTTAATTTTTTTAGTCTGCTTTCTCATGACACTGCTCATTTCTTTCCTGCCTTTATTTTTCGCCGGGTTCATCGACAATTTTAGCCGTTCTTTTGATTTGTACTTCCGCAGGTTCGAGTTCAATGCCGGTATCTATTACCTCGCTCGTTCTTACGGCTATTGGTGGTATGGAAGTAATCAGGTGCAGTTTTTTGGTCCCTTGCTGGGAAAGATTGCGGCCTTCAGCATCCTACTATTTGCCCTCTTAGAGCGGGGCTTCAGGCTCGCCCGCTGGCAAACTGCCGATGCCTGGAAGTCACTCCCCACTACCTGGATGTTCGCTTTTGTGATTTACCTGCTTTGCACCACTACGCTGCACCCCTGGTATCTGGCCGTACCCATTGTACTCTGCATCTTCGGGCGGTGGCGGTTCCCGCTTGTCTGGTCGGCTTTGATTTGCTTGACCTATGCGACTTATTTGTACGAGCCGTACCAGGAAAATTTGTGGTTGGTGGCGGTGGAGTATGGGGTGGTTTTGGCTTTTTTCTTGTATGAGTGTAAGCGGGGTAGAAGGGAGTCTTCACAGGCTAGCCAGAGGTGAAATAAATAGGATGCGGATTTTCTCGGGATGAACGCGGATGGCTAAGTACGCGTCGTCCGCCGAGCTGTGCTAGCCGGCCGACAATAATTTGCACGGTGTGTTGCTTTTGCCCGTTTTAGTATTACTTGATTTTTTGTGCCGCGCTATGCGCTAAGCATCCTGTAAATTCTTGTCAGCGGACGAGGAAACCTCGGCCGATGACAGCAATCAAAATGGCAATTCCAATTAGTGAAAATACCGTTAACCACAACTCTGTCTTTGTACTTTTCCGCAGGAGGTACTTCGTTCTCTCGCTTCGTTCTACACTATTTTGACCTTTCGGGAGCTTTAACTCTCTGGGACTATTCAGAAATGTCCTGCGCTGAGAGCTTTGGAGTTTTCTGTTTCGGTTTACGGCGTTGATGGCGTGAAATTGCATGGCTGATTGGGGTTTTTTCCTAATTTCAATCGCCACCTTAAGAGATACAAAGATCGTCGACGATTCAAGGGCGCAAATCGACCAGCGTTTTACTGGTGCCTTTACGCTCCATGTGGTCATGGAAACTGCACACTCTGTGTGCGCGGTAAAATGGATTTGGACATGGATTTTCGTGGGATAAACGCGGATGGCTACGCGCACGTCGGCCGACAAGAATTTGAGTGGCTACTCTAGAGACAGCCATTGTTTTGCTACCTGCATTTCTTTCCCATTTTTGGTCTTAACATCGGGCGGAACGCCTACCCGCTCATACGGGCGGAACCGACGATAGACGCGGGTTGGAAGCCGGAAATGGATGCCCAGGTGGGGTGTCACTTGCGGTTCGGTGCCTGCATAGGCAAGTGAACCATAGCTATTTTGGCCAAAGGTTTTTACTCGGTTTCCCATGCCCCGGCGCACGGTGAAAAGAAACTGCTCGGCGGCACTGCCCGTATGGTAGCTTTGTAAGATAGCGACCTGGCTGAGGTTCGATTTGTGGTCGTGGATCAGCTCGACCAGCGCTTCCATATTGGCGATGCGGCCGCCCCCATTTACGCGCAAGTCCACTACAAGTTGGCTGCAGTCGGCTATCTGCGTGCGCAAATAGGTGTAAAATGAGTCCAGAGACTCATTGTATTGCCTGCCAAAGTTGGACAATTCTACGGTACCTATTCTATCTTCCGATAGGTCGAAAGTGGCTACTAGCGGCCTGGGGTTGCTGGCCTGTCTTTCTTCTCGGCTCTCTGCCCTAGCGCGCAAGTGCTTATCTGGAATCAGCTCGAAGTAACGATTGAAGTAGCCGATACAGTCCGTCTGACCAAGCTGGCATTGCGTACCCAGCTCTTCACGCAGTTGGGCCAGCCCAGTCTCATATCGCTCGCCCGCTTCCCGATTGATGAAGTAGTCGTAACCCGGATGCTGAGTAGCGATTAAGTCTGCGGTATAGTTCAGGTCTTCCAGGCAAGGGCAGTCGTGGTCAGATATAGATACACCCAGACTCAGCAGACCACACAAAAAAGCAAATGCAGGTAGTTTCATGCGGCGAAAGTAAAAGATATCAGCATCAATTTAGCATATGCCGAAAGCCAAGGCCCAATCTGGCACCTAAACCCAGCGTGAGGTCAGTGTTGGCCGAAAGTCTGTAGCCCATTTCGATTTGGGGCAGGATTACGACGTGTTGGTTAACCGAATTATTGATAAATAGAGTTTTCTCGTTGCGTAGTCTCTCTTTGAGCTGGGTATAAGGCTGAAATAGCTGATGCCTGTGTAGATACCTCGACATGACTCGACCAGAAATCGTAGCACCCACATTGACTTGAAACCGATTCTTTTGCCATACCGGAAAGTCAAAATCCAAACGGGCTAGCAGGACCTCGTTGTCGTATCGCCTTTCTCTGAAAAAGAGTGTTTCATCGGCATCGGGAAACTCACCGCGCAGCCCCCTGCGCCCAAATAAGCTCACATCAAAATAACTTACGCCGGCCCCTATTCTCAACCCATTGGCGAACCGATACCCCGCACCTATACTGGCAGTAAAAAACCATGATGGCCGACCAGGAAGATCTAAGTCTGAGCCCGTCACCCGGAAAAGGTCAATTTCTTGTCCGTCAAATTCAAAAATCTCAGCATCTGTAGCTTCTAAGGGTATGGTGGTGTACTCTGTGACATAGCTAGAAATACTGCCGATTGGCAAAAAGACGGTATTGAGCGAAAAGTCCCAACCCTGGCGATGCGTACCAGCTGCTCTCCAGCTATCTGAAGTGGGCATTGCAGCAGGAGAAATGAAGGAGGATAAATTATCGGGCAGGCTGATTTGATCAATGCCAAGAGAAATCGGCTCTGGTTTATCAAGCTGTGGTGCGCTAGCTAATCTACTAACTGACCCATCGGCAGATGCAACTTCCGCGAATGTCGTGGGTAAAACCTCTACTGATTCCGAAATGGCGGGTTCAGAAACTTGTACTTGATTATCCGAGCGATCTCGAGACGAATTTGCGGCCTTGAATGATTCCGACTCTGTTTTTAGTTGCGAATCTTCAATCGGCTTTTCTTTAGCTATTTCTCTATTCGAGTACAGTTCAGGGTTTGCCGAGATTGAAACAATTGTCTGCTCTTCATCACCAACACGTTCATTTGCAATAGTAGCTTCGATCTGCTCATTATCTGCTTGGGTGTTGTTTAAATGGGATTCGGTTTCTGAAAAGACCCACCAACCTAAAGCTACGAGCAGTAAAATTCCAGCGGCCACTCGCCATAACAATCCGACCACCTTCTTGGAATGACCAGTCAGGGTAGTCCTCCCATTAACGTCTTTGTCGAGTCTGGTTTTAATAGCTTCCCATTGACCTTCGGGCGGCTGAAAATCTCGTGGCTGCTCGCTGCTGTCTCTGAATAATTTATTTAGCTCATCCATGATTGACGACTTGTGGAGTGTCGAAAAAACGGTCGCTTAGGCGTTGTAATATCTTGCGGGCTTTGTACAGGTTCGACTTGGAGGTACCTTCATTTATGCCTAGCTCTTCGGCTATCTCGGCATGGGTGAAACCCTCCAGCGCATGAAGGTTAAAGACCATACGGTATGCGGGCGGCAACAGCTGAAGCAGTCCATACACTTCTTGCTGATCGAAAACCGCCATGGCACCATTGATGTCGTAGCCTAAATCGGCCAGATGCACATCGCTGATCTCTTCGGTCATCAGTCTTTTGCGCTCGGCCCGAAATCGATCTATGGCTGTGTTTACGAGTATGCGCCTGAACCAAGGCTTAAAATTGCCGACGAAATCTCCATCCAGCTTTATCAGGGCCTTGAAACACTTCACATAGGCGTCTTGTACCACTTCCTCGGCTAATTCTCGATTGCTGCTGTAGTGTAAGGCCAATGAGATGGCATAAGGATAAAACTGGTAATACAGCTTCTCCTGCGCGCGGGCATCGCCTGCCTGGCAATCGACTATCAATGCTTGAAGTGGACTGTGAATCGCTCGCATTATGTGGAAGAAACCGTAATTTAAAAATTGATGTGGTGGCCCGTGAAGTCTAAAAAACAACACACAACCTAGACGCAATTTCAGCTTACTACCGTTGCCTCTTCCGGATGAAAACCTCTAAATCAATAGCCCGGGTGAGGCCGCTCGATCTCCTTTTCCGTCTCTTGCTTGCTGATCACATCCAGCCCCATAGCATCGAGCACGAAGGTGAGCGCAAACAGACCGATCAAGAGTAGCAAAAACAGTTTAATGCCCGATAGCTTCTTCTTCGGCTTAGATGAAGGGGCGTTTTCCATATGGTTGTTTTTGAGTTTGATTTTACAAGATAGGGTTTTAGTCTGTTAGGTGGTTTGTCGCTTGCTCTTTTTGTTTGGGATTTTCTATTGGTCTGGCTCTTTAGGCCTAGGCTCTGTGGAGTAGTCTTTTAGTCTGTTAGAGCTGTTCTAAAAGACTAATTCCTGTCAAAACTTCATTCCCATCCCAGATCCACCTGTCACATAGACATTTAAAACGAATTACTCCGCCCCGGTACATCCTTTGCAATCCACTGATCAGAATCCTAAAATTTATCAAATGAATTTAAATAACCTAACCATTAAGGCGCAGGAAGTGCTGCAACGGGCTGGCCAGTTGGCACTCGAGCGCAAGCAGCAGGCTATAGAGCCAGCGCACATACTTGCTGCTCTTTTGGCGGTAGACGAGCATGTGACGCCCTTTTTATTTGCGAAGCTCAGCGTGCCGACAAAGGTGGTCAGACAAGCGGCCGAGAAAATGGTCGAAGGCTTTGGGAGTGTGTCTACTAACGACGGTCAGCAGTACCTTTCGCGTACGGCAGGGCAGGCCCTTCAGCAAGCTAATGTCGAGATGAAAAATATGGGCGACGAGTTTGTTAGTTTGGAACATATTTTGCTCGGACTCCTATTCGTAAAAAGCGATGTTTCTAATTTGCTGCGCGATAGCGGGGTCAATGAAGCCGATCTTAAGCAGGCCATCCATGAATTGCGCGCGGGCAGCAAGGTCGACTCGGTCTCTGCCGAAAACACCTACAACAGCTTGAATAAGTACGCCATGAATCTCAACGAGCGCGCCCGCTCCGGCAAGCTCGATCCCGTTATTGGTCGCGATGAAGAGATCAGGCGTGTGTTGCATATTCTGGCCAGACGATCTAAGAATAATCCTATACTGATCGGTGAACCGGGTGTAGGTAAAACAGCTATAATCGAAGGTCTGGCCCATCGCATTGTCAATGGTGATGTGCCCGAAGATTTGCGCGATAAAGAGATTTATTCGCTCGATATGGGTGCCATGATCGCAGGTGCCAAATACCAGGGTGAATTCGAAGAGCGCCTCAAGGCAGTCATCAAAGAAGTCACCCAAGCCGACGGTCAGATTTTCTTATTCATCGACGAAATACACACCCTCGTAGGTGCCGGCAAAGGCCAAGGTGCTATGGATGCGGCCAATATTCTCAAGCCTGCGTTAGCTCGTGGAGACTTGCGCGCCATCGGTGCAACGACCCTGGCTGAATACCAGAAGTACATTGAGTCGGATAAAGCCCTCGAACGGCGCTTCCAAACCATTTTGGTCGACGAGCCGAACGAAGACGATGCCGTTTCCATCCTCCGTGGATTGAAGGAGCGCTACGAAACTCACCACAAGATCAATATCCTCGACGAGGCCATCGTAGCTGCCGTTCAGCTCAGCCAGCGGTATATCAACGACCGTTTCCTGCCCGACAAGGCGATCGATCTGATCGATGAAGCCGCAGCTCGCTTGCGCCTCGAAATGAACTCCATGCCCGAAGAGCTGGACGAGGTCGAACGCAAAATCCGTCAACTGGAGATCGAGCGCGAGGCCGTCAAGCGTGAGAGCGACGAGGCTAAGATCGAGCGAATTAATCAAGAGCTGGCCAACTGGGAAGATCAGCGCAAAGAGCTGCGCGCCCAATGGGAAAGCGAGCGAGAGGTGGTCTTGGGCATGCAGCAAGCCAAGGAAAGCATCGAGCAACTCCGCAACGAAGCCAAGCAAGCCGAGCGCGCAGGTCGATTCAGCGAGGTAGCCGAGATCCGCTACGGTAAGATTCCGCAGTTGGAGCAAGAGCTCGCTGGCTACCAGGAGCAGTTGGCCGAGATGCAGTCCAACACCAAGATGCTGGTCAAGGAGGAAGTCGAGGCCGAAGACATAGCCGAGATCGTAGCGCGCTGGACGGGCATACCCGTCACCCGTATGCTCGAAGGCGAGCGCGAGAAACTGCTGCGACTAGAAGAAGAGTTGCACCAGCGCGTCGTCGGCCAAGACGAAGCTGTCGAGGCGGTAGCCGATGCCATTAGACTAAGCCGAACAGGCCTGAGCAACCGCAATCGGCCCATTGGTAGTTTCCTCTTCCTGGGGACGACAGGCGTAGGAAAGACCGAACTCGCCAAAGCCTTGGCCGACTATCTTTTCAACGACGAGACCATGCTTACCCGCATCGATATGTCGGAATATCAAGAGCGGCATGCCGTAAGTCGGTTGGTCGGTGCGCCTCCGGGCTATGTCGGCTACGACGAAGGTGGGCAACTGACCGAAGCCGTGCGGCGCAAGCCCTACAGTGTGGTTTTGCTCGACGAGATCGAGAAGGCCCATCCCGATGTCTTCAATATCCTACTGCAAGTGCTGGAAGACGGCCGACTAACCGATAATAAGGGTCGCGTCGCCAACTTCAAGAACTGTATCATCATCATGACCTCTAACTTGGGCTCTGAAGTGATCCGCGAGAAATTCGCCCAGATCGATGAGCTCAATGAAGATGAAATCGTCGCAGAAACAAAGGACCAGCTCTTTCAACTGCTCAAGCAGACTTTGCGCCCCGAGTTCCTCAATCGCATCGACGATCTGATCATGTTCCGTCCGCTGAGCCGCGCCAATATCCGCGAGATCGTAGAGCTACAGCTCAACCAATTGGTCGATCAGCTCGCCGAGCAAGACATCAAGTTGACGGTCTCGCCCCAGGCCATGGACTGGCTGGCCAAGGAAGGCTATAGCCCCGAATTCGGTGCCCGTCCGCTCAAGCGCGTCATCCAAAAGCGCGTCTTGCGCCAGCTCTCCAAGCAAATGCTAGATGGCAGTGTACAACCCGGCAGCCAAATCGTATTCGATGAGTTCGATGGGGTCGTGGTATTTAGGGCAGCAAGAGAGCAGGAGGTGACGGAGGTATAGGGATAGGTTTAATTTTTATACAAATTGCGTAGTCGACTACGCAATTTGTATAAAAATTAACTGTGTAAAGTAAGCACAGGCCGCATCCATTTGATAAAACGGCTATGCGGTACACTTACACGATATACTTTTTGCTCATTCAGATCGGTTTGGCGGTGGCACAGCCCTGTATAAGAGGGCAAGTATTGGATAAAGTAACAAATGAGCCGATATCTGATGTATTGGCTTTAGCTCTAGATAATAACATAGGGTTTAAATTGGATTCAACTGGACGTTTCGAGCTTTGCTTTGAAGAAAATCAGACTGAGTATGTCCTTGATTTTATGAGCAGTGATTATGATCATCTGCAAATAGTGCTTCAGCCAGATGAGATAGAGACTGAGATTAAAGTCTACTTATAGGTTAACAAGGTAAGATTTGTGATTTTTCAAATTTCTGGAAATTCATAGTGAGTAATTTCGCCAAGGCTATCTGATGTTCTTCATTTCCGAGGTTTTCGAAAATACTTATTACGGCCTTATGGAATGCTTCTTTTG
>JBCCPC010000083.1:0-14403 GCA_039025055.1 Bacteroidota bacterium | reverse complement strand
TTTTTTTGACTTCCGCAGGTGGCGATCCTTACACGATAACGGGTGTAGTAGCCTACTTCTTCCCACCCGATGATAGCGCGATCAATAACCGCGAATTAGTAGCCTTCGTCTCTGCTGTAAATAGCGATGGGTCACCCGGGGAGCTGCTGGGGGAGAGCGAACCCATAGCCGTGCAAAATCTAAATGTAGCCGAAAATCAAGTACTGCCGACCATCTTCAATTTTGCTATTCCTTTAGAGATAGAAGGTAACGAGTTTTTCGTGAGCATTGACTTCACCGACATCTATGAATCCGAGACTGGTAACATCGGACTCTGGATGACCACAGAGGGCTGCGCCGACGATCCCAACCCCAGTTGGGAGCTCTGGGACGACTTTACCTGGCACAATATCGAAAGCAGCGATACCTGGGGCCTGGAAAGGGAGTGGCTGATTGGTGCGATTATTGAGACCCAGCCTGCCAGTACAGTCGATCAGCAGCGAGAGACAGACTTCAAAATCGGCCCCAATCCTACCTTTGGCGAAATCATGATCGAATTCGAGCAGGTGAGATCGAGCCGGGTATGGGTAGAGGTATCTACCAGCGGAAGTACAAAAATCAAAACCTACGATTTGGGCTTGCTACCAGCTGGCTCAAACCGAGAGTCGATTGATTTGGCGGGTTTGCCTGCGGGTTTGTATTACCTAAGTATCACTGGCGGGGAATGGTCTCAAGTAGAATCTATCGTAGTCAACTAGCCTGTCCTCCGATATATCTTTTGGCGAACGTATTGTTTGCTAAAAGTTCATCGGAGGTCTAGGCGGCTCGACACATCCGATGAGGCCAAGCACTTGCCCTATCGGGCGCTTGGCACGCATCGGATGATGCTCGCTAGGCGATGGAGCCTCTCTTCCCCAACTCGATCGCCTGCACCTGCTCTATTCGTCCTTGGTTGGAGATATCGAACCGCAGCATGGTACGTATTTTATGAAAGCCGTGCCGCCCACAAGCACCTGGATTCATATGCAGCAAACCGCGCTTTTTGTCGGGCATGACTTTGAGGATATGGCTGTGGCCGCAGATATATAAATCGGGTTTATGCTCATCGAGCAGCTTGCGGACTCTAGCCGTATACCGGCCCGGATAGCCACCGATGTGGGTGATGAAACAGCTCAGGCCATTGATGCTGAAATACTGGTTGAGTGGTGCTTGGTTTTTGATGTCTTGGCCGTCGATATTGCCGTATACGGCGCGTAGGGGCTTCTTGTCGACTATGGCTTCGAGTATGCCGCTTTGGCTGCCCACATCGCCAGCATGCCAGACCTCGTCGCAGGGGTCGAGGTAGGTCCATAGCTTGGGGTCGAGCCAGCCATGGGTATCTGAAATAAGGCCGATGGTTTTGGTCATAAGCAGGAAACGGAACGGGTTGTCTGGACGTTTTAAAGAAGAATTGAGACAAAGATATGGGCCTTCATGAATCTGATACGGTTGCGCTAAAAGTTTCGGGCATGGACTGCCAGAATTGTGCCCTGGGCATAGAGCGCGCCCTCAATAAGAAGGGGATCGATGAGGTATTCGTCAATTTCCAAACGGGGGAGGTTCGCTACCATCGTGCGCCTACTCAGCCGACTTCCGATGAGGTGGAAACGGAAATCGCCAAGTTGGGCTATACCGTCGTAGCTACCGGTGATGAAGTGGAAGAAACCGACGCTATAAATCAGCTGAAGCGAGCCACCAACTACAGATTGATCATTTGTGCGGCTTTGACACTACCGCTCTTGCTGGCTCATCCGCTCAAGGCATTGGGTGTAGATTGGACTTGGTTGCACAGCCCGTGGTGGCAGGTAGCTCTGGCATTTCCGGTTTATGTCATAGGTGGTTTACATTTCGGGCGTTCGGCCTGGGGTGGTCTACGAGCGGGCTATCTGAATATGGATGTGTTGATCTGGCTAGGAGCTACAGCGGCTATGGTTTATAGTTTTATTGGTTTATACCTGCAAAACCCGAACTACTACTTTTTTGAGACGGCTGCGGGTATATTGACACTTGTGCTGGTCGGCAAATGGTTGGAGACGCGCGCTGTAGCACGTACAACGGATGCCATCGGTAGCTTACTGGAACTACGCGAGGAGTTTGCTCTACGTATAAGCTCTAGTGGTGCTTTGATTAAAACGCCCACCAAAGACCTGATCCCCGGCGATCTGATACAGGTCAATACCGGCGACCGGGTACCGGCTGACGGGTTGATCGCCAAAGGAATGGCCTCGGTCGATGAGTCCCTACTTACCGGTGAAAGCTTACCGATAGAAAAAGGAATAGACGGAGAGCTGATCGGCGGAAGCTTGCTATTGAGCGGATCCGTACAACTTCGCGTAAGCCGGACAGGCCAAGACAGCACCTTGGCCCAAATGGTCGAGCTGGTCAAGACCGCTCAGCAAGATAAGCCCCATACTCAGCGGTTGGCAGATCGGGTGAGTGCGGTATTCGTTCCCGTAGTAATTGCAATCAGCCTGCTGACTTTTATTGTGAGCTGGATGACGGGCTATGCATCGGCTCCCCAAGCTGCACTGAATGCTATTGCCGTCCTGCTGATCTCTTGTCCTTGTGCGATGGGGCTGGCTACGCCTACAGCCGTTATGGTCGGTGTAGGGCGATTGGCGAAGCGTGGCATCTTAGTAAAAGGGGGCCAAACCGTAGAGACCCTGGCTGAGGTAGACCATATGGTCTTCGATAAAACGGGTACCCTCACCCAAGGTAAGATCGAGATAGATCGCATAGATTACTTCGCTGAAGACCAGGCTCCGGTAGCCGCTATCTTATACGCGATGGAGGCCGAGAGTTCGCACCCGATTGCCCTCGCCATTCGTCATCACTTAGAAAGCACCATCGACCGTACTGACCTCCCAGCCCTGGAAACCATGGAAATGCCTGGCGAGGGCTTGATAGGTTTCGATGCTGATACGGGCGACAGCTACAAATTGGGATCTGCCAGATTGTTGAAAGAAGAGACCACAGAAACTGACGCCTCTGTTTTTCTGCTGCGTAATGATCAGCTGATCGCGGCTATTCACCTCATCGATCCGGCCAAAGAAGAGTCGGCCGACACACTCAAAGCATTAGGGAAAAGAAACATTCAGGTTTCTCTGTTGAGCGGCGATAGCCCCAGCCGGACGCAAGCCCTGGCCGAAGAGCTTGCCATATCAGATTGGACGGGTGGTCAACTGCCCAATGAAAAATTGAGCTACTTGGAAGCTGTTGCCAAAACCAGCACAGTCGCTATGATTGGCGATGGTATAAACGATGCGGCCGCACTCAGCCGGGCCGATGTGGGCATCAGTTTCGGTGGCGCGAGTGGGGTCGCGGTAGATGCCGCCAAGGTAGTTTTGCTCGGTGACCGGCTGACGTCCTTGGTAGAAGCTGTCGACCTCAGCCGACTGACCTTGCGTACGATCAAGGAAAGTCTCTTTTGGGCGTTTAGCTACAATGTCATCGCTATACCGCTGGCGGCGCTGGGCTATTTGAATCCGCTTTGGGCAGCGGCATTTATGGCGTTCAGCGACTTGGTGGTGATCGGCAATGCAGTCAGGTTGCGCAAGCGGCGCGTCTGAAAAATGATTAGCTTGTCCCCGATATGGACAGATCCGAAATTAAATCTCAGCTCGAAGAGCAGATCGCCAATACCAAGGAGAAGATCGATAACTACGAAGGCTTGATCGGTTCCGTCACGCCTGACGATAGTATAGGCCGCATCAGCCGTATGGATGCGATCAATAACCAGGCGGTAGTGGAAGCTTCGCTTAGGCAAGCCAAGGCTAAATTGGCCAAATTGCAGCATGGACTCACCAGCATAGACGATCCGAATTTTGGCAAGTGTAAGCGGTGTGGTCGAGATATTCCGCCCATGCGGATGGTGCTGATGCCAGAGAGCCCGTTTTGTGTGAGGTGTGCTGGGTAGAGAGCATGGAGAGCACGGAGAACCCACTCTCCGAGTGGGCTATTACATAGAGAGCATGGAGAGCATAGAGAATATATGGCCCCGGAGGGGTCTTCTTGGGGCGAGGAAGGTCTGCAAGTGCGCAGCACCAGGGCCTTCCAACATGGAGAACATTCAGATCATCAAGAACATGGAGAACATAGAGAGCATCAAGAACCTCGTGGCGTCCGACCGTAGGAGGACCCGCGAGCGTTTGGTGGATTTCGAGAACATGAAGACTGTAGATCATACATAAAAAACAAAAATGGACAGATCTACTTTTTTTAAGGGCGTTGCTGCCGGTGTCATTGGTTTACCGGTTGCTTTGCGGGTATTGATGGGTGACGAGGCGCAGGCGCAAGACGAATTATTGAGCAGTGGTGACGGTCGCCGCTTCGAGTGGAAGATGGTCACGACCTGGCCGCCGACCTTGCCGATTTTGGCCGACGGTTGCAAGATGCTGGCCGATCTGGTGCGTAAAATGTCGAATGGCCGACTAGATATAACCGTCTATGGGGGCGGTGAGTTAGTGCCTGCCCTGGAGTCATTCGATACCGTCAGGCAGGGGGGCGCGCAGATGGGCAGTGGGGTGGCTTATTACTGGTCGGGCAAGGTGCCGGCGGCTCAGTATTTTGGCGGATTGCCCTTGGGTTTTAGTGCGCAGCAGATGAATTCGTGGTTGCTGGCTGGTGGCGGTTTGGAGCTGTGGCGAGAGCTGTATGCGCAGTACAATCTTCGTCCTTTCTTGGGTGGTAATACTGGCATGCAAATGGGCGGTTGGTTCAACAAGGAGATCAATGGTCTTTCGGACTTCCGCGGGTTGAAGATGCGCATGCCCGGGATTGGTGGCCGCGTGCTGCAAAGACTTGGTGGTAGCCCCGTCTTGAAGCCTGCCGGAGAGCTATATACCAGCCTGGAACGCGGTCTCATCGATGCCCTGGAATGGATTGGCCCCTACCACGATTACGAGATGGGCTTTCACGAGATCGCGAAGTACTACTACTATCCGGGTTGGCACGAGCCGGGTTCCTGCTTCGAGTTCACGGTCAATCTCGATGCCTGGAACGAGCTACCCGAAGACCTGCAAACCATGCTGGAAACAGCCACCCATCTGGTCAATCTCTATACCCTCAGCGAGTTCGAAGCCCGTAATGCGGAGACATTGGCTAAGATCAAGTCTCTCGGTACGGTCGAGCTAAAGGCTTACCCACAGGAGGTACTGGATGCGGCGAGTCAAGCTGCCCGCGAAGTAGCCGAAGAGCTGGCGGAAAGTGATGCGTTTGCGAGGCGGGTGTATGATTCGATATTGGCGTTTGGGAGGAATGCGGCGGAGTGGGAGAAATTGAGTTTGTAAGCTTTTGAGTTTACAAGTTCTGGTGGAACTTGGTTTACAGCGAGCTGCGCTCGACTGGGGGGCGGGCCTGCGGCCACGCGTTTACGAGCTCCTGCGTCGCTCGGGGGGAGCATTTTTCTTGGGGGGGGGTGAGTGCTTTGGGTTTGGGCTTTGCTTATTTATATTTCTGAATTTGTGTTTTATTTTATTTTTAAATATTTTTTGTGTTTATTTGTTCTTCTAAAACAGCAGATTATGAGACCTATTTTCCCTTTTCAGCACCTTCGCGTATGGCAGGAGGCAAAAGATTTAACCACTGAAGTATACCGATTGACAAAGTCATTTCCGGATACGGAGAAGTACGGCATCATCAGCCAGATACGACGGGCATCGACTTCGGTTTGTTGCAATTTGGCAGAGGGCAGTGGCCGCGGTACCAAGCCGGATCAAAGAAGATTCTACATTATAGCCAAAGCCAGCTTGATGGAGGTGATGAACTTAGTCGTACTCAGCCACGATTTGGAGTTTCTCAAAAGTAGCGACGCTGAAATGCTCATGCGCTTAGGAAAACCTCTCGACATGAAACTCGACAAACTCATCTCATCGCGAGGTAAACCCTTACGCTAAATGCGATGCCGCAGGCGAGCCCAAACCAAGCGACGCAGGAGCTTGTAAACGCGTGGCCGCAGGCCCGCTTACCCAGCCGAGCGAAGCAGGAGCTCGCTGCACCCCAGCCGAGCGCAGCTCGCTGTAAACCGAAATCAGCTTGCTGAATTCGTAAACTACTCCTCACAAAAAATGGGAACCTCCTCACTCAAGAACGCTAAAAACAACTCCCTATACGCCTCCGGCCGATCATAAACGCTATGCACATGGTGACTGCCCCAATCCAACAAATGCAGCTCAGACGGGGTAGACTCGGGTATCGCATCGTAAATTTCCTGGCTTTGGGTGTAGTGGGTGTCGGGATCGGCTTTGGAATGAAAGATGATGGTCGGTGCTTCCAACTCTTCTACGGCAGATAGCGCATCGGCATCGCTGACCCACTCGCCGGTGCGCAAACGGCACCAGAGGTAGGCACCCGGATAGAAAAACTGAATCCAAGACCCATAGCTACGCACGGCTCGCTCGGAGATGGCGTTGTGCCAACTCGAGTAGGGCGACTCGGCGAGTACGAAGGCAGGTGGCTCATCGATACCGCTGGCGGCTTCGAGGATGGTGGCAGCTCCCCAGCTTTCGCCGACCCAACCAATTTTTGAAGCAGGTAGGCCCGTTCGTTTCATAGCGTAGGCATGCCACCTGCGGAAGTCTAAAGCCTCCAAAACACCCCCTGTAACGAGCTCGCCTTCGCTCAAACCATGACCTCGGTGGTTGATCATGAGCATGTCGCACTGGCAAGCGTCGAATAGCTGACTATATTTGAAGGTGCCCGAGTGGTTGTCGGAATAGCCGTGGGCGAAGATGATCATGCAATTAGCTTTTTCCTCCCCCTCTGGCTCCCCCGACGGGAGAGGACTACTCTGCTTTGAAGGCGAGGATATGTGGAAACCAAATAAAGCTAGTCCGTCTTGGCTTTCGATTTCTACTTGCTCTGGCTCTGGTAGCCGTGCCTCTATGCTATCCAAATCGATACTCCAGACCTCCTGTAGGATCTCTGCCGAGCGATCAGTGGTGCGGCGTTCGGGCGGCTCGATGATCATGCCGGAGATGATGTAGGTGATGCCGACATAGAGCAGTAAAAGGGTGAGAATGAGGGGGCGCAAGTAGCGTTTTAGCATTTCAAATTATTGTATGACAAAAAGAATTATGTAGTAACAAGATTGGTCATCTGTGCGAAATGTCGTTCATTTGTCCTGTATTAGCATTGTTTTCCCTAGTGAAATAAATCGAAACTACACAGCCTAACACGACGACCACATCGGTGTGGAATAGGCCAAAGTATTGATTTAGAGCATATTGCACTTTAGATTTCATCATCCCAAGAACAAAAATTCGTTTTGTGAACGAAGCCTTACACCGATTTTTCCCAACGTATGAATGTCAATTATGAGCTACTTGCGGAGTACCGCGAGCAGCAATTCCCATATTACGTTTGGCCATTCAGTTTAAAGCTTTTCGTTTCAGATCACTGCAAAAGATCATCCCAAATTATGAATGTACTATCTACCTTACCAACCACTTTTTTAAGTCTGATTTTTGCAACTGGTTTCATCGGTTTGCACGCTCAGGAGACGGTCATTCCGTTTTCGGAACTCAATGGATCGGGTTTTTCAGGCAACACTTCTGCTAGCTGTAATGGCCTACAGGCCACTAATGGACCTACTGGTGCTTTTAGCGGTACTTTTACAGACGGCACGACAACCTACAACCTCAGCCATCAAGGTACAGGGCCAACCGATGAGTGCGACTATGCTATTTTCGCCAATGACACATTGAAGACTCAAGATGCTGTGGATGGCAATTGGCGCTTGCGTATAGGAAACATTACGCAAAACCGTAGCCATTTCCGTGCTAGTGTCACCTTTAACTCTAATATAGGTGGCTTTGAAGCTGGTGATTTTATTAGAATTACGGTCAGAGAATCAGCATTTAACGGTAACATTCTTGCTGGGCCAGTAGATATCGACTTTGCTGATATACAGACTGCACAAGGATCTGCTTCAGGTGCTGGCTTTACCGATACGACCTGGACTTCTGCGCCTATCCAAACAGCAAACAATACAAACAACGTTTACATAGAGATTCAAATCCATACTGGTGATGCTGGAGGTTCAACCGGCCAGCAGGAACAAATCGATATTAGTGAGATCAAGATCACCAACTGCGTAGACCTGACGGGTCTAGTAGTCGAAATCGAAGACGATGTGCCCAGCACCCCAGATGCCGATGTATGTGGCTCGACTATGACCGTTAATCTGACTGGTGCTACTGAACTGGCTGGTGGTGAGTACAACATACGCTACAATACAACGGGTACTACCGCTATGACGGCCTCGAATGTCGCTTTTGATGGCGCGGGCGATGCTTCTTTCGATCTGGGTGTGATCAATGGAAACGGACAGACTTTCCGCATTACGCGTATCGATACGGTGTCTGGAGGTAACGTGTGCTTTACGGTGCCAGACCCACCGATTGCTTTGCTGTTCAACTCGGCTGATCAGCCTGATGTAGACAATGTAGGTAGTAGTTCGTCTATGGTTTGTCCGGGTGAAACCTTTCAGCTTACGGGTACGCTATCCAATGGACCTGCAACTCTAGAGTGGTCTTTGGTCAATCCGCCAACTGGCGTATCCGCAAATTTTGTGACTGGAAATGGGTTGTCGACCGACGCGACTTTATCTAGTACTAGTTCATCTGCCGAAACGGTAACGATACAACTAAAAGCAACCAATGCGGCCGGCTGTGCGGATTCCTTATCTACCACGGTAACGGTTAATCCAACACCTGACGCACCAGATATCAGTACCGTACCATCCGATACTTGTCAGAATTATTTGACGCCACTCGAGGTGACAAGTAGTTCAAGCTCATTCACTTACAACTGGACAATTACAAGCCCGACCAACGTCATTACGACACCGACTGGTGCCAGTATCACCTTTGTTTTTAGTGAAGTCGGTACTTACACGGTAAGTGTTACAGCGACTGATGTTAACACGGGTTGTACGAGCAGCTCCTCGACTAGTGTGACAATCGATGCTACGCCGGAAGTCGATCCGCCACTCGTTGATCTCGTCCCGGTTTGCCCAGGCACTAACACCCAGCAAGTTAATCTAGGAAGCTCTCCGAGCGGCGCGAGTTTTGAATGGACGATTGTGGTAGATCCCGATCATTCGGGAGATGCTAATGCACCATTTGGTGCGACAGCTGGCTCTGGTCAGTTCATTCCTTCTTTTGTGCCCACTCCACAGACGCCCGGGGCACCAAACGCAAATGATTCAGTTGTGATCACTTATACCGTTGTAGCTGTAGCTGCTAATGGATGTAGATCAGACCTCATTGCGACTCCGGTTCCTGAGACTTTTGACCTCTCCATCAATCCACAGCCTGCTCTGCTACTAGTTCCGGCTGACTATCCAGCAATATGTTTTGGCGACAGCTACTTCTTGCCAGACTTATTGAGCGATGTGGTAGATCAAAATGACCCGCTAACGGGTGATTTCTCTTTTCACAATATGGTGCCACCCGCAGGGGAGATATCTCTGCAAAACCTGAACCTTACACCTAGTGTCACCGATCCAAATCTCTGGGTGAATAAGTCTACCACCAATGGTGGCTGTATAGATAGTGAGCAGTTTACACTATTTGTCTTGGGCCCAGTGGATAATAATACAGTTAGCGTAGTAAATAATAGCTTGGCTAATGACATCTGCGAAGCAGAACCTAAATTAGTATTGGAAAGTGATGCCACGAATTCCGGTAGCGGTGATCTGGAATACCAGTGGCAGGTAGATCGCGGTAACGGAACTTTTGTCGACCTATTCGACGGTGATCCCATCAACACTGATGGCGGTACTTTCAATCTTGAAATGAATGGTAAACAATTGGAGATATTGCTGCCACCTGCATCAGCAGACGAGTATATCTTCCGTGTAAATGTCTCTATTTCGGGCTCTTCAGTAGCTGCGAACAGCCTTACGGAGTGTGGGCCATTTACTTCCAGCACCCAAGACATTATCATTCATCCACTACCTGTGGTCGATGCGCTTCAAGTAACGAAGGTCAGCTGTAATGGTGGTAATAACGGAGCCATCGCTTTCACGGATATTGCGGGTGATCAGCCGATCACAGTGACAGCTGTGCCGCAAAACACCATCACTTCTACGCCTGTCATCGACGTAACTGGGGGAGATGTTTCTATTACGAATCTGGAAGCAGAAGACTACCTCGTCACTATTACGACGGTAGAGGGATGCTCGATCGATACGCTTATCGAGGTTCCCGAGGCCGATCCACTCAGCTTTACCTTGTCTAAGACCGATGCACTCTGCAACGGCTCTGAGGATGGAACGATCACAGTTAATGCATCTGGTGGCTGTGGTACATACGAGTACAGCATCAATAATGGGGCTTATCAGACTGGTAACGAATTTACTGAGCTGATTGCAGGTACCTACAGCATCCGCATTCGCGATGCAATGGATATTACTTGCATTACTACAACTCAACAAATAACAGTTGGCGAGCCCGATGCTTTGGAAATCAATGCAACGGTCAATAACGTTTCTTGCTTCGGTGAAGCCGACGGTGAGATCGGTACCAATGTGATGGGTGGTACAATGCCTTACTTCTATAACTGGAGTGGTCAGGATACCATCGTTCCTTCCACAGTAGTTATCGCTGAATACGACTTTGATACCGATATCAGCGATTGGACACCATTCCTAGGCAGTGTAAATACATTCACTAATCAAATGATGGCCTCCACTGGCCCGTTAGCAGCCGGCCCTTATTGGACATATGATCCTAGTGCCGCACCTGGTGAAAGTGGTGATCGCTCATTGGGTGTATTGAAAACAGCTGCAGGTCAATTTGTACGATGGGAAAGTCCACAGTTCAAGAACGAGACGATCTACCCATGGGAAAATGTAACGGTTAACTTCGATGTAGAAGCTCCTTGGTTTGCCAATGACATCTTGCTGGAATCAAATGCTGTAGAGTTTCAGTGGCAAGTCCGTTTGATAGGAACAAATGGTAACCCTGGGTCGTGGATTCCCATATTTCCTACTGAAGTTTCCATCGATAACAGTGGTGTCACCACAGGTGGTACAGCTTCACCAGAAACCTGGCTGAGCGATGCGACTATGGACAGCGAGGGCAAATCTGCCAGAAACCTACTATTGGATTTAACTCCTCTTGGTGACATCGATCCAGACATGGGCGTGCAGGTGCGCTTCTCATATCCAACAAATAATGCGCCTGTCACGGAGGACATTATGCTCGGCCTCGACAACTTCAGCATACAAGCCAATCAGTTGGTCGACTCCCTATTCGGTCTGGTGGCTGGTACATACACCCTAGACCTAACCGATGCCAACGGCTGTAATCTGGTCGAGGAAATAGAGGTCATCGAGCCTGATTCACTCGGTATCAACGTGCTTTCCATCCCGAATCCATGCGAAGAAGACGCTACCTTCGATATTGTGTACGATGGAGCTGTAGGTACTATAACCGGCTATCAAATCTTTATCGATAGCTCACCAGTTGGTAACGGACAGTCGTCTTTTGTCCCTTGGACTACTGGTTCAAGCGGTACGCTTTTGGTAGATCAGACCATCTTTGAAGACTTCAGCAATAGTCCGCTAACGCTCACAGATGGTACGTATACCATAAGGCTGCGTCTGTATGGCCCTAATTTGAATGCGAATCCACCGAATTTCTGCTTTGCTGATTTCGGTCCATTTACGCTGACGATAGACGACAAGCCGATACTCGATACTTCCTTCGATGACGATGTCTGCTCCGACGAGGAGCTAGGCTATGTAGCTGCGTCTATAGCTGGCTCTCCAGTCGATCCAACGGGTCTCCTACTTATACTAGAGGACGTTCGCGTAGATGCTGGTTTGGTGGCTGCGTCTACGAATGTCGATACTACTAGTCTACCAGATACCCTGAGCCTAGATGCCTTGTCTATGGATAGCTACAACAGCCTAGCTTCTGGTGGTTTGTTCGTGGAGTACGATGTACGCCTGATTACCCCAGATGGTTGTGTGGGTGATTTAGAGACATTGAGCTTCCGCGTGCGTTCAGAGCCGGTATTGGCCAATGATCTAGACGCTACGGTCTGTTCTGGTAGAAGAACGAGAATAACCTTGGCTGCTTCTACGACAAGTGGTAACCAAGGTGGTCAACCCAACCAATATCTCTTCGAGATAACCGATATCGCACCAAATGGCCTCACTTCTAATGGTAATACGTTGGTCGGCGATGTAGTCGGTACCAATGGTATTTTCAACGATAGGTGGACCAATAATACAGGTGCACCAGTTGACGTCGTGTACACCATCGTACCGTTTAACAATACAGCAAATAATCAATGCCAAGGCGATACCGCTCAAATTACCGTTACTGTAGAGACTGAACCGGACTTAACCATTGACCTGGACTATGGCCAAAATTCCAGTTTGAGCGATCAACGTATGAATAGTACGGATGGTCCGGTAACCGTAGTATACGAGATATGTAGTGGCGATGATTTCTTTGCTGCTGCAAGTATGAATGCGCAAAGTACTTTCGGTACGAATTTTGTCCAGGTAACCGTTGCAGGTGCAAATCCAGAAGTACTCGGTTATCCCAACTCTCAGACTTTTGTTACTCCTGTAGCTAATTTTACGTTTGGTGCACCGGATATCATTAATGTAGATGGTGTAGTTAAAGAAGCGATCATAAACATACGCCCATACTTCGAAGAAGTAGACGATACGCAACTCGATCCAAGTGAGTGTAGAGGCGGTCGTATTCAAATCACAGTCAGAGTCAACCCAGAGCCTGCATTCTCTGCGCTCACACCAATAGTCAGGGATACCTTCTGCTCGGAAGATATGGTTGACCTCGTTCTGATCGACCCCGCTCAAACCGCAGCAGGATCTACCAGCCCCGGTATAACCATTTACGATCAGCCCGGTGATTTTGTATTCGTCGTGCCGCCAACGGTGGATGAGTCTCAAGATCTCGATTTCACCATCTGGGGTGCCGATGGCGGTAGCTTTGGCACCAATCAGGGTGGCCTGGGTGCCAATGTGGTATTCTCAATAGCCGGTGGAACCTATAACCCACTGGATACCTTCCTCGTAGGTGTAGGCAGTGCAGGCGTCAATGGAGATGGTGGCGATGCTACGGTTATCGTACGCAATCCTTTCGATGGAATGATCGGTACCCTAGAAGCTATTGCTGCGGGCGGTGGCGGTGCAGGTGCCTTATTGGATGGCGGAAACGCTACTTTGCTGGGTATGTCCACAGATATTATGAATGGTGATACAGGCGTCGGTTTCGCCGGTATTGGCGGGCAGGGCTTTATCTCCCTTGATCCGAATGTAACCACAGTATTGCAAGGCGGTATGTTTAGAAATACCGGCGGTGGCGGTGGTGCTGGCCTTGAAGGCGGTGATGGCGGTGGTTCCGATATCGACGCTGGTGGTGAAGGCGGTACTTCATGGCCTACGACCCCATTGAATGGTAATACCAATCCCAATGGTCCTAACGGCTACGTTCAAATCGACTACACCCTACAAGTGCCAGATATCAGTTTTGCGGTCGATACCATCATCAATATCGATGGACTGGCAGAAGCCGATCTGTTGGGATCTCCAACGGCTGGTGATAGCACCCTTCTAGTGGGTGAGCAATGGACGAATCTGGCCGATACAGCCAGTACCATACAGTACACCCTCTTCCCGCAAGTCACGAATACGACCTGTACGGGCGACGATGCGGCATTCGATGTGATCCTCACTATCGAGCCCACGCCTAGAATAGACCTCATCGGCGATGTAACGACGGTGAGCCAATTCGAAGAATATACGGCCGAGATATGCGGTGAGGGTCAGCTCAATATTCAACTGATCTCACCAACTGTACCTAGCGAAGGAATCAATCGATTCAGATATCGACTCGAAGATATTATCATCGATAACGATGGAGGCAATGCCAACATTACCGTCGATGGTTCTTCTACACCATCAGGCTCGATGACTCTAGGTAATGGTACGCAGCAGATATTCCTGGACGACAATATTATCAATACAGGGACTTCCGCAGGATCGGTCACCTATACCTTCTTCCCATTCATCAACCGTGCTAACGGCGATCCCAATTGCGATGGCGATACCGTGACCCTGATCGTAAACGTTGACCCAACCATCGTGCTACCTAGTATCAGCGACCCGATCGCCGATCTTTGTAGTGAAGAAACACTGGGATCAGCATTTGACTTTACCGACTTCAGTGCCTTCAATGTCGTACCGACTTCCATCAATCTGATCGGCTATTCCGTAAGCCCTAATAGCGGAAACTTTACGGCTTCGGCTGGTAATGTCGACACGACAGGTTTGGGCCAGAATATTCCGATTACTGGTTTGAATGTCGATACCCTGAGAAATGACGTATTCACCAACCTGAC
>JBCCPC010000082.1:0-14520 GCA_039025055.1 Bacteroidota bacterium | reverse complement strand
GTAGGCGTAAAAGTCGCCTTTAGCTTCCAGGGCTTCGAGTTCAGGCCAGCGATCTGCGGCAAGTTGTAGATACTCTTCTTTGGTCATCACCTTTTAGCCTAAATTTAGGGCATGAGCGCGAAAGCGTGAAATGCACCCGATCATCTTTGGCTTTACACAACACCAGAGATATAGACATCCAATCACAAGAGTCTATTTATGGGTAAGCTTTATTTACATTATAGCCCTTATATATTTTATCCAACAGCTTGTAGAAGAAATCTATATTATTGCAACATTAGCAATTATCCCTGTAACCCTCAGCTGGCTATTGACTTATTATTACCACTACGTATTGCCGTATCTTGACAAGCCACAAGATGAGCAATTTGAAGACATATTGGATGCTTGAGCCAAGTGAAAAATTGGGACACCTATTGCCAGACAAAAAGTCTAGTAGGTTTCATGTCAATATTGTGGTAGCTGAGGCTATTATCATGAGTTTAATTGTGATTTACTTGCTCGATATAAGGTATACTAGCTACCTGCCTCAATATGATGGTAGGAGCTATGGTATATTTGCGGGTGTAATTAGTGCTATAATAGGAGTGCACCATTTTGTTCTTGGAGTCATTCAATCTTTTAGATCAAATTTAGGCGGTGTTAGAATATATATTGGAATTGTTATCATTTACTTTATGTGGGTATTTAGTTTAGTTTTCTTCGAAGATTTTTTTAAAACTATTGCTTTGGAAAATGGCGACTTGGTAGCCACAAGCCTGACTCTCCCTTTGGTAAGCCTGGCTTGGTTCATGGTGGTTATACAGCAAAAGCGGTGGGCCTATAAAAATAAATGGCTATTTTCAGAAAGAGACGACATATTAGATGCTTGAAAAAAAACATAAGAATATAGCCAAAGGGCACAAAAGTCCGAGCACTGCTGTTTTTGTGATAGAGTCAAGCTTGTTTTCGCTTTTTGTCTTTTACTTTTTGGTGCACGAATATTATGGATTCATTTATATTTATAGTCCTTCTTGGGAGTTTTATTTATTGGCGTATGCGCTGATTGGGATAATTGGTATTCATCAGTTCATGACGGCTGCTTTAGACGTATGGAATGGATATGAAAAAAGTAGTAAGGCATACCTGGCTTGTTGTGTGATATATCTCAGTCTTTTTTTTGGCACTCTTTTTTCAAGGGAAGAAGTATTCAAATGGCTGGGTGCAGAATCCACTATTATTCTTGTCTGGCTATCACCTATACTTTTGAGCTGGTGGTTTACTTCTTATCAGATCCGGAAAACAAAAGAAAGTAAGATTGAATCGAATATAGACCAGGAAGACATACTCGATTTTTTCGAGTAAGCGGGGTTTTCCTACATTAGCAGCCCCAGTTATTGTATATGAGAGGTTTTTGCTGCGTATTAATGGTGGTATTATTCAGACTTTCGCAGGTGGAGGCATCTCCTATAAATGTGGGTTTGCCTACTCTTGAGGAGAAACGGGTCTGCGTCCTCCGGTCGCAGAAGGATGTATTCAGTTGCGACCAGAGGGCGCAACACCGTGACCACCAGGGCGACCAATACCATATCGACGCCATAGTAAACGAGATCATCACCTCAACTGACGACGAGGTGAGTGAGCGCCTCGCCCAGCTAGACCAAACCTTAGTCGAGCATAGAGACGACCCGGTGGTGCGGCAGCGGATTGCCTCATATGTGCTGCGCTGGCGATCGGGTACAGAGGTACTGCTGGGGCGTATGGCCAGATTCTTTCCCATCTTCGAGGAGGAGCTTGCGGCAGCCGAGATGCCAGACGCCATCAAATATTTGAGTGTGCCGGAGAGTGCACTTAGACCTTGGGCGGTGTCGGAGGCAGGTGCGGCGGGGCTATGGCAGCTGATGCCCGGCACAGCTCGCGAGTTGGGCCTGGAGTTAGATTCGCTACTAGACGAGCGACAAGATCTGCGCCTGAGTACCCGTGCCGGGCTGGCCTATCTCGCCAAACAGTACGAGCGATTCGAGGATTGGACGCTGGCATTGGCAGCCTACAACTGTGGCCCAGGCGGAGTACTACGCGCTATGCGACGGTCGGGCAGCAAGAACTACTGGCGTATGCGTCGCTGGCTGCCCAGAGAGACTCGAAACTATATTCCCAAATACATTGCTGCTGTATATCTAGCAGCCTATTTCCATTCGTATCAGTTGGAACCACACTCGCCTAGCCTGGATATGACCATTGTGGAATCCTTACCCATAGATGGGTTTGTTTCTTTGCATAGAATCGCTCAGGTGTGTAGGCTCCGACCTGCGGAAGTCTTAAATCTCAACCCCTCATTTTTGAAGGGCTACATTCCCGATGATGGACGACCGCACTACGTCTACCTGCCGAGTCGGGTGGTGCCTGCTTTAAAAGACTACCTGCGCACACTGGGCCCTAATCGGTCGGAAGAAGACTGGCCACTCAACTGGCTTTCGCCCCGCCTACACGACGGAGAGACCCAGGCAGAAGCGAATTATACCAACTACCGCTACTACCTTTTCGAGTCCGATACGACCTATGCGCAGGTGGCGCAAGCTGTCGATGTGCCCGCCACTTTGCTGCACAGCTGGAACTATAGCGGCACGGCCGATACGCTTGCAAAGCGAGAATATTTGGATTACTACCGCATCGAGCACTATTTGGAATTCGGGCCTTATGCCGGGAAGAATTCTTCGCCTTCGCCACTTGTTTTAGCCCTGGAACCCAAGCCAGTGCCCTATGTGAGAAGGTCTGATTTATTTGAATTTACCTACTAAACTCAGCTGCCTGAAATAGGCGTTCCAAAAATACCTACGGCCAACTCTGCCCAAATAAGCACCAGAGATACGAATAATGCGAGACCAAATACAATTCTGCCTCTTCTGCTCTGCGTGTTTCTGAGCATAAACTCCAAGGCGATGGCTGATCGATATTTGCACTAAATCGTTCCATCAAGTCTCCTTCAATCTCTTCCCTGAATTCCGCATGGCAGTACCAACGAAAGAATGCCAAAGCAATTCGGGATGGTTCGTTTTTCTCCTCTCCCATTTATGCTAAATTGAAAGTCGAATTTGGTATGGCATCCCATAGCGCGTTCCGCTGTGCTCTGGTTTGCTCCAGTACCTCCTGCCCATTGGCTGTTATTTCATAGAGGCGTTTTCGTTTTCCTCCCCTGGCCTTGGTCGTGTTTCCAAACTCAGACCTTAGCATTCCTTTGTTTTCAAGCCTCTTCAAGACGGTCTGCACTGCTCCTAAACTAGCCCGACGATTGAGGCGCAATTTTATTTCTTCGATGATGTTTACGCTATATGCCTCACCGTTTCGGATGGCTACGATGAGCAGGATAATTTCCTCGAACTCACCAATCGATCTCGAACCCATAATTGATTATTTACCTCAAATGTAGTTAAAATATTTATAATAAAAACTACTTTGTAAGTTTTTACATATTTTCCAGAAGTGACCTCTGGGTCAAGTGCTTTTTTTACCATAAAGAGTACGCTTGACTTTTCTCGTCTTGATTGTCAATACGCTTTATGCGTCTATTGAGTAAGCTGTGCGCTCTTAAGGCATACAACATTTTCATATATTTGGCCTCTCGTGAGAACTAGACTTCCTACATGGTTGGCTTGCCTAGTGCTATTATGCTTTGCTGTGCAGTCGGCAGATGCACAAGATCGCAACGATCCAGCGGCTTTGGAAGCAGCGCTAGACGAGGTGCGAACAGCTCGAGAGAGGTACCCGCTCTACTATCGACTTTGCCAGTTGGCGACCAAAGATTTTGACCGATCAAAGCCCTTTAAGGCGGGCAGGTACGGCGAGTCTGCCTACCAAGAAGCTGGTCGACTCGGCGACGAGCAGTTGAAGGCTGACGCCGCATGGGTAACGGCCCTGGCCTACGAGCGCGCCCGAAACGAGGGCAAGGAAGAATACTGGTTGCGAACGGCTACCCGCCATGCTATGGCTGCCAGGAATGCCGATCAGGTGCTTCGCACAGTAGACAAGAGAAGCAGGTTGGCGACCAAGGAACGCAATTATCGTCGGGCGGTCGACATCAACCGAGAAGCCTTGGACTTCTTCACGCGAGACGGCAACAACATAGGCGATATGCGCGCTGAGATCGAGTTGGAACGCAACCGCCTGGAGCAAATGCGGCGGCAGTTGGCCAATCAGTCGGATGAGCTGATCGAAGAGGTCGAACAACTGCGGGAAGAGCGACAGGATCTGAGCCAGGAGAACGAACGATTGTCTAGTACCGCTCAGCAACGCAGCGAGCAGCTTCGCGAACAGAGTGAGCAACTGAGCGATCTAAGCCAGCAAAGAGATTCTATCGCTCAACGCGTAAGTGCAGCTCAGCGCCAAGTTGCTCAGCTCTCGCGCCAGGCATTGGAAGAACAAGCTGCCCGCTCGGAAGTGGAACGCGAACTGGCGCAAACAGAGCTGACCCAGCGTCAACTCGAATTCGAGGCCCGCGAGGCCCAATTCGATAGTGCGCAAAGTAAAGTGCTACGCAACTATGCCCTGGGAGGTGTAGCTATACTGGGGCTGCTGACCTTTCTGCTCTTCTACCGATTCCGTGCCAAGCAGCGTACGGCCAAAGCCCTCGCCCGCACAAACGAAGACCTGGCTCAAGCTCGAGAGCGCAGCGACGAGTTGCTGCTCAACATCCTACCTGCGCCCATAGCCGAAGAGCTGAAAGCCAAGGGCAAAGCCCAGCCTCAGCAGTTTCAGGATGCGACGGTCTTTTTCAGCGACTTTGTCAACTTCACCCGCATATCGGAAATGATGCGGCCCGAAGACCTGGTGAAGCTGCTCGACGAGTGCTTTCAGGCATTCGATCGCATTATTGGCAAGTACCCAGATATCGAAAAGATCAAAACGATCGGCGACGCCTATATGTGCGCCAGCGGGTTAGACAACCGCAAGGGTATACCGAGCAACATCGTCAAAGCCGGGCTGGAAATGCAAGATTGGCTGGCCGAGCAAGGCAAGCGGCGACAGCAGATCGGACTCCCCTTCTTTGAAGCGCGCATAGGCTTACATACGGGGCCTGTTGTGGCTGGTGTGGTAGGTGTCAAAAAGTTTGCCTATGATGTGTGGGGAGATACTGTAAATACAGCCAGTCGGGTCGAAAATGAGTCAGCCCCTGGAAGAGTGAATGTGTCGGAAACAACCTACAGATTGATCAAGTACCAGTTTGACTGCGAGTACCGAGGTAAGGTGCAGGCTAAGAGCAAAGGGTTTTTGGATATGTACTACGTGGTGGGGGAAAAGTAAAGATGCCCCACAAGCCAGGGCTCGCAGGGCATCTTTAAATCGAGAAAATATCTCTTAGTTGTCGTTCATCAAATCACCTAGTACTGGGTTTGGACGAACGTCTGTACGGCGGTTTTCGGCGCGGCCTTCGCTGGTGCTATTGTCACCGATTGGGTCGTACTCACCGGCACCGGCTACGATGATGTTGGCGGGTGAAACACCTGCGCGAATCAAGCGAACGGCCACAGCTTTAGCACGGCGGTAGCTGAGGTCCCAGTTGTCTGAGCCACTAGCAGAAACAAACTGCTTATTGTCGGTATGCCCTTCGAGAAGCAGGCGGATATTGCTGCCAGCTAACTGCTCGCCCATGGCGTCGATGGCATTGCGCTCGGCACGGCTCAAACGAGCAGAACCAGAACGGAACGAGATCGCTTCGTCAGTTACGATATGTAGCTTGCCATCGCGATTAGAAACAGATAGACCAGCTGCCTCGTAGTCGGCGAAGATGCCATTTATGCGGTTGCGAGCAGCTTCCAGCTCGGCCTCAGTCGCTTCGATGCGACCATTGAGCTCAGTGATCTGGCCCTGTGCGGCAGTTACATCATTGCGCAGGCTAGAGAGCTCGCCATTCATACGTGTGCGCTCGGCCTCGAACTCAGACTGAAGTTGCGTATTCTGAGCAGTCAGGTCAGAAACTTCCTGGCGGGTTTGTGCCAGTTGTTCGTCGGTTGCTGCTTTAGAAGCGGTTAATTCGTCGTATTTCTTCTTGGAAACACAGCTTGAAAGACCGCCGATCAAAAGGGCAGCAATAAGTAGCTTTATTGAAACTTGCATTGGTTTTTTTGTTGAAATTAGATAGCGAAAGAGAACTTCTCTTCGCCGGATAAGTTTTTGCGTGTCGATTCGGCTAAGAAAAACTAAGGGGCCTTCTTAACCGTTCATGCGTACACAGGAGAGCGCAAAAATAGTCCATTTGTTCGTTATTTGCCTATTTTACCGCCCTAACCAAAAATTCAGCTACTAACCCAGCATGAAGTATAGCCAAATACGCGAAGGGAAATTCGAGTATCTCGACACGGGGGGAGATGGTGGAGAGAATATTATGCTGCTGCATGGGCTCTTTGGCGGGCTGAGTAATTTCGATGCGATCATCGATAAATTCGGCGATGAGCACCGGGTCATCTTCCCCACGTTGCCGATGTTTGAGTTGCCACTTCGCAAGGTTTCTGTAACGGGTCTGGTCAATCACCTCCTGGATTTTGCCCAGGCGTACGATCTATACGACTTGCATTTGCTCGGCAATTCATTGGGTGGGCATGTAGCTATCCTTTTCGCCATGGCTGCTCCAGAGCGAATCGCCAGTGTAACGCTAACAGCCAGCAGCGGTCTCTTTGAAAATTCGATGGGCAATACTTATCCAAAAAGAGGTGACCGTGAGTTCGTACGCCGCAAATGCGAGGGCACCTTCCACGATCCGGCCATGGCGACTGAAGAATTGATCGATGGTGTATTTCAGACCATCAACAACCGCGACCGAGCGCTTCGGGTCGTGATGACCGCCAAGTCAGCTGTGCGCCACAACCTGTCGGAAAAGCTTCACTTGATCAAAGTCCCTACCCTACTCATCTGGGGCGAGTCGGACGATATAACGCCGCCATTTGTAGGTGAAAAGTTTCACGAGTTGATCGCCGATAGTGAGCTGCATATCTTACCCGAATGCGGCCACGCCCCTATGATGGAGTTGCCCGATACTTTCAATAAGATCTTCGGTGATTTTCTGGACCGGGTGAGCGTGGGGACTAAGGTGTAAGTCTATTCAAAACTCGAACTCAATACTATCCCCTGGCCTGAGGGCTTTCCCGTTACTGGCTGCCTTGGTCTTTTTGGGTTTTTCCTTAGGCGAGACATCTTCGACAGAAATGATCTTGTAGTCGGTTACCTTGTTGCCGAGTGACTTCCAGCCTTTTACATCGATGAAGTCGACCAAGTCTATGCGGCGCACCTTTTTCTGCCGGTCCTGGCGGTAGCCGAGGTCGACTATGGGTGTCGGGTGCACGCTGGCGAAGTATAGCTTAGACTGCTTGTGCTCGCTGATGAAAGGGAATACCTGCCCATCGGCTTTGGTCTCTATCTCGAAGCGCTTGGCCAGGGTCGTTCCCCGGTCGCCCTCCCAGTATACGGCAGAGATCACCTGCCCGTCTTTGTACTTGCCGATGTGCCAGAGCTGCTCGGGCTCGAACTTGCGGTTCAGATCGAGTTCGGCCAATTCGTAGCTGCCGTTTTTGTAGACCATGAGCAGGCGGTCGCCCGTGTCGAAGCCGCCGAGTAGCTTGCCGTGCTCTTCGGTGAAGAGGCGGCCACTGACCGGGTCCATCCAGACTTGCATAGCACCCAGGGTACTCTTACCCGCTTCGGCCAGCACGATTTTGCGGACGGGGTAGCGAGTTACGATATTTCCACCTGCCCCACGGCCCTTAATCGCCAATTCACTGAAGTCGAAATCAAACACCTTCTTGCGCGACTTGCTGCCGGGGCTAAGGGTAACGGTCACGATCTCGGCCTCGCCATTAGGATTGGCGGTCAGATAGAGAATGCGCGAGCCTTTCGCACCCTTCGTCAGATCGTACTCGCGGTCGCGGGTGATGGCCTTGACGTTGAATCGCTTGGCCATGCTGCGGCCGGTCTTGCCGTCCAGGTAGACTACATTGTAAGTAGTACGCTCATCGCCCTTCTTCCAGACGTCGACGTGCAAGATATTCTTACCCACGAAGGTCTTATCGGCTATGCGCGTCACGATCAGCTTACCATCTTTGCGGATCACGATGATGTCGTCTATATCCGAGCAATCGGCCACGAACTCGTCCTTCTTCATGCCCGAGCCGACGAAGCCTTCCTTACGGTTCACGTAGAGCTTGGCATTGTTAGCGGCGACCTGCACGATCTTCACCTTGTCGAAGGTGGTGATCTCCGTCTTGCGCTTGCGGTCTTTACCGTACTTGTCGAGTAGTCGCTGGTAGTAGTCTATGGCATAATCAGTCAGATTTGCCAGGTAGGTGGCCACCTGACGCAAGTCTTCTTCTAACTGCGCAATCCGCTCTTCTGCCTTGAAGCTGTTGTACTTGGATATGCGCTTGATCTTAATCTCGGTCAGGCGCACGATATCGTCTTCGGTGATGTCGCGCAGCAGCAGGAGTCGTTGGTCGCCCTTCTTGGCTTTTTCAGACGGCTCGCGCACGTACTTCTTCAAGCCAGCGCGGATGATCTCCAACACCTGCTCCCAGCTTTCGGCCTCTTCTATATCGCGGTAGATGCGCTCCTGAATGAATATTTTCTCCAGGCTGGCGAAGTGGAGTTTTTCTTGCAGCTCTTTTTGCTCGATCAGCAGTTCCTGGCGCAGCAGCTCGCGCGTTTGTTCGGTGCAGGTGCGCAAGATGTCTTTGACTGAGACAAAGTGCGGCTTCTCATCGATGATGATGCAGGCGTTGGGCGAGATCGATAGCTGGCAGTGGGTAAAGGCGTAGAGCGCATCTATGGTCAGGTCGGGGCTTACGCCGCTGCCCAGTTCGATGAGCAGCTCTACATCCTGGGCGGTATTATCGATGACCCGCTTGATCTTGATCTTGCCCTTGTCGTTGGCCTTAACGATGCTATCGATTAGGCTTTGGGTGGTTACGCCGTATGGCAGTTCGCGTATGGCGATGGTCGATTTGTCCACCTTCTCCAGCTTGGCGCGCACCTTTATCTTACCGCCCCGCTTGCCGGCCTGGTAATCGCTCACGTCGATCAGGCCACCGGTGGCAAAATCGGGGTAGATGGTGAATTCCTTCCCCTGCAAGTGCTTAATGCTCGCCTTGATCAGCTCCACGAAGTTGTGGGGCATAATTTTAGTACTCAGCCCCACGGCGATGCCTTCGGCCCCTTGCGCCAGCACCAGCGGAAACTTGACGGGCAGGGCTACGGGTTCGCGCTTGCGCCCGTCGTAGCTCAGCTGCCAGTCGGTCGTTTTGGGGTTGAAGACCACATCGAGGGCAAATTTGGTCAGGCGAGCCTCTATGTACCGCGAGGCCGCTGCGCTATCGCCTGTGTAGATGTTTCCCCAGTTGCCCTGCGGGTCGATCAGCAGGTCTTTCTGGCCCATATTCACCAGCGCATCGCCTATGGCCGCATCGCCATGCGGGTGAAACTGCATCGTCTGCCCGATGATGTTAGCCACCTTGTGGTAGCGCCCATCGTCCATCTCCTTCATGGCGTGCAGGATACGCCGCTGCACCGGCTTCAATCCGTCGATGATGCCCGGCACTGCCCGCTCCAAAATCACATACGAAGCATAGTCGAGGAAGTAATCCTCATACATGCCCTTGAGGGTCACGATCTGATCTTCTGGGTGCGCCTGGCCGTTGGTGGGTTTGTCCATCGATTTTTTAGTTTACCTCTCCCCCAGCCCCTCTCCGGGGGAGAGGGGAGCCGTGGAAGGCGACACAAAGATAGGAAATAACAAATTGTTTTAAAAGTCGGATTTGTACGGGGCCACAAGCACGGAGCAAGACAAGAAACTAAAGTTTGGCAAGTAGAAGTTTTGAGTTTGGGAAAATTAAAAGTACATAGTGATGAGTCGGGCTAGTGGTGCTTTCGAGGTCTTGAAGTTGGCTATGTGATTTTGGGGAATGGCTTTCTATTTTTGAACTTAGGCAGGCTATGTAGTGGCATTCGCCATCTACATCATTAAAAGTGAACTCAACTCCTTGTCGAGCAGCCTTTTTTAAAACAAAAAATATAAAAAATAAATATTTTCTATATTTTTGCATCGTGAAATCAAACACCACATTACGATCTAAAACTTCCGGCTCCAATGCCGAGAAGACCCCCTACACCGACCGCCAAAAAGCCCTCTCTACCCTCCAGTCGTACTGCGCCTACCAGGACCGCTGCCACCAGGAAGCGCGCCAAAAGCTGCGCGATATGGGTGTCTTCCCCGACTGGATCGAGGAGATCATCACCGAGCTGATACAAGACAACTTCCTGAACGAAGAGCGATTCGCCCGCTCCTATGCCCGTGGCAAGTTCAAGATGAAGCGATGGGGCCGCAACCGCATCAAGCAAGAACTCAAGCGCAGGCAGATCAGTGCCTACTGCATCAAAAAAGGCCTCAGCGAGATCGACGAAGACGAGTACCGTCAGGTCATGGAAGCCGAGCTACTGCGCCGCCATACACAAGAAAAGAAAGCCAAACACCCCTGGCTTAGACGCCGAAAATTGGTCGATTATATGGTCAAGCGGGGCTATGAGGCGGGTTTGCTATGGCCTTTGTTAGATGAGCTGGGTATCTAAATATTCAGCTTTTCGACCATACCGAACATAATGCACCCTCCGTGTCAATCAAAATGCGCTTTAGCGCCTCCGTCTCCGTGTGGATCAGTTAAATCCGTCAAATCCGTGTACTTAAAAACTCCCATGTACATAAAGTGTACCTCTACAAATTAGCCAGCCACTTCAAACATTGATAACCCGTCTCCTTAATTCAAAATCCTTCCCCAAATACACCCGTCTCGCCTCCTCATTAGCCGCCAACTCCTCAGCCGTACCATCCAGAAAGATCGCCCCCTCACTCATCAAATAAGCGCGGTCGGTAATATTTAAGGTCGCCTGCACATCGTGATCGGTGATCAAAATACCAATGTTGCGCGTCTTCAGCTTAGCTACGATATACTGAATATCCTCTACCGCGATCGGGTCGATACCCGCAAAAGGCTCATCCAGCATGATGAACTTCGGATTGGTCGCCAGCGCGCGGGCGATCTCCGTGCGCCGCCGCTCGCCCCCACTCAGGGTATCGCCCTGGCTCTTTCTCACCTTTTGCAGCCCGAATTCTTCGATCAGATCCTCCAGCCTTGCCCTTTGCTCGGCCTTGCTCAGATCGGTCATTTCCAGTACTGCCTTGATGTTGTTTTCCACGCTCAGCTTCCGAAAAACCGAAGCCTCCTGCGGCAGATAACCCACGCCCGCCCGCGCCCGCTTGTACATAGGCAGATCGGTGATGTCAGCTTCATCCAGAAAAACGCGTCCGGCATTGGGCTTCACAAAGCCGACGATCATATAAAAAGTCGTTGTCTTTCCCGCCCCATTCGGTCCCAGCAGACCGACGATCTCGCCTTGGTCTACGTGCACACTCACGCCCTTCACCACTTGGCGGCGGCCGTACATTTTTTCCAGATCGACACTCTTTAGTCGCATAAAGAATAATCTATTCGTCTTCTTCGCCCGGGGCCAGCATTTCGACGTCTATATCGAAATAAGTCCCCTGCCGATAAATCCGTAAAGGCAGCACATCGCCCACACGCGCCCGACCGATGATCTCGGTCAGGTCGGGCAAAGATCGCACTTCTCTGTCACCTACACCCACTACAATATCACCGGGCAGCAAGCCCCCCGCCTCGGCAGAGCTGTTGGCCTCGACTTTTTCGATCACCACGCCTTGGTTGATGTCCACTTGCAGGTTATTGGCCTCACGGGCATCCAGGCTGTATATCTCCACTCCCAAAAAGACGCGCTGAAAACTGCCGGTCTCTATAATATCGTCGGCTATCCGGCGCACCAGATTGATCGGAATAGCAAAACTGTAGCCCTGAAACAAGCCCGTTCGGGTCGCTATGGCCGTATTGATACCCAGCAGCCGCCCTTGGGCATCGACCAGCGGGCCACCGCTATTTCCCGGGTTGACCGCTGCATCCGTCTGTATAAAACTCTCGATGGCATCGCGCCCCTCGATTAATTCTAGCTGCCGCCCTTTGGCGCTGATGATCCCCGCCGTTACTGTCGACGTCAAATCCAGCGGATTCCCGATAGCCAGCACCCACTCCCCGATCTCCGCCTGGTCGCTATCGGCCAACTCCAAAATGGGAAATTGCTCGCCCTCTATCTTCAGCACGGCAATATCCGTCTTCTCGTCATAGCCCACGATCTCAGCATCGTAGCGGCTATTATCATTCAGGGTCACCTCCACGCGGTTGGTGCCCGCAATCACATGGTGGTTCGTCAGCACATAGCCCCCACTCGTGTACATCACACCCGACCCCTTCCCACCGCCACGTAGTGGTGCAGGCTGCTCAAACATATCTTTCAATTCCTCGACACTCGCACTACTTACTGTGGCCTTTATATGTACTACCGCAGGTGTGACTCGACGCGCCGCCTCCTTAAAATCGAATGTCGGCGTATTATCCAAGGTCCAGCTCGTGCTGCTTACATTTTGTACCCCGCGCGGTGCTTCAACCATCTGTCTGGCTATCGCCCGGTCTGCATAAGTCTGCACCCGATCTTCCATCAGCCGATAGGTCATCCACCCCCCGATCAAGGACCCGAGCACCGCCACTACCAATACCGTCGACCAATACTTCATGTAACTCTAAAGAACGAGCAATCTGGTGTAGAGTTGTGCAAACGCGGGTTTGATTTGTCTGCGAGGAGTCGTCTTTGAGCGATTCGCTACCTATCGCGAGCTGTGATGACTCGGCTATCGCCTAAGCTGTGATTGTTCGGGCTATCGCCCTCACGGGGATAAGCTGGCCTATCGGCTTAGCTGGGAATTACTCGGCTATCGCCTTCGTGGGGAAAGCCCTCCTAACAGATACAGCAGAGATGACTCAAAGCAAAGGTCTTCGCTGGAATAAAAGTAGTTGGCGTGATTATTCGGGCTATCACCCTCACGGAGACAAGCTGGCTTATCAGCCTAGCTGGAATTACTCGGCTATCGCCTTCGTAGGACTAGCCCTCCTAACAGATACAGCAGAGATGACTCAAAGCTGAGGTATTCGCTGGAATGAAGCAGCTCGCTTGATTATTCGGACTATCACCCTCACGGAGACAAGCTGGCTTATCGGCTTAGCTGGAATTTCACGGCTATCGCCTTCGTGGAAAAAGCCCTCCTAACAGATACAGCAGAGATGAATCAAAGCTGAGGTCTTCCATGAAATAAAGTAGCCGGAGTGATTATTCGGGCTATCACCCTCACGGAGACAAGCTGGCTTATCAGCCTAGCTGGAATAACTCGGCTATCGCCTTCGTGGGAAAAGCCCTCCTAACAGATACAGCAGAGATGAATCAAAGCTGAGGTCTTCGCTGGAATAAAGCAGCTCGCTTGATTATTCGGACTATCACCCTCACGGAGACAAGCTGGCTTATCGGCTTAGCTGGAATTTCACGGCTATCGCCTTCGTGGGAAAAGCCCTCCTAACAGATACAGCAGAGATGAATCAAAGCTGAGGTCTTCCATGAAATAAAGCAGCAAGTATTCGGAGAAATCAGCCCATTGGGGATTATGAATAAGGAATCGATCATGGTTTGAATGGCGTTGTTCCTAGTAACAACGTCAACTGCTGTATTCACGTCAAGTTTGGCCGGAAAGCCCTATATTTCGGTGGTGTAGGTGGTTGTTGAAGGTGCCATATGGCGGCTTCAGGGTTGTTCTGCACAAGTAAATAAAAAATATGTCTCAAAGTAAATTAGATAATCTTAAATTAAGACCAAAAATATTTATTAGTTACAGGAGGCTCGACTCTGTAGCAACTACAGGAAGATTATACGATTATCTTAAAGGTAGATTCGGGAAAGAAGCAATTTTTCAAGATTTTGAAAATATCAAAATTGGTGAAAAGTTTACCAAAATAATTGAAGAAGCAATACAAAATTGTCATGTTTTCGTATTAATGATTGGACCTCATTTTTTCAGTATAAAAGATTCTCAAGGTAAGATAAGGATTACTAAAGCTGACGACTATGTAAGACTAGAGATTGAATCAGCACTAAAATATGAAAAAACTATAATTCCAATTTTCATCGATCATGCCAGTATTGAAAATAATTCAAAACATACACCAAAGAGTATATCAGAAGTGTTAACTATAAATGGGTGTACTTTAACACATGAAAAATGGTCCTTAGAAGCGAAAATAATAATCGATCGGATAAAACAAATTATTAAAAAAGAAAACGATAAAACATTCAACGAACACGAATCAGTCGAAATAAAAAGTATTAGTAATAATCGTTCAAGAAATATAGAGAATTCTACTCTTTTAGAACGAAGCGAAGAGAATCATTCTGCGATTTGCATATCTCGTGACGAAGATATACCACTAGCGAAGTGGTTTGGGAAAAATTTCTATGTTTAGGCTGTGGATTACCAACTTAGCCAAAAGGATTACGATAAGCTTCGTCAGCTTCAAAGAAGCATAAAATTGTCGCGACGTCGCTACCGAAAGGTAACGG
>JBCCPC010000081.1:0-16076 GCA_039025055.1 Bacteroidota bacterium | reverse complement strand
TCGCTTTCAAAACTGTACTTGTCTACTTGGCCTTGGTAATTGTGGTGTTTTTTCACTCTGTCAAGGAAAATATCAAACCACTCGTCAAAAGTCAAATCGTCGGTAATGCTCATACTTGAATTATTGCTGCGCCCAATTACCGCTACCCGACAACCGGATCGGAATAGAGTAACCGGCAAGATTGATAGTTAAAAACCCGCCCGGCTGCGGGTAGCTTTGTCCATAATGTCCATTGACAGCAGCGCTTTGTTCATTGCAAGTTGTAATTATTGATAACTATAGAGCTATCCTCTGGCAAGCCAATACCAGGTAAAAACCGTCCGGGTACAAAATCACTTCTTACCCATTTCGCCATAAAATCTAACTTGCTTTTTCGTTCTAGTCTTACCACTACGCCCTCATGGCGGGTACCTGCTGGAAACGGTATAAAAGGATTACACCAACTCCTAAACCGGTCTAATGAATCATCCGCGTCTTTATCTACAGAAAAACTGTTAAGCTTAACGTTGACGGGTACTTGTATTCCTGCCATTTGACAGTTCAGCAAAAGCTCTTCCCATTGATATCTTTCACCGTCTGCTTTGAACTGGTCAAAAGCAACAAACGGGTCAATATTAGCATGAGCAAATGTGTATTGAATTCCACTTGCTTGCCATAGCCACTCGCCTACAAGTCTTTCCCCTTCATCTAGCAAGCGATTCAACCTAATAGTGTTTCTTGGCTCTTTAACCCACGTGGCAAATGCCTGGTGCTGTTGGTAGGGACTATCAATACAGGCATAACCTTTGCGCTGAAGAGCTACGAGCTCGCCACCTTTCTTTAGCACACCAACATTTGTGCCGTCTAGCTTAACGGAAAGGTAAATCTTGTCGTGCTTGTCCCTACCTCCATTTTCAAGTATGCGTACCTGTCCATCGTGCAGATACTTATCGTGTTGATCTTTTTTCGACCCTGGCAAATGAGGAATAGAGCCATAATTTTTGCCATCGATGATTTTAGCTGGTTTTGCCATAACCCAATAATTTGATGCGCGGCTTCGCAGCCGCGCCAAGAAAAATGTGACTGCTTACAAGCCATCGCCAGAGCCATCGCCATCGCCAGAGCCATCGCCATAGCCATAGCCATCGCCAGAGCCAGAGCCAGAGCCATAGCCATCGCCATCGCCATAGCCATAGCCATCGCCAGAGCCATAGCCATCGCCATCGCCATAGCCAGAGCCATAGCCATCGCCATCGCCATAGCCATAGCCATAGCCAGAGCCATCGCCATCGCCATAGCCATAGCCATAGCCAGAGCCATAGCCATAGCCAGAGCCAGAGCCAGAGCCAGAGCCATCGCCAGAGCCATAGCCAGAGACGGCATTGAGTATGTACGACCTTTCGCTTTTTGACTCACAAAGTGATAGTGCGAACTTATGATTTCCTATATAGAAATCATGTTCTTCGCACCAAGCTCGTACGCCATCAGAGCAGGCTCCAGCTCTTACTATATCAGTTGCGCTTACAATTTTACCCATTGCCCCAAATACTTTGCTGAGCTTCTGGCTCTATATGAAGTACAGAAGTTACGTCGTGGATAACTGGGTAAGATTCGACTACTTGACTGGCTTGGCAGTTATTGGTTAGACCCTTTGCAGCCAAGTATGGTAATCCTTTACCAGAGCGCCATCTGATAATCATCCTTACGTTTTTGGCACCTTGCAAGGTGCGCTCAGTTAAATCAGTTCCTTCAGGAAACTGACAGGCAAATACGCCTCTATGCTGGGTTGTGACTAAAACTGATAACATCTTTTCAATTTGTTTTTGCGGTCACCCGCGTGATTAAATTCAAGCCGCCTCCGCAGCCAGTTCTTCCCTCAATTGATCTTCACAATGCTCCCAGATTATGCAGAACAACTGCTCTACAGCTAGACGCTCTTCAGCTGTTAGCAACTCGGCGGCAGATGTAGACTTACTTGTACTCATGATTGGTATTTTGTGCTTCCAAAAGACCGGAGCCCAAAAGCTCCGGTCGGCAGGTAAGATCCTCTGAAGGATTAGAAAGTGATTCTATTTGCTGCCTGACCGACACAATGCGGTCGTACAGCCGTTTTTTCTCCCTAGGTGTATAGGGAATTGTCTTTTTGCCTGATCGGTAGCCACCACGCTCTGCATGATCTTGCAGTACGCGCAGTACGCCCTCCAGCTGTTCTATCTTGCTACTGTTCAGGTCCATCAGTACGGCGGCTTTTCGGATACGGGAAAACCGGATGCGGCCAATAACTCAGCCGCGCCGATAAAATTCGAGGTGCCAGGCTCCATCCGGATCCTGACCGTACGGGCGCCGCCGTGTCGATTCTTTCCCGGTATTAGCTCAGTCACGCCCTTCAAGCTGTTACCTTCCTCATCTTCGTAGATGTTGTAGTACTCTGGGCGGTAGATGAAGTAGACCTGATCGGCATCCTCTTCTATGTTGCCACTATCGCGCAGATCACTCAGCTGTGGGCGCTTATCGCCGCCACGGGTTTCGACCTTGCGGCTCAGCTGGCAGAGCAGTAGCACCGGTATCTCCATTTCCTTGGCCAGGGCTTTCAGTGCCTTGGTTACCTGCCCTATCTGTACATCGTGGCGGAAACTGTCGTTTGTCAGCTTGACGAGCCCGAGGTAGTCTATCATCAAGATATCAAGGCCACCAGCCTGACGCATGGCCCTGGCTGTCGATCTAATCTGTAGCGCGGTCAGACCTGCGCTATCGTCTATTTGTATGCCCAGCTTCGCTGCGTCATCTACAGCGTAGTCGAGCTTTACGAAGTCTTCCTCTTTCAATCGACCCGGCTGGCGCATCATTATACTGTCCACACCACTCATAGCACTCAGCAGGCGCACAGTAAGCTGGTCGCTACTCATTTCCAGGCTTATGATGCCAATGCGCAGTTTCTGGCTGGCCATCGTTCTGGCCCAGTGCAGCATCAGACTCGTTTTTCCCATACCTGGGCGCGCAGCCAAGATGAAAAGATCGCCAGGGGCTAGCCCGCCCGTTTGCGCATCTAGCTCGGCAAAACCAGTAGACACACCCATCAGCATTTCGCCGCGCTCGTGGGCTTCGGCTATGCGGGTCACTACACCTATCGCTACATCTTTTAGGTAGCTCGGCTTCTTTATGCTGACCATGCCGATAAGGCGCAACAAATCGGCCTGCATACTGTCTACCAGATCTAGCGGGTCGACCGTCGGCTCATAGCTCGCTTTCACAATCTCATTGCCGATACGTATGCCCTCGCGCAAAAAGTACTTCTGTACCAATATGCGCGCATGGTGCTCTACATTGGCGCTGCTGGTCACCTTTGCACTCAAACCAGCCAGGAAAGAAGGCCCGCCCGCATCGCTAAGCGTATCCTGCGTTTTCATTTCTTCGACCAGCATCAGCAAGTCTGTGGGCAGCCGCTTTTTGTAGAGCGCGAGCATGGATTCAAAAACGAGCCGGTGAGCATCGAGGTAAAAAACATCTGCGGGTAGCACGGCTAGCTCGCCAAACGCGCTTTTGTCGATCATGGCGGCGCTTAGTACCGCTTCCTCTAGCTCTGTAGCTTGCGGAGGGAGACGACTATACGCCGGCATAGGCAGGTAAGCCGCTCCCTCCTTGCGAGCATGGCTAGTACTATCTGTCTTAGTTTTCTTTGCTCCCATCACGCTTGCCACTTATTGCCGCTCGCTGCGAGCTTTTGTATGAATTCAGCCTCGTCGGTACTCCAGTCTGCTGGATTCGACAAGCGCGTGACGGGCTCTTGTGGTAACTGCTGCTTACGATCCTGGCGCACATTGCTCAGCCAGTTGACAAGGTTACTGCGGCCCATCCAGAAGCGGCTAGATGGCTCTATCATCAGCTGGCTGTCATTGGCGTTGTAGCGCAGCCACTTTTTAATCTCCTTACCTAATCGATCTCGGTCACTAGCCAGCCAGCGCACACCCGCCTCTTGGCAGATCTTATCAATGTCGCTAGGCTGGGCTTTAAAGTATTGCTGGCATTTTGAAAATGCGGCGGTCAGGCGATAATCCCTAACTCCTGAACCGCCGCGCCTTGCACCTAAATCTGTGCGTACCACTTCCTCTGGGGTAGAAAACGACCTATTAGCATCTGCTCCACGCGCACATTTTTCCCCTGATTGTAAGTGCTCAGGCTTGACACTTTGACTTTTTTGTACTTCCGCAGGTGGGGAGGTTTCTTCCTGCGGAAGTCTAACCCTAGACAACACCCGACTACGACCACTACCTATGCGCACCAAGTAGCCACCATCTACCAGACGCGAAATGCTGCGCTTTGTAGTTCTTACACTCAATCCGCACATCGTAGCTATATCCTCGTTGCTCATATCGCAGTTGTCACCACAGATTAGGGCTATACGGCAATACAGGCGCAGGTCTGTAGCGTCTATTGCACTATCGGCTATGAGGGCCGCTGGTACCGGTATACTGTTATTGCTTTTCATCATCCTGGTTTTTCGGGTGTAGGCACCGGTTGGTGTGTTGCGGTTTGTTTGTTGCCAACCGAGTGCCCTACCCGAGCCGCGCGTATAGATTTATTTTCCTATATTTGCAGCAGTCATATCCCGTGTAACGCGGGTTAAAATGCCCTAGCTGTTTACGCAGCTAGGGTTTTTTCTTTGGTGGCCCTTTGGAGCGGGCGCACGGTCTCTTTTACAAAGCTTAGGGTAAAGTCTGCCCCTTCGTAGGGGCTGTAGCTCATTTTTATACGGGCTGGGTGCATGACCCTACCCGTAGGCGTCTTGCCCGGATTGCGGCTTATGCTCAGGCGTATGTCTAGCAATGCGCGGCGGTCGGCACAGTCTTTCTCGCTCAGCAAATCGGCTATGCGCTCGAATGTGATGCGGTCTAGGGCGTAGGTGCGCGAGTGCAGCACCACGGGTTCCCAGGCGTCGCTGGCTGTGGCTATAGTGTCTATGAAATGATTGCAAGAGCTCGTGGCCTCAGTTTCATTGAGTACGCAATCGTAGTGGGCCGTAATGGCAGTAGCAGGTCGTATCATCTTTTTTCCTTTGGCAGTTTTAGGCTGCTGGTGTAGTTTCCTCTATCGCAATGCGCATACCTGATATGTGACGAATCTTGGCACCGTGTACCTCTTCGAGATCAGGCCGATATAGCTCACGCTGATCGACGCGGCGAGTCAGTAGATTGACCGCAGCTTCGATTATGATCGGATTATGCTGCTTGCCACTCAAGACCGCCCGCACGTAGACGTCGTTGTAGCCCTGGCCTTTGTTCAGCCTTTGGCGGCGACACTCTTCAGCTACATCACGCTGCGTAATGCCCCAGCTGCTCAGTTCACTCCTCAATTCGTCAAGTATAGCTTGCATAGATTTTTTACTACTTTGTAATGTTACAGTACAAAGATGATGCAAAAAGCATGATAAAAGCAAATTTTTATACTGATTTTATCAATACTTTCGTGTTTGATGGCTGCCACTCAAAGTAAAACCATGACAAAACCACTTGAATCACAAGACTTTAAGAAGTTAGTCGAGTGGGTTAAAAAAAATTTCAATGAGAGTTATACTGTCATTGCTGAAAAGTCGAATATTCCATTTAATCGCATGGTAGGGCTGCGTAGATCGAGCGTTACTCCTAAGCCGGAAGACTTCATCAAACTGTCCACTGCTTACCCTATCTTACGAGACCGGGTGCGCGAGCTGGGTATAGAGCCAGATCCTAAAACCGAGGCTGACCTAGCTCACCTGAGCGAGGCTCAGGCCAATGAACTTATTGCCAAAATGCGGGCCGAGCTGGAGCCGCTCATCGAGCAATACAAAGAAATTTCTGAACAACTGAAACAGTCTAACCAGCGCGAGCAGCTACAGCGCAAAATGATCGAGCGCCTACTGAGCGAGCTGGAAGAGAAAGAGGCTGAATCTTAATAAATACCTAGACATGATAAAAGCTATTAAATACGTGCTTGGTGCTGTCATTGGCCTCGGCCTGCTGGGCGCGCTTTTAAAAAGTTGTGAAGGAATAGAAGTAGACAAGCCTTCATATGAAATCATCAAAAACATAGATATTGCCCGAACTCAAAAAGGGGTAAAACCTGAATTTTATCTGGTGCTAGTTGATTCGGCATACTTAGATAGTATCGAAAATGTAGTCATGCCTAAAATCGTATCAGATTACGGAGATGATGATCCAAAGACATTTGTCCTTTATGCTAAAAAACCAGATGTATCTAAAATTAAAGCTGGATCAAGAAACGATTTACTCCAACTTGCTAAACCTGGATCATTAGGATGGTTTTTTACATTTTCGGGTAGTGAAGGGGCTTTCCAATCAGCTGAAAATTATACAAACTAGAAAAATGCACAACCCGACATTATCCGACGGTCCAAAGACTAATCCTCCACAAAAAATGCCTGCAAAAATTCCACCTAAGCAGCAGCCTATACGGAGGGATACAAATGTACCACCACCTAGGCAAGACCCGCCTTCAAGGCCACAGCCAAGAGACTGAGCACGGTCAGCACGATAAAAGCGAGTTTTATTGTTTCGAGCACCTTGTCTAGTCGACCGAATAGATCGTAAAGGGTCGTTTCATTGCAGGTTATACCATGCTGGACATATGATATTTGAAAACTCAAATATGCAATATACTGCTGCTGCTTGGTCATAAGATCTTCTCCAGGTTTCCAGCCATCGTATATTCCGTAGAGAGTCATAGGGTCCCATTGCGTTTGTGGCAATAAGCCGTTTACTTCAAAACTAGTGGAACCGAGCATATCGGTTAATCTCAGCAAACAGTACACACTGATTCCAATGGCTGGTATCAAAATCAGTGCTGATAAATTCGACTCTACCCCACTGCCCAGGTCTGCACTCCACAAAAAGACCAGCAAAGTGGTGATGACCGGGATCAGCCAGGCAATGTATCTGAAAACGCGATCTCTAATTCCGTTGTACGTGCTTACGGTATCGGCTAGTCTTGCACGAGCGCCTTCCAGCAGCTCCTCCAATACTCGTTCGTTTGCATCTAGCCAGCTTACCCCATCGGGGGTGTCCGGCTGCCAAAAAGGAATATCGGTACGTGCAGTGTACATATCGCAAATTTAGCAACAAATCTTTTGATTGACCAAATTCCAATTTTTTCGTTTGAAGATTTGGTGATGTCCTCGCGCGCACATACGCGTACACGCGCAGGCGTACGCGCGTACACCACTCTCTTACTTACTATACTAGAGTGTGAGCGGGGGCGCGCGCGCGTACGCGTGTTTAAGGTATAGGGGTCTAAACCGGGTCACTGGTGACCCAGTTAGCACCTAAACCGGGTCACTGGTGACCCAGTTAGCACCCAAACCGGGTCACTGGTGGCCCAGTTAGCACCCAAACCGGGCCACTGGTGGCCTAGTTAGTACCTAAACCGGGCCACTGGTGGCCTAGTTAGTACCCAAACCGGGCCACTGGTGGCCCAGTTAGTACCTAAATTTTAGCTGATTGATTCTCCTCTACTTCTCCCAAATACACCTCTATCGCTTTTTTAGCGGCAATCAATTTTAGTATCTCCTCGACTTGCTGTTGTGATATGGGGGCCATCTACATCCGTTTTAGAGGCTTGTTTTAAAAGATGTGCAACATACAACAAATAGTTTTAATGTATACCGTTTATGTAAATAAAATGGCCGATACCTGACAAAAAGGTACCGGCCACCAGTTATTTGATATTTTAGAATAACTGCCTATCTGGTATCCAGGGCAATGACTATACCAAGGGCATCGGCTATTTTGCAGTAGGCCCCGTAACCTACCCTTTCGCCCGCTCCGCAGGCCGATCGTATGGTTTGGTCTGATAGGCCGCTTTTCTCGGCCAGCTGCTTTTGGTTGAAGTCTTGATCGATCATTTGTTTTTTGATCAATTTGCCAATGTCTCTTCTGTTCATTGTTGTGTAGCTTTTACTTTTCAAACAAAAATATGTCTGTTTTGCCTTTAAAGTTGATACAAAACTTTGGGTTTTAGATATAGATTTGCATATAAATTTTTTCATCAAATAAACGGGATATGACTACCCAACAATTCACGGAAGCGTGCAAGCCTGCGGTGCGGGCGGCGCGCAATGCCCGCACGGCGGGTCACATACTGCTCGGTCTGGGCAGTGCTTATTTTCTAAGCCGCATGGCCATGGCGCAGCTTGTGCTCTATCTGCCGGTATCTATATCGGTGGTACTGAGCTGGGCGCTCTGCATGGGCTGGTACTTTCTGGTGGAGAGTACCTTGCACAAGATCATCTTGCCGGTCATCGGCTACCAACGCGATGGCGGTGGCCTCAAGAAAAACGAAAAGATGATGGGACGCATCCTCACGGGTGTGGCTTTGGTGTTGGCCATTGCCACCGCTTGCTTTTCGCTCATGGCCAGCCCCGAGATAGCCGACGGCAGCACGCCTCAGGTCGACAATAGCGAACTCAACGCCACAGCTACCACAGTAAACGACGGCTGTGCTGAAGAGGCGGGCCGCATCACTGCTCAGCTCAATGAGGCGCGGGCGCAAGATGCTCACACCCTACAGCAAGCCAAGGCAGAAGCTACTGCCCTACTGAAGCGCGCTGAGCGCAGCAAAGGGGAAAAGATGTACCAGTTATACAAAGATGGCAACGGCTGGGCGGCTGGCCAGCTGCGGACAGCTATGAACCGAGCCCGCAATCAGGGTGACGATCTGATCGCCCAGGCAAAAGCATCGGCCCGAGGCCCAGGACTGGCTGCTATGCTCGATCAGCGTATGGCCGGATGCGGGCAGTCCAGGGATTCGATGATGGCTACCCTCTCTTTCATTGGCCATAGCAACAATTCTCGCTACAACAACACCCTAGCGCGAAGGAGTTGGGGGCTGGTGATCTTGCAGATATTTGCATTGATCGTCTATCTAGGTTCTAATATGATCATAGCGGTCAACTGTGATATGACTGGCGAGAAAGTGCAAGACGACGACCTTACTATAGGTCGTGTGGTCGGTAAGGCACTGAAACAGACCAATACCAAAACGGCTAAAAATTTGGCTGATCGGTGGAAGGTAAATTTTAGTTCCCCCACCCCGGCTATGGCATTGGCTGGCGGTGGGCAAGTGCTGACACAGCCGAAGAGACAAAATAAGTCTCATAAGCAACCAAAATCGACACAGCCGCCATCAAAGGCAGCGACACAGAAACCGACACAAAATATAGACAACAAGCCGACACAGCCTGTGCCACAGCGTGTGTCGACGACACAGCAAAGACCGACACAGCAGCCTGCTAGGCCTAGTTTAGACAAGCTGCTGGAACTGACACAGGAAGAGAAGATGCGGTATATGCAGCAGTTTGATTCTCAAAAATTGATAGATAAAGGATATATGTGTGTCCTGCTTTACGATGGTACTCAAGACCAGAATGTTGTACTAGTTAAAGACTATGAAGTGAACCAAGAGGGTGTAGCTTTGCTTGTCCATGCGATCAAGTGTAAACGATGGGAAATGAGGCAAATCAGAGAAGTGGTTGAAAGGGAATACAATAAAAATACTCCAGAGCTGGGTAAAGCTGTAGAAATACACAAGGACAACGAAGCTATTTTATTGGGGATGCAAATGCGCAAGCAGGCATTAGACAGCTGGATATCCGCCGGCTGCCCGCAAAGTAAAGATCAACTTGCTCAATCTAGGCCGCCCAATTATCTTGCGCGCTCAAAGGGTACCAGCACGAATGACCTGAGCAAGGAAATAACGGATACCAAAAAGCGTATTCGTACTCGATATGGCAGAGCTGTACAGTATGCCAGAGAAGCCCGCGAAGCCAGAGAGCAAGGCAATACCGAGCTTGCGCAGCATAAAGCAAATTTATCACGTGAAGGATTTCAAAGAGCTGATGAAGACTATCATTTCTTGATGAATAATGGCATTAAGCCACTCTACAATTCCGATACGGGAAAGGTAGATTTTGATAATGCCTAAAGATTTGCTTTTCAGCCCCGTGAGGGGCTATCTACATCCGTTTTGGAGGCTGTCGCTTGGCAGCCTCTTTTTTTTTAGCAAAAGCCCTGCCAGGGGCGATCCTGACAGGGCTACCTGCTTAAAAATCACGAAAATACTTAGATCAGTTTTGGAGGCTGGGTATTAAGCAGCCTGCTGTGTAAGTAGGGGAGGAAATACATCTTGCCCGGCGAATAGCTGCCTTTTCTCCAGTACCTGCCGCTGGCCGAGTTCTAGCACGGTCAGGCTGTCTCGGTAGCCGGTTGCTGCACTCCAGAGGAAGTTGATCAGGAAACGGCTCACCTTACCGAACTGCTTGCCTTGCGCCAGAATCCTGTTGCCGACCTCCAGCAGTGCTGTCTGGGCGGTTTCGGGCGTAAGCTGGGAGAACTGCTGGTAAAATACTGGTGCGTCGTTCACGATCTCTTGCAGCTTAGGCTGAGCCTGTATTAGCGTGAAAAGGTCAGTGTATTGAAAGCCGTCGTCAAGGGCAGATTCTCCATCGATGATGATCTCGAATCCGTCGCCCAGGCTGTCGGCTACCTCGTCGTACTGGCTGTCTGGCCGGAATTCGAGGATTTTGGTTTGCTTATTACTCATTGTATAGCGGTTTTTGATTTTGTTGATGATTAATTTTCTGATGGGTTTTGATCTAATGCAAGACCGCCTATGGCTACTATAGATCGATGATTGCCTATACCTGTATGAATTGGATATTTGATTACTCTTAGGTATTGCTCAGATCCATTTTGACTTCGAAAGGGTGATAACTCGATTTTATCTATGATCTTTCCAGTCGTGATCACTTGCATATCGTTTGCCCAATACCTCCTGCCCAAATCGTCTCCCCATACGTCAGCATCCGTATTGCCGATGTAATCCTGAGCGGTTTTGCCGAACGGTCTTAAGTACACGTTTTCATAGGCTGGGTTAAGGCTTAGCATAACTCCTGGCTCTTCATAAGTGCCTACACCTTTAATCCACATAGGAACCGGCAAATCTGAAGTTCCGCTCTCAAGTAGCATTATTCTACTGCGAAACTTTACTAGTTCTTCTTGATATGACTCTAGTTCTTGTCGGCATTGCTGCATGAGCTCACGGTACTGTATAGCATCATCTTCGAACCTTTTGAGCAAATCGTCATAGCCTACTCGATTATCAGCCCGGATGTCCAGAAATACAGCTGCTAAAGCCACAATAGTAGATACCACAAAGCCAGTTCCTTTGTGCTTGTCAATAAAGTCTTTTACAAAGTCTGGAATCTTAAAGCTCATACCCGTTTTTTTCGATGTGCCATATAGCCGCTACGTGCGCATCTGCTATGATTTGTCTGAAGTCTTCTTTGATCATGTAGTGCAGGTCATGCACACTGTTAAAAAAGCCGTTTTCGGTCAGTACAGCGGGCATTTTGGTTTGCTCCAGCACGTAGAACTGACGCTCTTTTTTAGAGCGCGTACCTCGATCGACCATCTTGATGTCGTGCTTGGCTAGCTCGGCCATCAGGCTGGCTTGAAATATGCCCGCTATGGCCTTGCCTTCCTTACTGTTGTGATAATGCCAGGTCTCTATGCCCTGGGCGCTTATAGCTGCATAGTGGTCCAGACTCTTAGCTGGTCCAGCGTTACCGTGGACGCTGACAAATATTTTGGGCAGTTCTGTTTTGTGCTCGTTGGCATTGCGTACGCGCTGTCTGAGGGCGTTGCCGTGATCGCCGCCTAGCGGCATGGTGTGTAAGTAGGACAATCCCAGCTCCTCGAGCCCCTTTGCAATTCGCTTCACGATATCGGCATTGTAGGCCCATTCCAGCAGCCTGATGCTAGGATAGTTGTACATCAGAACCGTTTGTGGTAGTCTCGGGCTGCGCTTGCCTTGTGTTCGTATGCCGTGGCCCGCATCGAGTGCCCACGTATAGCGTGGTCTGTGCACTTGCTCAGGAGCTGGCGGCGGCGTTAGGGTAGGGGAGGGGGTCTGCTCTATTTCGCAAGTGGCACAGGCGTTGCCTTCCTGGCCATCATCAAGGAGGTCAGGGCTGGGTGGCGGTAGGCGGTTGGTTTTGCCCAATATTCGTGCTAGGCAGGGGAGCATTATAGTGTTGTTACGGTTACGCGCGTGCCTAGCACAGTAATTTCTGTGTCACTGTTAGGCGATCCGTCGATTTCTGTTATATACCTCACGCGATATTTTTGCCCATTTGTGAATGGGTCCAGCAAGCCTGGCAAGGCGGTTGAGCCCTCATCGTTATTGCTGTCTCTAGCCACGTAGTCCCCTACGCGCTCAAGCACATCCCACGAAGAGCCTGTCCACTTCTCTAGAATAATTACAATTTCTAGTCGATTAATATGATGGCCTGCTATAGTCACACTAAATTCTAGTATCTCGCCATCAAGAGAAGGGTCTGGAATTATTTCGTTATTAGTCAGGGTAAAATTTATTCCGGGCAGGTTCGCATTTCGCAACACTATTGGAAGTGTGCTTTCAATATTATCAACAATTGGAATATCTGATGCTATTCCTGCTTGATAGTAGCTTGGCGTTGAAGAGCTCGGGGGTGGTAGTGCAGCAATCTCAGCATCTATTCGATCAATATTGCTGCTTAGGCTGTCAATGGTTGGTTGTAACCTGTTTGCCCCGCCAAAGGGGTTTACGACGTCTATGTCGCCAGGTAACACCTTTTCAACCACGCCATTCTTATTTGCATTGATGAAAAGAAGGGGCTGGTTGTCATTATTGCCTTGTATTCCAAGGCCGTTTACTTGTGGAAGATACATGCTGCCTGCGGGAGCGAAAGCTAGGTGAGTCAATCCATCAGTTACGTCTCTAACCACGAAAGTACCTCCTTCCAATGATGGATTCCACGAAGGTGTAGAGCTAATAGCATTGCTAAGACCCCACCTATTCACATCATTTTCAATCCAGAATGAGGTAGAAAATGCTCTCGTGCTTGTACCTGCTCGCACGTTACCATCGTAGAACAGATCAAAGCCATCTACTGACCAAGGCGAAGAGCCTCCGCCTCCTGCTAGGCTAGATAGATCGACTGGAGAAGCACCTATTAACGTCAATTCATTAGTGCTAGAATTCCATTCTAAGCGGTGCTCTTCTGGAAAATATGGACCATTGTTGGTGGTGCCTATCGTCTCGACAAATTCAGATTCCCAACCATACTCGTATCTGCTCACAGGCACATCGTAGAAATCTGGAATAGCATTGGAGAAATCAGTGACAGTAATTACTGCGTTATCCCAATCCTGTGTTCCATCGCCAAAATATAGAACAAGGTTGCTGTCTCTGCTTACTGTGTGAGCTCGAAGTTCAAGCGCAAGTCTTGTGGTTTCGTAATTGTATACATTAAGCCCAGAACCTAGATACTTGAACGCAAGATTGATGGTCGAGCTGATAAACTCTCCCTTAATATCAATTTCAAGATTGCAGTAGTTGCGCTCTTGTTGTTGATTAGAAAAAGGTATAGTGAGCTTGAAATATCTATCTTGAAGATTTACGCTATTGCTACTCACAGTAGCACCATTTGGAAGTCGCACAAAGCACGATCCAGTGGTTTCAGTTTTTTCACGATTAAGTGATGCTTTTTGAAGTGAAGTCTGTATTCTAGAATAACTATCAATAGCGACATCATCATTCTGGCTTAATGGAAAATTAGCTCTCCATTCTAATCCTGAATTGAATCGAGATTGGATTCTGCTATATACTATTCTCGCCGTGGTCCTAACAGGCCACGATTGGTCAGCATCGCCCACGAAAAAGCTAACTGTGCCACTGTTATTGACCCATCTGATAGGCAGCTGGTCAATATTGCTCAGAGCATTGCTTTCTGTGAATATCCTTTGGTTGCTTATTCCACCTCCACTAGGTAGAAAAAAATCAAAATGAATAATGCCAGATGTGCCATTATCATTCTGTTCAGAATTGATTTCTAGTTGGAAACTAATTCGAGTGTTGTCGTTAGGTGCAGGCATATCTACCTGAATAGCACCAAGTCCAGACAGCTGTAGTTCTTGAGCCTGCACGCCTCCATAAGTAGCAGAATTATCATCTGCTCCAGGGGGCAGGTGCCATTCGTTGCTTTCAATGAACCTGTGGCCATACTGAGTAACTTCTCTATTCTCAGTCATCTCTGCAAAGTACTCGATGCGATCTAGCTTAATGCCCTCTACAGCAGGCGAGAAACTGCTGTTTCTTCCCTTGTTGAATCGCATGTCATTGATCCTAAGATCATAGGTTACGCTGTCTGCATTAAGCGATGCAATGTTTCCATTCTCATTGTGCTGCCAATAACCATCTGATATGACTCCTGAAAACTGGCTACCTGCTGTGCCCGTCACGCTGAATAATGTGAACTGCGCACCTGTTGTAGTAATGTCGTTACCTCGCATAACAACATCCTTGAAGTGAGCTCCATTCAGAATCGAAACCTGAATGCTGCCTATGCTGTCGCATTGGTTTTCTGAAAAAGAAAAATGCTCAACAAGTGTGTCCACATATATTTCAATTTCGCGCGTCTGGCGAAATCGATTGTTGTCTACTTTACAGCTGCGACAATCTCCTAGTCGCAACTCCATCACTGCCTCCGAGTCGCAATTCTGAAAAACATTGTTGCTTATTGATAACCCATTAGTGGTGATGCCATTGCCGCCGTACGCAAGCGCTATGACCGAAGAGTGATCACCGAAATCGAAGAAGTTCCTTTCCACAACTACATCTTCGGTATAAGGACTCATGCCTAACATATTGATGGCACGTTGCCCAGAATTTTCCTGCGGTGGTGGAGGATCGGTATAGCCTCGAAACGTGTTGCCTATAATATACAGCCCTTGAGTAGTGTCGGGTCGGTCCCTCAAGCCCCCATCCGAACCAAAAAACAAGGTTCCTGCGCCATCTCCTCCGATGAAAAGACAATTCGTAATACGCAAGTTCTTAACGATGTCCTCATTAGTGCTACTTACTGCGGAGATGGCAAAATCTTGGCTATCGTAAAACCCACATCTGTCGATCCACACATCTTCGCAACCTTCTCCGTCGCCGCCTGCTAGTTTGATTTGCACACTGTAAAAATCACAATCAAGTATTCTGAAATTTTTCACTGCATGAAAGCCCATTTGGTGGGCGTAATCATTGCCTCCTAGTCTTTCACCCCGGATGCCAAACATACAGTCGCGTATCAGTATAGTATCTGACCGCCTAATATTGAGCATAGTGGCAAATGTGATCTCTGGAGCTGTTTGAAAATGTAGATTTTCAAAGACTAGATCGGTTTCACCATTGGCCGTGAGTATGCCTGCGACGAACTGATTGCGATAGAGGATAGTGTTGCGCTTGCTCTCGCCCCTTATAGTTATGTTCGACCCAAGTCGGACCCTATTAGTGAATTCTTGGAATCGATATATACCGTCTGGAATGTATATGACACGTGCGCCAATCGCCTGCTTAAAGTCCACAGCGTCCTGGAAAAAAAAATCTTCTGTAGTTATACTGTCGCCTACTGCTCCAAAGCACTTGACGTTAATCTCTTCCGTAGACAGCCTGGCAAAACGTCCATTCGATGTCTGTACTTCTCCTGCTCCTGTGTAGCCTGCCAATTTCCCATTGTAGGTCTGGTACAATGCTGCCCCTCCATCGCCAGGAGAAGAAAAGCCTAAAGTGTAAGCTAGATCCCCAACGCTAGGGGTGATAGTTGATAAATCCGCGTGGGTATCAACTACTATAATATTTTCTGGACCCGGATCACCCTGAGGACCCACAGGACCTTCAGGACCAGCAACGCCAGGGTCGCCTTGCGGACCAGCGGGACCCTCGGGGCCGGTAGGGCCCGCCACACCGGGATCACCTTGCGGACCAGCAGGACCTTCAGGGCCGGTAGGGCCTGCAACGCCAGGATCACCTTGCGGACCAGCGGGGCCTTCGGGGCCAGTAGGGCCCGCCACACCGGGATCACCTTGCGGACCAGCGGGACCCTCGGGGCCGGTAGGGCCCGCCACACCCGGAATACCCTGAGGACCGGTAGGACCTTCGGGACCGGTAGAACCAGCAACACCCGGATCACCCTGCGGACCAGTAGGACCTTCGGGGCCGGTAGGGCCTTCAGGACCGGT
>JBCCPC010000080.1:0-17153 GCA_039025055.1 Bacteroidota bacterium | reverse complement strand
CAGTTCCACCTTCTGGAATCAGCCGAGCTTAGAAAAGCTATATTTCCTGCGCGGTGCTTTGCTTTCAAAACGTTGGGATATCGTGATGAATAACCTGTTCAAACCAGCCTAAACTATTGTGTCAAATCGCAATTGCACCCAGTAGCTAGGGTGAGTTCTTCATTTAAACAAGGCATCAAAACGGTTAATTCCAAAGACTCCTTCATTGATTTTCGTCGGATTTCAGAAACTTTTGAACACTCGGTAGTCGCCAAATAGCCAAATACAGAGGCACGATGAGTACAAACACAACTCGGCATTGATAGCGATCGAAAGCACCGACCAGAGCACCACAAACGGCTGCATTAGCGATCAAAAAGATCAGAATAATTTCAAGCAAGTTGCGATTGACCCATTTTGTCCGTTGCCTGAATAAAAAGAAAAAACATAAAGTCAGGCTTGTCAAAATTAAAATATGGTGATATCGATTGGTTGCCACGAAGTCGAGATTGCCTTCTTGTTGTTTAGCCCTGAAGTAGAAACGCTCCAATTCTGGAAAGAAATATTTGATCATACTATGTGGAGAACTTTTTTCTAGGTACGGTCCGGCGGTATCTCCAATTTTATAAGAAAAAAATTGATGACCACTTGATTCTAGTGCTCGGAAAAATAATTTTGGATAATATTTAGAGCGTTTTAGAATATCATTTGTAATCGTATTGTATTCTTCTTCATTAGCTTCCCAGCCTCCCGTGAGGTATAGTGGGCTGTTTTCATGGTCCCACATAAAATTGGATCTCGGAATGGCATCTTTATAAGCACAGAATTTATAGTCCTTTTCAGCGCAAACGTCATTTAGGTAATCTTCCATTATGCCAAACTTTACCAATCGGTTCATAATGATCACATGTCTGGCACGGGATGAGTTATAGCCGAATCCAAGTGCATAGCTAGTACTGGGAATGATAATGTGGGACGAAATGGTAAGTCCTGCAATTATTAGCCAGGACCGATTGAAGTAGTGCTCGTAACCTCCCCAAAATCTAACTAAGTTGATCGTTGTCAGACCCAATAAAACCAGCCAAATAATTAAGGAATGGGAGTTGTGCATGAGCAGGCTAAGTAAGAAAAATATGCACATCGTTAAATATCTCCATTTGCCGATTGAAGCATTGGTCAGTAATAAGCCTGCACTTAATAATAGAATCGGTGTAAAGACATCGGGTATCAACTGACTAGTCTGTACAGAAGCACCTGTAAATACAGTCAATATTGTTATGAGAATAAGAAATTGTAAATTTTGATTCGACTTATGGCCGAAAGCAACAACCCACATTTTTAAGCAGTAGGCCAGCATAATACACTGTACAAAAACAGGTATATACAGCGAATCTTCTAGGCTCAAGTGACGTATGAACCAACCATAAAAAATAGGTCTATCTGCTGGAAAGTCATTAGTGAAACCAGAAGACAAATAAGTACCTGTGTCGGAAAATACAAGTGGAAAATGATTGACAAATGCCCAATAGCCTAGAATCAAGCTTCCAGAAAGTAAGATTAATGCACTTCGGATTTTATTAGTCATTTATTCCATTGAGCTTCATATAGATTGTGCAATGAGTACGCAATCGATATAATTGATTTATTGCCCCCCCACAAACCACTTAAACGTCTTGCATTCGGCTAGTGCCCGGTCGTAGGCCTGGGTGTCTTCGTATTGGTCTCTTAAAATCGAGAAGTAGGTGTAATTTCGAGTCGGGCCCAGCAGGCCGTTGCTGTAGTCGATATTGCGCTCGGCTTTGGCGGCGAAGTAGGTGGCTCGCGCAGCTATTTCTGGGTCTTCGGCCATGCGGCGGGCTTCTTCGAAGTAGTAGAGCGCCTTGTCCATGCTCATGTTTTCGTAGTTGTCGAAGCGAGATTGGAGGGTAGAGAAGGTGAAATCCCTCCGATTGCCGTTGAGGAGTCTACCTGCGGAAGTCCCACTTCTGAAGTAATCGGCCATGCGCCAGTTGTAGCTGAAATAGCTCATATTGTAAAAGGCAAGCCCGAGTACGAAGTAATCTTTGGCCGACTCGTCGGGGTCTAAGCTGCGGCGCGCATCCTGCTCCAAGTCGACCATACTGGCAAAAAACTGGGCCTTGTTGTAAGATCGGATAGTATCTATGGGCCTATAATTGACACGGTCTGTAAACTGCACGAGGTAAGGATAATAGATGCCGTAGTCGTTCTGGTATTCCTTGGGTATGCGCGAAAAGACCTCTTGAGCCGCCTCTAGCTGACCGCGCTGTAAGTAGTAGGTGGCTAGCATATCGTTGAGGTCGTTTTCGGCATTGACGCCCCCGCGAGCGATGAGCAGCTGGCGGTCGAAGTCTTCCTCTGGGCGCACCCCTTCGTCGGCTATGCGGTTGCTATCGGCGAGCATGAGCAGCTCGTTGAGTAATGGGCGGTCGAGGTCGAAGCGCAGCTCGTCGAGCTCATATCGCAACAAAAAGGCCTTGGCCCGCTGACCGTCGAGTAGGTACAAGGCGCGGAATTTGTCGAATATGAACTTCCGCAGGTCGGGATCTTCCTCAAGGCGTTCGTCGTCTAGCAGGGCAAAAAACTGGTTCTCGGTCTGGTCGTTGATCTCTGAAAGTCGCAGTACGCTCAGCACATCGCGGTAGCTGTCGAGCTGGAGTCGCAAGTTGTCGCTGATCTCCATTTCCTCTACTACTCCGAATGCTTGCTCGGCAAAGAAAAAGTCGCCGGCCAAGGTGTAGAGGTAGGCCTCGGCGAGGGCCCACAGACTTGGGCTGGCCGCCTGACCGCTCTCGATCACCTCGCGCACGAATCCTTGCAGATCGATGAGTTTTTCCTCGGCACCTGGGCGGGGTATGTCATACCGCTGGTTGCTCCCCCGCTGCGGATTGAATGACAGCCCCAAAAAATCTTTTTCTAAACGCTCGATCTCCCTAACCAGTAGGGGTTCCAGCGCTATACTGCCAGGTTGTAGCCGGAAGATGTCTCGCATTTCTTCGACCAATTCTGCCCTGGGGTTTTGGGCACGTAGCACATAAAGCGTAGCCCGCTCGTGCTCGTTTTGGCAGAATAATAGGGTCTGTCGCCAGTCTTCGTCGCTACGTATTTTAAAGCTGAGGTAAGAAGACTCTCGCTTGCTCGGGCACTGATCGAAGACTCGTGAATAGAGATAGGCCGACTCGGCATAGTTACCTAGCTTTTGCAGAGCACCGGCTCGGTGTGCTTCTATCCAATAAAAGAGAATGCTGGCATCGGCTTGGGTCTCCGGAATCAGCTCATCGTAGAGGTCGATGGTTCGCTGATAGTCTTTGAGGTAGTGCGCCAGCCTGATGATCTGGTAGGCATAGCGCAGGCGTACGTAGTGGCTTTCGCTGGCATAGAAAGCTTTGTGGCCGGCCTCTAACTGCTGCTCCATGGCACTTTTGCTGGGTGTGGGCCTGCGGCCTGACTCTGGGATCGAGACCAGCGGCTCTACTTCTTTACAGTACACTAAGTAGTCGATGACCTCCGTGCATTTGTTTCTGACCAGGTGGCGGGCAAAGCTATTGCGATACAGGAACTGCGGCAGGTCGTTCGCCTTGCTCTGAGGGTTTCTGACGAAGCGGCGAAGCTCTACGAGTGCATTGTAGGTTCTGCCGTAGAGCAACTCGCTAATGTCTCTTTTGAGGACTTGCTCGCAGTAGCGTTCGTACCACTCTTGTAGGTTGCGGTCTTGTCGCGCTTCGGCCGGGTTTTCGTATTCGGTGGCGTAGAGCTCTCCGAAGCGTGGCAGCCCATCGAGCTGGTCGGCACTTTCCAGCAGGAGATCGGGCTTGACGAACGAATAAGTATACGCTCCGTATGATACCCCACCGCAGTCGGCTAGTGCAGTCGTTTGCGGCAGAAGTAAGAACCAGGTGGCAAGTGCGAGGATGCGCATATGGCAAAGCTAAATAAATAAAGACTTGTTTCTGCCTCATATACCTTCCGGAAATATGATGGCCCCTTCGTCGTCGTGCAAGAATGCGTTGCAGCCGATGAGCTGTGCCTCCATCGATCCTAGATTATCGGGCTCCAGCCAGTGGGTCCATTGCCAGATGCGGTACATCATGCGCACGTAGGGAGCCGGGTCTTTGTCGCGAGTGAGCTTACGCAAATTGAGCATGTAATCGGCCCGGTAAACTGTAGGAATAATGATCTTCGACTCACCCGCTCTGCTCAGCTCGGCATTCATCATGATGCGGGCCAGTCGGCCGTTGCCATCGGTAAAAGGGTGGATTTCAGATAGAGCAAACATGACAAAGGTGGCCCGGGCGAAGGGGGATTTGATACCTCTCAGCAACACAAATGCCTGCTCAAGGCTACCGATTACTTTGTTTGGGTCTACGAAATATGTTGACCCAGCCCTATTGGCTCTTATCTTGAACTTCCCTGGCCGTTTATCCGGTCTGCCCCTCATGACTTCGGAATGATGCGATTCAATAAGAGCTAAAAAATCGTTTGGCTCCTTAGCTTCTTGCTCAAGACGCTCTCTGAATGCACAAACTTCATAGGTGCCCGAAATGTCATGGCTGTCTCCAGTACGATTGGGTATTCTTATATTTTTGAATATGATATCCCTTGCTTCGGCAACGGTGAATACCGTGCCTTCAATGTAATTGGAGAAGTAGCTCTCGAAGAATGCGAGATTCTGATATGCAACCTGAGAATTTGTTTTTTCGGCAAGACTAGGGAAAGATTGCTTCAGTAATTCGGCTATTAGGGTTTGAAAAAGTTCAAGGCGTCCAGAGTCATATGGCTTACCCAAACCAACGGCTTTCGCTCCAGGAGATTTCAAAACGCTTGAAGGATGACTGCTTAGTAAGGCTGAAATAATTTTATTGAGCTTTTTCATCGCGTCATCCCATTCCAATTGTTCAGAAATGGATCTTGCTCTGTCCCTAAATTTATTCAACCCATCTTCTCCTTCTAAATCGAGAATTTGTATCAGCCTTTGTTCTATCACACTCTGATCTGCAGCTCTATTTTCTCCCTTTATCGACCTGCTGCGAAGCAAATTCTCAAGGCAAGCTCTCTCGAGGCTAGAGACGTATAGCTGATCATACAAAGGATTGTCATCTTCAAGCGGCCCAGGACCGGGATGAAATCGAAGTTCTAAACCTGGCCATTGCAGGACTCGATTATAGCCTCCAGTCAAGTAAAGACGATTTTTTGCACTTGGCTGAAAACTTAGTGCAGATCGAAACGAAAGCAGGGTTTTAGGATATAAATGGCTAAGAAGTGGCCATATATTTCTAAGTACGATTTGCTCATTGGGATCTGAAAAATTTGAGGTGTAAACTCTAGGCAGCAGCGGTCTTAAGAGACCTTCCTTTTGCCAAGATGATACCCTTCGAGATATGACTGGATCCTTACTGCCAATGACTATTTCGGGAAGCGTCACGCAAATTTTTTCTAGTTAAAGGGTAAGGTATTGAAATTTTGTTAAATTTATTTGAGTTAAGCGTTTTAAGTGGATAATTTTTTGTACTTATTCTCCCTCTTTTCGAAATTGGTATTGCATGTACAAGATACAAGCTCAAACCACTTGGAGATTGGTAATACCGTTCTCTCTTACAAATGCTCGAATGTCTCACCGCGAACGCTCTAAAGTCTTATAGCGAACGTAGTGAGCGATCTCAAGTCTTACAGTGAGCGTCAGCGAACGGTCTAAAGTCTCACAGCAAACGCAGTGAGCGGTCTTGCTTCTAGCAGTGAGCAAAGCGAACGATCTCACGTCTTACAGCGAACGCAGTGAGCATACTAAAATCTAAAAGCTCGCTTCAGCGAGCGCTCTCAAATCTCACCTTCTCCCACTTCGCCACACATCGAAAGCCCAGCCAAGAAGTAGGTACTTCATATGCGATTTCTCGGCCAATCATAGCATCTTCCAGACTATGGGCCCAACTGCCACCGGTGGCAATACCTGGCTCATCCGTCATTTCGGCCACATTGCCGATTAAATGTTGAAAGTCAAAGAGGCGTTTTTGCGTAAAAGTTTGAATGGGCAAGTTAGCGCAGTCATCACAGCCAGGAATGTATTGCTTGTAAAGCACACAGTGTTGAATGCCGACGGGCTCATCTTGTCCCTTAGGAAAGTGCATTTTCTGACGGGCTTGCTCCAGTTGTACTAATTCGGGCAACTCGAATCTCGACACTAATATCGCCTCCGCACCCGCTATCTTGTAATCGCGTTCACCATTCAGCCAAAAGTCGATGTCGAAATACCCTTCTGGACTTCTGGGCGGAGCCTCCTTCAAATACCCTTTTTCGAGCAGCATGACCTCCGTTACCCGCGAGCTGCGCCATCTGGCATACGCTTCCGCCTGAGCATGTGAAATACCCACCACCGGATGCGTATCATAAGCCGGATGGCGAAAATATTGGTCGATCAATGGCTGGATCGGTTCTCCTTCTGGCGTTTGCCAGACGGTGGTGTCGGGCAATACGGCCAAATGCTCCTCAGAACCCTCGCCGAAGACATCCTTGATCCAGTATTCGTATTCCCGCCAATCGAAATTGCTCATTTCCGTTCGATCCATGAAAAGATTGCCGTCCAACTGCACCATGTTAGGCGGATTGGGTACCGTAATCGTCGCACCACCCAATTCGATCATCGGCTTCTGAGACTGGCAAGAGAAAAGAAAAAGCAAAATAAATAAGGGGGAAAATCGCATAGCTGGGGTTGTTTAGGAGCCTAAACGGCATGGCTTTGGTAAGCAGTACTTTTGACGGGTGAGTTTAACAGTTATAACCGTATGAGTCAGTTTGCAATTAGTAGGCGTTCAAATTTTCAGACCGCCCCGATAGCGATCTAATGTCTCGCAGCGAATGAAGTGAGCGATCTAGTGTCTCGCAGTGAGCGAAGCGAACGGTCTAAAATCTTACAGCGAACGCAGTGAGCGATCTTGTTTCTAGCAGTGAGCGCCAGCGAACGGTCTAACGTCTTACAGCGAACGCAGTGAGCGGTCTAAAGTCTTACAGTAAGCGCCAGCGAACGGTCTAAAGTCTATATCCTAAAATAAAAAACCCTTTGCCCCTCAAACCTCGGCGCCACCGCCATCAGCTGCTCAAAAGTCTTTTCCACACGAGCAGAGTCGCTGGCTTCCAGCCTGATTAGATCGCCCTGGTAGCAGTAGAGACCATCCAGATAAGTACTTCGTTTCAGCTCGAATCGGGTGGGCGTGAGTTGACGAAATCGAGCCGTATCCGCAAGGTCTGCGGCCGTCAAACCGTCGACGAGGTAGGCCAACTCGTTGCGTCTATAAATGGCCCCCCAGCCATAGGTCGGCAGAGCTATATCTAGCGGTAGATCGTAGCGCGGTCTAGGCTTCAGGTAGTAGGCGGAGGCCGTCGTATCCAAGATGCTATTCTCGGTCTCCCAGCTGTCTAGGTCACCGCTGTTGTAGGCCATCAAAACGCCACGATCTACGGGCGGAATGCCCTGCTCCTGATAGTCTCGCCATTGATGCAGTCTGACTGTGCAACTCAGTCGCACATCATCCGGCAGTAAATCGCGAAGGGTTTCCAGTAGAGCGAAATATTTATTTGCACTTCCGCGGGTCCAATCGCAGTCCATTTGCAGTTCGCTATAGGTACTGAAATCCGTATTGGATCGCGCGGCGGCGGCCAAAATCATCTCTGCCAAAGTCCGAATCTCTTCCTCAGGCAGGCGGATCAAGACTTCGTTGGTAATAAATACCACGGGCTGTAAGCGATAGCCGATACTATCTTGAGCCAGTACGAGTTGGGCCACTGCTTCCGGACCAGCTTCCGACCAGCGGAAGTCCGAAACCTTAACAAACAGCTCCTTGCGGGTACTCGACCCAAGTAAATCATGGTTAAGGCTATCCACATCCAGTACCGTCTGCCAATGGTAGTATTGGATTTCGAGGGGTGACGGCGGGTCGGCTTTGCAGCCGAAAAGCAGCAGGATCAAACAGAGCACCCACCAACTGGCGAGCACATCGGCTGTATCTTTCAATTTGCGTTGTGCAAATTGAAAGTTCATCCTATGTGTCGAGCGGATTTCGACTTCGCTCGACACATAAGATGAGGGGTATGCTCTGCTCGACACACAAGATGAGGGGCATACTTCGCTCGACACATCGGATGAGGCGCTCCTATGGTCGCGCACGCATCCGATGAGCTCGCTAGATTTCGACGATTTCCCCAAGCTCCGGTATTTCTACGCCTTTAAACCCACGCTCCTCCAGCTTGCCTCCCAAAACCTCTTGCCGATCGAGGGTGCCATGCACCAGGAAGAGCTTTTTGCAATGCTGCTGCTGTCCATCCAGGTAGTCGAGCATTTCGCTTTGATCGGCATGGGCACTGAAGGAATCCATAATAGTCACCTCGGCTTTGACCTCGTACTCCTGTCCGAATAACTTGAGGTGAGTGGCACCAGCCCGCAGCCGTCCGCCAGGCGTGTGGGGCGCGCAGTAGCCGACTACGAAGATGGTGTTGTCGGCATTGCTGATGAGGTTGCGCAAGTGGTGTTTGCTTCGCCCGGCGTTCATCATGCCACTGGCCGAGATGATGATGGCCGGGCCTTCTAGGTTGTTAAGTGCCTTGCTGGCCTCTACATGGCGGATGTAGCTGAGGTTATTGAAGCCGAAGGGGTTTTCGTCTATGAGCATGTACTCGTTCAGGTCGCTATCGAAACACTCGGGGTGAGAGCCGAAAACAGTAGTTGCATTAACGGCCAGGGGGCTGTCGACGTAGACCGGAAAGTGTGGCAGCTTACCCGCGGTCTCTAGCTGATCGAGCATATAGACGATTTCTTGGGTACGGCCCACGCTGAATGCCGGTATGAGTAGCTTGCCGCGCTTTTCGACGCAGGTATTTTTGATGATGCTGAGAAAGCGCTCGATCTCGTTAGGCGGTAGCTCGTGGTTCTTAGCCCCATAGGTCGATTCGCTGATGATGTAGTCGCAAGCAGGCAGCTTGACCGGGTCGCGCAAGATGGGCCGGTTGGGCCGACCGATATCGCCGGTGAAACCCACGTGTGTTAAGCTGCCATCTTCTCTTCTGATGCGTAAGGTCACATTGGCACTTCCTAAAATATGACCAGCATCACGGTATTGAATGTCTACATCTGGATGTATGCCATGCCAGCCTTTGTAGGGCAAGGTCACGAACTTATCCATGGTGGGTTTGACGTGCTTGGTCTCGTAGAGTGGCTCGCGCTTTTCGGTGGCTTTGGGGTGTTTTTTGTTCCAATAATGGGCGTCTTTTTCTTGTATGTAAGCAGAGTCGAGCAGCATAATGGCGCAAAGGCTGCGCGTGGCATGTGTCGCATAAATGGTGCCGTCGAAACCATCCTTGAAGAGCTTAGGTACCCGACCGGTATGATCGATATGCGCATGAGATAGCACCAGGCAATGCAGCTCGGATGGGTCGAAGTAAGGAAAAGACCCGTTAAAGCCCTTCATCTCATCGGAATTGCCTTGATACAGCCCGCAATCGAGTAAGATCTTATCGCCATTGTCGAGGGTAATCAGATGGGCCGAGCCTGTCACCTCGCGAGCTGCCCCGCAAAACTGGATGTGCATAGTGGTGGGTTGTTGAGGTCTAAATATAGGCGTACAAGGCTATTCTTTGTGCTTTCGCCTTCAATTTCACTGAAATTGAAGGCGAAAGCACAAAGAATAAATAATCTAAAAATGTCTTCTATCAGAAAACTATTCCTCTATTGAAAACCTTAGAAAGAGGTTAACCCCAATCGAACGAATGCCGAGGGAATTTCGGGAAATCCGAACAGAATTAGACACCACCGAACGCGACGTACTGACCATCATCAGCGTGGTCTACGACCGTATATCCGTACTCGATCTTTCACAGTTGCTCAATAAGATCGGACTGGCACCACCTGCTGGCGAGAAGCGTTTTACCCATGCCCAAACTAAGGAAATCACTGACCGACTACACGAATATGGGCTCCTGCTCGACTACGACAAGCGTGGTTGGCAGATCAATCCATACTACAGCGAAGCGATCCTGCGCCGCGCCAGCCGGCGCCCTGATTTCGTGTATACGCTCAATGCCGTAAAGCGCGAGCTACCCTACAAAACGCACTGGCAGCCTAAAGGCCGATTTGCCCTAATGCGCGAGATCAGGATCGCCTTTTACCAGCAGAATAAATCGGCCTACAACAAGCTACAGCAAGAGGCTGTGGTGCACTACCCGCAGCGCGCTGCTTTGGGCGAGTTCACGAAGCCGCTATTCGCCACCTTCGACCCACTATGGGTAAAAACCCTCCACCCCGAATGGCAAAAGGCCAATGTGCAAGAAGCCCTGGCTAAGGCCATCGAAAAGCTAGAGCCACTCGATGAGATCATTCTATTCATGGAGCGACTGCCTCGCATCAATGAGAAAGCCTCGGCTTCACTGCGCAGTCTTCTAGCCGAAGCTTACCTACTGCGTGGCCAGTGGAAGATGGTCCTCAATCTGGCCGAGCGCGAGACCGATAGCTGGCGAGCGGCTGGCTACAGAATGGCCGTAGCTACCCTAAGGGACCAAGACGATAAAGCCCTGGCTGAATTCGACGAGTATAGGAAGGGCTACCGAAAGGAATTCAGCGGCAAATTTCCGGCAGACGTAGCGGGCCACCTATATCTCATCAGCCTGCTGAGGTCTGGTGGGGTTAAGAATGCCGAAATGATCGGCCACTATCTCGAACAGATGGACGTGGGCGAGCAGCCGCGCATGTATGGGCCATACCTCGTTATGCAGGCACTCTATGGCTTCTTGCGCAAACACGACTCCCTACTCGAACAGGCCGAAGGGCACCTACAGCAACTCGAACACAATGCCTATAGCCTCGTTTTTGCAGGCTTGCTCGACAGTTGGATAGAACGCGAAAAGCCTGACCAAAAATGGCTAGAAGAGCTCGATAGCCAACGCGATAAAGCCCAACTTAGTGGTTACCGATGGGTAGAGATGGAGCTAACCACTGTACTGAGTCTGGTCCATCCCCACGATAAACTTCGCGAGACCTACAGCCGCAGGGGTCGTGACCTGGCCAAGCAGCTGGAACTGTCAACCCTAACCGAGGCCATGCCTCGCATAGAAAGCTGGGAGCGGGCACTGGAAATACTGGCCACGGTAGGCACCAACGGCAAAGCTGGCAAGAGCAAACGCAGCAACAAAGTGGCCCGATTCGTCTGGTTCGTCGATTTCGATGAACGCGAGCTGGAGCCCCGGGAGCAAACCCTCAACAACGGTGGCAGCTGGTCTAAAGGCCGGAAAGTAAGCCTAAAACGAGTCAAAGTAGGCGACATCCCCACCATGAATCCGCAAGATGTAGCCGTAGCCCGTGCCATTGAAGAAGACTACGGCAAATACTACCCGCAAGGCAACTACAAGCTCAATTTCGATCAGGCAGCTCTGGCTTTAGTCGGTCACCCCAACCTTTTCCTGAAGGCTAACCCTAAAGTAGCGGTGGAGCTCGTACGCAAGCAGCCGCAGTTATTGGTCGAAGAGGGAGACGAGCGGCTTTACCTGCGTTTTGCCCAAGACTTTACAGGCCCCGGCGTACAAGTCTTAAAAGAGACCCCTACTCGGTATCAGGTCGTGGAGGTAAATGACGAGCACGCCTTCATTCAACGGCAGATTGGCAGCGGGCTCGAAATACCCAAGCGCGCCAGGCACCGGCTACTCGAAGTCGGCCAACGACTCGGTCGGGTAGTCGAAGTACAGTCCAGCTTATCGGGGTTTGCCAATGAGCTCGACGAGATTTCTGCCGATGCTCGCATATACGTACACCTATTGCCCATAGGCGACACCTTCAAGCTAGAGTTTTTCGTTCGGCCATTGGCTGAGGAAGAACAATACTTCAAGCCTGGCGCCGGCCGCCTACGCGTGACCAGTGAGAATAGCAATAGTGACCGAGTCGCCAAGCGAAACTTCGAACTGGAGCGGCAGGCAGCGGAAGCAGTGATCAACGATTGTCCCACCCTCGGCAAGCTGGTTTATCGCGATTACGAGTGGCAGCTCGACGAGGTGGAGGACTGCCTGAAAGTCTTGCTGGAGCTACAAACGCCCCGCGCAACCGGGCAGGTGATTTTGGAGCACCCGCGCGGTGAGTTGATCAGTCTAGTGGGTAACGTAGACTTTGGTGACCTGCGCCTGGGTGTAACGGGCAATCAGAGCTGGTTTGACGTAACCGGCGAGCTACAAGTAGACGATCAGCGCGTCATCGATTTCCGGGAGCTACTGGAAAAGGTGCGCGAGAACGAGCATAGCCAATTTGTACAGCTTAGCGAGGGGCAATTCGTAGCCTTGACCGACCAGCTACGCTCCAAGCTGCGCGAAATGGACGGCCTGCTACAAGAAACCGACGACGGTCTGCGGCTACACCCCCTCGGTGCCGGATTGATTGACGACATCAGCGGGGAGCTTGGCGAATTCGAGGCCGACCTCAACTGGCGAGAGACCCTCAGTAGAATAGACGACACCAAGCGAAACCTGGCGCGGGTGCCCTCGACCTTCAAAGCAGAACTAAGGCCCTACCAATTGGATGGCTTCCGCTGGCTCATGCGCCTAGCCAACTGGGGCGTGGGTGCTTGCTTGGCCGACGATATGGGCCTAGGTAAGACGATACAAGCCCTGGCCGTGCTGGCTGCCCGCGCAGAAGATGGCCCTGCATTGGTGGTGGCCCCCGCTTCCGTCACCCGCAACTGGATGCGCGAAGCCAACAAGTTTGCCCCCACACTTAACCCCATACTCCTCGGCCCGGGCGATCGGAAAAAAGTCATTGAAGAAGTTGGCCCCTACGACCTGCTGCTGGTGAGCTATGGCTTGCTGCCATTTGAAGGCGAGAACTTGTCTGCTCGCCAATTTGGGACCATTATCCTCGACGAGGCCCAAGCCATCAAGAATCGGGGTACCAAGCGATCGCAAGTGGCCATGCAGCTCCACGGCGACTTCAGAATGGTCACCACGGGTACGCCTATCGAGAATCATTTGGGTGAGCTCTGGAACCTGTTCAACTTCCTCAATCCGGGGCTGCTGGGTAGCTACAACCGCTTCGGCGATAAGTACGCCAACCCCATCACCAAGAATAACGACAGCGAGCGTCGCCGCCAGTTGCGCAGGCTCATTCAGCCGTTCATCTTGCGCCGCCGCAAGGAGGAAGTACTCGAAGAGCTGCCGCCGAAAACAGAGGTCAATCTGACGGTGGAGCTGAGCGAAGGCGAGCGTGCCTTCTACGAAGCTCTGCGGCAGCGCGCCCTCGAAAACATCGAACAAGCAGATGGTCCGGGCAAGCGATTCCAGATACTGGCACAGCTCAGCAAATTGCGCCAAGCGGCCTGCCACCCGAAAATGGTCGAGCCCGATATCGACCTGCCATCATCCAAGCTAGCACTGGTGGCCGAGACCATTCAAGACCTGCGTGGAAACGGGCACAAGGTGCTGGTGTTCAGCCAATTCGTGAAGCACCTCAAGTTGGTTGAAGCCTGGGTAAAAGAACACGAAATACCTTACCAATATCTGGACGGCAGTACACCTGGCAAGAAACGCGATCAGGCGGTACAGGCGTTTCAGCGCGGCGAAGGGGATTTGTTTTTAATTAGCCTAAAGGCAGGTGGAACTGGCCTAACGCTCACGGCAGCCGACTACGTGCTGCACCTAGACCCGTGGTGGAACCCCGCCGTAGAAGACCAGGCCAGCGACCGCGCTCACCGCATCGGGCAGCAGCGCCCCGTGACCGTCTACCGACTCATAGCCGAAGGCACCATCGAAGAGCGTATCGTGCAGCTACACCGTGATAAGCGAGACCTGGCAGATAGCCTCTTAGCCGGTACTGAAACTAGCGGCAAACTCGATGCCGAACAACTACTAGAACTCATCAAATATGGCTGATAGCAGCAAGAACCCACGTATCGTAGTAGGCCATCGACCTGCGGAAGTCTGTAAAAAGCTAGCCGATTTCATAGTAGATGATATGGCTAAAAAAAGCGGTCCATATCACGTAGCCTGGTCTGGTGGAAGTACACCTAAGGTACTTTTTAAGTTGCTGGCCGAAGAATATCTGGACCGAATCGACTGGTCGCGCCTGCATAGCTATTGGGGTGATGAGCGCATGGTACCCCACGATCATGAAGAGAGCAACTACCGCATGTGCCGGGCGCTTCTGCTCGATCAGGTACCCGTCACAGAAGATCAAATTCACCCTGTACATACAGAACTGATGCCGGAGATCGCTGCCTCTGACTACAGCGAAACCCTGCTCGAAAACCTCCCGACCAACGACGCTGGTCTACCCGTTTTCGACCTCAACATTCTCGGTATGGGCGACGATGGGCACACGGCCTCCATCTTCCCCCATCAAATGGAGCTACTGACCGATAAGCGCGTTTGTGCAGTAGCTACCCACCCCGATTCCGGCCAAAAGCGCGTGACCATTACCGGGCCAGTAATCAATGCATCTGCTAAAGTCATTTTCCTCGTCACCGGAGCGCGGAAAGCGGAGAAGGTCGGGGAGATTTTGGGAGGTTCGGCCAAGGCTGAGACTTATCCTGCGGCACACGTTCAGCCAGAGAATGGTGGGCTCTATTGGTTTTTGGATGAAGGAGCCTATTCAAATCGCTAAACAGATTTTCTTTTTAGGCTAGGCCGAAAAAGAAAATCTGTTTAATCTTATCTTTGCACAAACTATCAATCTAATGGACAAGGAACCCTCATACGAAAACGGTACCCGCAAATACTGGCTCTATTTCTTCATTTCTACCGTGGTATTTTTCTTTATGCTCATCTACGTCAATGAGTGGTTTTGGGCGGCCATGCCATTTATGCTGACGTACTTGGTGTATGCGCTGAAGGATGTGTAAGTAATATTTCGCCTTCCGGCAGAAATATAATCTCTAGTAGAATTTATCTAAAGAAATGCCGTATTTTTGAGTAAGTGAAAAGAACTCATTCTTTCACTTGACGACCATTTTTATAAACGGCTAGACATTTTTTGGCCCGTCTAGTGAGAAACTTACTTGCTACGCTCTAGTAAGCACTTCTCATGGGTACAAATCATAATCGACTACTATGAGATCAACGGTACTGCTCGTGCGCACCATATCTGTGTGTGCATTCTTGATACTCTCTTTTTCAGTTCACTTTCTTTTTGCTCAAATCGCGTTCCAGGAATTGCAAAAAGTGGTTCACGATGACCGTGAAGAACTCGACGGTTTTGGACTTGCTGTGTCCATTTCTGGAAATCAAGCTATAGTTGGAGCTCCATTGGAAGCCAACGATGTGGCTGGTAGTGCCTTCTTGAATGCTTCTGGTTCGGCTTATATACTCGAACAGGATGACTCTGGAAATTGGAGTCAATCTCAAAAACTTGTGGCTAGTGACCGTCAGGAAGGAGATCAATTTGGGTTTTCTGTTGCTATTTCAGGTGATTATGCAGTTGTGGGGGCATGGGCTGAAGATCCCCAAGACGATATGGACAACGAGTTGAGCTTCGCCGGTTCAGCATACGTTTTTGAGAAAGACGATAATGGCAACTGGGCGCAAGTGCAAAAGCTTATTGCATCTGATCGTGAAGCGGGTGATTTCTTCGGCTGGTCAGTTTCGATTTCTGGTGATTTTGTCGTAGTAGGTGCCCGCAATAGCAGCCCCGACTATGATTCGGGGGATCCACTCATAACGGCAGGAGCAGCTTATATCTTCAAAAGAGACGAGGTTGGTAGCTGGAACGAAGAACAAAAACTTTTAGCGAGCGATCGGGACACTGGTGATCTTTTTGGTGCCTCGGTGTCGATCTCGGGTAGCACCTTAGTCGTTGGTTCTACTGGAGATGAAGGCGAAAATCAAATATCTGATGCCGGCGCAGTTTATGTCTTTGAATTGAGTGATTCGGGCTCCTGGCAAGAGTCTGAAAAACTGGTTGCCGCTACTATGATGCAGGGAGATGATCAATTTGGAGAAGCAGTATCGATTAATGAAGATTATATCATTGTAGGATCTCCTATGGCAGATACAGACGCTTCAGGTGAAAATTTCTTAGGCAGTGCCGGAAGTGTTCACATATTCGAGAGGAATAGTAATAGCGAATGGAACTTTATCCAAAAAATCGTTCCTGGTGATCGGCAAGTGGGAGATCGTTTTGGAAATTCTGTTTCCATTTCAGGTAACCGATTGGTTGCAGGAGCATCTACCGAAGACAATGAAGGACCAGATGGTAGTACACTGTTCAGTGCCGGTTCTGCTTACATTTTTGAGCGAGACGATTCGGGCACTTGGCTAGAAACCCAGAAGCTAGTCGCTACTGATCGAGAACAAGGTGATAACTTTGGTACGTCAGTATCCATATCTGGTGATGTCGTGATTTCTGGTACTCCAAATCATGCTTTTGATAGTTCGGGAGGAGATACTCTACAGGCTGCTGGTGCCGCTTTCATCTTTTTGGCTGTCGAAATCCCCCCCTGCGAAGAAGTTACCTTCGCCAACCTTCCCGCCACCCCGCTCACTGTGGAATGCGACGACATCCCCGCGGTAGCGGTCGTAACGGCCACCATCGAGCAAGACGAGATCATCGATCCCTTCGTATTCGTCAGTGAGTTTCACTACGACAATGGCGGCGGCGATGTAGGAGAATTTATCGAAGTAACCGGCACCGCAGGCTTCAACTTAGACGGCTACAGCCTCGAACTCTACAACGGCAATGGCGGTGCATCCTACAACACCTTCGACCTCAGCGGCAATATCATCGACAATGAGGGTAATGGTTATGGCGCTATTTCTATTGCTACGCCGAGCATACAGAACGGTAGCCCCGATGGTTTTGCCCTGGTAGATGACGCGGGTGTCGTTGTCCAATTTTTGAGTTATGAAGGCAGCTTCACCGCTACCGATGGTCCAGCCGAAGGCTTGACTTCCACAGACGTAGGTGTGGTCGAAACTGGCGGTACCGCCATAGGCGAATCGCTACAACTCACCGGCACGGGTTGCACCGACGCCGATTTTTCTTGGAACCCACCTGCTGCTGACTCGCCCGGCGACCTTAATGACGGCCTGGTATTTGACGGTTGTCCGACCAGTGCTGGTGGGCCAGTGGCCGTTCCGGTCGGCTTTATGGAAGAGATCACGCCCGGTAGCTGCGCCAATGAGTTCACCATTACCAGAACCTACACGGT
>JBCCPC010000079.1:0-17461 GCA_039025055.1 Bacteroidota bacterium | reverse complement strand
GGAAACGGTAAGGCTATACCCTAGCCCATCGACGTGGATGCCCGCCAGCTCGTAATTGCTCTGACCGGGGGTAGCAGTTGGGACTTCCGCAAGTTGGGTACCTACCGCAATCGGCAAGGGTGCCGCGGGTGGTGCCGGGCTAGTTGTTTGGAAAAGACCGTCGACGGCGGTGACTGTCCAGGTTTCATCAGCTAAGGCATTGAATACCTGAATGACTTCGTCAAACTGACCATTGTCGAGGGTGGTAGCGTTGTTTTTACAAGCACAAGGATCGGTGATTTCCACTTCCGGGTCAGATTCCGCATTCACGGTAATGGTGAAGCTACAGCTATTCGTATTGTCAGCAGCATCTGTGGCGTCGTAGGTAACGGTACTTATGCCAAGGTTGAATTGGGTGCCACTAGCATCTCCCGAACCACTAGCTACCGTGGTCGCCCCGGCTATGCTGTACGCTATGGACTCTCCGGGGCAGTTATCATCTGCAATGGCTGCGATATCATTGACGGTAGCAAAGGTTTGACCAGCATCTACTTGTTGGACAACGTTGGTCGGGCAGGTGATTGTTGGGTTCTCCGTATCATTCACCACTACTTCAAAGTTACAAGTTGCTGTATTTACGCCATCCGATGCCGTATAGCTTACCGTGGTGGTTCCCACATTGAACAGACCACTCGCATCATCATTGCCACTTCTGCTAGTTGCACCAGTAAGTTCGTAAGTAACTGCGGGTGGCGTACAATTATCGTTAATTATTGGAAGCAATCCAGACACCGTTGCAAAGCACTCATCAGGGTCGTTATTTAGCACAAATTCAGCTGGCTGGCCACTGCTATTTTCTATGATTAGAGAAGCAGCATCAAAGAATACCGCACCACCAGAAGTACAACCCATGACTGCCGATAAGCGTACCCTTGCTGCTCCGGCAGGCGCTACATCGTTTAGGGTAATTTCTGTCCAAATATTAAGAGGAGTACTGTCATCTAGTTCGGTAGATTCGGTAGCAGAAATAAAGTTGTTACTCGCATCAAAGTATTCTAATTGGAGCAATCCAATACATCCAGGCAGCATAGGATCAAAAAACGCATTCTGTAAGAATACAGATGCCGTTAAATTATCGCTCGGGCTCACTGGGCTACTTTGAGATACACTAGCGTTCTGACCAAACAGCTTCAAGTAGAATTGACCATCTTGAGCAGCAGTGATAACATTTTCATCCATACCAAACACAGCACCAGATGTTGACCAGCTAGTACCAGCACCTGGTTGGTTGAAGGCTACACCATCTTCAAAAGAGCTATTCATCAATACATTTACAGTCGGGCAGCTAATGGTAGGATCAACATTATCAACGCCCACTCCCATAACATCAAAGCTAAAAGGATCTTGATCTGCATCATTACTTCCGATACTTACGACAGCCGTTTGTGTCCCACACTGATTATCAGCAGGATCAAAGGTGATCGTAAAGCTACTATTTCCATTAGGCGGGATAGTCAATAAAGTCGGTTGTGTAAAAGTGAAGGCTGAAGAGCCTGTTAGCGATACAGGATTAGCCTCTAAGATCAAATCTGCTGTTCCCGAATTGACGATGGTAAAGGTATTTACTTGCATACCACCATCTACATTGACCATATCAAAATCGGCACCTATAACACCAATGGTAGGAGTAGCTGCATCGTCGTTGAGGATGATACCCACGGCCCCATCACTGGCATCGATGTTTGCGGCCAATGCCGTATTTGTAATCGCACCGAGGGTGATCAAAAAATTCTCGTCGGATTCCAACATATTATCCTGGTTAACGAGGACGGTGATTTGCTGGCTTTCTCCAGCTGTTCCAGAAAAAGTGAGGGTTCCGTCATTGTCTACATAGTCGTTATCAGCTGTTGTAGCGGTACCGTCGCTAGTGGTATAGGCTAGGTCGAAGCCTCCGGGCACTTCGGCATCCAAGCTTACTGTAAAAACGAAGTCGGTAGTAGTACCATTGCTGCCTTCAATGAGACTCACATCCTCCACGGTAAGCGTAGCGATGTCGTCATTTTCTATGGTGACTATAGCCATGCCCTGATCAATAGACAGCGGGCCAGTTGGATTGGATAAGCTAAGGTTAATCGTTTCATCCAACTCAATGTCATTATCCGAATTGATCGTTAGGGTAAAGGTTTGTCGAATAATACCAGGGTTAAAGGTCAGGGTACCGGAAGCGGCTAAGTAGTCACTATCGGCGGTGGTAGCCGTGCCATCGGAGGTCGCGTAGTCTACGGTGTAGGTCTGCCCAGGATCGGACACTGTGGTAAAAGTGACACCAACTTCCAGAAGCCGGGTCCCATTATCTTGTTCTATGATGGAGTAGTTGGATTGCTCAAAAGAGAGCTGGGTGATGTCATCGTTGAGGATGGTTGTAGTAGCATTGGCCGCTCCTACTTCTACACCATTGGTCGGATTACTTAGCACTAGCGTGAAGGTTTCGTCGGCTTCCTGAAAGTTATCCCCATTGACCATAATCGTGATGGTTTTGCTCATCTCTCCGGCAGTAAAACTCAAGGTACCATTGAGGCTATTATAGTCCAAGCCTGCCATTGCCGTGCCATCACTAGTGGCAAAATCGACCTCAAACGCACAGCTTGGTCCAGTACGGGTGACAGTGAAGCTAAAGTCGGTAGTCCCATTATCGCCTTCGTTGGCATCAGGAGCTGGGGTGACACTTACTGTAGCGGTATTGTTGGCGGTTAGGGTGACCACGCAACTAGTACTATTAGTATTTCCAGATGGGTCAGTCGCGGTAATGGTGACGTTTTGCGTATCGCCGTCGTTGAGGTTTTGGACTAAGGTCGTAGCCATAGGGGACTGAGTCAATACAGCTGAGCAATTATCAGCAGCTGTTATACCCGCCAATAGGTTTGGGATTTCCAGTTCGCAATCCGCATTAAGATCCACTGCCCGGTCTTGGGGGCAGCTGCTGATGGTGGGGCTTATGTTGTCTTGCACTACAAAGGTCTCGCCTGCGCAAAAAGCTTCATTGCCATCTGTGTCAAAAGCGCGCCAAGTGATGGTGTAGGTTCCTGGTGCGTAGTCACCATCCGGGTCGATTACGTCAGTCACTACCGGATCGCCAGAGGAATTGGTTACGCTGGCTGTTAGGATAAAGTTGCTGCAGTCTGGATCTACAGTTGGACGAGTAAAGCTGATGCTGGTAACACATGCATCCGCCGCCACCAAAAAGGGGTCCGTGTACATTGGGCAGTCTGTGAAAGCCGGACAGGGAGGAGCGGAGCTTATGGAGAAGCTCCCTATCTCGGAGCTATTTTCTAGGCTAATTTGATAAGGGTCGGCACCGGTGGTCGCCGTAGACATTTGGTCTGTCCAGTTGGTATTTTCAAAGCGAACGACCTGGGCTTCGTTGCGATCAAAATTCGTTAGTTCTTCCAGGGCATTCCACTGAAGGGTCAGGTCCAAGTCGGAGCCACCGGCTAGTTCTTCCACTAAATCCCAGGTCCGGTTAACGTACTCCTCACTAATGGCTACGCCACTCTCATTTTGCGCCAGTATTTCATCTCTGACTCTTACACCAAAGGTATCTCGAGTGCCTTCATTACTAATGGTCAATGGATTGAAAGCCGCGTTCCCTACCGGGAAAATCACCGCAGAGCCGTCTGCTGGGCTAGTGATAAGCAGATAGCCGCCACCACTTGTTTTGACGTAAGTGGCTGAGCCAGCACCACTGATATCGGCAGTAGGTAAGATCCGTAAGCTGTCGTTTTGGATGTCGAATAAGCCGCCAGTCAGATTTAAGTTGAAGGCCACAATAGCCTTCTGTTCTAAGAGCGCATTATTCGCCGATTTGTGAATTTCTAGTCCATAAAAAGTGGTGATGGAATCTCCGCCAATGATGGATAGAGCATCTGCTCCCGAACCGCTTAAGACCACGTAGCCATCCTCTGCCCGATAAGTACCATCATTGTAAAAGCCAGCATCCTGTAAGACCAAAAAACCACCGGTTTGCACGACATTACCATCGGTAATATTCCAACGTATCTGGCTTAAGAGGCAAGTATAAGTAAGGAGAAGGAGTACTACAGTAGTGATAATTCTATCCATGATATTTTGTCTTAATATCTGCCGATCTCCAGGCTGCTAGTACTCAAAGTTGGCGTAGGGGTGATCTGCCCCTACCACGTTAAGTAGATTTCCAGCGTTAGACACATTAATAATTGGGCCGAAGGCGGAGTTGGCATCAATAACGATGTTACCAGTAGGATTACCGGAACTATTCAGTAGATCCTGGATGGGGCTAAAGCCATTACTTACACCTCGGTTACGAATGATGAAGGAACCCGACGAAGTAGCTACCAATCCAGCATGTCGATTACCTTCGACATAATTGCCACTGGCGTAAGCATCTGTACTGGATATCCGAATACCCATGATGTTATCGTTACAGGTATTATCGATGATTTGAGCATTCGCAAAGCATCGGATACCCGCGCCATCGTCAGAAAGGCCGCTGCATCCATTGCCATCTAGGTGGCATCTTCCGTTGCGATTAGCGGCGTTATTGATGGCGATACAGGAACTGGCCAGATCAATACCATTACTTCGGTTCTCATTGGCAATACAATTAATGACTTGACCACCGAGCCCTAGGTCAATACCATACTCACCGTTCTGGTAGGCATTGCAATTTTCTATTCTGCAGCCCGCTTCTAGGGCAAAGCCATCCACTTCATTTTGGTAGGAGGTACAGTTGATCACCAGAGCTCCTTCATTCGTTTGGATGCCGTTATCGCCGTTGTCATTGGCCGCTGAGTTGGAGATAATGCTCGCATTCCGCACTTCCAGTCCATCAAATCCATTGCCTGCCGCGACGCATTTATGGATCAGACAATTGTCCCTGGCTACGATACCATCACCTCCGTTATTGCTGGCGATCAAATCCATGAAAATGCTTTCACTCGCACTCAGGGCGTTGACGCCATGCCTCTGCCAGTCGGAGACGGTACCGTTTTTAATGACGATATTTTTCCGGCCTCCGCCAACTACAATACCATCGCGGGCATTCATAGCCCCGCTCAGGTTGTAGCCATTTAGATCGATGGTGACATGACTGACGTTGATCCGAATACCGTCGGCGTTGTTACCACTGATGGCAATATTGTCGGTAAAGTAATAGGAGCCAGGTTCGTCGATGATGTAGATTGAGCCGTTGAATACAGAATCCATGGGAATGCGCTGATCGCAAACCAATTGGCTGGTTTGAATCGCCGAAGTAGCCCACTCGGGCAAGCTAACTGGCTGCTGACTGGAGTAGCCTCTCTGGGCTGGCTCGGTTTGAAAGAGAAACTGACCTTTGTTGGTAGTCTGGATGGCAAGCGCATTATTATACCTTAGCTGAGGCATCATAAAACTACTGCTCAGATTTGGCTCCAGTGTAGCCTGCTCTAATTGGTGATTTGTTTGTGCTTGTATGCATGAAGCCGCATGAAAGCAGAGGAGTGCCAGAATAGATGGGAAATAAGGATAACGCTTCATTTCATTAATTTTAGTAAGTATAGTTGGCCAGGGGGTGATTGGCACCTGCGACAGTACTGATATCTCCTACGCTTGTGACATCAATGATGGGACCATGATTAGTACCAGGATGCAAATCAAAAGCAGCCAAATTTCCAGCCAGGCGATTTCTAATGACTAATACTCCAGCTCCGGCGGTTCGGATACCGTTTACATCATTATCGGTTGCCCCGTTATTTTCAATGACCACCTTGTTGGCATTAGTGGAAGAGGCGTGGATACCATTTTCGTCATTTTCATGGGCGACACAGTCCGATACTATGCCCGATTCTCCCCTCAGACGGATCCCGTCAAAATCATTTAATGATGCATTACAAAAAGATACTCTGCTGTTGGTCGAGACATCGATTCCGCTCCCTTGGTTTTCATGTGCGGTACACTTAAAGACCAGGCCATTGGCCGTCAATTCAATGCCTTCTTCTCCGTTATACGAGACTACACAACCCAGGGCCATGACATTATTGGCGCCATCGATGCCGTCTTGCGTATTTAGTAAAGCCGTACAATTGATGAACTGGGTCCCACCAAATACCCGAAAGCCATCGAGGGCATTTTCACTAGCTGTGCAACGGATGTAATTACACCCATCACTACTCCTAAAGCCGATCCCGCTATTACCAAAGGCGTGACAACCTTCAACTACATTGTTACTGCCTAGCCGAAAGCCCGATCTAACACTGTTGGAAACGATGAGGTTTCTTAGCAGCGACATATTGACTTCGGCACCGCCAATGCCATCGCCTCCCCAATTGTCGATAATTCCGTTTTTAATGGTGATGTTATTCCTCGCTCCTTGAATAAAAATGGCATTAGAACTCACGTTAGCGTTAACCGGGCCCGGTCCGGTAATGATGTAGCCATTGAGATCGAGGGTAACGTGGCTCGTGTCAATAAAGATGGCGGTCACATCATTCGCGTTCACTAAAATGCTATCCGTCAAATAATAAGAACCAGGCTGGGTGATCAAGTAGGCCGTCAGGCGACCACTATGGGTGTCAAAATGGGCAACCGAGTCGAGCGGAATGCGCAAATCACAGGTGATTTGCCGTTCTCCGTTACCGATGCGTACCCAGTCCGGTGTATCAGGCGTGCCATTATTGTAATAATAGCCCGGGTCATTATCCGTCTGGTAGATCAGCAAACTAGTGGCTGGATCGGCAATGGCATCTCGTTGGGCCTGGGTCATGCGCGGGGTGAGAAAACCACTAGTCGTGGATTGCACATCCAGCATGGCACTAGGATCTGGGTCGGTGTTTTCGCTATTGATGCTGATCTGTGCAAATAGCTGATTAGAGGCCAGTAGCAACGACAGCATTAGAAAATATTGGGACAATTGTTTCATGAGTCGCAGCTTTTAATGCACGTAGTTTGCATAGGGGTGGTCGGCCCCCAGGGTGTTAACGATATCACCGGAGGCCGAGACATCGATGATGGGGCCGAAGGTGCAGTTCGGGTCGATGATGATGTTGCCGTCGGGGTCATTGCCGGTGGCTTGCAGTTCGGGCACCGGATTGAATCCATTATTTGCTCCTCGGTTGCGAATGATCAGGGAGCCTTCACTGATCGTTACCAAGCCAACATGTCGATTATTTTGTACCTGATTATCGCTTACATAATTGTCGACCCCACTGATCCGAATACCCATAATATTGCCGCTACAGGTATTATTCAGGAGCTGTGTACCGAACGAGGCGTTAATGCCGGCGCCGTCATCAGCAATACCGGCACAACCTCCACCATCTAGCCAGCATTGGCCGTTTCCATTCACGACATTGTACATGGCCAAACAAGCCCCGGACAAGTTGATTCCGTTGCTTCTATTTTCGTTGACCACACAATTGACGACCTGGCTACCTTCCCCCAAATCGATCCCATAAATGCCGTTCCGGAAACTGTTACAATTTTCCACCCGACTCCCCCACCTCGCATCAATGCCATCCCTTTCATTGTTCGTAGTGGTGCAGTTGACAATTAGCATGCGGTCGCGCGAAAAAATACCACTCCGGCCATTGTTACTGGCGGTCGAATTAGAAATGATACTGCCGTCCTCCGCCCTGATCCCACTGAAGCCATTGTCCTCTACGACGCATTGGTGGATCAAGGAGTTGAAATCAGCAAACATCCCTTCCAAGGCATTACCTCTTACCACCAAATCCAGATAGAAGCTTTGGCTGGCGCGGAAGCCAAAGATTCCATTTTCTCCCCAGTTGGCGACGACCCCGTTTTTGATGGTAATGTTATTATGTGTCCCAAAGACGCTGATACCGTCACCACCGGTACCGTTCCCGTTGAGCGAATAGCCATTGAGGTCGAGGGTCACATTGTCGGCATCGATGGTTATACCAGAAGTAGAGCCAACGAAGGTTAAACTGATGTCTTCCGTAAAATAATAGGAGCCGGATTCGGTGATTTCATAATTACTGCCGTTAAATACGGAGTCAATAGGAATGCGTTTGTCACAGACCAGATCACTTTGCTGGATGGCCAGACGCGCCCATTCCGGCAAGCTGGGCGTACCGTGATTGTAGTAGAAGCCAGCCTCGGCATCCGTTTGAAAAAGTAATAAACCACTGGCAGGCGCATTGATCGCCATCCGGTCGTTTTCGGTCATGCGCGGCATCAGGAAGCCCCGGTCGGTAGATTGGATATCGAGCATGGCGCTGGGGTCCGGGTCAGCCCCATCGATATTGACACTGACCTGGGCGTAGGATACCATCATCCAGCTAAAGCAGAAAATAAGCAGTATAAAACGTAGGCCTATCTTCTTCGTGTTTTTTGTAAAGCTTATCATGAGGCAGTCCGTTTAGTATTCAAAATTGGCGTAGGGGTGATTGCCGTTGGTTACGGTACTTAAATCCCCGCCATTTTCGACCTGGAGGATGGGACCGAAATTGGTACCGGAGCTCAAATCATAGTTGCTCGGGACCGGAAAAAAATCTTCATCATCCAACTTGGTATTCCCTGAAGCACGATTGCTAATGACCAAAGCATTGGTCCCTTCCACCCGAATCCCATCGCTATCGTTATCCGTTACGCCGTTATTTTCAATGAGGGTCCTAGAGCCCCCCCCGGATGAGGCATTAATACCAGCTTCATCATTGTTGTGGGCTACGCAGCCGTACACTACTGCCCCGCCGCTTCTTAACTGGATACCATCTTCCGAATTATTGGCCGCCATACAGAAGGCCACCCGGCTGCTAAAGGACACATTGATGCCATCACCACTGTTATCGTAGGCCACACAGTTTTGTACCAGTCCATTACCAATCACATCTATACCATTATCACCATTATTCGATGCCACACAGCCCAAAACCGTAATATCGCTGTTGGCGTCAATGCCAGCTACGCCGTTGGAATAGGCGTTACAGTTAACGAACTGAGAACCATTCCGGGAGGCAAAGCCGTCAAAGGTATTTCCACCCGCCGTGCAACGAATGAAATTGCAGCCGTTTTGCCCTTCAAATCCATTACCACCATTACCAAAGGCACTGCATTCGATAAGCACGCTATTCTCTCCCATATCGAATCCCCTACTGCCATTGCTAGAAGAAACAATGTCCTGGATGAGACAATTTTCAGTAGCGAAACCTCTGATCCCAGCTTCTCCCCAACCGGTGACCATTCCATTTTTAATGGTGACGTTATTGCGCCCTCCCTGTATACGTATGCCATCGGTGCCAGAGCCGTCATTAGCCTGGGTGCCAATGACGGAGTAGCCGTTCAGGTCTAGGGTGACATTATCGGAATCGATATATACGCCTATCCTATTATTCTGTGGCACTACAATATTACTCGTTAAATAGTAAGACCCTGGTTCATCTATCCCGTAAGCGGTATTGCGGCCACTAAAACTGCCAAAGCGAGCCACAGAGTCGATTGGGATTCTAGAATCGCAGATGACTTCTTGGGGGTTTCCTACTCTTGTCCAATCAGGAACCGTGGGGATACCCTGGTTGTAGTAATAGCCGGGGGTATTGTCCGTCTGATAAATCAGTAGGCTGGTCGCGGGGTCAGCAATACCATCGCGCTCGGCTTGGGTCATGCGGGGTGTCAGAAAGCCCTTGGTGAAGGACTTGATGTCGAGTATGGCGCTGGGGTCTGGAGGTGAATTGTCGGGATTGATGCCGATTTGCGCTCCAGCAGTTGCAGGAAGTGCAAACATGAACAGCAGGACTAAGCGAAAAAAGTTCTTTTTCATGAGAATGATTTCAATAATTAGTGTTCTGCACCTACTGTACGACCAGCTGTATAAGCTGCTTCATACTAGTACCTATGTTGTTCTACTGCTGGGATAAGGGTTGATATGAAGTATTGAAAAGTGACGTATGCACTCATTGAGATATCGACTTGAGTTGTAGAAAAGCCCTAGTTATCTAGGGTCGTGCAAATAAATGCCCAACCGGAGGGAACATTCTAGGCATTAACGGGAACAAAATGAGCAAAGCGCGGGTAGGATCAGCTCAGGTCCAGGGCGGGCTAAGCTGAGAACCAGCTAATACAACTATTCAAACAAAACAGGCCTATAAGTTCGCTACCAACATCGCCCTACGCACCTGGCTCAAGGGTACCACCTGCCCACCCTTTAAAACGACTTGATAATGCTTGAACTCATCTTGTGAAATGGCCTTTAGCTGATCCAGTGCAATAATGGCCGACCGGTGCGTTCGAAAAAAGAGCGCAGGATCCAGTTGTTGCTCCAAGCTGTCCATACTTTGGCGCAGCAAGTAAGACTGTTCCAGTGTATGCGCCTCCACATATTGGTCTGCAGCCCGAATGAATAGGATATCCTCAACGGGTATGTATTCCGTAGTAGAGCTGCGGCGATGCACCAGGTGTTTTAGGTAAGGTTGTTCTGCGCCATTTTGCTGCAATTGTCGAGCAATTCGCCGTAGTACCTCATTATCAAGAGAGGTTTGTAGCCGCTCCGAGGCCCGTTCCATAGCTGCGTCAAAACGCTCGGGCGTAAATGGCTTCAGCAGATAATCCACAGCATTAAGTTCAAAGGCCTTAATGGCATAGCTGTCATAAGCCGTGATAAATATAACCTGTGGAATATAGCTGCTCTTGCTAATGACTTCCAGTCCATCAAAAGCGGGCATTTGGATATCGAGGAATATCAGATCGGGTTGCTTTTCTTCAATAAGTGCTACAGCCATTTCGCCATCGCTGGCTTCTCCCACGAGTTGTACATGTGGATGCCGCTCCAGATGTATTTTGACTAATGCTCTGGCATCAGCTTCGTCGTCAATAATCGCTACACGTAGTGGCTTACTCATAAGGCAGGCAGTTGAACTTCTGCAATTACCCCATCTGTGGCATTACGGAGGCTGAGTTTTGCCTCTTCTTGGTAGTGGGCATGGAGTCGCTTGCGCACATTGTCTAAGCCGATACCTCCGTCTAAACGCTCAAGCTTAGGGCCTTGATTATAAATGCGAATAAGTAGATTGTCTTGATCCGCTAACTGAATGCTGACTTCCAGCCGACGGGCATCGGTACTTTGTGCGATGCCATGCTTAATCGCGTTCTCTACCAGTGGCTGTAAAAAGAAGTTGGGCACCTCAATATCTAATGCTGTTTTGTCAATATCATAGCTGACAATTAGCGTTTTGAAGCGTTGCTGCTCAATATCCAGATAGGTACGCACATAGTGTAACTCGCGCACTAATGGAACTACGGCTCGTTCATTGTCCGTCAGTGCGATTCGCAGCAGTTCACTTAAGCCGGTGGTCATCACACTCGCTACCTGTGGTTTTTCCTGGTGTATGGCGCTTACTATGCTATTCAAGGTGTTGAACAGAAAATGTGGTTGCAATTGCATCTTGAGCATCCGAAGTTGGCTAGCGAGTAACTCTTTTTCCAGTTCGACTCCACGGAGTCTTTCTTCTTCGGAGGTTCGGTAATATAAATAGGCATGCACCATACCAATGATGGCCACATAGATAAAGAAATGCCAGTGGAATAAGTTAACAAAAAGAACAGCATAGATACTACTAAAAGCCTCCCAGTCAAGCCCCGTTTGCCCAAATATAAGCCATATACTGGTGTACAGAGCCAGATAGGCCAGTACTATAGCTATAGATACCGGCAAGTGAATCAATACCCCATTAGCTATTCGCCCTCGATCGATTCGAAATTTACGGCCCAACCAAAAAATAGCTGGTGTAATCAACGCCCAAACCCACCATACCAGCAGCTGTACTCCAAAAATCCCCCACCAACTAGAAGAACCACCACCTTGTCGTGCTTTCAGATATAACTGCGTAGTAGTAAACACAGCAACTACGGACCAAATGCCGATATTATACCACCATAAACGACGATTTCTTTGGTCCATTAATCCAGCGATAACTTAAGCTTGACGTGTTGACGCATACGCGAATGATGCGCAAATTCATCATGCGTCGAGTATGCCAAAATTAACCAAAATTCTTCGCCCGCTCTCAAAAGGTAGTCATACTTATCTTTAACAGGATAAGGACGCCGGAAGCGTATATAAGTCTGTCCATCTCGTTCTTCGGCGGCTAAGATTTCTATATCATCCAGGCCGCCCAGGCGGCTATCTAATCGAGGGTTGCCTAAGCCTTTTACGTACATATCTTGCCCACTAGCGCGACCATTCACGACATGAAACAGGAGTAGATCACTATGCATGATATCATTTTTGTCATTAAAGCCCACCCCAAGCCAACCGGTCGTTGGAGCTTGCAAGCTCATGACCAGATAGTCACCCTCAGCTTGGCAGGTCCAGCTCATGCCACCAATTTCAGTGCTTTGCTGGGCTACTACTAGGCTTGACCATAGTAGTAACCCAGCTGTTATCAGCCGTCTCATTTAACAGGGCGTATATCAGACATGACGCTGACGATCAGCCACTGCTCGCCATCTTTGATTAGGGAGATCTGATACATAAAGTCATATTCGGAACTGACTGCTTGTAAGACCACATCGGCCGTATCTCCGCGAACCAGCTGAACGCTTGCAAGAGAAATACTCCGTGGTGTACCCCCGAGTTTCTTTTCTGCCACCATCTGCACAAAATCAGCCGCTTTAAATGGCATAATCTTCTCCCCGAGTCTGGCGTATTGCATCATATCCGGGTGCAAGATTTTAGCCAGCTCCTCTGCATTATTGTCATCGACCAGCTTTACAAAAGCCTCCGCAGTTTGGGTAGCGCCCGCCAAAGGGTCATCGCTTGTACCATAGGCACTAGCGATCATACTCATAAACATAAAAAACATCACTTTCATAACTAAGATTGGTTTGATTATCGACCACAAGATGCTGCCAAATCAAACCGTTTGCTTAGCCAATGTTGCCAAACGCAACATACCTGTTGGGAAGCAAGACATTCTTGTTGTGCATGTAGACCAGAGCACTACCTTTACTCACCCCTCAGCAGTAAAAAAATCCACCGGCCGCTTACCAAAACGTTCTTCATAAATACTAGAAAAGTACTTGGCGGTACCAAAACCAACCGCAGAGGCGACTTCCTTAACAGTGGCAAACCGGCCGGATTCCAAGTAGGCTTTGGCTACATGTAGTTTGATTTCCCGGAAATACTGATTGGGAGTTAAACCCGTTACTCTTTTGACCCTTCGCTGCAATTGGCTGCGGCTAACGAATAGTTGGCGCTCTACCTGGTCGAGCTTGAAGTTGGGATTGTCTACTTCTCGTTTCAGTATAGCTTCCAGTTGTGCCAACCACGTCAAATCTGCTACAGAGACTTTTCCAATAACGGGAATACTTATGTCCGTTTCAGTGACCGTTGTGGTACTTCTTTTGTTGTAATGATTCAACAAGTTTTGTACCCGTGCTAGCAGCTCTTCCTCAATAAATGGTTTTACTAAGTAGTCGTCCACCCCAATGCGTAGCGCATTGAGCTTATCGACCATTTGATCTTTGGCCGTCAGCATGATCATTGGTAGGTGCCGATAATCATCGTGGCCCTTCAGGGTAGTCAACAATTCAAAGCCATCCATTAAGGGCATCATGATATCAGAAATAATCAGTTGGCAATCCGAACTAGCCAACTTTTCCAGGGCATCTTGCCCATTTTGGGCGCTTACTACCTCATACTGATCGTCTAACAAAAGCTCTAGATAAGTCCTTAATTGCAGATTATCTTCTACTACTAATATGGTGGGGCGATTTATATCTTTAGCAATGGGGCTGCTTATCTCGGTTTCCAAAAGTGTAAGACTTTTTCCTGCCAATCCCTTGCTCACCACAACAGGTCCACTAGCTGCCTTATAAGGGAACTCAAAAAAGAAACTACTGCCAACTTGCCATTGGCTTTTGCCGTATACAGTTCCCTCCATAGCTGCCGCTACTTCTTTGACCAAGGCTAAACCAATACCTGACCCACCTGCTTTATTTTCAGCTTGATCTGCACGATAGAAACGCTCAAATATGTAAGGCATATCTTTTTCCGGAATGCCGATCCCATTGTCTTTTACTTCCAGTACTATGATGTTTGATTGATTTTCTTTCTCGTAAAGGAGTACTTCTATTTCCCCATTTTCTGGGCTGTACTTAATGGCATTAGCCAGATAGTTATTGAAAACGTGCCCAAACTTGCTTTGATCCAAGTCGATTTCCAGAGCTTCGTCCAACTGATAGTTCAGGCTGAGTACTTGTGATTTTTGGGCCGCATAGCCTTCAAAATTAGCTAATAACTGCTCCACAAAGGAATGAAAAGCCGTAGCCGCATCCTGTAATACGAGTTGCTGATTATCCAACTTCGTTAGGTCGAGTATTTCGTTAACGCGACCAAGGAGTTGATTGGCGTTATCCTGGATCAACTGTAATTGTACCCGCTCTGCCTTAGACCAATTCCTCCGTTTCAGCAAGCGCTGAATCGGGCTTAGAATCAATGTCAGTGGTGTTCGGAGTTCGTGAGAAATATTGCTAAAGAAGCGTGACTTAAAGGCATCCAACTCTTCCAGTCGCTGACGTTCTTTTTGTTCGAAACCTAGTTTTTGCAGGTTGATCTGGTTATTCAATTGCTCCTGTTCCAGCGCCGATTTTCTGCGAAACTGCATCAATCTGAATACCAGAAAAGTAACCACAAGGGTCATTAATAAAGAGGCAGCAAGTATCCACTGCCGGACACGCTGGCTGCTGATCTTTTCATCCAATTCCCGCTTTTCTGCCTCGTTTTGTAAAGCTAGCTCCTTCTTTTCCTGCTCGAAGGTAAATTCCGCCTCCAACTGAGTGATCTTCCGGGTATTCTCTTCATTGAAGAGCGAATCATTCAAAAGCTGGTAGCGTTCCAGGCTCATTAAAGCATCAGTCGATCTGCTCTGGGCCTTTTGGGCCAGATAGAGTTGCCAAACGGCCTCGGACTCTTCTCGTTTGAGGCCAGCCGATCGAGCTATAGCTGCTGCCTCTTCAAAATACCTCGCCGCTTTTTGAAGTCGATTCTGTTTTACAGCCACCTTACCCAGGCTGGTCAGCGATGAGGAAACAATGTCCGTTTCATTGACCTCATTGGCCAGTTGATTGGCTAGATTGAGGTAATAAAGAGCGGAATCCAATTGGTTGGTCTGCTCGTACAAGCTGCCCAAAGTATTATATGGATTAAGGATACTTTTACGCGATTTAGCCTTTCTGTAGCCTCGAATGGATTCGTATAGACTCGCTTTGGCCTCCTCGAATTCCTGATTAGCCATCTTAGTTTGCCCGATCAAATGCAAGACTAGAGCTGGCCCACTTAAATTATCAGTTTGCCTATAAGCGGCTAAAGATCGGTCGAAATACTCCAAGGCGAGCACTTCGTCTTTACTTTTCAAATGACTCCTTCCTATCCGAAACAGCAGCTGTGCCACAGATCTCGTTTGTCCCAAACTATCTCGTATAACCAGAGCTTCCTGGTAAGCGGCAATACTTTGCTGGTAATATCCCTTTTCGTAATACAAGTAACCTATATTGCTTTGAAAGTGGGCTATCCATCCAGGTAAGTTCATTGATTCAGCCCGCTCGATTCCATCCGAATACATCCGTAATGCGCTGCCCTGATCATTCAATTGAGAATACGCTAAACCGATATTGCTGATAATAGCAAACTGGGCCTTCTCATTGCCAATGGCCTGTTGGAGTCTTAAGGATTCGGAATAATAGTCAATAGATTTTTGGAACTCCCCTATCCGATTGTAGACACTTCCAATGTTAATCAGCGCATCCATCCACACCAGGGTATCTTTCCCTTCACTCATCGAACGGGCATTTTCGTATTTTTCCAGTGCCTCTGTATAGTATTCGGTGCTGTAAAGCACATTCCCGATATTAATCAACAAGCGCCCCTCACCGATATCGATTTGCTGTGCAATGGCATAAGATTGCTCAAAATGGGCCATTGCCTCATCCATCCGTTGCTGCCCATATTCCACCACCCCTTTTATACGCCACAGGCTCATCTGCGCCTGGCTATCGCGAACCGTTTCTGCTAGCACCAGCGCCTCATTCGCCAAAAGCAAGGCACTATCGGGTGCACTACTTCTCAATGAAAAGGCTTGTTCCCCCAGCTGATAGATCTTAGCAGAATCAGATGAAGAAGTATTAGAATGCAAGTCACTTTGGCCATGTATCGGTAGGCAAGCCAAGACCAATGAAAACAGTAAACACAGCGACCACTTGGCCATGGAGGTATACTTTTCACCCATTGATTTTTATACAATCTGCGGTTTAATATTTTGTACTTCCGCAGGTGGCAACCTTCCCCACCAGCCGAGTCGCAGAAAATGCAGCCGATATTCCAAATCGAGGGAAGAATGCGTCGTTCCCCCTACTTGGGTGCCTTGGGCACCTAAGTAGTTACACAAAACTAATTATTTACCGGATAACCATCTGCTTGGTAGCTACAAACTCGCCAGTCACCAGGGTGTAGCTATACACCCCGCTCACGCTCAGATCTTCGCGCTGTAGCGTCACCAGATTCACACCGGCTTCGGCATCGATCTCGCGTACCAGAACCGTACGGCCCTGTACATCGCGTACCGTTAGTATGGCTGTTTCCGCTTCGGGCAGCGTAAAGCTGATCTGCGTGAAGCCATCTACCGGGTTAGGCGCATTCTGACCGAGACTAAACTCGTCCGCCGAGCTCTGCTCGTCGGCCGAGTAAGTTAGTACGAGGTTCGATACCCCACCACTGAGCGGATAGGCCTCAGCTCCTGTGATGCGGTCCGTCAGACTCAGTAGGTCGCTTAGATCACCGTCTACGGTTGCGCGCACACTTAGGGTGAAGAGTGCGCTGCTCAAGTCGGCCGACGAAGTCTCGCTTGGGCGAGACCATTCGGCGGACGACATCGCAGCTTCCGCATCATCCCAGCTGAAGGTGATCACCCCTTCGGCAGCACGCTCTAGATTCACGTTCTGTGCCGTAGCTAAGCCGTAGCTGATATCCACCAGCTCCAGACCTGCTTGCAGCTCCAGTGTGCCTTGCAGTCCGTAGAGCTGCTCGGCGGTGAAGCCCACTTCGTAGGTGTTTCCCGCTTGCAGGCGCATCTCGGCGGACGAGCACAGCTCGGCCGACGAGATACCTAGTACGCTAGCCATCAGCTCAGCGTTCGACCGCGCATCCCTGTCGGCGGACGAGCCGAGCTCGGCCGACGACGCTATACTTCCCTCCGAGACATTACCCATCTCCAGGGCGTAGAAGTCCGCATTCAAGATGTCGCCGGCCAGGTCATTGGCATTGTATACCTCGGGGAAGACTTCCGTCAACCAGTCATCGGCATCGCTGGAGAACTCGTAGTCTCTATCCACAAAGCGCCAGGTCGGACCCGCCGGATAGGTCGGCGTCTGACCCATGATCACCATGCGGATGTGCACCACATCCAGTACGTTGATGTTATCATCCATATTGACATCGGCCACCACATGCTGATACGGG
>JBCCPC010000078.1:0-20955 GCA_039025055.1 Bacteroidota bacterium | reverse complement strand
CCCCGGGTGACCCATCGCTATTTACAGCAGAGACGAAGGCTACTAATTCGCGGTTATTGATCGCGCTATCATCGGGTGGGAAGAAGTAGGCTACTACACCCGTTATCGTGTAAGGATCGCCACCTGCGGAAGTCAAAAAAATAGCCTTCTCTTTGTCCAGAAAATTATTACTCCCCGCAACGAAACCATCGCCATCATCACCATCGGAAATTACGATCTCTACTAAATCACTACAGGCTTCAAACAGAGTCGGACTTAGTAATGTATCCGTGACCATACTGCGCAGACCAACTATCTCGCGCTGACTTTGAGAAACGCTTTGCGATGTTCGCTGAGCGTGAACGAGGCCCGAAAAAACCAGAACAGATAAAAGTAAAAATACTCGCATGTCGTTAGGGTTTGCGAGTCCGTCATTTGTAAATGTGCGCAATTGAAATTGAAAGCATCGAACTATTTTCAGACTTTAATTTAAAATTAACGCTATTGAGCTCAATACTTAATTATTTACAAATCAAGTCTGTAATATGATCATAAATATCATCCTCACTAATGTTCATTAAATCGAGATCTTCGGGTAAATATTTCTGGGAGGGACGGCCGTTAAAACTCACCTTACAGTCTACGAAAACCTGTGGCTCTATACCCTCTCGATCTCGATAACGGTTTCCCAAATACTGCGCATACTGCCAGATCATATCCGGCTGGTAGGCCATCTGTTTTTCTTGAGTAGCAGATAAAATGCGCCCTGGGTACTCCGTCCAGATTCGGCCTGTTTCCGGGTCTACAACTCGATAAGTGGCTATACCTGTCTTTTCGGCCAGCATGACATTCCAGCCGAAGCGGTAGTGGCGCTCCGTCCACAACTGATTTTCTAGATAAAAAAGACGACGAAGGGGGAGGAATATTTGAATAGAGAAAAAAACCATAAAAAGTATATTTAATAATATGGATTTATTTTGAAAACGATCTCTAGCTGCATCCGAAATAAATATAATTTTTCTCCACTCTTCATCCTTAAAAAAAACCAAACTCCCCACAATCATCACCCATGGAAACATCCCAATGGGAAAAAGCACCGCCGTCATCACATGAAACCCAATAATTACCAAAAAAGCAAATGGCCGTGTGCGAGCATACCACAATAAAAACGGAATACTCAGATCGTAGAGCATACCCCCATAACTGAATAAGTAGGCCGTTTCCTCATACCCCAATAGCGGACCAATAATTGGCGTATCTGTCTTGGCCCGCAACCAGATTTTCAGCGGCTGTGCTTCGAGTAGCCAATCACTGCGCAGCTTGGCCAGCCCAGCAAAGAAATACACCAAGCTGAGTTGTAATCGAATGATGTTGGTGTACAGTATCGGAATCCGTTCCCTGGGCTGCCACGATCGCACGCTCAAGCAATTATCCGCCGGTAGCCAGCAGAGTAAAAAAGCCAGCAAAGACACCAGGTAATAGTGATTCAAATACCAAGACTGCTCGATCAGCTCCAGGTAAGTGAAACTGAAAAACAAAATAATAGTCGAAACCCGATACCACAACCCAATCGCGACCAAAAGGCCAGACAGGGCAGTCACTACCACCAGCGCATACATCAACCAATCGGGAGATAGCGGCTCGACCCAATGAAAATACTGGTAAGTAAAATGAAAGTCTGTGCTTAGATAGCAAGCTTCTACCCAGCCTTTCAGCAAAAAGCGAACTTGGGAGATGAAGACGAGTAAGCCAAAGCTAATCCGGAAGATGGCGAGTGACAAACCGGTGCTTGGTTTCCAAAGGCCCGCGGCCTTTGGAAACCAAGCTACTCTCCCATCAATCCGCATCCGTATCATTTATTGTTACCGTAGCACCTATCAGGCTGATCAGATCGACTTTAACTAGCGTAAGCAAATCCATCATCTTGGTTTTGAGTGACTCCACAGAAGAGGGGTAGTCAACCAGCAAAAACGCCAGATTACCGTCTGGAGACAGACCAGCCATTTCATTGATCTGATTCTTTACCGAATTGACTGACTCTTTGAGTCTCGGCACGATGGCTTCCTCGCCAATCTCAGTCAGATAATCGTAATAGCCAATACCTTCAGTCTGATCGCCATAATTTCCGCTCAATATGCGCTCGAATTCGAGCAGACCAGCCTTGAGGGTTAAGAGGGATACATGCGCGTAAGGTGTTTCGGCTAAGTCTGTCTGTACATTGCCGCCTGTGGCCTCGCCCAGCGGTTTACCCAGTCGGTAGCGGACCGACTCTTTGAGGTGAAACACCATCGAATTAATCAACTGATTTTGGCTACCGAACACGCCTAGGTCGGTCGACTCGATAAAGTCTTCGCTAAAATTAATCCATGCTTGCTCTAGCTCTTCAGCCACTTCATATAGATGCACCGTTAGCAACAACAAAAAATTACTAGTTGGATCTTCGTAGTCTTCTATAACCTTAAGTGTAGCTTCAGAGTCCGCACCAAATAGCAAATACTCGATAGCAGCGAGACCGACTGCATAGGTACCCGCACGTTCAACCGCGTCCATATCAAAATAATCGGATTCATACACGAACTTATAGATGGCCGAGGTATCCGCAGGCCACCGATGAACTCGATGACTGAGGTAGGTACGCTCTACCGCACCGATATTGTATAGCTCGCAACGCTTATAGGCTATGGTCGCTTTCAGCCAAAGGTCCTGCGCTTCAGATAGCGTCTGCTCAGTAGGATTTTGAGCTAGTTTGTTTACGGACTCGTACAAGGCTTTAGCATACCCCGTAAAGCTTTCATGGGCTGGTTTTGCGCCGTAGGTATATACATCAGCCAACTGATCGGCCCGTACACTTAACAGCCGTTCCTCTTGATCAGTACAGCCAGAACTCGCAAGTAAAAAGAGGAAGAGCGCAGGCAGTACGATTACATGCTTCATTATAGTGATTTTAGAAAACGGATCAGGTCGGCTCTATCTTCCGCACTGAGTGCCTTGAATTCATCGCGGCTTTGTTCGGCCTCGCCACCGTGCCACAAGATAGCCTCCTCTAAGTTTCTGGCGCGGCCATCGTGGAGATAATTGGTATGACCATTTACGATTTTGAACAAACCTATTCCCCAAAGGGGAGGCGTACGCCACTCCTGCCCATTGGCCATAAAATCAGGGCTATCATCGGCTAGGCCTTCGCCCATGTCATGCAGTAGCAAGTCGGTATAGGGTCTAATGGTTTGATTAGATAGTACATCGAAAGTCGAGTGCTTGCCCGTGCTTAGCTTTTCGATGTGGCAGCTGTTGCAGCCCAACTCTTTAAAAATGGCTTTTCCGTGTAGAACATTTTTGTCAGACCAGTCACGCCGAGCAGGTACAGCCAGCGTACTAGCATAGAGCGTCGTATGTTCTAACGCAGAGGAAGTCAGCTCCGGCTCGCCACCATTGGGGAGCTCGGCGCAGTCCACATTCGGTGGGCAGTTCTCATTAGGGAATAGCTCGGAGGTAATGCCCATATCTCCGGCAAATGCCGAGGCTACTTGCTGGCGCACGGTGGGCTGTGTAGCCTTCCAACCGAAGCGGCCGGGTACCAGCTTACCGTCGGCTTCGATTAAAGGCACATAGTTGATACGGCCACTGATGCCATCACCGTCCGCATCATCTGGATCGCTGATTTCGACGAGTGTCTCTTCAGGGATGGCCTCCAGCAGTCCCATACCGACGATGTGATTAGCCACCCGAGGTGAAAAATTATTAGCTTGGATTTCACCATGGGCTGTGTTGGTAATTCGATAGGCGGGCCTGCGTAGTTCATAAGATTTGCCATCGGCATAAGTACCTCGAATGTACTCGTACTCGATCTCCAGAGCGCCTTCTATGTCTATGCCTTGAATGGCGTGGTCTTGCAACTGAAACCCGTAATTCGGGTCGGGCGACGGCCCGCTTTCAAAGGTATTATTGGTGCTCATACGCAAGATGAAACCCGGCTTCCGATGATCTTCCCCCAGTGGAGGAGCCGCCCGCCCATCGCGCAAGTGGCAGCCCGAGCATGATCGCGCATTGAATAGCGGACCCAAGCCGTCACGAGCTGTCGTAGTAGCAGGTGCAGATACCCAATTTTGATTGAATAGCGAATTTCCTACGTAAAAGTAGTTGTGCTGCATACTAGTCAGACCCGGTGCCTCGTGCCCAAAGGCCGTAGCCGCATCTGAAAATACGGTCGCACCGCCTCCCGAATACTGCTCGTCTTCTTCCGGTATGAGCGCACCCACCCCACCCTGCCCGCACTGCACGAACAGCATCACCAATAAGGCAATGAGACCGTATGGAAGAATGGATTTTTTCATTGGTTATTTGCAGATATATAGTCTTCGACTTTAGACCTGCAAAAATATTTATTTACTTATCGAGCTCGGTACCCACTGTCAGGTCGATAGCTGCACCACCAGCTACGATCAGATTGCCCAAATCTTGCAACTCATTCACAGCAGCTAAGATACCAGGGCGGCTTTCCTCATCATCGATGGCATGATCGAATGGGACGGCTGTATCATAAACCGCCTGCTCAGCATCGGAGAGTTGGGCAGCAATTTGGTCGGCCAGTTCTTGGTCTGTAGCGGCGATCAAATCGCTAAGGGATGGACCTTCATTATCGCCCATACGCCCCAGGTATACATCCCGAATACCGTCAAAATTTAAGCGCAGGTCGCGATGTGTATTATCCGAAAAGCAGGAGTGCTCGTCTTCCTGATCGCGATTGGCGTAGGGCACGAAGGTGCGCTCACCAGCTAGTTCGGCTTTAGAAAGCGTAGCTATGCCCGTCATCATCTGGCTGAGGGCCGCTTGTTCACTTTGAGCTAAAAACTCCTTTCTGTATGGGCCTTCCTGCTCCCATTGGTCTATTAAAACGTCCAGATTTTCGATCAGCAAATCGGCACAAATCAGCAAGTATGCGCGCCGACGGTCTGCATTAGGCACCTCGCCACCATCCACAAAATCAGTGTATGCCCGCTGGCCCGCCTGATGCACTTCGGGCGCGGTCAGATCTTGTCCCCACAGCAAAAACTCGATGGCGTGATAGCCCGTGCTCACATTCTCTTCACCACCCTCCATATTGAGCGAAACCAGCAATTCGCGATCTACAGTGGGGAAAGCCTCCTTGTCATTGATGATACCGCCATAAATATTATTGCCATCGGCATCCTGCACATAGTCGATGTAGCCCTCGTCTAGCGGCCAGGAATTAATGAACGCTTCCGGCCCTTCTTCTCCATCGATCACATCGATCGGGCCACCGGCAAAGCGGAAAGCTTCGGTCGGTCCATAAGACTCGCGAGCCGCTAGCCAGGCCTCTTTGGCTGCTTCAAAGTTTTCAGCTGTCGGGTCATTGGTAAAGGTCTTCAAAAACTCGCGCATAGCCTCGGCATCGGCCTTAGCTGCTCGGTAAGAAGCCAGCACAAAATCGGCATAGTGCTCGATTACCTGCTCGGCTTGCACGGCATCTACGTTATTGCTCGTCCCGCACGCAAAAAAGGAAATCAGTACGAGGAAAAGTGGAAGTAGTCTAGATATATTCATAATCCGATTTGGACTTGCAAATTTAACGAACGGCTATACCAATCCCAGATCACAAACATCCTTTCTGCGTCAGATTGTCATCCACAAAAGCAACGCCTATGTCAAAAGGCACGCTTATTTCATTTAGACTTCCGCAGGTGGAGAACATTGCGCTTATCTAGACTCATTATACATACTATATTCGCACTTCTTTTTAAAAACCAATGAGAATGAACAAAATATTTCTGTTTGCGCTGGTACTTCTACTCGCCGCCTGCGGTGCCCCCGACAAGGAAGAAGTTACCATCTACACCCACCGCCACTACGATGTCGATCAACAAATCTTCGAAGACTTTGAAGAAGAGACGGGCATCCACGTCAATGTCGTCAAGGCCAGTGCCGACGAGCTCATCGAGCGTCTTCAATCGGAAGGCGACCAGTCTCCGGCCGACCTGCTTATGACCGTGGATGCGGGCCGCCTCGTGCGCGCAGCCGATGCCGGTTTGCTACAGCCCATCACCTCAGAGACCGTTACTTCCACCATACCCGAAAAGCTGCGCGCCAACGACAACAGCTGGGTAGGCCTCACCAAGCGGGCGCGTATCATCGTCTACAGCCCCGAACGCGTGAACCCCGAAAACCTCTCCACCTACGAGGGCCTCATGGACAGCACCTGGAATGACCGCCTCCTCATCCGTTCTTCCGGCAACATTTATAACCAGTCACTCATGGCATCGGTCATTGCCAATCTGGGCGAGGAAACTGCCCGCGCCTGGGCCTCGGGCGTAGTCGAAAACTTCGCACGTACGCCATCTGGCAATGACCGCGATCAGGTAAAGGCTATTCTAGCTGGTGAGGGCGACCTCGCCGTCATCAATACCTACTACCTCGGTCTGCTGCTCAACTCCTCCGATCAGCAGGAAGCCCAAGCCGGTGAAGCCGTAAAAATCTTCTGGCCCAACCAAAACGATCGCGGTGCACACATCAACGTGAGTGGCGTCGGCCTGACGGCCAATGCCCCCAATGCCGAAAATGCCGTCCGCCTGATCGAGTTCCTGATCAGCAAAGAGGTGCAAGAGCTGTACGCCAGCGCCAACTTCGAGTACCCGGCCAATCCGAATGCAGCAGTATCCGACCAGCTCAAGTCATGGGGCGAATTCAAGGAAGACGACCTGGCCCTCAATCGCCTCGGCGAGCTGAATGACGAAGCCGTTACTATCTTTGATGAAGTGGGGTGGCCATGATTAAGCTAATTTGAAGAATTTCACCAAAAATATAATTCGCGATACGAGCGCCTGGAGTGTAGCTACGCTGGCGCTCGTACTCGTTTTAGCCATACCCTATCTGGCTTTTGCTTCCGGCTTATTAGAAGGCACCGGCCATAAATGGCAGCACCTGACCACCTATTTTCTCAACAAATTCTTTGTCAACTCCATCATCCTCATTTTGGGGGTAGGATTCATCTCGTGTCTGATCGGCATCGGGACAGCATGGGTGGTGAGTCGGTATCAGTTCTGGGGGCGCACGGTTTTGAGCACACTACTCTACCTGCCTTTGGCCATACCGACCTACATCATGGCCTATATTTATGTCGGCCTCTTAGGCTACGGCGGCACGACGACCAAGCTCGGTCAGTGGCTGGGCATCGATACCGTCGGCTACAATATCATGAATATTTACGGGCTGATCTGGGTGCTCAGCCTGTCCCTTTTCCCTTACGTGTATGCGGCCGCAAGAGCCTCCTTCAGCAAGCGACCGGCAGCTTTGCTGGAGACCGCTACCCTACTCGGTGCTTCTGAGCGCAAATACTTCTACAGCGTAGCCTTGCCCATGGCCAAGCCGGCCATTATCGGTGGTTTGCTGCTCGTTTGTATGGAAGTCCTCAACGATTATGGTGCCGCCAAATACTTCGGTATCAATACGTTCACCACCGGTATCTTCCGATCCTGGACGGCCCTGCGCGACCTGCAATCAGCTGTCTATTTAGCTGGACTGCTTATCGCCTTTGCGATTGTGGTAACACTGGTGATCAGGCTGGCCAGGGGCAGAAAATCTTTTGCCTCAGAGCATGATTCCGGGGCCAAACCGGAGCGCATTTCCGTCAAAGGGTACAAGCACTTTTTGGTTTTCTGCATCGCTTTTCTTCCCGTGCTCTTCGGGCTCATCTTGCCGATCGTTCAGCTACTTATGTGGGTGATCCCTTCGTTCGATGGGGACAGCTTTCAGCGCAATCTGGTCATCAGTTTACAGAGCTTTTCGCTGGCGGCCGTAGCGGGCATCTTGACCGTCATTATGTCTGTAGCCCTGCTCTACTTCAGTCGTTGGAACCGATTACCCATCATCAAAAAGCTACCGAATGTGAGCACAGTGGGCTATGCCATTCCCGGTGCTATGATCGGAATCGCGCTATTTAGTGGTGGCAGGCAACTGGTCGACTTCGCTGCGGAATCTTTCGATTGGCGCATCGGCTATCTTATCTACGGTGGCATTCCCATACTGCTCTACGCCTACGTTTTCCGCTTTCTGGCCGTCGCCTACTACCCCATCGAAGCTACCCGACTGAGAATAGGAACCCAACTCGCCGAAGCGGCCTACACCCTCGGCGACAAGAAGCTAAAGGCATTAAGGCGAGTGGAGCTACCCATTCTCAAACCGGCTTTATGGGCGGGCTTTCTGCTCGTCTTCATAGATACGCTCAAGGAGCTACCTTTGACCCTCATACTCAAGCCTTATGATGTGAATACGCTGGCCATAGTCGCCTATACCTACGCCGACGAAGAGCAAATGACCAAGGCCGCTCTGCCCGCTCTGATGCTAGTCAGTCTGGTCGGCCTGTTCTCGTTCGTGGCCATGTGGTGGCAAAAGCGCGCCAGTCAAAAAACAGAGCAATGAGCACAGCAACTCACATGCTGGAAGTGTCTGGTTTGAGCAAGACTTACCAGGGCAAATACCGGGCCTTGCAAGATTGCTCGCTGGTTATACCCGAAGGCTCACTCTGTGCCGTAGTCGGCCATAGCGGCAGCGGAAAGACCACTCTTCTCCGACTAATCGCCGGACTGGAAAGACCAGATCAAGGGAAAGTCATCATTGACGGCCAAGAGATGACAGGTCTGGCTACCTTCGTGCCTCCAGCCAATCGAGGCGTAGGCATGGTCTTTCAGAATTACGCGCTTTTCCCGCACCTGACCGTAGCCAAAAACGTCGCCTACGGCTTGCCGAAATCATCGAGCCAGCGGGTAAGCGAGTTGCTCGATTTGGTCGGCTTAAACGGCTATCAGAAAAAGTACCCCCACGAACTGAGCGGCGGCGAGCAACAGCGCGTCGCTCTCGCCAGAACACTCGCCCCCAGCCCTCGACTCCTACTGCTCGACGAACCATTCAGCAATCTCGATGCGGGCCTGAAAGCCGACATCCGCAAGCAGGTGCAGCGCATCATCAAAGAGCTGAATCTCACGGCCGTCTTCATCACCCACGATCTGCACGACGCCCTCGATATAGCCGACGAGCTCGTCTTGCTGGAAAACGGGAAGTTGGAGATTCACTGCCAGATTGCGGAATTATCTGAGCTGGAAGGGCAGTCCGAAACATTGCAGGATTCACTAGACCGGCTTTGTGAGAGCTCCAGGCGGATTTTGGAAGTGATTGGTAAAGTGAAGGGCTAGGCGCGATCATTCTATCTTTTGAGGTAGCCAATAGGCTATTTTCAGGCCTAGAAATTCTTGTCTAACCGTTGCCGAGGATGCATCTATCCAGTACTCTAGTCCCAAAGACCAGGATGGAGAAAATCGATAACGACACTCTACTTGCCCGTTTATTTGACGAATATTACCCGTTCTCGTTCTATGGTCTAATCGAGAATAGGAGAATAATTGCTCGTCATCAACAGGCTCTTGATACTCGATGGAAGGAATGTTTAGAAACTGAGAGCCTGACCGACTACAGGCAAATAAAATCCACCATTGATTTGCCAGGATGCGGTGTTTTTAGGGAAGTTCAAGGTTGGCGTATTCTGCTGAGCGAGCAGCGTACTAAAAGTCAGTGAGACAATAAAGATCAAATAAAACTTCATCCAGAGACCGTTTGTGAACTAAAGATACAAACAAGATGCTTACGTGCACATAACCCTAGAATTGGTCAAACATAAAAATCGACCTACATTGCAGAATTTGCTAAATCATTTCTAAGAAAATTCAAGAAGAATTTTAGAGACAATAGAGTCATAATCCAATTAAAAGCAAGAGATGAAAAGAACAGTCCTTCCATTCTTGACTTCAAAATTTGTAGCAAAAACATACCTATCGGCTCGAAGCATATTCGTTCTCCAAATCTTCATAGGCCTTTTGATCAGCTACTCAAGTTGTAGTCCAGAAGAAGGACTTCCGCAGGTAGGCACCTCCCCCGAAAGCGAAGGCTCTGCGCCGATCCTCCCCCCACCCGAAGCAGATTATGACGAAGCCGAATATAAGTGGGGTTTTGCCGATACCACAGGTAGACTAGCTATCTCCGGCCGTTTCGACGAAGTCAGACCGTTTACCAAAGAAGGGCTGGCACTGGTCAGAGAAAACGGCCGATGGTACTTCATCGACCCCCAAGGCCAGCAAATCGGCCAAAACTGGCGAACCGCCTGGCCTTACAGCGAAGGACTAGCCCGAGTGCAAAGCGATCAAGACAGCTTCGGATTCGTAAATACTGAAGGCCAGCTCATCATCCCTGCAACTTACCTCTCCGCCGGCGATTTTGCAGAAGGCCACGCCTGGATCAGAACCGAGGCAGGCTACGGCCTAATCGACAATAGCGGCCAAATCGTCATCGAGCCCCAATACGAAAAGCTCTCCGACCTATCCAACGGTAGATTGGTCTTCAAGCAAAAGGAAAAATACGGCCTCCGCAACCTGCAAAAAGTCCTTATCGAGCCCCAATACGACCGACTCACTGACGATGGCGATCTACTCCGCGCCAAACAAGACAAACGCCACGGCTACCTAAGCCCCGACGGCCGTTGGCTGATAGAGCCCGCTTACCAGATAGCTACCCCATTCGCAGACGATAGGGCCGCCGTACTCCTAAACGGCCAGTGGCAACTGATCGACCAAAGCGGAAAGAACTACCTCAAAGACGAGTATCAACAAGTATACTCCGCTGGCGAAGGTCTCTGGATCGTAGAGTCCAATGGCCAATACGGTGCCATAGATACCAATGGTCAGCTCATCATTCCACTCGAATACGAAGAAATTCAACCCTTCTCTTCCGGTCTGGCCGTCTTCAGCCAAGATGGGCTATGGGGCTATCTTCGACCCGATGGCAGCCAGGCATTCCCACCCGAGTTCGGGCTGGCCTGGCCCTTCAAAGACAACTTAGCCCGCGTCGCCACCCGCCAGGGATTTGTCATGATCGACAAATCGGGCGCATTGAAGGTCAGGCCGTTGTACAGGGAGTTGAGGGATTTTGGGGAAATGGGTCTTGTTCCTGTGCAACTGTACAGATAGTGCTTTGGCCCGTCGCCCAAAAAGCATTTATATTTGACAAGGCAGACCGATTTGGCAACTATAAATAACCCCGATTCGTTTAGTTTTCCAATTCAATTACTAGATATGAATGCGGTGCAATACTTAACTGATGCTCAAGGAGTGAAGACTTCCGTCGTTATTTCCATAGATGACTGGAAGACACTGTCTAGCTACATGAATGAGGTCAAAGAGCTTGAGCAAATCGTTAAGTCAGTACAATCCGGCTTAGCTCAAGCTAAAAAAATCGAGGCAGGTAAGTTGCCATTACCATCACAGACTACAGAAGAGTTTTTGAATGAGCTGTGAGGTAACCTATATCGACATTTATTTAATATCATACCAGCATGATCTACCCTTAGTTTCCCAGAGTTCATAGCTGATATTATCAAGGATAATATTTTTAGAATTTTCATATAATATCTCAATTTCTGAAAAATTGTATTGCTTATAGTTAGACCCGCCACCGACATAGAAAGTAGATTTTGGAAGAAGCTGAAAGTACAGGTAACCATCTTCTTCTTTAACCACGCTTAGTTCATTTGTCAGGGCTTTACTGAGCTTGAAAGATATATCTTGAACACCCTCACTGTAGTATATTTTACCCGTCGACGTTTCCCTGTAAAGTTTAGCTTTTATTGTTACAGGCGTATCAAGATTATTTCTCAAGTAAAACCTTGTTCCCACGGAGCAACTTGCATGCGCGAACCCCAACAGAACAAGTACAACTATTCTCATAAATGACGACCTTTGCGAAAATAACGCGAAGATGGTAGCCATCATTATGGGTTCAGACTCAGACCTCCCGATCATGCGGCCAGCTGCTGAGATTCTCGAAGAATTTGGCATTGAAGTAGAAGTCACCGTCGTCTCTGCTCACCGCACGCCCGACCGCCTGTTTGCCTACGCGCGAACAGCCGCCGACCGGGGCATACAGGTGATTGTAGCCGGAGCAGGTGGGGCTGCGCACTTGCCAGGTATGGTCGCCAGCCTGTCACCCCTGCCCGTGATCGGCGTACCCATCAAGAGCCGCAACAGCATAGACGGCTGGGACTCGGTGCTATCTATCTTGCAGATGCCGGGTGGCATACCGGTAGCTACCGTCGCCCTAGATGGCGGCTTGAATGCCGGACTACTCGCCGCAAGGATCTTGGGCGCGCAAGATGAAGAGGTGCGCAAAAAAGTAGCCGCTTACCAGGAAGGGCTGAAAGAAAAAGTGGAAGGGAAGATTGAGAAGCTGCAGAATGAGGGGTGGAAGTGAGAGCGTGTTTATTGAAAGGGACACAGATGAACACCGGATAAACGCAGATTTCACCTATGGCTATTAATCCTGACTCGCGATAGCGAGTTTATCATCGCGTCGCCGAAAGGCGCGCAAATCCCACGAAGCGCAGCCGAGTTATCCCATTATCAGTAATTTAGCGATTGATGCGATTGTTAAAATCATGCTACTGCCTGATCTTTCTCTTTTTGGCCCTCGGATTGGTGGGGCAAGAGACGGATCAGAGCGTGCGCGCCCGCATATCGCTGAGCAAGACCTCCATACAGCTGGGGGATCAGACGACGATGACGCTGACCATCAGCGCGCCGGCGGGCACTACACTCGGAGAAACGAACGTATCGGTCCTTAGCCAAAGTGGAGAATTGGAGTTGATACGCGCTATACCCAGAAGCGAATCAGCCAGCGACCCGACCTTGATCGTGCACGAAGAGTATCGGCTGACTAGCTTTACACCCGGCGTGGTCTTGGTACCGGCATTGAACATTCCCTACACCTTGCCTGGTGGCAGCTCAGGAGAAGTAGCCAGCCAGTCGGCTTCACTGACAGTGACGGCTATACCCGTAGAAGGCAATGAAGAGATCGGCGCGATCAAAGGTATTTATCGGGAGCCGATGCGGTTCAGCGATTTTTGGCCATATGTTTTGATTGCTGGGCTGGTGCTGGGCCTTGCAATTGCGCTTTTGAATCGGTTGGGCATACTCGGTCGTGTGAAAAAAATTCGACCTGCGGAAGTCCTTCCTCCCCACCAAACCGCCTTGGTGAAATTGTCTCGCCTTGAATTCGAGAAGCCCTGGGCAGAGGGGAAAATCGAGGCTTATTACAATGAGCTGAGTGATATACTGAGGAAGTATCTTCAAGGGCGTTTCGGCATTGCAGCCACTAAGCAAACGACCTCAGAAATCGAGTCAGCTCTGGGCCTCAGGCAGGAAATAGACAGCCAGTATCGACACCGGCTAGTTAGCCTCTTGAAGCTGAGTGATATGATCAAATTTGCAGATCAAAAGCCCACCTCCGATGATCACGCCGCCTGGATAGATGAGCTGCGCGGCTTCGTCAGAGCGACCGAACCCAAGCCCGAACCTACAGAACCCAGCGCCGTATGAGTTGGCTCAATCAATTCAGCTTTTCGTACCTGTGGGTGCTGCCGTTGCTGGCTATTCCCTGGCTGGCGTATCTGTACCGAGCCGCGCGCGTCAATCAACAGACACCAAGCCTGCGACTACCCGATCTAGGTGGTAAGACTGGTGCTACCTGGCGATCGAGGCTACGACCGTTTTTGCCGTTATTTCGCGCCATCGCCATGAGTTTGCTCATACTGGCCCTTGCCCGACCGCGCATACAAAACGAAGAGGTCGTCGTAACCAGCGAAGGCATAGAGATCATGCTATCGATGGACTTGTCGAGTAGTATGAGTGCGCAAGATTTTCAGCCGAGCCGCTTGGAGGCCGCCAAATCCGTGGCGGTAGATTTCGTGAATCAGCGCGAGTACGACCGCGTAGGCTTGGTCGTTTTCGCTGCCGAAGCCTACACCCAAGCCCCCCCGACCGTCGATCACGACATCATCGTCGAGTTCTTATCGAAGCTGGAAACGGGACTTTTGCAAGACGGCACGGCCATAGGCACGGGCCTGGCTACGGCCGTCAATCGATTGAAAGACAGTGAGGTAGAGAGCAAGATCGTCGTACTACTCACCGATGGCGAAAACAATGCTGGCGAGGTATCCCCCACCATGGCGGCAGAACTGGCGCGTACTATGGGTATACGCGTCTACACCATCGCTATGGGCAGTGGCGAGCAAACCCTGATGCCCCAAAGACCCCGTGGCCGCCGGGAATATCGATACAGCCCCGGTGTGACCGAGATAGACGAAAACATACTACGCTACATAGCCGACCATACCGGCGGCCGCTACTTCAGGGCCAGAAACCGCCAAGAACTCAACGACATCTACGACGATATCGATCAGCTCGAACGTACCGAAATCGAAACCAGTGCCTACCGAACTTATGATGAGTATTTTGGATATTTTTTGGGTTTGGGGTTGATGATTTTGGTTATTGAGTTGGTATTGAGATACGCAATCCTAAGAGTAGTGCCATAAACCCAATATCTTTGTTTTGGCCAAAGGCAGGTCGTAATATTGCTGATATATGTTCAGATTCGAGCATCCTACTTATTTGTTGTTATTGCTGGCATTGCCTGTGGTATTGGGCTTGTTTCTTTGGTATTGGCGGTACAGGAGACAAGCACTGGGGCGTTTTGCCGATGCGGAGCTGCTCGATTACCTGGCACCGGATATGAGCAACCGGCTACCGAAAGTGAAGTTTTTGCTAGTTTTTACGGCCTTGCCACTACTGATATTGGCACTGGCCAACCCGCAATACAGCGCGCAGCGAGAAGAAATAAATAGGCGTGGAATCGACCTGATTATCGCCATGGACGTAAGCCGTTCCATGCTGGCACGCGACATAGAGCCCAGCCGGATGGATAGATCGCGTTACTTCGCCAATGCGCTGATCGATGAGCTGACGGGCAATAATATAGGCATCGAGTTTTTTACCTGTACGCCCGTCATCTCTGCACCGCTTACGACCGATTACCAATTCCTGCGCTCGGTCGTTACGGCCGCCGAGCCTGGGCAGATCAGCGCGCAAGGGACAGATATCGGTGCCGCTATAGAACTGGCCGAAGCCAACTACCGCGAAGAAAGCACCAACCACCGGGCCCTCGTCATCATTAGCGATGGGGAAGACTTTGGTGGAGAGGCCAACGCACAGGCGACTTCAGCTTTCGATAAAGGGTTGATCATTTTCACCGTGGGTGTAGGCCGTGGCGGCGCTGCTCCCATGCCATACGAGTTGAGCAACGGCCGCGAAGCCATGATCCGAGATGGCTCAGGCAACTCAGCTATGACCACTTCCGATCCTGAAACCTTAAAAAGAGTAGCCGAATCTGGCGGTGGACAGTTCTTTCCTCTCGGTGGCGATACCAGAGATTTAGTCCTGGCCCTGCGCAAACAAATTGATAGAATCGAAAAAATGGAATTCGAAGAGCAAAGCCAGGCCACTTACGATACTTACTTCTATTACTTTTTGATTCCGGGGCTGTTGCTATTGTTTATCGACTATTTAATAGGAAGAAGAACGATTGCCAGACATGCTAAAATCAGCAGTGTGCTGATTTTAGCATGTCTGTTCACGATGGACTTGAGTGGACAATCTTCTCACACGCTCAGGCGGCAGGGAGATCGGGCCTATATCGACAAGGATTTTACCAACTCTGCCAAGCTATACGAGCAGTCGTTGGAAAACGAAAACACGGCCGAAGGCAATCACAATTTGGGTAATTCCCTATACCAGCAAGGCGATTACGAAGAGGCCGCTAAGCGATTTGAAGAAGCCGCCGTCCTGAGTGAAAACGACCAAGATCGCGCCGCTTCACTACACAATTTAGGCAATGCCCGATTCGAGCAGCAAGACTACGATGCCGCTATAGATGCCTACAAGGAAAGCCTGCGCAACAACCCCGGCGATGTAGAAACCAAAACCAATTTGTCAATCGCCATCGCCAGAAAAAAAGGCGGTGGCCAAGGTGATGATGGGCAAGGCCAAGGGCCACCTCAGCCAGGGCAAAGCGGACAACAGCAAGCCAATGGAAATCCTCAAGACGGTGAGGGAGAAGTATCTCAAGTCGACCAGAGCCAGACCGGCGAGATCAGTAAAAGCGAAGCCGAAAGACTGCTCGAACGCATAGGCGATGCCGAAACCCAAACGCGCCGCAATGTCACCGATCAGAATATGAACGCCTGCTCAAGCTCGCGAGAATGGTGAAAGATTTGGGGTTAAAATATATCGGCCTCTTTGGCATCCTGGTGATCAGTTTACAACTGTCGGCTCAGACCCATAGCGACAACTTCCTGACCGTCAGGCTAGATAGAGACCGAATAGCACTAGACGACACCCTGCTCTACACCTTCGAGGTACACAATGCGACCGTAGACGAGGTAATACCCCCCGATTTTGCTGGCTTCAGGCAGGTTGGGCAGCCATTCCGAGAAGAGAACAGCACCCTGATTGCCGGTCAGTCGATGCTGGTCACCAAGATCAACTACCGGCTGGTGCCCTTGCGCGAAGGCGGCATCACCATCGAGCCCGGTCGCCTGAAGCTAGAAGGACGCCTGTACTATACCAACTCCAGACGAGTAGAGGTCTTGCCCGCCGGAACAGAAGTGGCAACCGTGGCACCATCCAACTTCTTGCAGCTGGAGACCGATCGGACTCGGGCATTCGTCGGACAGCAAATCATCGTCGATCTGAATGTGTACACAACCGTCAACCGAAAGGGACTGAACGCACTGAGTAGGCCCTCACTCGACGGTTTCATCAGTAAGCCCCGAAGTGGATTCGATAAACGAACCCAAACTGTGACCAGAAACGGTAAAACTTACCTAGGGCAAACTATAGAGAGCTTTGCGCTATACCCCGTCAGATCGGGCGAATTGGTCATCGAACCCTTCGAGTACAATATGAGTGTGCAAAGCTTTAGGCCTACGGGCTCGGGATTCAGGCAGCCGTATACCGAGTTCATCCGTCTGGTATCTGATAGCCTGCGTATCGAAGTAAGTGAGCTACCACCACCGCCATCCGACTTTAGTGGAGGCATCGGAGATTTCAGCATCGTGACCTCCATCAATCGCGACACCCTCAGTACAGACGACGCCCTCAACTTGCGTATAAGCATCTCGGGTGATGGCGACATCTTCCGCTTGCGAGAGATCATACCCGCCGACCCCGCCGATTGGGAGATATACCCACCCAGCAATCAGCTGGAGGAAATGGTCGATAGCCCCACGGGGTTCTACGGCCGCAAGGTGATCGACTATCAGCTGGTGCCCAGGGAGGCAGGTACGATCGTGCTCGATCCCAAAGTGATTGTCTTCAGACCCGATACGGCTGCCTATGTCGATCTGGCTGACGAAGACTTCGTACTTCAAGTAGGCGAGGGAGAAGGTAGACCGACTTACGATACGACTTCGCTAGACACAACGACAACGCTCACCCTCAGCCCATCTGTAGCCGAGCCGCGATTGTACAAGCCGGGGTCGCCGCCTTCGGGTCAGTCGATCTATTGGGTGCTCTTTGCCCTGCCTTTACTTATAGTCGGCGGCTTGGGTATTCAAACCTGGCTGAAAATGCGAGCAGACCGACTCGACCCGGCTGATCGTGCCCAAAGTCAGGCGGCGCGAAAGGCTTATCGCCAGCTTAAAAAAGCCCAAGGCAAAAGTCCTGACCTACAGTTTGCCGTAACCGAGCAAACACTGCTCGAATACCTAAAAGACCGATTGCGCCTTCCCATCTCCGAATTGAGTAAGGCCAGCATCGTACAGCTACTTACGGTGCGAGAGATAGAAAAAGAAACAGCCGATGACTATGTAAATCTGCTGCAGCAATGTGAAAGGGCCAGATACGCACCTCTACCGCTAAAGTCGGAATCATCTATTACCAGACGCGCCAAAGAGCTGATCGGCCAAATCGAGGCTGTACTCACCAAAAAGCCCGTCACTCTACAAGAGGACGGGCAAACAATATGACTAGCAATAGAGCTTGTCGGTGTTGTGTAGTTTAATAATATGGGGGTTAGGCAGGGATTATAATTTGAGGGTTTAGGTGTTATGGGTTTTCAAGGAGGGGAAATTATAGGGTCTTTATGGGTTTAGGTTATGGGTTCTTGAAACTAATGCAGGGTCGATAGTCGGAATCTGGAAGGCGTCTATTCCGAGCCGTATCTACCCTTAAGACGTAAGAAAAATTGATTTCTGGCGGTTGGAGCGAAAAAAATTTGATTTTTTTGAGCCAGATGTTGCTTTCACCTTTCAGATCCAATCAATTTTCAGCCAGTTTGCTGCTCATTTTTTATGTGGCGGCCCTACAGGTTCCCGCTATTTGGAGTGAGCGACTGGGCCTGCTGATCAATGATTCTGGTGCCTCGGTATTCGGTCAGTGGCTTGGAAATTGGACTTCCTGGCCGACATATATCCAATACCTGACCACGGTGGCGATCTTATTTGCAACGGCCGTGGCGGTCAATCGGCTTTGTGAAAAAGATAAGCTGGGCGCTAACAATACGCAGCTTCCCGGGCTTTTCTACTCCTTGATGGCATCTTATGTAGCGGCCTTTTTCCCGCCGAGTAGTATGCATTTGGCCAACTTGCTCTTGCTCATTTCGCTATTTCCGTTTCTCAATCTTTATAAACATCAAAAGCCAGTCGTGCCCCTATTTTGGTCGGGCTGGTGGCTTGGGCTGGCCTTCCTCGTCAACACCTATTACCTCATTTTCTTGGCCGCCGCCATATTTGCATTACCCATCTTGCAAAAAACCAACTTTCGCCGGGTCCTTCAACTCATCAGCGGATGGATAGCACCCATATTTTTCCTCTTCTGCCGAGATTATCTATTCGATGCGGATAGAGACTTTATCGCCAGTTTATGGAATGGAGTCGGTTTGCCTACTATGGGTTTTAGTGAGGGATATTGGACTTCCGCAGGTCTCATTGTTTTAGGTATATGTTTGGTTTGGGTATTCATATCCAGAAGTAGCTTAGTAAGCCGCCTTCAAACCGACGGCCGATACAAGATTCAGGTGCTTTATGCCATTCTCATTTTCGCTGTATTGAGCCATCTCCTACAAGATACGGTGAGTGCTGCCTCGGTTCAGATCGTAGTGCTGCCACTCGGCATGCTGCTGGGTCTTGCCCTTTCGGGTGTAGAACGATCACGGGCAGAAAGCACGCACTACCTACTCATCGGGGTCTTTTTAGGTATTCAGCTGATACCGTTTTATTTGAGATAAAACCAGATTTTATTCGAGGAATGCCTCCACCTGCGAAAGTCTAAAACAAAAAAAGCCGCTCCCTAGTGAAAGGAAACGGCTTTAAATCGGGGTGGGCAGTGAGGGACTACTTGAACTTCGTTCTGCGTGAGGTCGCTTCGCTTAGTTCGACCCCCGGCCCTCTCGGTGTAAACGAGATGCTCTGCGTTTGATAGGTCATCATTTTTCGAGCGAACGCCGCTGGATATTGAGCTGAACGAGGCGCAAAGAGAGAATGTAGCCTAAGCTACATGACCGATGCCGCAACGAAGTGCAGGTCGATAGACAGCAAGTGTAGCCGAAAAGGTGGTGGGCTATCAAACGCCTACCAACTGAGCTAACCGCCCGAATGCGCCTCAACAAGGACTTGAACCTTGGACCTACGGATTAATCCCGCAGTACTGCGGGACCGCTCTAACCAGCTAAGCTATCGATGGATCTAGAATCGGCAGTAAAAAAGCCGCTCCCTAATGAAAGGAAACGGCTTTGAATCGGGGTGGGCAGTGAGGGACTCGAACCCCCGGCCCTCTCGGTGTAAACGAGATGCTCTAAACCAACTGAGCTAACCGCCCGAATGCGCCTCAACAAGGACTTGAACCTTGGACCTACGGATTAACAGTCCGCCGCTCTAACCAGCTGAGCTATTGAGGCAATACAACTTTAGCAGGTAAACATTTTCACCTTTTTGCCAAAGCGAACGCAAAAGTAAGGGGTCTTATTAAAATTTACAATCTTTGCGGTCAAAATAATTACCCCATGAGCTTATTAGCAGTCGGAACCCTCGCTTTTGATGATATCGAAACCCCTTACGGAAAGGCAGATATGATCGTTGGTGGCTCGTGTACCTACATCGCTCTGGCAGCTTCGTACTACACGCGCCCGGTGCAGATCGTCTCGGTGATTGGCGATGATTTTCCCGACGAAGAGATGACCTTCTTGCGCAAGCGCGGAGCCGATCTTGGTGGTGTAGAGACCAAAAAAGGCGAGAAATCCTTCTTCTGGGCCGGTCGTTACCACGAAGATATGATGGGCCGCGACACCCTCGATACGCAGCTGAATGTACTGGCCGATTTCGACCCCAAGCTGCCCGAAAACTTCCGCAAGACAGACTTCGTCATGCTGGGCAATCTGACACCTACCATCCAGAGCCAGGTAATCGACCAGATGGAAGAAAAGCCCAAGCTCATCGCCCTGGATACCATGAATTTCTGGATGGACAATGCACTAGACGAGCTTTTGCAGGTACTCAAGCGAATCGATATTCTCATCATCAACGATGAGGAAGCCCGCCAACTGAGCAGTGAGCTGAGCCTGGTCAAAGCCGCTGCTAAGATCATGGAGATGGGCCCCAAAATTTTGGTCATCAAAAAAGGCGAACACGGCGCATTGCTATTCGAAGGTGATCGCGTATTCTCGGCACCGGCACTGTTACTACCCAAAGTGGTAGACCCGACCGGTGCTGGCGACACTTTCGCCGGTGGGCTGATGGGCTATCTTGCCGCTGCACCCGACCTGAGCTTCGACAACCTCAAGCGGGCACTCATTCACGGGTCGGCCTTGGCCAGCTTCGTCGTGGAAGATTTCGGCACCCGCAAACTCAAAGAACTGGATCGGGAGCAGGTGCAAAAACGAGTAGAGAAAATTGCTGATCTGATCGCGGTGGATGTTTAATATCTAGAGGTTTTGGCGGATTTCATCCCCCAAAACCACTCTGGTCACCTTAATCCCTCCTTAATAGCGGTGTTGTTCAATATCTAAGCCAGATTCGGCTATGTATCCCCT
>JBCCPC010000077.1:0-21035 GCA_039025055.1 Bacteroidota bacterium | reverse complement strand
TCGCTGTGATTGACTTCGGCTAATCTTACCAGATTTCAGTATCTTTTCGACTAGTTGAGGTAGGGGAAGGAGTTCGGCCATCCTCAAAGATAACAATATTTAGTGGCTACGCCACTAGTATATGTGATGATACAAGCAATGAGTAGTGTAAAATGAGTGATGAAGGGATGAATATTTTTCATAATAGGACAGTTAGTTTTTGGTAATTCGATAAAGCTCAATCAGGTAACTAGGGAGTTACTCCAATTTTTCATTTGAAAGAGTGGCAATCAGATTGCCTAACTCACTTTTTGACATATTGCGAACCAATCTGCAAATGGCTTTGCCGCCAGAGCTATCGAAATAACTGGATGGCGGTACTAAATCGTCAAAATCGTGCTCAGAAATCGAGTTCTGTATCACTGCCAATTGAGAAACGATGACTGACCAATAAAAAGCTGGGTCGTTGGGAGCCATTTTCATTCGGTCTAATGACCATATAATAGCATGTATGGGAAGTTTCCTTCTGACAAAATCGGCACTTATTTCTTTTTCGATGAGGTCTCTGTCTATGCGTATGGGGTTGAACTGGGATGTTTCGGAACCCGATGCATCTACTGATAGCTTTTCAGCGCGTATTTCGGCATCTGGGTGGGTAGCTAAGCTATCTTTTTGCCAAAAACTATCTTGACTCTCTTCTGATGATCCAAAGCTGCCACCGAACATTTTCTTCTTTGGTTTAATCCAGGTTTTGTCGATGGTGAATGATTTTGTGCTGAGTATTTCTAATAACTCACTCTCTTTGAGATCAAACATTTCAAATGTATGCAAACTCATTAAAGCACTAGACCCACCTTCAGCGAATCGGGTGTTTTGGATGTAGATATGACCTATGGAATCGGCTTCGAATTCATTTGCTCTGCTATGTCTTCTCCCTCTGTAGACCTCGTTACGCATAGATTCTTTGAGGGAGTTGAGACCCTCTCGCCGGATGAGCCTACGAATCCTCCTTCTTTCTTTTTTAGCCGATTCTGGTGGGTCAGGTAGTGATTCCAGCCGTTGATTGATGTGTCTTAGTTGATCGTGGGCAAGCTCGTGCGCTATGACGAATGCCAGTTCCTCTTCGGATTCGAGGGAGTTGAACAGGCCTAAATTTATAATGAAGATACCATCGCCCAGGCTCGCTGCATTTGGTATTGGTGAGCGGCTAACTAATATAAACGGCTCCGTATCTATGTGATTGGCTCTCGCAATTTCGGAGTAGATTCCAATGAGATAAGAGATGAGTTTGTCGTCAAATATGAAATCTTCTGCCAGTATATTTCCTATAAGTCCATCGGTTCTCCTTTCGTAGTATTCGACGTACTTTGGTAGGATATCGTTGCCATAAGAGGCAATAGAACTTTTCTCGATGCGATCTAAAGATGCAAATAAAGCAGTGGTATCATCTGGCAGATAAAGACTGTCAGATGCATTTAGATGAAAAGGGATGCAAATAAGTAAAATAAGCCTGCTAAGTTGATGTAACATCAATAAAAAGGAGCTAGGTAGTTATAACTCTTATAATAACGGTACTCAGTAGGAAATAGTTATTTGAGTTCGGTCATTATGCATTCTAAAGCCTCTGGATTGGTCGTGCAATTCTAGTATAATCACATTAGATTGATCTTCTATACCATTTAAAAACTCGTTGTAAATACTAAATTCCGTATGTTTTGATGAGGCCGTTTCGATAAAGCATTTGACTTGGACGTGGTCCCTTTCTGTAGATAATTCTCGAACGATAGCAGTGCACTCTTTTTCGTCAATTATCCAAGAAGTTGTACGATCTAGGTAGTCTTGAAAACCCTGTATGTCGATAGTCGATTCATGAAGACCACTTACATACAGATAATCTGCTTTGTCAAAGTCGATTTGTAAATCTAGTCCGTTTTCAGCCGCTGATAGGCGAAACATGGCCATGGAGACATCATGGGTTGGTGGACTGAAAAAAGTGCTGTAAAGAATTAGAATAAACATAGACGAGAAATTAATATTTGATTAGGTGAAAACGAAGTTTTCACCTAATCAAATATATATTAATTGACGACAACCTTACCCGTTCCGAGATTGACCCCGTCAGCACTTACATTTAAAAAGTACACACCTTTCGGTATCCTTTCAAAAAGTATTTCACCGCTTCCTGATTTTTGCTGTATGACCTGTCCATTGGCCGCTGTAAGTCGAAGGTCGTACTGTTTACTCGATGGCGTTTGGACCCAGAAGGTGCCTGCATTCGGATTTGGGCCGAGGCTGATACCTGCGGAAGTCCAATTCAAAACACCCGTCAGAAGGCCGTCGCAATTTTCGTCTATGCTGTTTCCTTCTATTTCTTCCGCGCTGGGATTGATATTGGGGTCGTTATCATCGCAATCGAATTCTGCGATAAAGCCGTCGCCGTCGTTGTCAGGCCCTAAGAGGGTAGAGCCTCCATTTTCGAAGTCCTCACTCACATTGCCCAGCATACAACGGGGTATTTGTGGGAAATCGGCGGTGATGACGTAGTAGAACTCGAATGTTTCCTCGCCTTGAGTGGTGGTGATAGTAACTGGTGCCTGAATACCGTTGCACTCGTTGAGGTCGCCTTTGCCGCAGATGTACTCGAAGTCTCGGGTGTACTTGCCTGTGTAAGGGCCACAAGGTGCGGTGATGCCGTCGCCGGGTCTGAGGCCAGATCGTAACTGATAGCTAGGTAGCATTTCCTTCATGTTGCCATCCTCATCTGGGCCGAAGCGGTAGAGCACCGGGAAACCATCTGAAGCCCAGCCGACTTGAAGCGGTGCTTCCGGTATTTGGCTGGTGGTGGAAATACCCGGCACTAGCGTCTCCACATACTCGAACATATTGCCGTGATAGTGGTAACCTTGCGCATTGGCGTGGGCAGAGGCACAATCGAGCCTGACTTGACCAATTTCCCCACCTTGATTGGTGGTCGGCTCAAAAACCCAATCCCAGTTGAATTCGCCCGTGTTGGCATCCTCGAAAATGAAGGGTGTGGCAGGAGCCGGCATCATAAATACGCCATTATTCGCTACGCCAAAATAGCGTGCCGGGCGGCCGTTGTCCCGAACAATGGATGTTGTATCTCCCGTAATCTGCGGTACCTCATCAACCTGATATAACCGATACACTTGCGCGGGCTGAGTGGCACCGAAGCAATAATCGTGGTTCGGAAAATTATTGCTGTAGATATTTCGGCTGCCCGACTCGACGAACTCGTAATAGGCATTGGGCTCATCGGGTGTTTCGCAACAGCCTATGTTATCGAAACCTAGTTCATCTATATCAGTGCAGGTGTTGTCGCAGTCGTCGATGGTGGTTTCGTCTCCATTTTGGATGCCGTCGTTGCAAGACCAACTAGTGCGAATAGCATTGGCCTCGGCAGCCAATTGACTTCTAATGATTTCCTGAGTAGGGGAGAGATTATCAATCAGATTGTCTTGCTCTTCCAGGTCTATACTGATATCGTAGAATTCCTGATTGCCATTTTCGTCTTCTATCAGTTTATACTGCTGGGTGCGGGTGGCCCATACGAGCGTGCCGTCGTCGTTATAATCGGAGTAGTTGATGGTTCTGAGGGGGCGGTCGCCGCACTCCAATAGCGGCTTAAGGCTTAGGCTGTTATTGATTCCGCCGTGCTGCTGCATATCCAACAATTCGAGTATGGTCGCATGTAGGTCGGTCACTTGTACCAGGCCGTCTTCTATTTCGCCGATGCGAGCTACGTTTTTGCCAGAAGCTATGAAAGGTACTCGAAGCCCCCCTTCGTAGACCGAGCCTTTTCCATGGCCAGCAGGGTAGTACTCACTCACGCCGTTGGGTGTACCATTATCGCCTATGAAAAAGATGATGGTATTGTCTCGCGTTTCTTGGTCCATGCTGCTCAGCAGGCGGTTGATCTCGTAGTCCATGGCTTCGATCATGGCGAAATATCTCGTGCGATTGTTTGTAGGATTAGTGGTGTACAATCCGTCTGGTGGCACGTGAAATGGAGCGTGCGGAGCAACATGCGCAAGCCAAAGGAACCAGGGCTCACTTTGATCAGCTACCCAGTCAATGGCCGCATCGGTCAGGTGAGAGGTAGCGTATTCTTCGACCTGCTCTGTGGCACCATTGATCACTTTTTCCCAGCTGTAGTAATCATCGACCATAGCCGTAAATAAACCTTCGTAGTGATCGACGCCATGCTCGGCCGGGTGATCTAGGTTGCCTTGATTGCCCTCGATGTGCCACTTGCCGATAACAGCAGTATTGTAATCGATCTCACTTTGGATATGAATGCGATTAAATACGGAGGTAAATGAGGGATCTAGTGGACCCGGAGGACGCATGACACCGGTTTTGATCCCGTATTGACCACTCATTATGGCAGCTCGAGTAGGCGTACACTGTGGGGTAGCCCAGCAGTTGGTGAAAGTCAGGCCGTTATCGCGTAAAGAGTCTAGTGTAGGGGTGACCGGCTTATCGCCAGGTATGCCGAAGCCTTCGGTCACATCTATACCCATATCGTCGGCTATGATCAGCAGTATATTGGGTGTTTGTTTTTGGGCAACCGCCAGGTGGATACTCAGCAGGCAAAAGAGTGCAATTAAGTTTTGTTTCATGAGTGATTTTGAGATGGTGGCGTGAAGATATTGTTTGTTTAGATATAGTAGGGCGTGCAGGGTTTAAGGAACATAGAGAAGCATAGAAAATTTTATATATTACTTGTTTAGACGTTTTTAATGTTGATTATTTAGACTAAATTAGAGTTGAATTTCCATATACTCGACCTATGCAAAAGATTCTACTGCTTTTACTTTGCTTCACTTTTTTATCTGAAATTTCTCATGCAGAATCGCAAAGAGGCGGAAACTGGCGTTGGAGAGCCGATGACGGAGATCTGACTACAGCTACATGGCTTGCCCCAGAGGTGACTACACTAGTTTCAAACACGACTGATATTGTCAGGCTTCGCTGGGAGATATATGATAATAATTCACAATTTGCGGCCGGTGGAACTGGTACTTCCACGAACACCTACCAGCTGAGAGTAGGGCTGCTTACCGATGGAACGAATAATCAGATACCGGTCACTACGACTAGTTCTCCATTTAGACTAGTTGACTCCCCCAACTTGACTGATGAAGAAGAAATATTGGGTGATCTGCTTACTGATTGCGAGTCTTGGCTAAATCGTATCATACCTGGTAATGTTATCGAAAGTAATGGGAATAGGACAATGGTATTTAGTCGCGGATTTAATGATGTACTAGAAAATGAATGGGTTCTAGAGGCAAATGGAGCCGTGATAGGAGAAACCTATTTATTCAAGTTACGTGGGATAGCGCCTGGTAGTAACTTCGACTGGTCGCCTGATGATGATTCACCAAATGGACCAACTTGCGCCGGGGGTGGAGCCACCTGGACCTACGACATGCCCGCCCCTGTCACCTACCTCGACTTCCGAGGCCAGGAAATGACGGAGGGTGTCAAGATCATGTGGGCTACAGAGGTCGAGGAAAACAACAGCCACTTCGAGCTGAGGCGAAGTGATGATAGGGGGCGCACCTTCCATGCTATTGCCACTATCGAAGGCAATGGCACCACCGAGTTACAAAAGGAATACGATTTCTTGGATATAGGATTTGTCAGAGGAGCAGCCAATTACTACCAACTTCGTCAGGTCGATTTCGATGGGCAGTATGAAGACAGCAATATTATCATCGTAAATACAAAAGGTGAGGTAGATGTCATAGTCGGTGAGATATTTCCTAATCCAAGTGATCCGGGGATTCTTTATCTGGATGTGTATACAGCAAATGACCAACTCGTGAATTACACCATCTATGATCAGCTTGGTCGTTCGATTCTGACGGAATCTACTCGATTAGAATCAGGTGATCAAAGATTGCAGTTCGATACGAGTAGTTTGCCAGCTGGTAATTATTATGCAAGGATTAGCAATGGAATTTCCCTGAATAGATCGCTCAAGTTCACCATACGCTAAGCCCAGAAATGGGTAATGCAAATCACAATAAATTTCTATCCCCAGCTGCAGCTGGTGCTCTTCACGCCCTATGTATACATCTGCCATACGGTGGGCTGCTCAGTTCAGTAGTATGGGCTATACTAGTTTATCTATTACTACAAGATTTGCTGCTGAAGGACGTGCTGAAAATCAGCCTAGTATATGGATTTTGCTATGGATTTTTAGTGCAAATTTGGGTATTCGATTCTTCATTATTAGTTGAAGAAAGCATAACTAGCGAAGCCGTAATTTATTTTTTTGTGCTTTCGCTAGTCAATTTTATTTATGGGCTCATTAGCGTATTCGCTGTCTATCTGGTGATACACAAGCTATCTGCAAAAATATGGGTTAAAATATTATCAATTGCATCTGTACTTTTAATCGTAGAGTTTATACAAAGACTGATTTGGTTGGACATGCTTCCGTGGGTTACTGTGCCTATTGGGTATGCTTTAGCAAGTTTAACGCCTTTGATCCAATTGGCTGAATATGGTGGTGTCTGGTTAATTAGTTTTTTAGTATACATTTTCAATGCTTGGTTAGCCTATACGTATTCTACACGTGACCGTGGCATTTTTCTAGGGTTAGTTACCTTTTTTATTCTTTGGGTGGGTAGCGGTACTATACTTATGCATCAAAATACTATCCACGATTTAAGCGATACTGTACGTGTTGCTTTGCTCAAAGACAATGTAAATCATCAACCATGGTCAGATAAGAATGGTGATCAGCGTGCAGGACACATCATTGCACAAGCGACTGAAATCGGTAAATTAACGGGTGTAGACTTGGTTCTCTGGTCTGAAACAGCTGTACCTTGGATATTCCAAACTGAAGATGATCTCATTAAATATGCTTTACAAAGTACAATAAGACTCGATGCACATCACCTCATTGGGACAAAAATAGAAGAGAAAACCACCAGCAGTCTTTATAACGCTGCTCTACTATTGAGTCCAGATGGAGGCATAGTCGATATGCATCGAAAAACAAGGCCCCTTCCTTTACTTGAGTCAGAACGCTTGGGGCTATTAGCTGATGATCGCGAGGGACAATCGTTGAATAGCTCGTCTAAAATTTCTACTCTAAATCTCAATAACACTCGACTAGGGGTCGGAATTTGCAACGAATGGATGCATGCTGAATTTGCAAATACATTAAAAGAAAAAGGTGCAGAGCTATTTGTCAATTTAAGTAATAATAATTATTTCCGTTTGCCAGTAATGAGGATACAGCATCTCAATAGTAGTATCTTTCGATGTGTGGAGAATAGGCTTGAAATGGTTATCAATAACAACTTAGGGTTCTCTGGTCGAATAGACCGAGCGGGTCACTATTACATTTACGATGCCGAAACCGATAGTCCTTCTGCGATAAATATGTATCCTGTCTCTGATGAAGATTAAATAGCAATGTATTAAATTGCGCAGGATCACTAAAAACCACTTTTTGATGTATAGACAAATATTTGTTCTAATGCTAGTCTTGATAGGGCATACGCGACTAGGTGCCCAGGTAAATGTCACCTACAATGGCACTTCATTCGGTGCTTGCGAAATCGTGAAAGCCGGTATAGGCAACACGGGCGAGAGCCTGTCCTTGATCGTCTCGGAGATCAATATGGATCAACCCGAGCTGCAGAGTGACAATGTCGAAGCACCTGAGAATTACCAATTGCTACTCGAAGTCAGTCTGCCAGAAGGTGTACCTTTCCCCATCACTGCCGAGCGTAAAAATCAGCTCACCATAGGTAAATCTTCAATCCAACATGGTATAGACGATAACCAATATTTCAATGATCAGATGGCTGCCAATGCCGACCAGTTCGAGGCTAGAGCCGCAGCTGGTCGGGCCGCTCAAGACGATAAGCAAAGCATAGAAGAGCGGACTAAAGCCATAGTTGCGAAAATGCAGAGTGGCGAGCTCAGCGTAGAGGAAGCCACCAAGCAGCTCGAAGTTATCATGCAAGAGGCAGATGCCCTTATTGAGGCCATACCCGATCAGCCAGATATCGAAGACCTGGAGGAGCCTGCCTTGTATTCCATCCTTTTTAGCGATACGCGAGAAAATGTAGAATCCCAAGCTGTCGTAGGCCAGTTGCATATCAGCAGATTTACGGAAACGGAATTCGTAGCTACGTTTACGGGCCAGCATGTGGTCGAATGCTACAATAAGCGGGCCGTTGCCGCTACGGGCAGCGAGTGTAGCCAGGTAGAGTCTTCCTTGATGCCAGGTAGCGATGTTTTGCGAGAAGAAGATGTCCGTATTTCGATCAATGTGAAGCTGAAAGAATTCAACGATTTTAGATAGTATTTTTTAGACTTCCGCAGGTGGAAGGCGTACCGCGTTTTACGTATTGCGACAACCACTAAATAATTTGGTCGCTGTACACTATGCGGTCTACGCAATAGCTCTCTACCTGCGGAAGCCTGCCTGCCGAGGCACGCAGGCAGGTACAAATCAAAACAAAACCCATTATGAGATATTTATCCCTTTTTATACTTACAGCCCTATTTCTTGCTTGCGGAGACGGCGAGGCTAAAATAGCTGAAGCCGAGGCCAAGATCGAGGACATGAAAAAAGGCGAGCCCGAAGAAGTCGAGCAATTAGCTTTACCTCCACTAGGTGATCCTTGCGGTGTGTCTATGGACCTAATAGTAGAATCCCTGGGCTGGTATGAGGGCCGAAGAAAAGAACCAATACCCGCTTATCCAGGAGCAGCTATTGCTGCGCCTTCATGTAGATACATAGGAGGCGGCGGAGAGTTGGATGTAAGATTTACACGTGTGAGCCAGGAAATTGCAGAGGAGAAGTATATCAGTAAAACGTTTGAAGAAGCTTTGGCAGGTACCGATAAGGAACCGGACAAACTCGAGTGGCGAGAAGTCGGTGGTTTTGGCGACCAGGCTATTTATGGATATGCAAAAGCCTTTCCCAAATGGAAATACAACTTCCGATATAGGATTGATGACCATACTCAAGTTGACTTGATAACTTACGGTCGGGAAGAAAAAGATCAGGTAGCTACTTTAGAAGCCCTGAAGACCATAGCGGCTACGCTGGATGTCGGACTGTAAACGCTATCTGAAAGCGATATAGGCCAGTGGTCGTTTTGCAAAGTCCTTGAGTACCCCGCCTAGAAGTCTCGGCAGCAAGGTCAGTCTGGCTCCTCTGCTGCGTAGCGCGAGGTATAAAGTTAGGCCAAAGCTGACCAGGAAATTGGTCAAGCCAATGAGAATGGCCCCGAGCAGGGAAAAGCAAATGACGGAGAAAAGGAGCTTCCCTTTCATCAGGGCGTAACCCACATAAGATGTACTGAATGCAATGTGGCGAATATCTACTTTGAAAGGCAAAAAGTCAGACAGTAGAAATACGGAACCAAGCATGAATCCCAGGCTGATGTTACCGAGTATAGAGCCGATATTTTTTTGAAACCACTTAGCAAAGACGGCTGATTTAAAGAAAAGTCGGCTGTGCTTGATGCGGTAGCCGACATTACTGGCTACTACCTTATTGTCGATATAACCGGAAATAAGACCCGATGTAGCCAGGAAAATACCCGCCAGGGCGGCAAACCCAAAAAGCTGTAAGCTGGGTGTCGTGTTCTTGATCAAATAGTCGGGCTTGATGGTGCTGGTCAAAGTATTAGCACCAGTGATGTCTAGTAGCTGGTATATAGCAATAGCACTGAGCAAAGCCATTATAAAATTGCCAACCAGCGATAAAATTTGACTTTGAAATACCCGGCGAATGAGTTGCAGCACATCGTCTAAAGACTTGAACTGTGAATCTTCGCACTTATCCACGTAATCGGCTATGGTTGATGCCGTCATAGCTGGCTGCTTCGTAGCTATGATGCCACCCAGTTGTTTGACAACGATGAAACAAGCCGCATAATTGAGGCTGAATAAAATAGCATTATTGCCTTTGCTGAGCCCTTGGGCATCTAGCCAGAGTTTGACGAGCGCGAAGATGGCGATGAGTGCCCCGCCGCCCAGTGCCTTGCGACCAAATTTTAGATACTCCTTTTTATTTTCAGCGATATACTTTTCACCCTTATTGGAGGTATGCTCGACGGTTTCCAGCGCTAATAAGTCGAGGTGGCGATTGATATATCTCAGTATACTGCGATTCTGTTTCTCGCTGATCTGAAACTCGCTGAAGAGTTTAGCCCAGAGGGCTTTGTCTTCCAGGTTTTGTTTTAGCTGCACGAGCGTGCGGGCACGATCTGTATACTCCAGCATGCGACGAGTCGTGATGGTCAGCCGTAAACTGGTGCCGGATTTGTTTTTGTTTTGCCGTAAATCGACGATCTGCTGTCGGGCTTGCCGAAGTGCTTCGTCTAGGTCGAAAAGTAGATTTTCGTTCACACCCTCGACTCGATGCGAGAGATCCCAAATTCTTTGGAAAGGATTGAGTTCAGCAGATGAATGACCACTTATCTTATGTTTAATCGCACTATCCAATCCGAAGGCGGCGAGTTTTGCGCACAAGGCTTGTATGGCTCGGTTTAGCTCATTAGCCAGTGGCTGATCTGCCATACGACCCCAAGGGAGCTGATTCCGTATAGACTCTTCCTCGCCTCTGTTATTATAAAGCACGTAGCTGATTGTCCCCTTTTCTGGAACGGGAGGGAGTAACTTCCACAACAACCGACGCCAAAGACCTGCCAGGAAGCCATAATCCTGCACTAAGGAGTATTTGGTGAAAAAAGCGTAGAAACTCACCTTGCTATCGTCTTGCGGCATACCATTGAACAATCAGAATCGATAATGTTCTACGTGCGCTGGATGTGAATTGATCTTTTCGGCTATATCTTGTTAATTTTACGGGATGAGCTACGATTTCATTATAGTCGGCGCAGGGAGTGCCGGTTGCTTGCTGGCCAATCGCTTATCAGTCAACCCGAACCATAAAGTTTTGCTGATCGAAGCGGGTGGACCAGATTCCAAACCCGAGATTCGCATACCTGGTGCTTACCCCAAGCTGCATCGCACCAATGTAGACTGGAATTTTAAGACAGAGCCTCAGCAGCATATGCTAGGCCGGGAGCTTGCACTGCCAAGAGGCAAGACAATCGGTGGCAGTAGTTCGACAAACGCTATGGCATATGTGCGTGGTAACCGAGCCGACTACAACGACTGGGCAGAGGCTGGTAATGAAGGCTGGTCTTACAATGATGTATTACCACTTTTCAAGAAACACGAACGAAGTGTAGATATTCACAGCCAGTATCGCGGACAAGATGGAGAGCTAAATGTAATCGTACCTGACACCTTCACTACACCCTACACCGAACCTTTTTTCGAGGCTTGCCAAGCATGCGCTATTTCTGCTAACCTAGACTATAATGGTCAGACTCAAAAAGGCGTAGGCTATTTCCAAACGACCATAAAAGATGGAAAGCGGCATAGCAGTGCAGATGCCTTTCTGAAACCGATCATGCACCGCAAGAATTTGACGGTGATGATTCGTACAACCACTAAGAAGATCATAACTGAAGGTAGACAGGCAAGCGGGGTAGAAATAATCGATAAACAAGGCATGATTCACAAAATCAAAGCAAAGCGAGAAGTCATATTATCGGCTGGTTCTTTCGCTTCGCCTCAGTTGCTTATGTTATCGGGTATTGGTGACAAAGAAGAGTTGGACCTGCATGGTATCGATTGCTTGCACCATCTGCCGGGAGTCGGTAAAAATCTACAGGATCATCTGTTTTGCATAGTAAGTGCCCTGACCCACACCCAGCAAGGTCAAAATCATCATGTACCTACCTGGATGCAAATTAAAGACGGGCTTTACTACCTCTTGACGCGCAGAGGTATCTTCAGCACTTCACCATTATCGGCAGCCGCATTTATAAACTTATTAGATCCGAGTGGCCGGGTAGATTGTCAGTTTCATTTTATCACCTGCCATTTAGGTGATGATTATCGGGCGGATTTTCATGATTTAAAAACTTTTCCGAGGACAGACGGAATTTCTATCTGGCCTACGCTATTAAGGCCCCGAAGTCGCGGCTATGTCGGATTAAGGTCTGCCGATATCAACGACCAACCGATTATTCAACCCAATTTCTTTTCCGATCCGCACGACCAAGAGCTGATGATCGCTGGGGTTAAAAAGGCATATGAAGTATTACAGGCCGATGCATTGAAACCCCACCTGAAAAAGATCAATGCGCCTGCGGATATCAGTTCCGATCAAGCGATCTTCGAACACATTCAAAAGCGAACCGAAACCGTCTACCACCCCGTAGGCACCTGCAAAATGGGGCAGGACGATATGGCCGTAGTCGACAGTAAGCTCAGGGTTCATGGTGTAGAGGGTCTACGAGTGATCGATGCCTCTATCATGCCTACAATAGTCTCTGGAAATACCAACGCCCCCGTATATATGATCGCTGAAAAGGGCGCGGAAATGGTGTTAGAGCAGGCAGCGAAATATAGGCAGGTAGATTTACAAACGGCAGGATTGTTGTAAATTCGCCCCTTCAAAATCCATAAAAGAAAAACACCATGGACTATTATTTGATAAAAGGCAAATTCAGAGTCACGAAGTACGCACCCGACGGAGACTCGATCATGTTTCAGGCGAATAATTCAAAGCATTGGAGCAAGGTCGTTAGCCAGTACAGCGATTTATTCGCAGAAAAGCTAGAAGCCAAAAACGGCGTTGTACAACTCAGATTTCAGGGAATAGATGCCTTGGAAACGCACTACAGCGCAGGTCCTTTACCACCTCCAAAAGAACTGAAAGGAAAGAAGTCTAAAAAGGCTATTGCGCCGAAAAGACCCAATTTGCATCAACCAAAAGCGTATGGTGACATGGCCACCGACGAGCTGCTCAAGCTATTTGGAGTGACGAAGTCCACCTGGAGGCGAAGCGGTTTGCACAAGTATATCGATAAGATCGAGTACACCAAGGGCAAAAAAACTGTGGTACATAAAACACGCGACACCGATCCTCTGGAAGGCTATGTAGTAGTAAGCGACATAGAGCGCAAAGGACGACCTATTTCTTGGGTGTTTCCAGGCGAATCGGATGTGCGTGATGGTAGCAGACTAAGCGGAAAAAAGTTGGCAGCGATGATCAAAAAATCGGCTAATTACCAGCTGGCAGAAAAGGGACTTGTATATCCCTATTTTTACTTTACCCTGGAGTCGATACTGCGAGAGAAGCTGATCGAAGCAGTAACTAAAGCGAGAAAAAAACAGCTCAATATTTGGTCAAAAGACAAGACTCAGGAAGGCGTATTTACTCGCTCTTTTGAGGATATAATAGATAAACACGTCTTTTTACCATACTTGTTTCGTCGCTTGGTGAAGCATCAATACAAGAGAATGATGGAAGGATACTGGCTTGCGCTCAAAAAGAAAAAAGCTTACAAACCCAAATCATCTTCTCTGTTTTTGGAATCTTTTTATGGCGATACCAATCCGTATATATTTTTGGTCAAAGAGCGGGAGTTCAAGCGACTCAATGAGATCGTAAAAGTGACAAAAACGAAGATCACTATGAAAACGAGCCCTGAAAATATTGTTTTCTTGTCGTAAGATGCACAATGCTGTTGTCATAGTTTTATATCTATTTGTAAATACCCTGTTCGTTTATAAATATGGACTGAGACAAAGCTATGTGCCTGTAGAAATATTGACTGTTTTCTATATAGTCATTGCTACAGTTGCCCTCGTATTTTCAAATCGTATCATAGCTGCGTTGGAGCGACTTCCAGCTAAAAGATTAATGTTTTTCGGACTATCTGGCATTACTGCTGTCGCCATGATTTGGCTCATTCAAAGAATTGATAGTGAGGCATTAAACGTAGATCGCTGGTCGGCTTTAGAGCTGACTGTAGAAGGTATAACTGAAGGGCTTTATCCCTACACCAGAGTCGATCATGTTGGGAATATGAGTTCTAACTTCCCCGGTTTAGCATGGTTAGCTGTGCCATTCTATCTGCTTGGAGATGTGGGGTATTTGCAAATATTTGTTTTTGTACTTTTTGCCTGGTATTTATGGACTTTTCCGGATAAGAAAAGTTCAGCATTCTTTACACTTGTCTTATTCGTTACTGCACCTGCCATACTGTGGGAAATAGCGGTCAAAAGCGATTTGGTGAGTAATATTTTACTAGCCTACTTATTTATTGAGTGGTGGCGAAAAAAATATCGAGACGCGGTATTTTCTAAACCTATTCTTCTAGGTGCTGCGCTTGGGTTTTTTATGTGCACCCGTGCAGTTTTGCTGATTCCGTTGGCACTATTCTATTTTCGTCCTTTTGTGTTGGCTGGGCTGCGAAAGCAAATCTTGTTTTTCACATCTGCTGTTGTGACGGCTATTTTGATATGTCTACCCATCCTATTGACCGTACCCGACTGGGAGACTTTCTCGCAATTCAATCCACTGACCTTGCAAACTGACAAGGCGCCTATTTATGCTTATTTACTTTTATTGCTAGTTTTCGTCATCCCATTCTTCAAAAAAGACTACGATGATCGGCTTTTCTACTCCGCCGTGATAATCTTTATGATACCAGCGACTTCAATGCTTGAGGCCATCACTGATCGTGGGTTTACACACATGATCACTACACATAGCTTCGATATATCGTACCTTAGCATGTGCTTACCAGCCGTTCTGGTATGGTTTTATCGCGACAAATCAAGAGCAATAACCGCATCAATTTAGAAATGGAAGATAGAATTAATCAGGCATTTCACTACATGATCTCAGCGTTGAAAAATAATAGAGAATTATTGCTAGCTGAGAATAGATTAGACGTAGATCAATGCGATCCTTCTGACGTGGCACTGTATGATCGATTGCATGTAAATAATAATAAAATAAATGGCATGATTTCCTCCCTGGAGAAATTAATAGCCAAAGCGTATCCGGTAAATAAAAAACTATACAGCTTTACGCATGATAATGGAATATTAGTTGAGAACCGAACAGCACCTTTTGGTACCATTATGATTATCTACGAGTCGCGACCGGACGTGACGGTGGAGGCGACGGCAACAGCTCTGAAATCGGGCAACAAAATATTGTTGAAAGGGGGAAAAGAAGCTCGACGAAGTAATTTGCTGCTACATGGGTTTTGGGAACGCGCCTTGGAGAAAGCGAAATTAGCCAAAGACCGAGTTCGTTATTTAGACTTACGCAGGTCGGAACTTCAAGCATATTTGAAGACCCCCGATACGACCATCGATCTGATCATTCCCAGGGGGGGTGAAAAACTCATTGAATATGTACATAGTGTAGCGCAATGTCCGGTATTGGTGAGTGGCAGAGGCAATAACTTTCTGTATGTGTCTAAGGAAGCCGACCTGCCTATGGCCAAAAAATTGATCATACAATCCAAGGTGTCGAAAATCTCGGCTTGTAATGCTTTAGACAAAGTGCTCATTCACCAGAATGTGCCCGATGATTTCGTTGAAGGCCTAAAAAAAGAATTAGTGAGCCATAAAGTCGAGCTGATTGATGAAAGGAACGATGACGTATGGATGGAAGAATTCCTCGACCTCAAAATTTTGATCGATAGAGTAGGGGGCCTACACGAAGCGATCGACAAAATTAATACCTATTCTGGCGGCCACTCGGCTACCATCGTTACCCGCAGCCAAGATGAAGCAGATGAATTTATGAATGAGGTCGATTGTGCTGCCGTTTACCACAATGCCTCCACGCGATTTACTGATGGTTTACAATTCGGGCTGGGTGCCGAAATGGCCATCAGTACCGACAAGCTGCACCACCGCGGTCCGCTGGGGGTAGAGCACTTGGTCACCAATAAATGGTATGTTCGCGGCGATGGACAGACTCGATAAACCGCTACTCCTCATCAAGCTCGGGACGGCTACGCTCACTAAAGGCACCGACAAAATATCGAGGGCCAAGCTTGAGGATATAGCTCATCAAGTGGTAGAGCTGAGAAAGAACTTTCATGTTGTGATGGTCAGTTCTGGGGCCATTGCAGCAGCCAAGCAATTTTTAGCGCTTGAAAAGCTAGGTGATAATATCAAGGAGAAGCAGGCCCTGGCGGCTATCGGTCAGCCTTTCTTAATGCGATTGATTACAGAATCCTTCAGAGACTATCAGATTCCTGTTGGCCAGTGCCTGCTATCCTACAACGATTTGGAGAGTGATACCTCGCGCAAAAATATATCTAACACCATTTTTGAGCTATTGAAGAACGATATTCTACCTGTCATCAACGAGAATGATACCACAGCTACTGAAGAGATCAGATTTGGAGATAACGATAAGCTTTCCGCTCTAGTTGCTGCATTATTGCAAGTAGAAAAGCTCATTCTGGTCAGCAATACCTACGGTGTCTACGACGATAAGTTGAAGACCATCGAACGGGTTGAAGATATATCCGCCATCCGCCATTTTGTTTCTGATACCAAATCGGACCAAGGTACTGGCGGTATGACGTCTAAGCTAGATGCAGCGCAGATCGCTCAAAAGGCTGGTGTCGAGACCTGGATCGTAAATGGAGGAGAGGAAGAAGGTGTGCTCAAAGCGATGGGTGGTTTAGTAAGATTTACAAGGATCTGTTGATCAGGCAATCTGACTTGTATACACAATATGTATATGCGTAGACTGTCATCTTGCTCTTGGCACCAAAAAACCATCTATCTTTATCACAAATACTGTACCTATGAAAACCTTAATTTTCTCTATACTACTCGGGCTATCTGCCACGACCTTGCTGGCTCAGCACCCTTACTACCCATACGAGCCAGGCGACTCGTTCGAGATGGCTTACAGCGAAGAATTCGCCGAGATGGGCGGGAGCTCGCACACGAAAGTAGAGTTTACCACCGATACAAAGTCTATGGGTGGCCAGACCTACCGGGCTTCGAGTACCTATGTTGGCGATGGTGCCGATTATGAGCTCTTCACAACTATGTATTTTCGAATCGATAAGGACGGGAATGTCGTCGGGCGTACTAGTGAGGAGCAGGATGAAGAAATAACCATCCCGAAAATGGAGGATCTAGCATCGGGATACAGTTGGTCAAGTAACTCTAGCGAGGCGGAAAAAGATTGTAAAGTATTAGACACAGACGCCACAATCGTTACGCCAGCTGCTACCCATTCTAACTGCTTGGTTATCCAGATGCAAGAAGACGAAGATGTATATATCAGAATGTACCTTAAACGAAACGTTGGCGTGGTCGCTATTGCTTTTGAGATTGGAGGAGATGAAATGCTACAGGCATATTTGGTTGGGAATAAGTGATATTTAGCTTGAACTTTTACTTCTACGCACAAACGTATATAAGCGGATAGCTATATGCAATCGTCTACCTTTCAAACATTAGCGCGTCTCAATGCCACGTAATCATCTTGTTTTTCCACAGTGATAATTGTATAGTGTGGAAAACTGTTAGCAACTCCACAGTTTTCCACACATGTGAATAAAAAAGTTACAAAAGGTTTGGAAAGTGGTCCTACTTTGGTCCCCCCACCCGAATAACCGGGTACGGCGAATTTCAAAACCCACCACTACAATGAGTGTATTCGACAAGCGAATTAACTACAAACCATTTGAGTATCCGGACCTCCTCCAATTTACTGATGCCATCAACAAATCTTATTGGGTCCATTCTGAAGTAGATTTTACTGCAGACATCCAGGATTTCCGCTCCCACCTCAGCGAGAATGAAAAGGAGATCGTCAAAAAGAGCCTCCTAGCTATTGCACAGATCGAGGTTGCGGTCAAGTCTTTTTGGGGCGATTTGTACCATCATTTTCCAAAACCCGAGTTCAACGGACTGGGGGCAACTTTCGCTGAATGTGAGTTCCGCCACTCGCAAGCCTATTCTCGCCTGCTGGAAGTGCTAGGTTACAATAGCGAGTTTGCCAACCTGATCGAAGAGCCGGTCATTCGCAAGCGCATCGACTATCTGAGTGAAGCCCTGGCTTTCACCAAATCAGATGACAAGAAGAAATATGTCTTTTCACTCATCCTCTTCTCTATCCTGATCGAGAACGTATCCCTCTTTAGCCAGTTTGCTATCATTCTATCTTTCACGCGCTTTCGCGGTGTGATGAAGAACGTAAGCAATATCATTGCTTGGACTTCCGTCGATGAGCAAGTACACGCCAATGCGGGCATCTACATCGTAAATCTGATCCGCAAGGAGTTCCCCGACTTCTTCGACGAAGAAACGGTGGAGCAACTCCGCAACATTGTGGTCGACAGTATCAATGTCGAATCTGAAATACTGGACTGGATCTTCTCTGGTGGTGAGTTAGACGACATCAGCAAAGAGAATCTGATCAACTTCATGAAGTATCGTGTAGACGATAGCATGAGTAAGATCGGTCTCGACAAATTGTACTTCGTTTCCGAATACAATTACAAGCCGATGGTCTGGTTCGAAGAGGAAGTCTTCGCCAACTCACTCGACGATTTCTTCGCCAAGCGGCCCGTCGAGTACACCAAGCACGATAAGAGTATAACCGCAGACGATTTATTCTAATGGGAGCAGAACAAAACATACAACAAGAAAGCCGCCTCTGGTGGCTCAATGAAGAGAGCAAGAACATGCTCAATCGCGGTTATCTCCTAAAAGGCGAAACCGTAAAGACCGCCATTGAGCGCGTTGCGACAGCTGCCGCCAAAAGGCTCTACAAGCCCGAGATGATCGAGCCCTTCATCGAGATGATCGAGCGGGGCTGGATGAGTCTCAGCTCACCCATCTGGGCGAATATGGGCACAGAGCGAGGGCTACCCATCTCATGCTTCAATGTATACGTACCCGACAACATTGAAGGCATCACCCACAAACTGGGTGAAGTCATCATGCAGACCAAGATCGGTGGCGGTACTTCCGGCTACTTCGGCGAGCTTCGCGAGCGCGGTAGCGTCGTGACCGATAATGGTAAGAGCAGCGGTGCCGTCAGCTTTATGAAGCTATTCGATACGGCTATGGATACCATCTCCCAAGGTGGTGTGCGCCGTGGTGCTTTTGCAGCCTATCTCGATATCGACCACCCGGATGTCTCTGAGTTTCTCGACATCAAGAATATCGGTAGTCCGATTCAGAATCTCTTCTTCGGTGTCTGTATACCCGATTATTGGATGCAGGAGATGATCGATGGCGATCAGGACAAGCGCAAGATATGGGCTAAGGTCTTGGAGAGCCGTCAGCAAAAAGGCTTGCCTTACCTCTTCTTTAGCGACAACATCAATCGCTTCAAGCCAGAGGTGTACAAGGACAAGAACATGACCATACGGTCTAGTAATCTCTGTTCGGAGATCGCCCTGCCGTCTAGTCACGATGAGTCGTTCATTTGCTGCTTGTCTTCTATGAACCTGGAGCTCTACGACGAGTGGAAGGATACCGATGCGGTGCGTCGCGCCATCTACTTCCTAGATGCCGTCTTGCAGGAGTTCATCTCTAAGACGGAGGATAACTACTATCTCTCTTCGGCCAATCGCTTCGCCAAGCGCCACCGTGCACTTGGACTGGGTGTGCTGGGTTGGCACTCCTACTTACAGAAGAACATGATCCCCTTCGAGGGCATGAAGTCTAAGGCATTGACCAACGAGATCTTTAAGCTGATCAGCGAAGAAGCCAACGAGGCCAGCCGAGAATTAGCCGAGATTTACGGTGAGCCAGAAGTACTCAAAGATTACGGACGCCGCAACACCACGCTGATGGCTGTAGCACCGACCACTTCATCTTCGGCCATCCTCGGCCAGACCTCTCCGGGTATCGAGCCTTTCAGTTCCAACTACTACAAGGCAGGACTCGCTAAGGGTAACTTCATGCGCAAGAACAAATACTTGCGCGAATTACTCCGCGAAAAGGGCCTCGACAATGAGGAAACCTGGCGCAGCATTATGCTCAACCACGGAAGCGTACAGCACCTAGAAGAGCTCTCTGCCGAGGAGAAGGAAGTCTTCAAGACCTTTAAGGAGATCAGCCAGTTGGAGATCATCCAACAGGCCTCCATTCGCCAGAAGTATATCGACCAGGCCCAAAGCCTGAACCTCAACATCCCGCACGACCTGCCGATCAAAGAAGTCAACAAACTCATGATCGAAGCCTGGAAGCTAGGGGTCAAAACGCTGTACTACCAGCGCAGCCAGAGTGTGTCTAAGGAGTTTATCTCCAATATTGTGACTTGCTCGAGTTGTGAGGCGTAATATGATTTAGTATGACTTTAGCCGATATCGGCTAAAGTCATACTTTCTATTTTGATGGCCTTTTTATCTGATCTCAGGAATTTTTACTCACGAAAATATTTAGAGATGAATACAGTTAAAAAAGGTGATGATTTTGAAGAAAAAGCATACAAGCTTATATCGAAATTATTAAATAATCACCAACTTGGTGTTGTTCCTGCTCATTGTGAAGTTTTTAAGAAAAAAGGTTACTACTCAGCAAAAAGGGAAAAGTATATAATCTTTGATTTGTCGATAGAGGTTTGGCCTCCAGGAGCGAAAAATTATACCTTTTTGTATTTAATTGAATGTAAAGACTATTCTGGTTCTGTATCTGTTGATAGAATTGAATCCTTTGATAGTAAAATAAGGCAAATCGGGGATCATAATATAAAGGCTGTTTTCATTACAACAAGTCGTTTACAGGAAGGAGGGAGGGCATTGTGCGAAAAGATGGGTGTTATGCTTATCAGGTGTGGGAGAAATATGACTTATGATATAATTCTTCATAGAGTCGGTGGAAAGCGTCCTTATAGGCGGAATATAGAAACAGAAGAGCCTTATTCATTTAAAACTTTAAAAGATGTTCTTTTATCAGAGTGGACAAAAGCAGTAGACATAAAGCTACTTGAAGCTGTTAGTAGATTAGGTAGTCTATATAAAATTTCTGGTACCAGTGTACCTGTTCTCAGTCGAAAAGATATTGAGAGCCTTGCAATTAGAATTTTGGATAACTATTCGCGAAATATCCTAAGAAATAGTGAGGTTATTTCAATAGAGCCGTTTATAAAATATCTTTCTGATGCATTCGATCTG
>JBCCPC010000076.1:0-21786 GCA_039025055.1 Bacteroidota bacterium | reverse complement strand
CACTGCTGTAGGTGAGCAGACCAAAATCGGATCGGACAGGTTGCCGGGGCCACCCAGCGAGTCTATGGTCTGACCGTTCAGTTCGACCACCAGCGCAATGGACGGATCGTCGGTTACGGTCAGGGTGCGGGTTTCGGTAGCGCTGCAACCTTCCGCACTGAAAGCCGTGAAAGAGACCTCGTACGTACCCGGCTCCGGGAAGACGAAACTCGGGTTGGCTTCCTGGCTTACATCGGTTGTTGTTCCCGATACGCCAAAGTCCCAGTGCAAGCTATCGGCACCGGTGCTGCCAGCCGTAAAGTCATAGTCCAATCGGTTGCAATTAAACTCAGCTTCGATGGGCGATACCGTAACTGGGCCGTAGGCAAAGTCAATGGTCTGTTCGACCACACAGCCAAAGGTATCGGTAGCTACTATGGTTATTTGGTAGGTTCCGGCTTCGGCTGGACTGAAGGTGCCGCCACTACCGAGCTGGTTGCCGTTTTCGTCGAAGTACTCGAAGGTCACATCGGGTTCGGCCGACGAACTCACTACGGCCTGCGGGTCACAGATCAGACGGGTATTGCCGGGGTTACCCGAAGTATTGCCGGGGGCTATCAGATCATCATTCAGTTCGACCACCAGATCGATAGGTGGGAAGTCACCTGCCTCGACTAGAGATTCGGTTATGTCTTGGCAGCCGTCTTCGCTATAAACTTCCAGCCTAACGAGGTAGTTACCCTCGGATGGGAATATGTAGCTAGGGTTCAGCTGACTGCTTACATCGTTAGTTGTGCCAGCAACTCCAAAGTCCCAGTAGACACTATCGGCTGATTGGCTTTGATTAGTGAAGCTGTAATCGAGGCTGTTGCAACCAAAATCGAAATCGAACTGCGCAACCGGCTGCACGAATGGCTCGATCTGTATGGTATCGGTAAAGGTGCAGTCAAACTCGCTGGTCGTCATAGTGACTACATAGGTTTGCGGCTGGGTGACTTCTACGGCTGGATTGGGTGATGATGGATTGTCTAGGCCCAGCACGGGAGACCACTCGAAACTTACCTGGTCAGGCTGACCACCTGCGGAAGTCAAAGAAATGCTCTCCCCGATACAAGCTCGGAACACATCGGGAAAGTCCACTATCTGGCTACTCTTATCGACCGTCACCAGGGTCTGGCAGGTTGTGATGGCGCAGTCTATTTCGTCGGTTATGGTCAGACAATACTCGCCGGCTTCCCTGACTTCAACGGTCGGGCCAGTAAACTGCCCGGGCATCAGACCGGGGCCACTCCAGCCGTAGGTGATCTGACCCGTACCTTCCACATTGAGGGCAGTGTAGGTGGCACTTGTTCCGAGACAGATGGAGTCTGGCCCGCCGATATCGATGGTGACCAGCGGTATATTAGCCAGCCCACTACTTCGGCTATTGGCAAACCACCAGCTATTGATGGTCGATTTGTCGCCATAGCCGGTGGTGGTGCTGTCAAACTCCCATTCTTCGCAGGTCAGTACGCCTATATCGAAGTTGGTCCAGGTACGGCAACCTGTTTCGCAGGGGCAGCCGTCTCTGCCGTCTTTACTGGCACCATTACCGGGGTCGGCTTCTATGTCGCGATCGTCCCAGTAGAGGCGAGAGGATGTACCACTGCTCGCCGCGCAGGCCGGTCGTATGGTCTCTACGCAAAAGCCATTGCCCAGTATCTCCAAGTCAAAGGCCGACCAATGCTGCACCCCTTGCGAGTAGTTGAAAAGCAGATTGATGGTGTCGTTGAAGTCGATAAAAGAGCCGTCTGCACGTCGGCCGTTCCAAGGCACGCACGCGCTCAACTCGTCTTCGGTAAAGTTGAAAATCAATGCCGTATCTCGACCGTTATCATCTAGCTGGTTGTTGCGGTCGAAATCCAAGACAATCTCCACTTGGCCTGCCTTGGTCACCTCTACCGGTAAGCAGAATGCCCCACCTGGCAAGCAGTCGAATTCATTGGCTGCCGTAAGCTCTCCGCAAAACCCATCTGGGAAGAGGGCGGGGTCTGGCTCTTGCAGAAAGATGCGATGCTCGGCTCCATTTTGTGTCAGGTTCTGCCCGGCTACCGACTTGCGATCTTCTGTTAGTATGCCACTGATGCCCGGCCCGGAAGAATTGAAAGCGATAACGAAAGATAAGGCCTGCATGCCCGACCCATCGAAATCGATGCGAGACACGAAGCCGTCTTCGGTATACGAGTAAAACTGCCCGTTGAATTCCTTATTCCAGATACAGGGATCGGCCTCGCCATTAATGACATTGGGCGTGCGCAAAGCCCAGTTGCGCGACCAAAGCCTGCCAGGTCTTTCTTCCCCATTCTCCGCCACTGTAATATCCCAAAAAGGAATACAAACCCGCTCGGAGTTATCAGTACCGATATATTCCTCAAATTCGATGTAGTAATCCCCGGGCGCATCGGGCTGAAAGACATACATGCGCTCACCAAACTGGGTGGTCGTGGTGTCGTAAACGCCAAATTCGGCTTCTTCCCAGCTATTCACATTGGCGTTGTTGGGATTGATATTAAACCAGGGTCTATTGGGGTTGGCCGGATGGACGATGGGGTTGTCTTCTCCCATCCCCAAGTCTTGCCGAATACGCATACGGTAAAAAGGCGAAGAAATATTGCCGAAATTGAATGGTAGACCATCCAGGTTATATTCTTCCGATAGACCGAGGTACACCGTTTCGTCGGATGAGGCTACGCTTATGTAGAGTCGACTCGCAGGACTGGCTTCAGGGTCCGCAAAATAACCGAACAATGGTTGCCCGGTATCCAGCATAACTGGTCCGTCACCAGAAGTTGGCGATAATTGCTTGATGCCTTCGGCGGATAGAAAGGACATACTTGCAACAGCAAATAAGCCAAATACTATAATACCTCGCCTCAGCCCAAGCCCATATGGGTATGTAGTTATATTCAATTTCACGGGATAAACGTTAGTGCAGGAAACACCAGAGCACAAAGGGGGAAGCACTGGCTATCCAAATAAAACAATGGGCTTATAACTCAAAATCTGCCTTAAAATACAGTAATTTTATTTACGCTTTCAGCGAAAATTAAATCACTTGAGTATAGTGATGTTACCCTGTTGGATGAGTTCCTCACCCGTGGGGCACACCAGTCGTAGATAGTATCCGTATACGTCGGGTTCCAGTTCTTCACCTTCGTAGGTGCCGTCCCAGGCCCCGAATTGATCAAAGCTTCGGTACATCTCTTGCCCCCATCGGTTGAAGATCATCAGATCGAATTCCGAAATCTCCTCCAGGAAGTTGGAGCGCACGCGCAGTAGATCGTTTTCGTTGTCTCCGTTTGGAGAAAATGCATTGGGTATGAAAACGTGGTCGACATCACAAATGGGTTCAACCACAAATACCGTTACCGACAGGTCTATACTACAGCCATTCGACATAACGGTCGTTGTATAGGTAGCCGTTTCGGGGTTCACGTTTGGACCGCCGATTTCGGGAATACCGATTATGGTGGAGCCGTCGCCCTCAATAGAGCCATTATCAGTTGTCCAATCAAACTCGCAGTCGTCGCAGTTTCCAATTACGACTACCTCAGTAGTACCTGGCAGGAAGACTGTGTCTGGCTCAGCTTCTATGTTTAGACCCGTAAGATCGGTAAAGGTCACTTGCACCGTCTGAGTCGTGGTGCAAGCTGTCTGCGGATCGAGTACAGTCACGATGATTGTCGCATCTTCCATGCCGATGAAGAAGCCGTCCTCATCTACCAACCCATCTGGCTCATAGGTGTAGATGTAGTCGGGATTCATACCATTCGGGAATAGATCGCCAGTCGTATTATCACCAGCGCAGCTGATGACTGCCTCAACAGGCAAACCGTCGTCTACCGGGTCTACAACGATCGTTGATGTAGCCGTTTCTGAACAGCCGGTTTCAGGATCGGTAGCTTCGGCAAATAGCGTGAATGTCCCTTCACTCTCGGCATTGAAGGTCAGCTCCTGACCTGTTCCGATCTGATTCGACAAGTCGGCATCATCATACCAGGCAATGTCAGCACCTTCGAGCAGCGTCTCGGCGGTCAACTCTACTTCACCTGGTTCGCATAGTATCGTATCTGTAGGGTTCACCGTCAGACTGATTTCTGGGCCGCTGGTTACCCTAACAGTATCCGTAGTCGAACAGCCTGTTTCAGGGTCAGTGATTATTACCGTATACTCGGTATCTTCAGTTACCGTTACAATCGGGTTATCCGGATCGCTTAGGTCTAGTCCATCCAGCGGGCTCCATTCGTAGGTGTAGCCTTCTACTGTAGGCTCTCCACCAATAGACGTCGCCTCGTTGAAGCAGGCAAATACACTATCGGGATAATCATTCGGCTCAAAAGGAATCACTTCAATCGTCGTGCTGACCGTATCTGCACATCCGGTTTCTAAATCTTCAGCAAGAACAAAAACGGGGAAGCTGCCATCGCCTTCAGGCGTAAAAATGAGCGTGCTGCCGCTGCCAATCTGGTTATTCAGTGCGGCGTCATCATACCAAGTGATTTCGGCATCTGAAAGTGCGGTGTTTGCCGTCAGCGTAACCGACTCCAATTCGCAAATCGAAGTATCGGCTGGCATAATCTCCAGACCAATCTCAGGGCCTACCTCCACTAATATCGTATCCATGCTACTGCAACCCGTTGCCGGGTCTGTAATCGTAACGATATAGGTTCTGCTTTCACCGATCGAAACGAGCGGATTGGCTGGGTCACTGAGATCGAGGCCGTCTTCCGGCATCCATTCGTAGATGTAGCCGTCTACTGCAGGTCCGCCGTTAATTGGCGTAGGCTCTTCAAAACAAGCAAATATGCTATCGGGGTACATATTGGGTGTGAAGTCTTGTACTTCCACATCGATCTCTACTGTATCGGTACAGCCGCCTGTATTGGTCACGACTACTTGATAATTAAAAGTGCCCACTTCATCAGCTGAAATGTCAATACTGGGGCCATCGGATGGGCCATTTATGGGTTCGCCCGTCCATTCGTAGGTTACACCGTCGGTGTTTCCACTTATCTCTACCGAGAGCGTCGTGTCCTGGCCCAAGCAGAGAGAGATCGTTTCACCCGGTATGGGTTCTGCTATGATTTCTTCACTGATCAACGCCAGCGCACCGTAGCTGATACAACCATCTTCGCTCGTAGCCGTCAGTAAAACCACAAGCGTATCATTCGGCTCCAAATCGAAGTCGATCGGGTTTTCAGTGCTACTCGACCCATCGGGGTAAACCGTCCAGGTGAAAGTAGTATTCGGATCGGCATCGTTAGCTTCCAGTGTGATGGTTTCCCCACAAGTTCTCAAAAAGTCTAAGGCGATGGAATCGTTCAAAACGAATCCGCTGTCTTCTGGAAAACCAGGATCGGGCACACTTATCGTACCGTCATTATTGGTTCCCACATCGCCGTCTGGACCGATAACGATCGGGGCGGGGACATAGCCTTCATCTATGATCACCGTATCCATATCCACGCAGTTCAGATCTGCCGTGTCTGATTGGGCCGTAACGATATATTCTCCTGGAATATCCGCAGTCGGATTAGCTTCTGTAGAGCTGAAGCCGCCTGGCCCCGCCCACTCATAAATCAGGTCTTCATTCCCATTGGGGTTCAGTCCCATCGAATCGCCCGGACAGATTACAATAGTGTCTGGCGGGTTCAAATCAGGAACGGAAACCGTAATGACGGTATCGAATATAGAAACGCAATCATTGGCACTGGTCACGGTCAGCGTCACCTCCACTGGGCCACTCTCTGTTACGATCACATCTGGATTCGGATCGTTACTGGTCGAAGGATCGCCAGGGTTAAACGTCCAATCATACATCAGTGGCTGCCCCGTATTGTTGACCGAATTATCTGTAAAGTTGAGCGTAGCTTGACCATCTACACATTCACCCAGAGCCACCATCAGATCAGCATCCAGTTGAATGCCTTCTACAGGTACGACTAAAGTAAACGGCTCGATACAGTCCTGATCGAATGCAGTTCCCAGGGTCACCACATAGTTGCCTGCGGTATCATATACGTGGGTCGGGTTGGTCTCGGTACTCGTATTTCCATCTCCAAAATCCCAGAAGTAACCGAAACCTTGCGTACTGGTATTGGTAAAGCTCACCGTCTGCCCATCGCAATCTACCTGGGCCGTAAAGCCGAGTGTATCGACCTCGTCCAATACAATTACATCTACAGTTTCGGTCGCCTCACAGCCAAATTGATTAGTAGCCGTCACCGTGAGTTCGTACTCACCAGTCGGGCCTGTGAAATTTGGACTTCCGCTGGTGGGATCATCCAGCAGACCCGATGGTTCCCACATAAACATCAAAGTATCATTCGGGTCATTATTTACTACCGGTATATTGAATACCTCCGGCAGACAGCCGATCACGGTATCAGGCGCGCTGATCTCGGTCGGGCCTCCAACTATAGTAATATCGAGTTCGTTCGTACAGCCCAGTGAATCCGTGGCCACCACCGTCACGACGATCTCACCGCTAAGGTCTACGTCGATCATGCCGCCAGTACCCAGGGTATCACCATTGCTATCCAGGTATACAAAGTCGATTCCGGCACCAGGCGTAGGTACAACCGCCACGCTAGGCAGGCAGCTCACAACTGGATTTCCAGGACTACCCAAATCACTAGTACTTGGATCTACCAACTGTCCGTCAACATCAGCAGAGATATTGATCGGACTATTTTCTACAACTGTTATCGCTTGTTCCAGCGTATCTACACAACCATCTGGAGAGATTGTGGCCAAGGTTACTGTATATAGTCCAGGTGCCGGATAGAAGTAGGTCGGATTAAGCTGACTACTGGTATCCGTATCTGTACTGGTATCCCCAAAATCCCAGAAGATACTTTCTGCATTGGCGCTGGTATTCATGAAGTCGATCTCCGTATCCACACACAAGGAGCTGAACGTAAAGCTGGCACTAGTTGGCTCGAATGGACTAACCACTACCGTATCCATGAATTGGCAACCCAGATCGCCCTGTGTAATCGTTACGATATATGTGCTTGGGCCACCGGTATCTACGATCAAGCTGGGCGTAGCCGTATCTGCCCCACTCAAGTCATCGGCCGGAGACCAGGAATAGATCGCGTCGCCCACCACCATATCTGGCATAATCGTTATTTCGTCACCTGGGCATGCGCGTAGTGTATCTGGATAGTCCGAAATCTCATCGGCTAAATCGATTACCGTCAGCGTTTTGCAGATCGTGGCTGTGCAATTCAGCGAATCAGTGACGGTTACGCAGTATTCGCCCGGCTCGCTTACCTCGATATCGGGAGTATCGGCACCATCTACTCCGGGTCCTGTCCACGAGTAGGCAACCATACCCGTTGTGCTGGCAGCCATAGTCATGAATGTCACCGTATCACCAAGGCAGATGGAATCTGGCCCTTCGATGGTGGTCATGACAAGCGGTATATCTGCAGTAAACACCTGTCTGCTATTCGCAAACCACCAGGTGTTAATGGTCGATTTATCGCCGTAGCCTTCGGTATTATCTGCTGCGATATTTCCACACCCCCCATTTATTACGAAGAAGTCCCAGGTTCGACAGCCTGTTTCGCAGTCACAGCCGCTTCGGCCGTCTTTATCCGCACCTGTACCCGGGTCCTCGGGGATGTCGCGATCGTCCCAATAAAGTTGTCGAGAGGCATCCAGAGATCCAGGACAAATCGGGCGAACAGTCTCTATACAGTATCCATTTTTGATAAACTCCAGATCAAAAACGGACCAGTGTTGTATGCCCTGTGCATAGATGAATATCAGGTTGATGGTATCTCCAGAATCGGCTATGGTACCATCGCCTCTAATGCCATTCCAAGGGACGCATTGTGTGAGGGTGGAATCCGTAAATTCAACGACTAGGCTCAAATCTTGCGTGCTATCATCCAATGTGCCGTTTCTGTTGAAGTCGAGGATGATTTCAACCTGACCTGCACGACTCACTTCTACATCCAGACAATATTCGTTGTTGCCCGTACACTCGAAGGAAGTCGATGACTGCAAAGTTCCACATTCTCCGGAGGGAAAAAGATTGACATCAGGTTCGTTGAGAAATATCTTGTGGAATGCTGCAATGGAGGTCGCATTCGAATCGGGTATGCTCTTTCTATCCTCAGCCAGATCTCCACTATCTCCAGGACCCGTCGAGTTGAAGGTCAAGTTGAAAGACAGGCCCTGCATACCCGAATCCATAAAATCGATCTTAGAAACGAATCCATCTTCGGTATAAGTAAAAATCGTTCCATTAAACTCCCGATCCCATACACATTCGACAGGATTGTCTGTGGGTAGGGTCGGTGTTCTAAAAGCCCAGTTGGTCGACCAGAGTCGACCGTCTTGTACCGAGCCAGCGGCATCCGTGACCGTAAAATCCCAGAAGGGAATGTATAGACTACTGCGAGATCTTATACTTTCTTGGTTGTTGTTGTCCGAAAACTCGATGTAATAGTCTCCCTCAGCACCTGGCCTGAAAATGAAAATGCTATCGCCGTTGGCATTTGCTATATCTACCGAGTACTGACCGAATTCAGCATCAGCATAATTATTCAAATTGAATAGACTCTGATCGAGTGTAAAAGGGCCGTGTACAATAGTATCAGAAGCACCTAAACCGTCATCCCGCCTAATCTGAAAAGTGTACTGATCAGCTATGGAATTGCTCAGCGGGTTTCCCTCGAAGTCGACCTCTGCGGAAAGTCCCAGATAAAGGACTTCGTCTGCATGTCCAAACGACACATACAACCTACTTGATTCAGGGCCATTGACCGCTGCAAAATTGCCGAATGCCGAACGATCGATATCGAGCATCACCGGCGAATCAGCAGCAGTCGGCGCAACTTGCTGTATGCCTTCAGCCGAGACTGGCAGGCTGTATAAAACGCTACAGATCAAGAGTAGGTGGGGAAAAAATCTGTGGGAAAGGGCAGCGATGTAGTTTAGTTGCTGTTTCACGATGGTTGCTTTAGCAAATGGGCGTTTTGAGAACTATCGGTTCTTAATCAGTGTGGTCGTGTCGCAGTCGCTGTTGATGTCTACCCGCCTGCGAATAGATGCCACAATACTATATACCGATTGCTGAGGGTCATCATAGCGATCACTGACGGGGGCTTCTCCCGGTCCATTTTCACCGAAGTCTGTAGGCCTTGGGAAATCCAGCATACCAGAATCGATATATGGTGCCAAAGCACCGCCCTGCCAACGGCGGAAGTAGTTGATGATGCTGGCATTGCGCCGAGCACTTAAATTTCGGTTGTAGTAGGTCGGTGCGCGTGGGCTGGCAAAACCTGCAAGGGTGAGGCTGAATTCATTGCCTTCTTGCAGATGTACGAGCAGTAACTGAGCAAGCAGCTCCAGGCGGGTGAAGCCACTCCGCAGCTGATCATCGAAGAAGTTTTCTACACGCGCCGCCGTCAAGAAGGCATCTTCATCGGAAAGACCCATGGTGAAAGAATCGATGAAAACCTGTTCTCTGGTCTCGTAGCGGAAGTAGGTTTCGTCGTAGCCCAAATTGGTCGACCGCCTGATGGTATTCGGGTTGGGGTGATCGTTGTCGAAGTAGACTTGCAGTGGCAACAGGTCACATATATTGCCGAAGTAAAGCGGCACCTCGAAGACCAACACGCCATTGTTGTACTCCAGATCTGCCTGATCGAAAGTGAGCGTATCCATACGCGGATAGGGGATGTAGTCTTCCCGCCTAGTGTCGAGTAAGAAAAAGTTATCTAGACTGACCACGAATTCAAAGTCGTTGCCTGTATCGTTGGTGAGCCTACCAATCTCACCGCCAACCAGTTTACTGAGGCTGACCGTAGCGCCGTTTATCGGCTCGCCACTCATGCCATCTATGACAAGGACACGAAGAAGTTGACCCAGATAAAGGTCTCTTCGCATGCGCGTTGAGCCTTCGGGTCTGAACGTACGCAAGTCGATCTCCTCTTCGGTAGACACCCCAAAGTCATCGCGCTTCGCGCGCACGAGGTAGTGCTTACCAATGTCTAGTGGAAATTCGACGTAGTTAGTAGTGGGATCGATATCGGTCGCGATTAAGGTTTCCGACCCGCCTTCGGCCAACTCATACAACATAACCATAGTGTTGGGAAGCTCATCGTTGTTCCCTCGATTGAAGGTGTACACGTCGAGCATGACCCGCTGATTGAGGTACAGCGGCCTGACGATCAGCCCTAAACTAGCCAGCTCGGGATCATTGAGGTCGAAGCGATCGATCACTCCGGTATAACCATCTTTGCTGGCGCGCAACTCGTAAATCTTGCCGGGCTCCAGCTTCCAGTTGAAGTCATTACCCTCTAGGTTAATCTTTTCACTAACCAGCACTGGACCATTAGGCGAAATTTCATAAAGTGCTACCGTAGTACCAGCCAGCTCTTCATTGAGCAGCAGATCGTAGGTCAGTGCCAGCAAATCGATGCGGTTATCTGGCACGAATTGGTATAGATCGTAGCAGCAAATCTTGTTGTCTTCATCGTAGAATATGGCCTCGGCACTGGGTCGGTTAGACGCCAGATAGGCTTTGTCTTGCCCGATGAATTGGCTGTAGTAAGCATCTTCGTAACCCGTATTGACCGGGCTGCCGAGATTGAGTGGGCGCGAAAAACCATCTTCGAGTATTACACTCTTGTGAATATCTAAGCCTCCATACGAAAAACGCCCGTCTGTAGAGAAAAACAGCGTCTGGCGAGGTGTGTAAAAGAAAGGCGTTACATCTTGACCACTAGTATTAATACGCTCCAAGTTTTCGGGCTCGCCTACGTGGCCTTCACCATCGATCGGGGCACGATAGATATCCATATCTCCGAGACCGCCGGGGCGATCTGAGGAAAAATACAGATAATCTTGCCCTTCTTGCAGGTCCGTACCAACACTAGGCATAGCCGTACTATAGCCGACTTGGTTGATCTCCAAAGCTTCGGGGAAAGTCCAGCGACCATCTTCACCCACTTTAGCACGGTACAGATCGCAGATTACCTTATCGAAGCCACCATTCTCATCTCGGTAGCCGCAGATGCTGTAAAATACGGTCTTACCATCTGGGGTGAAAGAAGAGTGGGCCACAATTTCATTTTCCTGATTGATGAGCTCGGGCAATGGCATGATCTTGTTGCCATCTAAATTGCGAATGCGCGATAAGTTGCGCTTAGGCCTGACGGTATCTCGCCGCCAATTGGTGCTGTGGCTGCTGTAGTAAATTTTGCCACTTGGGCTCACCGTGTAGCTGAAATCCGATTCTTCCGTATTAATCGTATTGCCCATATGCATGAGCTTGGGATCGAAGTCGTCTTCCTCTTGGCCATCTGCCCAGGCAACATCTATCAGTCGTTCTTCGGCCAGGTTCCTGTAAGTCTCATCTGCATCAGGATATTGCGACAAGAACTGCTCCAATAGGTTAGTTGCTGCCTCATACTGCTGCTGACGCTGGGCGATCATACCCAAATAATAGAGCGATAGCGGATACGATGACGCGTTTTCGGTAGAGGCCACGCCCTGAAGAGCCTGTTGAGCAGCCGGATAAGCTCGGGCTTCGAAAGCAGCTACCCCCAATTTGTACTGGGTTTCCAGATCTTCTTCAAACTTAAGTGCAGCTTCGTAATACTTAAAAGCACTAAAATAATCTTGATTGCTGTAGGCCAGGTCTCCCCTACCTGAAAAGCCATCGAAGCTGTACGACTGTGCGCACAAGCCAATGGCTCCAAAAAGGAGGATTAAGGCGTATGTAATTCTTTTATTCATCGGTTTGACTTCGTTGGGATGGGGCTAGATCAATGGGCAGGTGCGGAAACCGGGCAGGTCTTTGACCGACCGGAATAAATACTGGAGGGAGACTTCCCAGCCTCCTCTGTTTTCAGTGGCAATATCGAATCTGCTGGTATTGAAATCGTAGTTGACACCGACGCGCAGATTGTTGAGTCCAATCTCCACGGTAGGCCACCAAGCGTCTTGTATCTCGTTTCTTCGCACCCCTGCTCCTGCCAGGAAGCTCCACTGGCGGCCGGGCCTTCTGTTGAGGTAAAAGCGTGCACCGGCCATTCCGACCAGCTCTTCATAGGCCGGACCCTGCGTCTGATACGTCAAGTTGGCCACGAGGTCTACAGGCTTACTCACCTGCAGATTGACAAGTACATAGGGGCTAATTCTCCTTTCGATAGGCACCTTCTCACTGTCGAAGAAGGACTGATCAGGCGTCGTAATGTGGTGAATACCTACACCCAAATCGATTTTTGTACGCTTATTCAGTTCATCGACGAGCGTATTGGCGTTGATCGTTTGAAAGCGCAGATTGATGCCCGCCGCAAAGTCGAGGAACGTCCTGCCTTCTCCGGCAAATACTTCACCACTACCCAGAGAAGGATCGTATCGCCCGAGCTCTTCGCTAAACTGGTTGTCGAATCTAAGATTATCTTCGCTAAAAGACCGGTTCACGATACCAGCCTGCCCACCGAAGGTCAGAAAGAAACGCTCTGATAAGTAAAACGTGTACGAAGCATTGAGATCCAGGTCGGCCCAGGTCAACTTACTATCGCCTGAGCGATCGTAATTGAGTGCTAGGCCAGCTGCCCAAATACCGGGTTTAGGCTGTTTGCGGTAAAACTTCTTGTCATAGGCTACCGTAATCGTATTATACTCCACAGGTACGCTCGGCCACTGAGACTTGTAGTTGCCCGTCAGTCGAGCGTCGCCGCCAAATAAACCAGTCAACGCCGGATTCAAGTGCAGCGGATTATTGTAGAACTGCGAGTAGTGAAAATCTTGAGCTACGCCAATCGAAACAAACGCAACCCAGAGGAACATCAGCATAGCCCCTCGGCCCAGTACTTTTGGACAGTTCAAGTGTAAATAAGGAATTTTCTGCGGCATCTTAATATGCTTATGGGATATAAAAATCTAATACTTACATCACACAGGTATCATGCCTAGCTAGTACCTAGAGTAATGCGCGTACAATAGTGCCTATCAAAATCTATGGGGAAAAGAACCAACCAGAGGCTGGTCCAGAACGAACAAAAGCCAGTTACTATATGAATGTGGTATGCAAAGGGATACTTTAAACATCCGTTCAGCGGCTAAAATAGAACTTTTTGCATATATACAAAACAGCCGATCCCATCTTTTTTCATACCGATCCCTAAAAAAACAGGGTTTTTCCCTCTTTCGCTTCTTTTTCTTGATAAGACCTCATACTTTAGCAGCGCAATAGGCAGAAATGCCGTTTTGTTTGACACCCTAACATCTCTTCCCCTACAAGACAATTTTGATGCAGAGCCTGCTCCCCCGTGTGGTTCTGCTATGTGTATTTCCTTTGCTTTCGTTCTGACATTATTGTGCCAGGCTCGCGAGCAGGTGGACTAAAGTAAAAGCAACTTTCCCCCGCTCAAAACCTCGGTACCTATAATGGATCGAACGTGAAGAAAGTATTTTTATTTGTTTGTTTGATAGTATCGGCTGCTTCTGTTGCGGCCCAGATATACTATGTTAGCCCCGAAGGTAATGGACTATCTGGGCTCTCGTGGGACGATGCAATCAGCTTAGAGGACGCTTTAGCCAAAGTTGAGCATGGTGGTGAAATATGGATGAAAGAAGGCACTTATTTAAGTAGTAGTAGCGGTAATCGAAATGAGAGTTTTGTAATCCCTTCAGGTGTGGCCATCTTTGGCGGCTTCAAAGGTCACGAGACCTCAGTTGCACAGCGCGTGAGCAGCGCAAAGACTATACTAAGTGGCGACATAGGTCGAATGGGCGATAACAGCGACAACGCTTTTACAGTTGTCAAACTGGTAGACGCAGACGAATCGACACTTTTGGATAATATTACCATTACCGGTGGTCAGTCCATGGAGATGACCAGGGATAGAAATAGGACTTCCGCAGGTGGGGGCCTTTACATAATTTCTGAGCGAGCCACCAGTCAACCTCATATCCAAAACTGTACCTTCATCGACAACCGCGCCCGCTACGGTGCAGCTGTATACATCGACGGAACAAAAAATGATGCCGCGCCCACCTTTTACAATTGCCAGTTCATTTCTAACACGGCTTCATTCAAAGGTGGTGGCATCTACAACGACGGCGAATCAGGCCGAGCCAATTCCAGAATAACGTCTTGCTACTTTGAGGCCAACAAGGCCGATTGCGGTGCCGGTATTACCAATAATGGCAAGTCTGGTGAGAGCAACCCACTGATTGTGGAGAGCCTGTTTGTGGCTAATGTTAGTATGGTTACTGGTGCAGCCATTTATAACCAACAAGGTAGTGGTGGCGATGCATCTCCGATTATCCAAAGCTGCCAGTACGAGCGCAACGAATCAGAGCTCAACCAAGATATTGCCGATAGCGAGCGCGTAACAGTGGCTTCGAGCCATCGGCATGGGGCTCACAGCGGAGGCACCCTACAACCAAAAGGCTCAAGAACAACTATTGCTGCCGACGGAAATAAGTAGAGAAAGAGATTTAAAATCAATCTTTTCAGCTGAGTGAGAGACCTTCTATAGGAATGATGATCTCTACTCTGGTACCCGCTGCATCACCGTTTTTGTGGTAGAGATCGGTAATGGTCACCGGCTCGGTTTTGCTTTGAGGAGAAGAAGACCTTTGGAGCAAGTTCAATCTTCTCAACGTGATCTCGGTACCTCTGCTTCTATGCTGCTTTCTAGTCGGGTCTAGTGCGTGCATGTCTCTGACTCGTTCGCGCCCTACGCCATCGTCGGTAATGACAGCTTTGATCGCATCTTGGCCGTAAGACGAAAAATCTATCTGTACGTGGCCTTGCTTGCGCTCGCGCAGGCCGTGCTCTACTGCATTCTCGACATAGGGCTGCAAGATCATGGTCGGCACGCCAATGATGTCTTCTTCTAGTTCGTCATCTATTCTGATATCCGTGGTCAAATTGCCATCGAAACGAAGGTTGCAATTTAAATCCAGATAGGTCGATAAAAATTCTATTTCGTCTTCCAGACTGATGTGTTCCAGGTTGATATACTCCAGGCTTTGCCGCATAAGCATGGCAAAACGGGCTAAGTACTTGCTGGCCGTACTTGCATCTTTAGTACTGATGAATGACTGTATAGAGTTGAGGCAGTTGAATAGAAAATGCGGATTCATCTGTGCGCGAAGGGCCCTGAGCTGTAACTGACTGGCCTGAAGCTTGAGTAGCTGTGCTTCGCGTTCGCGAGCCTCGGCCTTCATCAGGTTTTCGATCTCGCGTTGATGTCTTATTTCTGCCTGTGCCTCAAAGGCCTGCCGATGCGACTCGAAGACGAGCTGAGATTCATAAGCAGATTTGTGGTCGCCCGTTTCGGCGTATAGCTCCGCCAGTTGCATGCTGACGTCTGCCTGTACGCGGGGTGAGCCTGACTTTTCCGCCCAGACGCCCGCTTCCTTTAGATGCAATATGGCCGTTGGTAGGTCTCCCAACTCAGCTTGAATCCGAGCACGATAAAATTCTATGGTCGCCAGGTTTTCGTACTCCTTTTCACCACCCTCCAGATAGAGTTGCTCGGATTGATCGAGCATATTTCCAGCGTCTTCAAATAAACGCTGCTCGATATAGCAAAAACCGAGATTGGCTATAGAAGAAGCCAGCAGACTTCTGTTGTTTTCATCTTCGGTCGCGATAGCTTCCGTTAGGAGATAACTAGCTTTGACGTACTGGTTATCGTTGAGTAGCGCGTTGCCGAGATTAGCTAGATACCAAGCTAATCGGCCTTTTAGACCGTGCGATCGGCCCCTGTCTAATGCTCGCTGGAAGGCATCGATAGATTTGCTGTAATCGCCCATCTGAGCATATACCCGCCCCAGCCCGGAGTCTACCAGGGTAAAGCAATACTGGTCGCGCAAGCTGAGTGCCCGCTCACTGTACGATAGAATATTGAAAGCCTGCAAAAAAGCATGGATAGCCTTAGTATGCCTGACGGAATGGAGATACAAGTAACCACGACGGCAAAGCAGCCTGGCCTTTAAATGCTCGTCGGGCATTTGGCGCAGGTAGCGTTCGGCTCGCTCGAGACAGCCGCCTGCTGGCTCTAACTCTTGCCGGTTGGTCAAGCTGACACAGTAATCGAGTTCGAGCTCGGCTTTGTCAAGCAGGCTTCCGGCACTTTTAACTAGTTGGAGCGCCTTTTTAAGGCTGACACTGGCTTCATTATATCGATATGCTAGATTATGGCTGGTAGCTGACTGCGCAAGATGCCTTAACTCTGACACAGGATCATCTATTCGTTCGAGTAGTTCCGATCTGGCAGCGAGTAGTTCGGTAGCCCGCACTGGATCGGTGAACAGGTATCTATCCAGCAACTCGCCGATGGTATCTACGCGATCTTTGAGCTTCGTAGATGATTTTAAAGACGCTTCCAGTTCTGAAATCAAGTCTTGTTCCAGCTTAGCCTTAGCCGTCATACGATCACATTACTGTGCGCGACGAGCTTGTGAACGACAATGTGGTCTTGTAGTCTATCGAAAGACTACTGGGGCGTAATTGCGCTACAGATACGGCGTATCCAGCTGCGCCTATTACCGCCTTTGACCTCGTCCATTTGCTTTTTATCAAGCGGCTTATGGTCTCGCTTGAGCTCGTCTATTGTTTTTTTGTTCTTCTTTGCCATGTGTAGCAATTGGGTAGTTTTCTCAAACACGAAAATAGGGTACTTTTTTTAAATGTCAGACCCCATACCCTGTTAAAGTCCCTCTTGTAGGCGACGAAGTTGGTCCATAAATGCAGGTCTGCGCCTTCTCGACACTTCGATTCTGACGTCATCCTCCATAATCAGATAGCCTCCGTCTCCCTTTACAAACTTGCGCATAAAGTTCATATTGATGACATGACGCTTGTGCACGCGATAGAAATTGAAAGGACTCAGCAGGTCCTCGTAAGCTTTTATCGTCTTAGAAGCGGTAATGCGCTGACCGCCTTTGAGAAAAATGTGGGTGTAATTGTCTTCGGCCTCAAAGCGCACGATGTCTCTAATCTTCACAAAGTGCATACCATCGAGGGCAGATACCGACATTTTCTCGAAAGCGTTGGGGTGGCTCGTATACTGCTGCATGACCCGCAGTCTATCTTCAGTCTTGCCACGCTTGGGCGGCTGAATACGACCGACGGCTTCTACCAGCTTATCGGGGTCGATAGGCTTGAGAATATATCCTATAGATGCGTACTCACATGCCTTCATGGCAAATTTATCATAAGCCGTCACGAATACGATATCAAAATCTATTGGCCTCAATCGATTCAACAATTGAAAGACCTTGCCATCGCGCAGATTGATATCCAGAAAGGCGACATCGACTTCAAAGCCTGGCTCACTAAATAGTTCGTAGCCCGACTCTACGCCATCGGCTTCTGCAACGACTTCGATATTATCACAGTGCTCGGCCAGCATGTGCTTGAGATTGATCAAACCATTCTGTTCGTCTTCGATGATCGCGGCCTTGTGCATATATGTTTCAGTTTCTATTTGGAAAGGGAACAAATTTACAAAAAGATAAATTGGGGATTATTGAGATTGATATTTTTCAGATTTGATTTTGTGGGCTGCGCCCACAAAATCAAATCTGAAAAATATCTTATACCTTGCCTCCTGTGACTCTCCGAGATCGCGTGCACGAAATCATCTTCGAGGCCGATACCAAAGTTGGCCGCTGGTTTGATGTGACACTCATGGTGCTCATCGTACTCTCTGTGATCACCGTGATGCTGGAGAGTGTTGAAGAGTATGACATTAAGTACCATACCCTATTCGTCACCCTGGAGTGGATATTTACCATCATCTTTACAATAGAGTACATCTTTAGGCTATGGGTAACGCGTAAACCGTGGAATTATGCGCTCAGCTTCTATGGTATCATAGACTTAGTAGCAATTTTACCGACTTACCTTTCGATTTTCGTAGGCAGCGGCCAGGCACTAGTCGTAGTGAGGATACTGCGACTGATGCGGGTGTTCCGCGTATTCAAACTCGGCAAGTTCTTGATAGAAGGCGACCAGCTGCAAAAAGCGATCGGGAAAAGTCGCAACAAGATTTTGGTCTTCCTACTTGCTGTGATTTTACTCGTAGTGATCATTGGATCTGTGATGTATCTGATAGAGGGGCAAGGACAGCAAAACAATGGGTTCACGAGCATACCTCGTTCGATTTATTGGGCCATCGTCACCCTGACTACCGTAGGTTATGGAGATATTACGCCTCAGACCAATATCGGGCAGTTTCTATCGGCGGTCGTGATGATCACAGGTTATGCTATACTAGCTGTGCCTACGGGTATTGTCACCACCGAGCTGATCAAAGGCACCCGAGCCAATTTTACGAATACCCAGGTCTGCCGCTTTTGCTGCAAAGAAGGCCATGCGGATGATGCGGTGTATTGTAAGTTTTGTGGGGGTAAGTTGAATGAAGATTAAATATTAGGGGCGGCTCCGCCGCCCCTAATATTTAATCTTCCAGTGGGGATTTTCCTTCGCTAATTTCTCGGCGACCGACCTGCGGAAGTCTAAAAGAAGCTCTGGGATAGCTAAAAACAATACCGGCTGAGGCTCAAATTGCTGATTGCGCTGCTCAGCCCGGGTCCAGAATAGTAGATCGGAATCTGGGAATAATTTGGGTACTTGGCTGGCTATCTGCAACTGCAATCTGAAGTACCATTTGCGCTGGTAGTAGCTATCGACTACGCGAATGATACGTTGGCTGTCGCTATATTTGCTGATGAGCTGCTCGACCAAATCATCGACTGTGGGATGCACGACGGGGTAAGGGATGCCCTGCTCATCGAGGCGTGGATGATAGTTCTTGACTTCGATCAGTTGTAGCGGCCCTTCAGGAGGTAGTACAGCAAAATCGACGGCTTTGAGCCCGTGGCCGCTGATGGCCTGGTAGAATCTATGCTCATCGAAAGCGCGCACCCAGTGGTCGGCGGGAAAGCTGAACGGCAGGCCGCTTTCGACGAATTGGCGTGACATGAGGCGAATATCGCAACTCGCAGCCAATTTTGAGGTTTAAGGAGTATGACCGACGAGCCGAAAGAAGAGCAAACTACGCGCGACGATTTCGTCAACCCTATCGATGCGGAAAAGATTGCGGAAAACCCGCACTTGTTGCCCTATGCCCATGAGCGTGGCGGCGCGACCATCAAGCCCATCGACAAGGGCAAGATCAAGGGCTTGGCTATGACGGCTATGTACGAGCAAACCGATATGCAGCTCGATCAGATCAAGGCCCAAATCGAACTGCTGGCCCGTCAGGCCAACGAAATCCAAAACCGGATGACCATCTCGGAACGTATCTACGAAGCCGAGATAAATATCGATCCCATCATCGGTCGGTTGTACTATCTCTATCGCCGCCCTAGCAACGACAAATCGGTCATGAGTCTGGTGAGCCCCGCCGAGTGGGGGGCTAATCCGCCATACCACTATATCGCGACCATCAAGCTACTGGCCGACCACACTTGGGAGATCATAGAAAGAGCGGAGGAAGGGGAATAATAATTTTCTAGCCGGAATCTGAAAGTGATATTAGATCTGTAGACATCGCCGGCCAGGCTCTGCCTGACCGAAGATATCCTAGTTTGTAGGGCGCTGAAACAGGTATTGCACATTTCCAGAACCATTGGCACTGCCATCAGTCGGTAGAATCAGCGACTCGACATATTCCCAGCCATTGTCTAGCATATAATTTACAGCGTGGATGGCCGAGTTGAATTTGATGCGCTTGCCATCGCGCGGATTGATGACCTCGCGATTGCGGCGTGGCGCACCTTGTACGCTTTGCCCATAATCGACAAAAACGACGACCTGGTTGCTCAAGAATCGCTCTTGCACGATCAGCCGAACGAAAGTTACCTCTTCTAGGTTGTTAATATTTACACCATTAACGACGACCTGACTGAATAATGAGCCAGAAAAAGCCAAAGCAAGAAGGACAAATAGTTGTTTCATGGTTTTATTTGATTTGGTTAACTAACGCCATTAGAAAGTGTGGGTTGTGGCCAAAGTTGTGTGGGGTGTGCAGCTTATGAAATTCTTAACGTGATGAGGTAATGGGTACGGCTAAAAACTCATATCTCGTTTTGAGTCGTACTGCTTTGGCAATGATGAAATGCTGTAAGACGTTATAATAATGTGCAATTGATCTGGTTATTTCTGTTTGTACCTGCATGCGTGCACTCGGCAGGCAAGCTTCCCTGCCTACCTGCGGATGGCAGGCAGGCGCAGGTCGGAGATTCTCGCATGAGCGGAGTGGATAGTATTCCTCCCGATTCGGATATTTCCTGGCTCGACCCGCTGGAAATAGACTTTGGAACTATACCGCAAGACAGCGCAGTGACCGCTACTTTCCGATTTCAAAACCAAACCGATTCAGCACTTATCATCGACAACGTGCGCACCAGCTGTGGCTGTACGGCCAGCGACTGGGAAGTGACCCCTACACCGACTGGTGAGATCGGTAAGGTGAGCTTGACTTTCGATGCAGCTAAGCGCGGGTATTTTAAGAAGCGGGCGACAGTTTGGTTTCGAGGGGTGAAGCGGCCAGCGAGAATAACCTTATCTGGATTAGTTCGCTGAGATGGCCAGCGGCCAGCGCAGCGAACTAATCCAAACACTTTTCATCCTCTGCCGTTAATTTAAAAAATTTATTCCGCTATGTTTGGAATGTTCAAGAAAGACCCGGTCAAGAAATTGCAAAAAGAGCACGAAGAGCTACTCGCCAAAGCCATGCAGGTGCAGCGCAGTGGTGATTTAAAAGCTTACGCCGCCATGATCAAAGAAGCAGAAGCACTAGAAGATCGCATTGCTGAACTTGAAAAGCAAAAATCTTAAACTTGTGCCCAAGCAGCGACGTAAATCCGATCTGCCTGAAAAGATATGTCCCGTTTGTGGTCGGCCATTCAGTTGGCGCAAAAAGTGGGAAAGGGTCTGGGACGAGGTAAAGTATTGTAGCGAACGCTGCCGACGCAACAAAAACCACCATGGAGACCAAAAATCTTCCTGAAGAAAGCGACAGGCCCTACGAGTTGGGCGATACCGCTAACGAAAATCTAGGCTTTCACCCCCGAAGCGTTTTTATGACCTTGCTGCTCGTCAGCTTGGTCATGCTGTTTTTGGCCTTGAGTGCGGCATTTGTCTACAATCGCGTACAAAGCGAATTGCCCCCCCTGCAATTGCCCCTACTCTTCCTCATCAATACGGCCATACTACTAGCGGGCAGCTACTGTCTGAACCGAGCCAAAACAATGTATAAAACCGACAATACAAGCGGGTACATACGCATGCTCGAATACACGCTGGCACTGACGGTCTTATTCTTGGTAGCTCAAATTTTAGCCTGGTATCAGCTCTTCGAGCGAGAGATCTTTGCCAGCTCCGACAACTCTGCCGGCTATCTCTATGTCATCAGTTTTCTCCACTTTTTACACGTGATCGGAGGCATTCCTTTTCTAGTTGTTTTCCTCGTCAACGCCCGTAAAAAGATGGTTGAGCCAGTCAGCGTACTCGTCTATTTCAGCGACCCCGACAAGCGGTTAAACTTAAGGCTGCTGAGCATGTACTGGCACTTTTTGGATGGCTTGTGGATTTATTTGGTGTTGTTCTTCTTTGCATATCAGTTAATATTTTAGGTACTGGGTACTGGGTACTGGGTACTGGGTACTGGGTACTGGGTACTGGGTACTGGGTACTGGGTACTGGGTACTGGGTACTGGGTACTGGGTACTGGGTACTGGGTACTGGGTACTGGGTACTGGGTACTGGGT
>JBCCPC010000075.1:0-22310 GCA_039025055.1 Bacteroidota bacterium | reverse complement strand
TTCTTTCGAGATCTTTATTAAAACGATTAACAAGAAATAAGTGGGTGTCTTAAAAAAAAAAAAAACCCCCCTTCGGCGGCGCCGCGGGGGTTTTTTTTTTTTGTTGAAGCCACCCAGTTTAGCTTTTCAAAACGAGCTTGCTCGTTTTGAAAAGCTTTTTAATTACTCTTCTCTCACGATGGCATCTACCCGCGTCGCCCGGCGAGCAGGCAAAACCGATGCCAAATACCCAATCGTCAATACCACTGCGGCAATGATCGGCAAATCGCTGAACCGCATGGATATGGGAAATGGCTCGCCTACGGAGCCAGGCAACACAAACAGCTCGTATCTGAGTTGTAGCCAGTAGACGATAGCGGCCAAAACCAAGCCGAGCACTAATGCTATGCTACAAAGCAAAAGCCCTAGCCTGAGAAATACGCTGTGTATATCGCTATTGGTCATGCCCATACTTTGGAGGATAGCAATGTCGCGCTTTTTTTCTAATACGATCATCCAGAGCGCACCGACCAAGTTGAAGGAAATGAGCAGCATCATGAGCCCGGCTATGGCGAAGGCGATCCATTTTTCGATATTCATCAGGCTCAGCAAGCCCTTTTCCTGCTCATAGCGATTCGCCACCAGGTAATCTTTACCGAAGAGTTCTTGCACCTCTTGCTGTATGCGCTTCAGGTTGCGCTCGCTGCCCAGTTTTATTTCCAGGGCAGAGACGGTGCGGTCGGGCAGCTCCAAGAGTTCGCGCGCCAGACCGATGTCGATAATCACGGCTTGATTCTCGAAAGCCTCGGGCGTACTGATGGTCGCCGAAGGAATAACCGTACGGCTGTGTATGGGCTGTCTGCCCGAAAGTGGGTTTATGCCACCGCTCCTTCCGCGCCTACGCCTGGGCATATATATGCGTAGAGGTTCGTAGGGGTCTTCGGTGTCTACGCCTAGAGAAAGCGTCATTTGGCGACCCAACACAGCGTAGTACCGACCAGAATTATTCAGTACGTATTTACCACGCCTGACCATCGTATCTATCCGATTGATACCGACATACTGACGATCAACGCCCTTGAATTTTCCAGGATTTCGGTTGCTCCGATACTCGAAGAAAGCGGTCTCCTCTATCGTTTCCGATACGATCTCTACCCCATCCATCTGCTCGAGCCGGAATATGGTGCCCGTATCCGCCTCGAAGGTCTTTCCGCGCACGGCAGTGACCCTCAGATCAGGATTGAGATCATTGAACATGCCGAGGAAAAGATCCTCGAAGCCATTAAAGAAACTCAGTACGAGAATTAGCGCCATAGCTCCGATAGTAACCCCCAGACCAGCGATGGCCGTGATTACATTGATGGCGTTAGTCGACTTTTTGCCGAATAAATATCGCCAAGCTAAGCGCAGAGAAAGGTTCATAGTGCAAATGTAAGAGCTTGTTGGGGAATTGCTTTTCGAGCGAACGCCGCCAAATTTTGAGCTGAACGAGGCGCAAAGAGGGAGCTTAGCCTTAGCTAAGTGACCGATGCAGCAACGAAGTACAGCACAAAATTTGGCAAGAGCAGCCGAAAGTGTGATTTCCTAACGAGCTCTAAACGATCTAAATCGGCCATAGGCTGATTTAGACCGTTTACATTTACCTACTTATTGTCTGTCACCAGCTTTTCGAGTAGCTCATTAAGCTGATCGAGCTGCTTTCTATCGAGATTTCTATCGATTTGCTGATCTGTGCTGCTGTACTTTTCAGAAAGCTCTTGTAGCAGTTCACGTCCTTTGTCGGTGAGCTCGACGAGATTACTGCGGCGGTCTTCACTACTGGGTGTTTTTTCCAATAAGCCTTTGCGGTGCAAGCGGTCGATGAGGCGGCTCGCATCAGACATCTTATCGGCCAAGCTGTTGCGCACTTTCTGTATAGACAATGGCTTTGGATCGTGTTCTTCGAGAAGAACTAGAATGTCGTATTGCTTTGGTGTGAGATCGAATGGTTCCAGCAATTGCCGGGCACCATTATTTACGTATGAACAAGCTGAGAGCAAGTTGAAGCGGAGATCGTGGGGAAGGCCCACTATCCGGTTGGAGGCTGCCATGCCTAATTTTGGTTTTTTGTGATTAATGTTATGGGTGTTCTTGGCGTTGGGTTTTGGGGTGCCCTCCAAATAGGGCGCAAATATAGCAATAACGAAAGTTATTTGCATGTTATGTCCTGTGAATTATCAAAATTTTGTTAGTTTTCTTACTTTTACTATTCTTCATAAAACACGACAAATCGAGCATAGATGTCACACAATCCACCTTCTTCGAAACTTATTCGAGGCGGCGCATTTCTCATAGACGATACGAAACCAGAACAGACTTTCATACCCGAAGATTTCAATGAGGAGCAACTCATGATCAAGGGTATGGTTACCGACTATATAGAGGCTGAAATTTGGCCTGTTATAGATCGGTTAGAGAAACAAGAAGAGGGCCTTATGCCCAGCCTGATCGGCAAACTGGCCGAGCAGGGCCTGCTCGGTAGTCATATGCCCGAGTCATTCGGCGGACTACAATTAGATACCAACACCAATACCCTGATCACCGAGAAACTAGGTGGCAGCCTTGCAGCATTTACGGTTGCTTATGCGGTTCAGACCGGCATCGGTATGTTGCCGATACTCTACTTCGGTAGCGAAAAGCAAAAGGCAGAATACCTGCCTAAGCTGATCAGCGGCGAGATCATCGCCGCCTATTGCCTCACAGAGCCAGGCTCAGGCTCAGATGCACTGGCTGCCAAGACCCGGGCAGACCTGACCGAAGATGGTAATCACTACCTCATCAACGGGCAGAAGATGTGGATCAGCAACGCGGGTTTTGCTGATCTATTCGTCGTATTCGCACAGGTAGACGGCGATAAATTCACGGGCTTCCTCGTCCATGCTGATTCAGACGGGCTGAGCTTAGGAGCAGAAGAACACAAGTTGGGTATCAAAGGCAGCTCTACTCGTCAGGTCTTCTTCGAGAACGTGAAGGTGCCCAAGGAAAATCTCCTCGGTGAAATCGGCAAGGGCCACCTCATCGCTTTCAACGCCCTGAATACAGGTCGATTCAAGTTACATGCGCTTAGCATTGGTGGCTGCAAAATGGCTATGACTGATGGCATCAAGTATGCCAACGAGCGCCACCAATTCAAGCAGCCCATTTCTAATTTCGGGGCCATCAAATACAAGATCGCCAACTGCGCCATCCGCACTTATGCGGCTGAGAGTGCGCTATACCGCGTAAGTCAGATGCTGCAAGACCACTCCGAAGCCTCTAAAGACCAGGGCATCGTCTATGGCGAAGCCAAGCGAGCCGCCGCCGAAGAGTACGCTATAGAGTGCGCCCTGCTCAAGTTCACAGGCTCGGAAGCCCTCGATTATGTCGTAGACGAAGTACTCCAAATTCACGGCGGTATGGGCTATAGCGAAGAGAGTGCCATTGCACGCGGCTATCGCGACTCACGCATCAACCGCATCTACGAAGGCACCAATGAGATCAACCGCCTACTGAGCGTAGATATGCTGCTGCGCCGCGGCAAGAATGGGGCCATCGATCTAGTGGGGCCAGCCTGGAGCGTGCAGAAGGAATTGGCTTCCGTGCCTTCACTGGAGCCAGCTACCGGTACCTATGGCGAAGAAACTAGAGCCGTCGCCAATTTCAAAAAGCTAATTTTGATGGTAGCAGGTGCTGCCGCCAAAAAGCAAAAGGACGGAGAGCTCAACCTCAAGGAAGAGCAAGAGATACTCATGAACATAGCCGATATGCTGGGCGACCTGCTCGAAGCAGAAGCTCTACTTTTACGCCTTCAAAAACTGGAAGGTCGCGAGCTTGAGCATCCTGAAGCAGTCTACCCTGCCATCTTGAAAGTCTACCTCCACGATGCCAACGCCCGCATGGCCAAAAATGCAACTGATGCTGTAGCTAGCTTCGCTGAAGGCGACCTACTGCGCACCTTCACCATGGGTATCAAGCGGTTTACCAAGTACCCGCCTCAGAATGTGAAGAAACTACGTAGGGTAGTGGCGGAGTATTTGATTGAGAAAAACGCGTACGTACTCTGATTTTCTGGCACAGCCAGAAAAATTTGAATGAGACGCGGATCAACACGGGTTCACACGGATTTTAGAGGTTTGACCTTCGGTCAGGCCTCTAAATTTTCGTGATGTATGTATCCGTGTTAATCCCGCGAAAATCCGCGTCCTATTTTTACGTTTTCGGCCAAAGGTCGAAAACCCCTTTAGGGCGCAAGCCTCACCCTATTCCAAGTCCCATCTCCCGCTCTGGTGTACACCAGCCGATCGTGTAGTCGGCTCTGCCGCCCCTGCCAAAACTCGATCAACTGCGGAATCACGATATACCCGCCCCAGTGTTCTGGCTTGGGTGCCTGCTCTTTGTCGCTGTACGCCTCCAGCAGTTCAGACATGCGGCTTTCCAAGGGCTCGCGGTTGGGTATCTCTTTACTTTGCGGACTGGCAATAGCACCGAGTTGACTCTTGAGCGGTCTGGAGTGGAAGTAGGCCGTCGACTTCTCGACCGACAGCTTCTCCACTCGGCCCTCAATACGCACTTGGCGTTGAAGCTCCAACCAGTTGAATACCACAGCTGCTTTGGGATTCTCAGCCAGCTCTTGGCCCTTACGGCTTTCATAATTGCTGTAGAACACGAAGCCATCTTTGTTCACTTCTTTTAGGAGTACTACTCGTGCAGCGGGCATACCGTCGGATTGTACCGTAGCGACAACCATAGCATTGGGCTCTGGCGTATCGGATTCCTGTGCGGCCTTAAACCACGCTTCGAAGAGTGACATTGGCTCGTCGGGGGCTTGGCTTTCAAGCAGCTCATCTAAAGTGTAGTTGACTCTAAGGTCAGTTGCATTTATTGGCATAGTGAAAGGTATTTTATGTCCTGATACAATGTCGTTATTTAATGCGTGGAACTTGTTTGAAGCGTTTGCTTCCCCTCTATCCCCCGCCCTTTCTCCCCCCGGAGAAAGGGGGCTTGACTTCTATAGTCCGAAAGCATACACATACTATTTTAAAGAGTTTGGTAAAACGACAAATGATTCTTTAGCTGTCGTTAACTCCATAGACTTCGCGGCCAGCAAATCCCTTAATTATTCGGTTTAAAACTACTCCTCAGTCCCACCGTCCGATTAAAAACTGGATGCTCAGGCGTAGAAGCTTCATCTTTGACGTAGTAGCCCTGGCGCAAGAACTGAAAGTGCGTGCCAGAAGCCACAGATGCCAGGGCCGGCTCGCCCTTGGCGGTGCTGACGGTCAACGAATCTTTATTGACAAACTCCATAAAGTCGCGGTCTTCGTGCTTCAATGGTTGGGGATCGGTGAATAGGCGATCGTAGGTTCTTACCTCCAGATCTACAGCCGATGGGGCATGCACCCAGTGAAGCGTACCCTTGGCTTTCAGACCGCTGGTATCACTGCCCGATCGCGAGTCGGGATAATAGGTGCAGTTGATCTGGGTTACATGGCCGTCTTCATCTTCTTCATGGCCTTCGCAATGGAGGATATAGGCACCTTTGAGTCGAACATCTTTGCCCGGTGCCAAGCGGAACCACTTGCGGTTTTGCGGCTCTTTGCGGAAATCTGAACGCTCCACGTACAGCTCGGCACCGAAAGGCACCTGGCGGGAACCCGCCTCGGGATCTTCGGGATTGTTGTCGATATCCATGTTTTCGACCTCGCCAGCTGGGTAGTTGCTGATCACCAGCTTGACGGGGTCGAGAACAGCCATATAGCGATTGGCAATGCGATTGAGCTCTTCGCGCACGCAGAATTCGAGCAGATCTATCTCTTGTTGGTTGTCGCGCTTGGCCACACCCGTACGGCTACAAAACTCGCGTAGCGCAGCCGCCGGATAGCCCAGCCTGCGCAGACCCGCCAGCGTAGGCATGCGCGGATCGTCCCAGCCAGAAACGATACCATCGTCGACCAAACGCTTCAATCGGCGCTTGCTGGTGATCATGTAGTCGACATTCATGCGGGCAAACTCGATCTGACGGCTGGGGAATATCTCCAGCTTTTCGATCAGCCAGTTGTAGAGGTCGCGATGGTGGCGAAACTCTAAGGAACAGAGCGAATGGGTAATATTTTCGATACTGTCGCTTTGCCCATGCGCGAAGTCGTACATGGGGTAAATGCACCAATCATCGCCCGTGCGGTGATGGGTTTCGTGCTTGATGCGGTACAACAGCGGATCGCGCATGAGCAAATTGGGGTGAGCCATATCGATCTTAGCCCGTAGTACCCTAGCACCGTCAGGGAACTCGCCATCGCGCATGCACCGAAACAAATCGAGATTTTCTTCGACGGTTCTATCTCTGTATGGGCTATCGGTACCGGCTACGCCTATATCTCCTTTTGTAGCCGCAATCTCTTCGGCGGTGCTGTCGTCTACGTAAGCGTAGCCTTTTTTGATCAGGTCGACGGCCATTTGGTAGAGCTCTTCGAAGTAGTCGGAAGCGTAAAGCTCACTGCCTTCCCATTCATAGCCCAGCCACTCGATGTCGCGCTTGATGTTGTCGACATAGGAGGTATCTTCTGTAGTGGGGTTGGTATCGTCTAGTCGCAGATTGGTCTTTCCACCAAATTTCTTGCCGATCTCGAAGTTTATCCATATCGCCTTGGCATGACCTACATGTAAAAAACCATTGGGCTCGGGCGGAAAGCGCGTGTGTACACGACCACCATGTTTGCTATTTTCTAGGTCTTCGATTACAATTTCCTCAATGAAATTATCCGCTTCCAGTGAATTTTTCATAAAATAATAACATATTTGTACGTGCGAAGTTATGACGGCTTCGCCAGCTTTACATACCACAATTACGTCATTCAGACAATTGAATTAATTAACCGCTTTTAGAGGCTTTATAGTTTCAATATCCACTCCGTTTCGACGAGAGTTTACCACCTGCGAAAGTCTAAAAAATCGCAATATTTTGCACGAAGACCTTCGCAATTAAAATACATGAAATCGTTACATAGGTTTATATAGTTATGAATAAGTCTCTAAAACTAGACGATCTGGATCGCAAGATCCTCTCCCTACTCATGGCCGATGCTAAGCGCCCATTTACTGATATTGCCAAAGAGCTTTTCGTATCGGGCGGTACCATACACGTGCGCATGAACAAGATGATCGAGGCGGGTTTAGTGCGTGGACAGACTCTACTGGTAGAGCCTGCTCAGCTCGGCTTTGATGTCACGGCCTTCTTGGGGGTTTATCTCGATAAAAGTATGTTTTATGAAGAGGCCATAGAACACTTGCGCCAAATACCTGAGATCGTGACGGCCCACTACACCACCGGCGTGTACAGCATATTCATCAAGGTCGTATGCCGCGATACCGATCAGCTACGCGAAGTGCTCAGACAAGTGCAGCGTGTAAGTGGCGTGCAGCGCACCGAAACTTTTATCTCTTTAGAAGAAGGCATAAACCGGCCGATCTCGTTGGCTACGGGAGAAGATTGACACTATCTTTGGTGAAAATTGAGTCACCTTGCGCGTTTTACTTTTTTTGATTTTTATGGCCATAGGCTGGTCGTGTGCCAACAACGCAAACGAAGGCTCTACTACTGCTGCTGCCAGTTGGTTGGTGTACAATGGGCAAATCTGGACGGGCGTCGATTGCCCTGGCCTAAGCGGTCCAGCTGCCGACGATAGTTATTGCGGAACGGCTATGGCTATTGGATCCGACGGACGCATTTTAGCCGTAGGCCTAGATACTGCCGATCTGACCGACTGGCTCACCCCAGGTACCAAGCGTACCGACTTGAACGGTCAATTCGTAATGCCGGGCCTGATAGAAGGTCACGGCCACTTCAGCGGGCTGGGCAGTAGCTTGCGCAACCTCAACTTCCTGCGCTCGCGTTCGTGGGAAGACATCGTGCAGATGGTCGCCGACCGCGCCGAGCAAACCCCCGAGGGTCAATGGATCACCGGCCGAGGCTGGCACCAGGAAAAATGGGCAGAGCTACATCCGCAGAGCTATGGTGGCTATCCTTTGCACCAGGGTTTAAGTGCGCTCACCCCCGATAACCCAGTCATGCTACGCCACGCCAGCGGCCACTCCCTCTACGCCAACGAAGCCGCTATGGACATGGCCGGGCTAACCCGCGAAACCCCCGACCCGCCCGGTGGCCGCATCGTCCGAGATCAGACAGGGGAAGCCGTCGGCGTATTCGAAGAGCGCGCTATGGACATCATCACCGATGCCTACCAAAACTACCTACAGACCCTGCAACCCGAAAAGCGCTATGCCGAATGGCTGGCCGGAGTTCGCGCTGCCGAAGACGAAGCCCTGCGCTACGGCATCACCAGCTTCCAGGATGCAGGCAGCAGTTTTACGGAGTTAGATAGATACACGACTCTTGCCAAGCAAGATAGCCTACGCATCAGGCTGTGGGCCATGCTGCGCCACCCCGCCGATACACTAGCCGCCTACCCCAACAGACTGAATAAGCTCCCCATCTTGAATGCAGGAGACGATCGCTTCACCTGCCGGGCCATCAAGTCTGAACTCGACGGTGCCCTGGGCAGCTACGGTGCCTGGTTGCTGGCTTCCTATGCCGATCAGCCTGGCTTCGAAGGTCAAAATACCACCACCGTGCACGATGTGGCCCGTATAGCTGATATGGCTAAGGAAAGGAATCTCCAGTTGTGCGTGCACGCCATCGGCGACCGCGCCAACCGATTTACCCTAGACCTGATGGAAAGCAAGCTAGCCGATCGCGAAGATCATCGCTGGCGCATCGAGCACGCCCAGCACCTGCACCCCGACGATATATCGCGCTTTGCCGAGCTGGACGTAATCGCTAGTATGCAGGGCATACACTGCACCAGCGATGCCCTCTTCGCCGAGACGCGCCTCGGTCAGTCGCGCGCCCGCGATGGTGCCTACGCCTGGCGAAGCCTGCTCGATGCAGGTGCCGTCGTCCTCAACGGTACCGACGCCCCCGTGGAAGACCTCAATCCCTTCGAGAGTCTCTACGCCAGCGTAACCCGCAAGCGCGCCGGCCAAGACATCTACTTCTTCCCTCAGCAATCGATGACGCGCCTCGAAGCCCTGCACTCCTACACCCTGGCCAATGCCTACGGCGCTTTCGAGGAAGAACTGAAAGGCACCCTGGAGCCCGGCAAGCTGGCTGATTTCGTGATTTTAGATCGCAACCTAGTCAGCTGTACGGACGAGGCAATATTGGAAACCGAGGTGGTGATGACGGTGATTGGGGGAGAGGTTTTGTACGAGCAGTAAAACTATTTTGATCTTCTTTACAAAGTAAGCTATGAAACGAATGTTTGTGTACCCATTTGTAACTTCCTGCTTGTCGACTTTTCTTTTGCTGCTACTATTCCCTACCATTCCCTATGCGCAGCAGCAAGACGAGCGGCTGTACATTTTTGGCCACAGCCTGATCGATCATCGGCCGCCGCTCATTCCTACGCCCAGCGACGAGACGACCGTACCCCACTGGCTGCACCTACTGGCCGAAGCGGGCGGGCATACCGTAGCCGTTTCGGGCAAGTACGGTTTCTTGCCCCAGCACATCAACCTGCCGCCTTTTTCGCAATGGGGCTACGACATCGTCACCTCCGCCTGGGAGTCAGATACGGAGCCTTTCAGCGCCGCCGACTTCAGCACCACCATCATCACCCCAGGCAACTTTATACAGTATCAGCCGCCGATCGAGCCTTATTTCAATGAGCCAGATGTAACCCCCCTATCGGCCACGGAAACGGTGTTCGACTGGGTGGAAAATGAGGAAGCTGGCATGAAGTTCCTGGTCTACGAAAACTGGCCGGATATGGGTGGTTTCTTAAGCAACGGCTTTCCACCAAGCCCCGATGAATACGCTGACTACCACAACTACACCCGTGGTGAGTTTCACGATTGGTGGCTGACCTACCAAGACTCCCTGCTCGCCACCAGACCCGAGTATCAGGTGCGTATGGTCCCGGTGGGGCCGATCATGGCCGACATTTTGGAAAGTTCACTGACCGATCAGGTCGCCATCACCGACTGGTACGAAGACGATGCGCCCCACGGAAGGGCCAACCTCTATTTCTTGGCGGCCATGATCACCTACAGCACTATCTATGCCGAGCCCGTGCCAGCAGCCTATCAACCGCCAAGCATCATTCACCAACAGATCAGGAATAATTACGCCGCCATAGCCAGTACCATCTGGGATGATCTGCTGGCCTTCAATGACGTGTACGGCAACAGCCGGGTATTTTACGGCAATATGCCACCGGCTTTTGCCCTCTTGAGTTTTACGGGTGCACTCAACGACGGGCAGATCACCCTTGACTGGGCAACCGCCGAAGAAGGAAATACCGACTATTTTCTCGTGCAGCGCAAAGCCCCAATCGATGCAGAGTACATCTTTCTGGCTAACGTCGATGCCGAAGGCAGTAACTCCAGTTACACCTGGACAGATACCGACCCCCTGATCGGTGAGAACCTTTATCGACTCGGCATAGGCGAGCCCGGCAGTGAGTTGGTCTATACCGATCCAATCTGGGTGCTAAACATTCCGAATACCATAGCTGAGGTAAGACCCGATGGCAGCGGTCGATTTGGTTTTGGGGTATTACCCGCCAATGGTCGATTTCGGGTTTTCACCACCGACGGTCGAATGCTGCAAAGCGGCCGGATTCGAGCGCAAGATGATTTTTGGATAGACCTACGGACTGAACGTAGGGGAGCTTATCTCGTTCAGTTATTCCTAGACGACGGGCGCACTCAAACTTTTAAGGTTATCAGATGAATACCACACCTTCTCCTGTAAACATCCTCGCCATTGGCGTCCATCCTGATGATGTAGAGCTCTCGTGTAGTGGCACTTTGCTTCGACATATCGACATGGGCTATACCGTTGGCCTGCTCGATCTGACGCGCGGCGAGCTGGGCAGTCGGGGCTCAGCAGAGATAAGGACGAAGGAAGCACAAGAATCTGCCCGATTAATGGGGGCAAAATTCCGCCACAACCTAGACCTTCCCGATGGTTTTATGCAGTGGAGCGAGGAAACGATCAGGGCTATCGTAAGGGTAATTCGCGCCGCCAAACCGACCATCGTACTCGCCAATGCCCCCGCCGATCGGCATCCCGATCATGGTCGCGCGGCCAAGCTTGCTTCCGATGCCTGCTTCTACAGCGGCCTGGTCAAGATCGAAACGGAGGATTACAGCGGCCAGCCCCAAGAAAAATGGCGGCCCAAAGCACTCTACCACTACGTACAAGACCGCAATATCAAGCCGAACTTGACCGTGGACGTGAGCGATTTCTTCGAGCGTAAAATGGAGCTGATTCTATGCTTCAAGTCACAGTTCAACCACGAGCACAACGACGAATATGCCGGAGAGCCCGAAACGCCCATCTCCGGAGAAGCCTTCATGGCCTACCAGCGCGCCAAAGCCACCGTCTATGGCCGAGATGCAGATTATAGCTACGCCGAGGCGTTTGTGATGGAGCGGCTTCCGGGGGTACGAGATTTAGTCAGTCTAGACTAAATACCCTTAGTGTACAAAACACTTTAACAACTAAAAGTAGGCAGGCCGTAAAACATACTTAGCCTTTCGAGCTATGTATATTAATGAACGTCAATTCAATAAACGTCCGATTTGCAACTTGCTATCGCGGCACTGCACTTCAGCTATCGAAGCCCCCCGTAGCTTAGGCTATGCGGGCCTTCAATACCTTCGTTCAGCACCACGCTAGCGGCGTTTCAATCAGAACAGTTATTAAATTGTCGTTCTTAAACTTCCGCAGGTGGCTATACCGCTACCTATAAAAGAGAGCTCAAAGTCCTAACTACATCATGTCCAAAACCAATTCCACCACTAAGCCGAAGCAGGCTACTCCGCCCAAGGCTCCATCCGTCAATTATCTCAATCTGCTCAAAAAGGAAATCCCATCTTTAGATGTGGATCGATTGAAAGGAAAGTAGATCGGAATCGCCACACTCCTTGTGGTCACGGTATAACCGCGCTCCGCGCGGTATGTTTAGTTAACGTGAGGCTTGGGGGTTAACAACGGACGCTCAAAGGATTACAAGTTCTCCGCTATGGCTTCGAGCTTGCAAACGCTTCGAGGTCCTAACCTTACTCGGAAAAGAACCTCGTAGCGTGCTTAAAACCGTAGCTCTGCGAAGGCTTTTAGTTCCTGCGAGCGTTCAACTGCCCTCAACCTCACGTTATTTAGTAGGACACGGATGAACGCAGGATAAGCACAGATCTTTAAATCTGTGTACATCTGCGTCCCATTCTTCACGATGCGACCGGAGGGTGCATCACCGTCCAAACATACACTAATCAATCCCCTTTTTCAGCCTATTTCTTCTGCGCTGAAAAAGCTGAGCGTAAGCTCGCTGTTTACGCTTGCTCAAAAACGAGTTATCAATCAGCTTGTCTACAGCCTCATGCCCTGCAAGCATTTCTTCTAGGATATCTTCATAAATTTTGTCATTAATTTCAGCAGCATTCCCTAATCTTTTAAATTGCTGGTAAATCTGCCCACCCGACTGCTGCTTAGGGTGCAGTCCATCTTCCAGTGCAAATTCGCTATCCTCTACGTGCAGCCTGGTATTTAGTAGATCGTAAGCCGGCGCCAACTTGAAGTCTCCTCGACTAGTTTCTATAATCGAGAAATTCTTCAAATGAGCGTCTCCATTACAGAACAAATAATTGAAAACGAGCAGCTTGAAAAGCTTAGGGGCTTCGACCTGATATGCTGGCAAGTACTTGCGCATGGTGTTGAAGATATCGAGATAGCAGCCTGAGTACTTGTATTGGCTACCATCCGTTTGCGGGCTTTTCTGCATTAATGATGCAAAATCTTCTACAGCCAATTTCTTATCTCCACGGGTGATATCAAAGCGTTTTGTGATATAAGCAGGACTTCCATCAGCCATAAAGATGAGGGCATTATTTGCCGTTTCGATACCAAAGACTTGACTGGCCATTTGCATAGTGAGGTGCTCATTAGCAGGTATCTCTTCAGTGAATTTACCGAAGGAAGGAACAGGCTTAAGGATGTATTGAGCCTGCTCGTCTACATTAGCAAACCGCAGTTTGTTCTTATCTAGTACAAGTGCCACCTTCTCTTGCACACCCGAAATCGAAATGCGGCCTACACCGCTATCACTATCATTTCCAGTTAAAATTTCTGAACTACTGAAATCGAGTATATGGCCGACTGACCTACCACTGAACATATGTCTGAGGCAAACCGGGCTGTAGCTGTCGTAACCAGAGTCAAGCGTACCCGGACATCGATTTATCTCAGGCAACTTCAATATTGATATCTATTTTATCTACTGTAATCGCCCCGATGGCATCATACTTAGCCGCCATTACCAATTGACCGAAGTAGTCATCCTTATCTAATTTGAAATAGCGGCATAACCAATCTTTATTTGCTCCTTCTGGCAGCATATTGAAAAAGAAAGGAAAGAAAATCCTAGAGTGGTGCGTCTGCCGGTACTTGGACAGTGTAAGACTTATAGGAGGCTTGTTACTATCGATAAACCATAACTCTGTATAGGTAAATGTATAGCTACCATCATCGAGCTGAGTCAGCACTCCTGCATGCTCTCCTTTATAATTGATCCTGGCCTGCCTCATATCTAATCGACATTTAGCTTCTTGACCTGAACGCCTAGCTCAAGTCCCAGCACATCAAGCAGTTTCACTAAGCTAGATAGCCTGGGGTTCCCCTGACCACGTTCTATTTTGTAGATGGTGTTCACGCTAACTTCGGCGATCTTAGCCAGCTGTGGCTGGGTGATACGAAGGTCGCTACGACGGCTTTTTATATCTCGACCGATGCTATAAAATGACGACATAATGTGATTTTAGTTTGTAAACTGTAATAGAGACACTAAAGTTCACCCAAAATCACAACAAAGCGTGATTAATGCTCAAAGACTCCGCGCTATCCTTGGCCACAGTTGGCTGCGCTTTGCACAGTACACTTATTTAAAGGGACACAGATCAACGCAGGATAAACACAGATTTCATTATCCGTGAAAATCCGTGTGCATCCGCGTCACTCACCGGGGACGCCACACTCCGTGTGGCTATGTTGTGACTGCGCTCCGCGTAGTACATTAATTTATCGGACACAGATAAACGCAGGATAAACACAGATCTTTAAATCCGTGAAAATCCGTGAAAATCCGCGTCCAATTTCTCACGATGCGACCGGAGGGCGTATCCCCGTCCAAATATATCTCCGTTTACCGTTTCACAAATCGCTCTACCACCACCCCATCGCCTATCTGTGCCTGAACGAGGTACATCCCAGCAGGCAAATGACCGACTTCTATGCGGGCGGGAGAGTGAAAAACATCTTGCTCGATTATCTTCCGGCCTTGCATATCGAAGATGGTGATTTGTCGTCCATCACAAACATCTTGAAAGTATATCCTAATATAATTTAATGAAGGGTTAGGACTAATGAGCAATTCTTGCTCTACTTCGGGAAATAATTCAGAATTAACTGGCGTACAGCCCGTACGATTAAAGCCATCGTAATTGGGAGTCAGTTTTTTCTTCAAGCTGTCTACTTGCTTAAGCAAATCTACTTCATTTGACAAATCAACAGCAGTAATCTGAAAAGCTATTTCATTGACAGCTCCGGGAAGAAGTGTAAAGTTACCACTTGTTATCAAGGCAGTACGTTCACCAGCAAATTGGTTGGCATTGATCTCCGTCCAAGAACTCGTTGTCGAATCCAAATTCCCAGGAAAGGCATATTTCACAGACCTTACCCCTTGATCGTATCCATTACCCTGTGATTGCATGGAAGAACCATCATTCCATAGACCTTGCAATCTATTATAGTAGGCTACATCGTTATCAGGGTGGAAAGTAGCTTCTGGATAAACGAGACCACAATTATCCGCGGATTTGTAAATCACAGAAGAATGAGTCAAAAAGATCTCTTGACCAAATTCGTTTAAAGAACCCCTTGTCATACGTACACCCAGAGAAGGATCCGCTTCTACTGAATTTAGATTACAATTTTCAGCAAAGCCATAAGGCGAATAAAGAATAACACTATTTTTTGCAGTATCTGTTTGCATAAATCTATCCGCTTTACTATCTACTTTAAGGCTAAAAAAAGTATTTAATAAGTCTTCTTGCTCTTTATTTTTTAGTGTGGCATGAATAAAAAAAGACTCATCCACATTTTCAAAATCACCTCCACATTCAAAGTAATAAATATTCAAAGCTACAGATGTTTCAACGCCGCCTTGGGAATCTCCCGATTGAAACAAAAGCCAATAATTCTCTTTTATTGCGGGTAGATCTTGTACGAATCTCGTGAATCTATTGGCAACAGGAAAATCACCTTCCATTGGATTATAGCTCATGAAATCATCATCCCAATTCCAAAAAGGAGCAAGTAAGGGATTAAACGCAGTGGGCAATTCCATACCATTATTATATTCTGAAAACAACGGATTACCCCTGGCCGGCCATGCGAAAATTGAGGGATGCTCATCATCGATTACGAAGTTGTCATTATAATCTCTAAAGTATTCTAACATTTCTTCCCTCGTCACCCGCCAGATGCCTTGCAAATTATCGGTGCCAAAAAGACCAGCTTGCATATCCCCCCGATCTGAAATCGATAATTTAGGATTCCCACCCGGGTCGAGACCGCCGATCCAAAACCCGCTAGAGTCGGCTATCTCTACCCAATCTCCGGCACTGGGTGAAAAGTATTTAATACTTGGTATAAAACCGTCTGGCCTAATTGTAATCGATAGGTCGTTATTGATAATTTCGACCGGCTCCGTGAAGGTTTGAGCAGCTAAGGAGCTGAGTAATAGGCTGAGTAGAAGTGTATAGAGTGTGCGCATAAGTTTAAGGTCGGCCTGGCAAGGACTCGAAGCAAATATTAACAAAGCTTTGGTCGGCTGTATGGCCAATTTTAGATCGCAGTGCTGCTGCGCTCCGCGCAGTACGCCTATTTAATGGGACACAGATCAACGCAGGATAAACACAGATCTAAAACCCGTAAAAATCTGTGTTGATCCGCGTCCAAATTTTCCAATGCGGCCAGAGGGCGCATCACCGTTTTAAACAGGACACCGATAAACGCAGAACAAAAACAAATTTTTAAATCCGTGAAAATCCGTGTGCACCCGCGTCCAATTTCTCACGATGCGACCGCAGGGCGCATCCTCGTCCAAATGTACCTCCGTTTACCGTTTCACAAATCGCTCTACCACCACCCCATCGCCTATCTGTGCCTGAACGAGGTACATCCCAGCAGGCAAATGACCGACTTCTATGCTGGCGGGAGAGTGAAAAACATCTTGCTCGATTATCTTCCGGCCTTGCATATCGAAGATGGTGGCACGGCGTACAGGCCTATTACTTTCTGTAGATATTTGAACATAACTCCAAGCCGGATTTGGTGCTATTGATATTGTCTCATTTATCTCGGGCGAGCTCGTTGAAGTCATGATAGACGAGCAACTAAAGTCTCCAAATTCATCACGGTTGATTATCATTTGTCTATTCAAGCTATCAACCTGCTCAAACACCCCAACCTCTTCTGGAAGCTCAAGGGCTGAGATTTGAAAAGTCATTTCGTTTACCGCACCGGGAAGAAGCGTGAAATCACCGCTCATTATTAAGGCTATGCGTTCACCAGCGAGTTGGTTGGCATTGATCTCTGTCCAAGAGCTAGTTATCGAATCTAAATTTCCTGGAAAAGCATATCTCACCGTGCTTACCCCTTGATCATAGCCATCGCCTTGTGACTGCATAGTAGAACCATCGTTCCACAGGCCTCGCAATCTATCGTAATAGGCTATGGCCTCATTAGGATAAAAAGTAGCCTCTGGGTAAAAGAGGCCACAATTACCGGTAGAATCATAAATTACAGAGGTGTTGGACATGCCTATATCTTGACCAAATTCATCTAATGCCCCTCTTGGAACGCGCACGCCTAAAGACTGACCCACACCTATTGAATCCAAATTGCAGTTTTCGGCCAAACCATAAGGTGGATAAAGAACAACTGAGCTATTCACAGAATCTGTTAGCATAAAGCGACTTGCTTTACTGTCTATTTTTAAGCTAGGAAAAATATTTATTAAATCTTCTTGTCCTCGATTTTTTAACGTAAGATGTACAAATATGGATTCATCTAAATTATCAAGTTCCCCTGCACATTCGAAGAAATAGATATTTAAGGCCAAAGACAACCTAGCATTATCTGGCCCGAACCCTGATTGAAAAATTAGCCAGTAATTTTCTTTAGGAATAGTTAAATCTAATGCCTGACTATTAAATACATTACTGAATGGAAAATCACCAGCCAACGGGTTGTAGCTTAAAAAATCACTATCCTGATTCCAAAATGGGGCAAGAACAGTATTAAACCCAGTTGGCAGCTCCATCCCGTTATTATATTCTGAAAACAATGGATTACCTCTTGCCGGCCACGCAAAAATTGAAGGGTGTTCTTCATCAATTTCGAAGTTGTCATTATAATCACTAAAGTATTCCAGCATCTCCTCTCTCGTCACCCGCCAAATACCTTGAAGATTATCAGTGCCAAAAAGACCAGCTTGTATATCCCCCCGATCCGAAATCGATAATTTAGGATTTGCTGCAGGATCAAGACCGCCGATCCAAAACCCGCTAGAATCTGCTATCCCCACCCAATCTCCGGCACTGGGTGAAAAGTATTTAATACTAGGTATAAAACCATCTGGCCTGATCGTAATCGATAAGTCGTTATTGATAATTTCGACCGGCTCCGTGAAGGTTTGAGCAGCTAAAAAGCTGAATAATAGGCTGAGTAGAAGTGTGTAGAGTATTCGCATAAATACAAAGTCGGCCCTACAAGGACTCAAAGCAAATATTAACAAAGCTTTGGTCGGCTGTGTAACAGATTTACTGTTGGCAGCTTTGCTGCCAACAGTAAATTACTTCAGTACCGTAATATTCCCCTGCTGTATCAGCTCTTGCCCGTCAGGGCATACGACCCGCAGATAATAACCGAACACATCAGGTTCAACGGGGTCACCCTTGAAAGTACCATCCCAAAAAGCGAGCGGGTCGGTGCTGTGCAGTATTTCCTGGCCCCAGCGGTTGTAGATCATCCACTCGAAATCGAGGAGGAGACCTTGATCGATAAACTGCGAACGCACCCGCAGCACATCGTTCTCATTGTCGCCGTTGGGGCTGAAAGCATTAGGGATGAATACGTGAAACTCATCGCAGTTAGGCATAAATACCGGCAGCATCTTGGTCAGTATCTCCGAGCATCCGTTTTTGCTGACCTCTACCTCGTAGGTAACCTCATCAATAAAGTCGGGCATACCGTAGGCGACTGACTCATCATCTGGGCTGACGGTACCATTATCGGTCGTCCAAAAATAGTCGCAATCTTCGCAGCCGACTACAGTCAGCTCTACCTCATTGGGAATGACGACCAGCTCCAGATCAGCTTCGAGGGTAACCTCGGCGAAATCGGTATAGGTCACATCTACCGTATCGAAAACCACACAGCCCGTAGCCAGGTCTGTTGTAGTCACTACGATTTCGGCGTCTTCGATACCGATGAAATTGCCGTCGTCATCGACCAGCTGCATGGGGTCGAAGGCGTAGTGGTAGTTCGGGTTCATGCCATCGGGAAATAGATTCCAGGTCGTAGGATCATTGGCACATGCACTGATCGCATCGAATGGCAAACTATCGTCTACAGGATCGACAACAATCTGCATGCGATCTACGACCGTGCAGTTCGTCAGCTTGTTGGTCACTTGCACCCATACGGTTACGTCGCCAGACTCGGCGGCGAAGAAGTCAAGCGTCGGACCACCGCCTAGTATTTCGGTTAAGCCCACATCGGCAAACCAGATAATGTCAGCATTAACGATATTCATATTGGCAGTTAGGGTCACTGTATCTGGCGTACAGAGCAAGGTGTCGGCCGGAGTGATGAACAGGCCGATATCTGCCTGCAAGTCGACAAAGATGGTCTCCGTCCATCGGCAGCCCGTAGTCGGGTCTGAAATTTGCACCACATAGGTCTGGCTGTCGAGCAAAGTCACCATCGGTTGATCGGGATCGCTCAGATCCAGACCGGTCATGGGGCTCCACTCGTATTCGTAGCCAGCAACGGTGGGCTCGCCGGGTAACAAGGTCGCCTCGTTATAGCAAGCGGCTACGGTATCTTGGTAGCGGTTAGGGGTGAAGGGTATCACGTTGAGCTGTACGGTAGTCTCGTCTGTGCAGCCATCCGCATTAGTTACCGACACCCCATAGGTAAGTGGGCCGCCATCGCCTACAGTCAGATCGATACTCGGCCCATCGATCGGGCCGTTTATGTTGGGGCCATCCCAGAGATAAGTAACACCATCGGTATTTCCATCCACGACGACGGCCAGGGCGGTGTCTAGCTCGGCGCAGGCAGTTACCTCCAGATCGACGGCTTCTACCAGCAGCTCGGAGCTGTAGAGGGCCACCGTATCGTAGCTCGGGCAAGCATCTACACTAATAGCCTCCACGACGACTATAACCGTATCGCGAGGATTCAGGTTGTAAGTAACGCTACTACCTGCGGAAGTCTCATTCCCAGGAAAACGGGTAAAATTGAAGATCGTCCCCGCTTGCGCGTTAGCCGATAAGTCGATCGGCTCACCACAGCTTTGCAAGACCGGCATTTCGAGCATATTGCCTGGGTTTACAGGATCGGGCAGCTCGATAATGCCATCATTGATCACATCCACTAGATCGGCATTCGAGCTCACCGCCAGGTTGGGTATCAGGCCATCTCTGACCACCACCGTGTCGTAGGTCACGCAGTTGATATCGAAGTTGGTTGTAGTAGCGGCCACCACATAGATACCGTCGACTACGGTGCCAGGATTGGCTGCATTCTGATCGAAATCGGGCGCGCTGAGCCACTCGTAATTGAGCTCAGGGTTGAAGCCAGGATTGAGAAAGGCCGTGTCGCCAGGACAGATGACGATCTCGTCGGGCACATTGACTACTGGCAGGCTCACGCTGAAAGTCGTATCGTAGGCCGAAGTACAACCATCGGCACTGAATACGTCAAGGCTGGCCGTGATGGTATCCGTCTGTAAGATATTGAGCTCGGGCTCAGCCGCATTGCTCATGTTTGGTGTGCCTGCGCTAAAGGTCCAGTCGTAGGCCAGTTGATTGCCCGTATTATTGACCGTTTGGTCTACAATTTGGAGCGTCAGCGAGCTATCGGCACATGCATTTAGCACCACGTCATAGCCTGCCGCCAGCTGTATGGCATCCACCACCACGTCGTAGCCGACGTGCCTGATGCAATCCTGATTGTAGATGATGTCGAGGGTCACATTATACTCGCCCTCCTCCTCATAGACGTGTACAGGATTGGCCTCTGTGCTGGTTTCTCCGTCACCGAAGAACCAAATATAACCGAAGGTAGCCGTGCTCGTATTGGTGAAAGTCACGGTCTGTCCGTCGCATTCCACCTCGGAAGAAAAGTCGAGTTCGGCATCTTCATCGAGCACCACAGCTTGCAGCAAAACGCTATCCTGACAGCCATATTGGCTAGTTGCTACGGACGTAAAATCATACACACCAGGGGGGCCTTGGAAGATGGGACTTCCGCTGGTGGCATCGTCCAACAGCTCGCCGGGTGTCCACGCATACTGAAGTAGATCATTATCGTCTAGGTTGGTAATGGGCAGTTTCACGGGTCCGCCCAGGCAGCCGATTATGGTATCGGAGGCAGTTATCGCGACCGGCCCACCAGCTACGGCTACGTCTATATCGATTTCACAGCCATCTGCATCGGTCGCCAGTATACTGAGGTTATGTTGGCCGCTGAGTGCTTGCTCGTAGCTGCCCCCCCCACCGAGGGCGTTGCCCTGATCGTCGAAATACGCAAAGCTTACCCCTGGGCGTGGCTGTGGTACGATCTGTACGCTGGCTTCACAAGATATCACCGGATTTGCGGGCGTGCCCAGATCAGTGGGCAGTGGCTCGGGACCCACATTTATCCCGGCTGTAAGCACCTGCAAGTTGATAGCTGGCGTATCGACTACTACTACGTTTTGCGTACTGCGGTCTATACAACCCAGCTCGCTATAGGCCCATAGCTGCACCTCGTAGGTGCCGGCTTGTGGATAGGTGTAAGAGACTGGGCTGGTCGTTGCTTCATCAGCTGTGGTACTAGGATCACCAAAGTCCCAGTAGAGACTATCGGCACCCACACTCTGGCTACTGAAGAGGTGCTCTCTTCGTATGCAAGACTCGACGGTATCGTTCTGTATAGAAGTTACAGGCCCAAAATCGACATGCACATCCCAGTTCACCTGGCATCCGTCTTCGTCTTCGGCCAATACATTGACGATATAGCTTCCGGGCTCGGACAGCTGGTAGGCAGGTCCGCTACCCAGCTCATTGCCCGCCTCATCGAAGTAAGTGAATATGGTATTCGTCTGCGGCACAGGAGCAATGATGGTCTCTTCGTCGCAGACCAGCAGCGGCTCATCTACAGAGCCCAAGATACCGAGCGCCGGTCCTACTTCCTCACCATTGACGTCCACAGATAGATCGATGGGTGGGAAGTCTTCGGCTTCTACGGTGAAGGTCTCTGTGTCTACGCAGCCTTCGTCGCTGGTGGCAGTCAGCTCTACCTGGTAAGTACCGGGCTGGGTGTAAGTATAGCTCGGATTAGCCTCCGGGCTCTGATCGTCGTTGGTGCCTGCTACACCGAAGTCCCAGAGTAAGTTATCTGCTCCACTATTCGTGCTGGTGAAATTGTAGCCAAGGCTATTACAGCCAAAGGTGTCGGTTACGCCTTCGATCGTGACCGGGCCGTAGGCAAAAGCTACCTCCTGATCGACCAAACAGCCTTCGGTATCGGTCGCGACGACCGTGATCTGATAGGTGCCGGCCTCCGGTGCGGTGAAGCTGCCACCGCTGCCGATGTTTTGCCCATTATCATCCAGGTAGTTAAAGGATACGTCGGCCTCCGCACTAGCCGATAGCACGGCCGTAGGCGAGCAGACCAAAATCGGATCGGACAGGTTGCCGGGGCCACCCAGCGAGTCTATGGCCTGACCGTTCAGTTCGACCACCAGCGCAATCGACGGATCGTCGGTTACGGTCAGGGTGCTGGTTTCGGTAGCACTGCAACCTTCCGCACTGAAAGCGGTGAAGGAGACCTCGTACGTACCCGGCTCCGGGAAGACGAAACTCGGGTTGGCTTCCTGGCTTACATCGGTTGTTGTTCCCGATACGCCAAAGTCCCAGTAGAG
>JBCCPC010000074.1:0-23291 GCA_039025055.1 Bacteroidota bacterium | reverse complement strand
GAAGTTTTTGGTCGCTCCTAGGCCAAAGCTGTCGTAGAAGTCGTTAAATTTACGCAAGTGCAAGGTGAGCATATCGTGGAGTTGTAGTTAACACCAAGATAGCGTTTGCCTTGCTCTTTCTCAGAAATGTATAGTAGTGTGGTTAGAGAGTCATAGTATGAGTTTATTTTAGCTTGACCATCCTGCACGTGAAAATGTACAGAAAACAAAGTATTGCTGGATTGGTCAAAAAATAGCGGATCGGTTTTAGGTTGAAAGTATAGAGTTGTATTGATCTTTCTTTTCTTGAAGTTTTTATTTTCTATAAGGTAGAGTTCGTCGTTTTCATATCCGACAAATAAAGAGTCTTCGTTCGCTACCGCTAATGATACAGCCTTTAGCGGTAAGTTTTGCCGGTTTCCGTATGTTTCAGCTGCTATATTTGGCATATAAAAAATACCATTATTGAGAGTTGTAATCCACAAGTTGTCTCCTTTGTCGTATGCCATATGACTCGGATTGCAATTGGGTAAAAAATGATTGCTGCTATCAGCTAAAAAGCTATTTACACTGCTGAAGTGATGTAATCCGCCATCACTATGATAGCCTAGGTAGAATCCTTCGGTTCGATCTCTAAAATATAGTTCTGGAGATCCTAAATTCGACAAGTGATATTGTTCGGAATCTGGTTCGCTTATTGAGGTGACATGAGCAAAGTTTTTGTAAAAAACGAGGCCCTTATCTTGATGTACAAATCCCAGTGAAAGATCATAGGGCTGTACTTTTTTAGATGTATCTAAAGTATCTGATTTAATAATTTTATATTCGTTGTTGAATATTAAATAGGGGAATAATCCTTTATTTTTTATTTTTTCTAACTCTTTTTTTTCAAAGACTGAATATGGATCCCCCCAATAAATTCTATCATTAAAATTTATATCTAAGATTATTCTCTCACTGCCATCCTGTGAAGGAGTTAAAAAATCTAATTTGCCACTATCCTGAATTCTGAAAAATCCAAACAGATAAGAATTGATAATGAATGATCGATTTGATTCTGCCTCTACTATTTTGAATGTATATCCTGCTCGAATCAAGTTTCTAAGCTGATCATTTCTTTTAAATGCTTTAAACCGATCCGTCTCTACCTCCCAACCAAATAGCTCACCGCCAAAAGTGCAGGCCCAGACCACCCCCTCCGGGCTCTCAGCCAAAGAAAATACCACCACATCCTCCAGCCCATCTTGCGGCCCGTACACGCGAAAGTCGTAGCCATCGTAGCGCACCACCCCATTATCGGTCCCAAACCACATATAGCCCCGCGAGTCTTGCATCACGAAGTAGACCTCCGAGCTAGGCAGGCCGTCCTCTACGCCGAAGTTTCGGGCATAGGGTAGGGGTTTGTTGGTTTGTGTATATGCATATACACAAACAAAGAAAAACCATGTGCTTACCAGCCATTTCACAGCCCTAATCTATGCCCATTTTTCCGGATTTGTTGTCACACCACCGAATTTGAATTTTGGCCTACCGAATTTGAAAATTCTGTCAGCCGAATTTGAAAAACACACCATTGCGCTTGCCTTCAGCCCCCATTTTTGGAGCTCACCAAAACACCTCGAATCATGAAGGTATATACTCTACTTATTTGCTCTTTGCTCGGTCTTGCGCTGCTGAGTGGGGGGAAGTTGGAAGCGCAAGCGAATGTAGCACTAGATTTTACGAGCAGCTCTGATGGTATTCAGATTCAAAGACCTTTTGATGCTACTGGCGATTTTACGTTTGAAGTATGGATTTTCTCGAATAATACAAGTTCAGCTAGCGGCGATATTGCTAGGATAGCTTTATTTGGTGGACCAGATGACCGATTGGATATTGGAGACCTACAAGGAGAATTACAACTCTTCGAATCTTTTCCAGGCGGTTTTCAAAACTCTGGTGTAAATATCAGAGATGGGCAATGGCATCACGTCGCATTCAGCCGCTCAGGAAATACTTATGACTTGTATGTTGACGGTGTATTGAGGATCAGTCGTGATTACTTATTCGAAACTCCAGATATTATTCCAGTCGGGTATTTTAACGGTAGTAATGATGACAATAGTCAATGGGTAGGCCTAATGGACGAAATACGCATTTGGAATTTTGCACGTAGTGCAGATGAAATACTGGCCCAATACGAATGTCCGCTAGATGAAATCGATCAGGCTGGATTGGTTGGATACTATACCTTCAATGAGGGCATACCTAGTGGCGATAATACAGCCTTGACTACTCTGGTCGATTCTAGTCCTAATGGAAACGATGCCGATCTATTGAATTTTACTTTGGAGGGCGAAACGTCAAATTTTGTGCTCGCCGACGATCTATTCGTAGAGTGTCCTTCAAGTTGCGGCACCGAGGAATGCCCTTCTACGAATATTCTTAATATTTCTACCGGCATCGACTCGGCCGGCAACTTGATCAGTGTAGGCCAGCTAGACCCTTATTGGGAACTCATAAACGTCCCACCTCTAACGGGAGGTGGCTCACCAGACATTATGGTACCAGATGTGTATGCGGTAGACCCCAGTACGGTCTTCGCGAGCTGGAATGTGATTACCGATCCGGCCTACCCTATGTCGCAGCCTGTAAACATTCGGAATGGCACTAACCTCCCCAACAATAATCTCAACAGCCAACAGCCCTTTCGGATTCGGAGAGAGATTTGCGTTTGCGAAACTTCAACAGTTTGTATCGATGCTGTCACGAGAGCGGATAATGCCGGTCGTTTGCTACTCTATAGCGAGGTTAATCCGACTATTCCGCTAGCAGATTTAGGCGGTACTACTACGGACGGTTCTACTTCTGCTTTCAATCAAGACTGGCCGATCAAGGATACACTGACCTTGCTGCCTGGTACTTACCATCTGGAATACGAGCTCCGAAACTTGTCTGGTGTCGCTAGTGGTTTCTCCTTGGCTGGTACCATAGATGTACTCTCTGGAGATATGACGCTTTTCAACAGCGAGTCTTCGTGTTGTGGAGGTGGAGTAATCAGCCTTCAGAAAATATTAGACGAAGACTGCGACGGAGAAAGAGATAATGGTGAGCCCGGCCTGGCTAACTTTGATTTCACTTTGACGAATGTGGCGACTAGCCAGACCATAACGGCTACAACGGACGCCTTCGGGGAGATCATCTTCAGAGCCTTACCCTATGGAACTTATACACTTACAGAAACAGTAAGCTTTCCCTGGGTGCCTACGAACCCGACCAGCGGAAGTACAACCATAACTATCGATGCCGATAATCCCATCGTAGCCACTACTTTTCTAAATAAGAATACGGAAGAGTGCAACTGTGCGCAGAGTGGGCTCACGCTCGAAAACAGTAGCGAGGACGAATGCTGCTTCGACCTGAGTCTGACTAACCAGAATCTGGATGTCTTTTACGTCGAGATTGAAATAACTCAAGGTGCGCTAATCGACGATCTGACAGCGAATGTAGGACCCGGCTTGACGGTTTGGGGAAGCAGCCCGACATCCAGATTAATTGGGTCTTCTACGCCCGGGCCCCTGCCAGCGAATATTCCCGATCTGATTGAGTTTTGCTTAACGGAGGTTATCGCGGCTCCACAAATCATAGACATTCGTTATCTGAATGCAGACTTGGAAGAAGTTTGTGTCGATATGCTCGCCGCTTCCTGCCCAGTCAGCAATCCTTGCCTCGATCTGGTACAAGCCGATCTCGACTGTCACCCGGAAGGCTATGAGCTTACGCTCGACCTGATTAATCCACCCGGAGGTGACTTCGATTCCGTCGGCTTTGTGCAGGTACATGTAACCAGCCCACAAAGCCAGGTACAGCTGTTTGAGTACACTTACGATCCGGCGCTGTCTGAAGGATCGACGATCACCCTGAACGAGATTCTGCCCAGCAATTTCGATCTGTTTGGTGAAGACCTGTGCATAGTCGTAACGGCCCACGACGACCCCGAACAGCGCATCTGTTGCTTTGTCGATTCGCTCTGTATTCCGTTTCCGCTCTGCGATCCGTGTCCGTTTGTAGATGTGGATGTGGTGACCAATCCGGAAGATAGCTGCTGCTATACACTTACGGTCGACAACTTCGTGCCGGTGGCGGGCTACTTCGATAGTATTTATGTGGAGGTGACGAGCGGACCAAACCCCACGCTCTTGAGCAGCAATCCGATTTCCAGCTCTGCTTGGAATGGGTCTGTAGTTACACCCGACCAAAGCTTCAGTTATGTTCCGGCCGGAGGTGCAACTACGCCATTGTTCGACTTGCCGATATTGGACTTCTGCGTCACGCCCGCTTTCTCCATGGATTCGACGGTGCTGACTGTCTCCTTCTTCAATACGGAAGAGGATACGGTTTGTGTAGATTCGGTGACGGCCATTTGCATGCTCGATGATCCTTGTCCGGAGTTAGAGACTTTCCTTGTGCAAAGTGAGGAAGACTCCTGTTGTTATGATGTGGTGTTCGCTAATAGCTTTACTGCCGATCCTACCTTACTGCAAGGTGTGCGCGTGCAATGGATAGACGGTCCAGGAAGCGGAGGATTTGAGTCTTATACGGCATTGCCCATACCCGGTTGGAACCCGCCTATCATACAAACGCCTGGATTTGACTACCTCTTTACACACGCATCCGGAGCCCTACCGGTCACGGCAGGTACGACCCTCATGGAGTTTTGTGTGGAGGCAACCTTTAGCACGGACTCTACCTTCGTGGAAACGAGTATTCTGACCGAAGTCGATACCATATGTAACGATACGCTGTCGGCCTTCTGCCCAGGCTGTTTGACAATCGACAGCGATGATTTTGCCTGTACCGATGATGGGAATTATATCTATTTGTTCGACTTCACGAATAATAGCGACTTCCCGGTAAACCGAGTGGTGCTTCTTCAATCTGATGGACAGACGGGCTTGAATGAAGAATCTATCATCGATCTGGGCGTGACAGTCCCAGTAGGCGGTAGCTTCAGCACGGGTATTCCTGTGGATTTGAGTGGCGATCCCGGCGATGAAGTCTGCTTCGACATCGTGCTCCGTTTTGTGGTGCCCGAACAGCAGATCAATATCGAATGCTGTTTTGTGACCCACTGCGTAGTGTTGCCTGATTGCGAAGATGTTTTCCAATTGCCATGTCCATTCGATGATTTCATCTGGGCGGTGCCATGTCCGACTGATGATATTCAGCCCGTTTGCGGTTGCGATGGCATAACCTACGCGAATCCTTGCTTAGCCTTATTCAATCAAATATTGGATTGGACGGTAGGTCCCTGTCAAGGCAATGGCAATCGCTTAGTAGTGACAGCCCATCCTAACCCCGTCCTTACAGAGCTCACCATCGTCAGCAATCGCCCCGAACCCGCCCAGCTGAGCCTGATCGACCTCTCTGGTCGCCAGAGCCTGAATGAGCGTGTAGACTTTAGTTCAGGTAAGGTTCGTCTCGACGTGAGCAGACAAACCCCTGGCGTGTATACCGTCATGGTCCGATATGACGATGGTGTACAGGGGGTCTTACGCTTCGTCAAAGAGTAGGTGGATGTTCTCGTTGGGGCTACAGCCCCAACGAGAACTAATTTTTTCTAAAAACACCTGAAAAGTAATGCGGATTCTACTCATCATCTTATTCCTCCTAGGTGCAAATAAAACCTCCGCCCAAACCCGCCTAACCGCCAACCCAGACATCAACAACTGTTGCTACACCTTCGACTATACTTTATTACCCACCGATCAGCCTATTAACAAACTCGAAATACGCTTGCCATCGAACAGCCAATGGGTCAGTTACCAAATCGACCTGGCTGATGGCTGGCGTATTTTTCCTTTGTCTGGAGAGAATGGGTTTGAAATATTTTATGTAGACCAAAACAACAGCATACTCAACTTTCCGAGTGAAGCCCAAGACTTTTTATCCGCTTGCTTTGAAACCGATTTATTTACAGAGGATATCGTTTTGTCGACTTTGTGGAGTGGGCCGGGGACTCCTCAGCGAGAGACATTGGTCTTATCCTGTGGCCAGTGCGTGCTTTTACAAAACATCGAAACCGTATGCCAAGATAGCGGTGGCTACGAGATTAGCTTCCGATTCGTCAATAACTCCGTCTATCCAATGGATGAGGTTAGGATCTCTGAATTTGAAAGTAATGGATTACTAAGTAGTACTAGCTTTTCACTTGCTGAGACCGTAAATCCCGGTGATACTTCTTCCGTAATCTCGCTCTCTTTGAGCGAAGCTGCAGAAGACTTTTCCGAATTTTGCTTCTACCTCACAGGTAGCCGAAGCGAGGGTGAGCTGAGACTGGATTGCTGTACGGCTATCCGGTGCATTGAGCTACCAGTATGCGATCGCTGCTGTACCGATTTCGAGAGCTTCGAAATGGATGCAAGCCAGGGCTTCGACTTTGAATACGCTGGAGAAAGCTCGGACGAAGGCTGTATAAATCCTAGCTTGCAGATTTCTGCCCGAGCATTAAATGATTGCGACATAGTCACATACAGTCTGATTGATCTCAACGGACCTGGGATAGCACTCTCTGTACCAGCTATCGGTAAAGATACCGTGCAATTTGAACCTGACCCTGGTGAGTATGAGATATGTATGCGCGTTCGCAGTGAAAATTTCATAGGCGAGAATTGTTTTCTCGAGAACGAGCTGGAAATCTGTGACACGCTTTTCCTCGAATGTGAACCGGGTTGTGGGATTCTTTCCGACTTTGAATCCGATTTGAATGCGGGCTTTATAAGCACATATGGCAATACAGATCCAGCTGATAGTTGTGGTTCTGCTTCAGTATTTCTTGAGCCTAATTCTCTCAACTCGAATACAGATTCTGTACTTTTCACCTTTAATAGAGAAGGTTTTACGGATATAGACACCGCTTTCAATAACACCATGCAAGACCTAGTCAGGGGTAGCTATCTGGTGTGTATGAATGTTGTGCGTTACAATGATTCCGGCACCGTATGTTTTCAAGATAGCTTTTGCAGAAATGTATTTGTCGATTGTATTTCTAGCATTCGTTATTTGGATGCCAATGACCACTTCAAGATCTTTCCCAACCCGGTTTCACAAACACTGTATGTGGAGGGCGAATGGTTTGTAGATGCTCTAGTAATACATAATTCAATTGGGCAAAGAATGCTGGAAAAAAGAATATCGTTAATAGGCACCGGTTATCATTTCGATATGAGTACTTTTCCATCCGGCATGTATACGCTGATTTTACAAGATAGTATGGGAAATATGTACCAATCAAAAATAATAGTTCAATAAAAAAGCCCGGCGGTTGGTACAACCGCCGGGCTTTTTTATTGAACTAAAATACTTATGCTCTTTCCCGCATCGCTTCCTCATACATCTTCTGCAATTTCTTGCGGGCAAAGAAGATGCGGCTCTTGATCGTACCGAGTGGTGAGCCGAGCTGCTCGGCGATCTCATCGTATTTGAAGCCTTGGTAAGCCATCAGGAAAGGCACGCGAAAATCATCGGGTAGGCGATCGACCAGTTCTTGGAGCTCGTTGAAGGTCACCTCGCTTTCGCCATCGTTACCGACCGTGCGCTCACTGCTATTGATATAGTAGTTGTTAGGCGTCTGGTCGATGATTAGATTGCGACGCACTTTCTTGCGGTAGTTATTGATAAAGATGTTGCGCATGATAGTTACGGCCCAGGCTTTGAAATTAGTACCTGGATTATACTTCTCAGCGTTAGTCATAATACGTAGGGCCGTGTCTTGATAGAGATCTTCGGCATCATCCATATTACCCGTTAGCTTTAAACTGAAGGCTCTTAAACTGGAAGTAATCTTGGCCAGTAGCTCTTGTATATTTTCTTTTGGTGCTGCGGCTGTGGTTGTCATTGGGGCAAAATTTTAGTTGATGATGTGATGATTTGTAAAATATATTTACAAAATTAAGGGTCAGACTTCAAAATTACAAGTCTTCCTCTCGATTTGTATGTAGCAATAGACAATATTTATGCCAAATCGGTTGGTTGACATCTTGTTGTGTAAAAAAAATTGACATATCATCAACCAAAAGTAAGATTCATGCGTACCCTATTCATACCAATCTTACAACAGATGGCTTCTAGCTCTACTTCCCCAGATGGCAATAAAGCGCCTTCAGACCAGAGTCAAAACGATTTGTCTAATTTTATCGCCAGCAACATCAAAGTACTTCGCAAGCGTGTAGGCTGGTCGCAGCAAGAGCTGGCCGAACGAGTGGGCTTAAACCGGGGAAATATAGCCTCTTACGAAACGGGAACCGCAGAACCTAAAATATGCAAGCTGCTCACCATCAGTAAGTTACTAGGTGTAACGTCTCGAGATATAACACGCGCTGACCTCTCTGACCCAACCCGCCTAGAGCAGGCTATGGAGCACTTTATTGCCGAAGAGCGCGCCGACAAAGAGCGCATCGCTTCAGATCTTCAAAAGCTAGCAGAGCTGGAAGAAGTCGCAAAAAGTATTACTAACCTACAGCACTTCAAGCTCAAAACGCTAGACGATCAAACCAAGCAAAGCCTGCAACCGCTCGGCCACTATTTCGACCAACTTTCAGACCTCAACCAACAGGTGATCACTGATTATAGGAACTTGCTCGATCGGTTAAAATGTCACTGCTAAAATGGCAGTAAAGCCGTAACCCGTAAAGACGCACCCCGTAAAGCCGCAAAATTTTGCGTCTCCTGCGTCTCCCTCGTCTCCCGCATCTCTACTGCGCTTCTATCTCGTAATCCCATATCTCTTCCCCGGCTACATCTCTGATGCTCATCCGCATCTTGCGGGCTTCCTGCGGGCCGCTGAACTCGATGAAGCCGAAATTGCGCTGAGTGACCAGGGTGCCCTCCACCCGATTCTCATTCACTTCATTTCTGATCCTGCCACTTCCTGATGTCAGCGGGCTGGCCGTGAAATCATAAACCACGACGTCTTCATTCAGCCTTAGCTTATTCAGCTCGCCATGATGGCGATCTCCAGTGATGAATACTACATTTTTGATGCCCTCCGATGCTATTCTGCGCAGCAGTTCATCGCGCTCCCTCGGGGCTACGTTTTTATAGATTTCGAATTTTTCTGCGTCGTTGAGTACCTGCCCACCTATGCACACGAGCTTAAAAGTAGCATCGCTGCTCACCAGAGCCTCGATCAGCCAGTTGAGCTGTTCTTCGCCCAATATTTCGTTTTCGTAGCGATTCGCCATATCGTTGGGCGAGCGGAAATATCGATTGTCGAGCAAGAAAAAATCGATATCATTATACCTGAACATGGTCGTTATACCCCCCGGATTACCTGGCAAACCCGATCCTGGATTTCCCCAAAACGCATCAAACGCTTCTTTGGCTATATCCTTATTTATCCAGCTTCGGTCACTGTCGTTGGGGCCGAAGTCGTGATCGTCCCAGATGGCATAGTTGGCTGTGCGGGCCAGCAATGGCTGCATTTCCGGCAGCGATCGGGTATGCGTATAGCGGTGAAAAATACCCGTGCGTGTCCACCAATCGGGTTCGCGCAGGTAGTTATTATCGCCCAGCCACAGCATCATATCCGGGTGGTAGCGATCTATAGCCTCGAAAATTTCATAATTGCCGCCATATCCATCGCCGGGGCGGTCGTATTCGGGTTCGTTTATATACGTACAGCTGCCTAAAGCCACTGTAAAATCGGGCGGATCAGTCCGGTAGCGCCAGATCGATTGCGTATCGAAGGTAGTCGGGTAGGGGAGTGCTATCGTTTCGCCATCCACTAGTACTTCGTATTCATAAGACCTGCCGGGCTGTACCTGGTCGGCAACCAGTTTTACCGCATAAGCATGACTGGCCATGGCTTCCACAGCTTGGGTGTATAGTGGCTCGGTCTTGGAATCCTTTTCGCGATATTGAATTTGGACTTCCGCAGGTCGGTTCGTTTGTACCCATATGAGGACCTCCCGCATATCCACATAGCCAATCATCGGGCCAGATTGTATGGGCGATTCTTGAGCAGAAGTGTTGAAGCAAGCGGCCAGTACCGCCAAAAAATGCCAAAATCGCATACCGTCTATTTTGACTCCAAAATAAACAGACCTAGATTAACTGTACATCAAGAAATACTTGCAGTAGCAAGCCCATCCAGTATATTTCTGCGCTTTTCTTGTAGCACCCATTACTGACTAGACAGGCTGTACTTTTTTATCTAACAACTGTCGATTTCATCACCCATCGCCCGTCATGCCACATACGTAAGCGCGCGACCAAGGGCCCGCTAGCCATGCGTTCGTTATATTTGAGTTGCAGCAATCCTTCTGACAAGTAGCCCAACTGCTGTGTGCTCAACATTCGCCCCAGCGCATCGTACCAGTCCACCTCCAGGCGTAGCGGCTTAAGTATCTCTATGGAAAGTATTTTTTCGTTAGCATGCCTATTAGAGCCGATTACTTGGATAAGGACTTCCGCAGGTAGATTCACATCTTCGGTGCTCGATAGGCATTGCTGCTGAGGCAGATTCGGGCAGTAAGCTCGCCGAGCCAGGCTGCAATCCACTACGAATGGATTTTCTTTACCATCCTGATAGAAGGCTATAGCACTGCTCCTATTTAGTTCTCGTATATCTACCGGATCATCCAAGTGCCATTGACAAAGATCGTCTAGCTGCTGATCGATCCAGCTGGGTAAAACTGCATCAGCTTCGGGCCGATATATGGTGTAGAAGTAAAACATGGCTCTGGCCACATTACCCTTGTGCTCTTCACGTGGCTCGAAGCGACTGTTTTGAAGCCGCTCGCTATATAGGTCTCTATTATTGGCGGGCGGATTGCTTTGCTCCTGATCTAAAAAGTACCAGTCGTCTGTCTGGTTGTCGTTGATATCGCCGAAAGGCAAATTGCCCCGGTCTGAATTGACCTGCACACGCGTAGGGAACAGGTTGTGCATATCGGCTTCTGGGTTGCCAAAATCGGCTCCAAAAGCACGCGGATAGGTATGCTCGGCATTGATCCCTTTCGCAAATGCGTCTTGGGTGGGGTCTAAACTCGGGTCGAGCTCTACGCTAAACCCAGAATAGACACCGACTAGGGTATTTCCTTCGCTATCTATGTTTCTCCAGAGGGTATCGCGGGCTTCTCCATAGGTCAAAACTTGCTGAGGCCTGAAATTCGCCCTAAGGCTGTCGGCGAGCTCCTCACCAGTCAAACCCGGAAAAATGGTCTGTGCGCTGATAAACATTGCAGCGGCAAGTCCAATTATGGTGAATGGTAGTTTTTGCACGCTGGCAAAGATAGAAAGCGACCATGCATAAGTGAATTAGCCGTGCTGTTTTTATGGCTTTCAGTAGATAGTTATTACAGATCTGACAATTGCTACAGCAACTTCGAACGGTCTTTAAGTGACAAATAGGGGTATAATTGGCTCGTTATGGCAACATCTTGCTCGCATTTTTCGCTTATAGGGTATAAAATCTGTTAATATGTTCTAATAAATCATTTTGTCCAACTTCGTGTATCGCAAACTATCTCATGCGAAAAAGCAGAAAGGCCTTTATATATTTGGGTCGTTTATACAGGTGACATTTGCGTGAACAATAAGTGTAGTTAAGACGATAACTTTGCTTAGGAAATCTTGATAGAATGTTGTGACTTCATTGAGTTCACTTCGTCTGAAAATCGAATTCAAGAAATCAACATATCCACTGAATAAAATTAAAGACACAGCCGCAAACGCGGCACACTTTTGAATATGGGTTTTAGGTGTTTTTCTTGGAGGGGTCACTCGTTGTGACCTCTCTTTTTATTTTTGTGGTCGTGCAGGGAATTACGCTTCTAGAACTCAACAGATATGTGCGCAGGGTACTGGCCCTCAACTTTGCCGAGCCGCTTTGGGTAAAAGCTGAACTCGGGCAGGTTTCCGTATCTCGTGGCCATTATTATTTAGACCTTATCGAGCAGTCGCAGGGAAAGGATCAACCTGTAGCACAGGCGCGGGCTAACCTTTGGTCTTCGCAACTACAAATGCTTCGCAGAAATCGGGGTGCTGTAGTAACCGAACTACTCAAGCCAGGCCTGGAGTTACTGCTCAAAGTCGAGCCCGTATTGCACGAGCGCTTCGGCTATTCGCTCAAGGTGCTCGACATAGATCCCGCATTTACCGAAGGCCTACTCAGCAAAGCCAAACGGGAAACTATAGCTCGCTTGCAAGCAGAAAATCTGCTCGAACGCAACGCCCGACAACCAATTCCTATAGTGGCCCAGCGGATAGCTGTGATCAGCTCAGAGCAAGCAGCAGGCTATGCCGATTTTTGCCGACAGCTGCTTGAAAATGAATGGTCATACGATTTTAAGATCCGCCTTTTTCGAGCTCTCGTTCAGGGTGAAAATGCGCCCGAAGAGATCGCCAAAAGACTACGCGAGATCGCCAGGCGAAAGGAGGAATACGATCTGGTCTGCATCTTGCGAGGGGGTGGCAGCAAGTTGGATCTCTTGGCTTTTGACCAGGAAGCACTCTGCCGGCAAGTCGCTCATTTTCCATTACCTGTTTTGGCGGCTATCGGCCATGAAACCGATCAGTCGGTACTCGATCTAGTGGCGCATACCAGTGTTAAGACGCCTACTGCAGCAGCGGTCTTTTTAACAGAAAGAGTATTACAATTCGAGCAATACCTGCTTGGGCAATCAACCAGACTAGCGCAAGGTCTGACTCGACATTTACAGACTGAGGGATTGGTCATTGACCGCTTTGAACGGTCTTTATCTTTGGTAACAGCTTCAAAGATCAGTACGGCAAACAATCAGCTTCAAATGATCGACCAGAAGATCAGCTCAGCAGCCAGGCAAACACTAAGCAAGCAAGAGCTGGAATTGGTTCGTACAGAAAGTGTGCTAAACGTACTCGATCCACAGGCTATTTTGGCTAGAGGCTATGCACTGATCAGTCAAAACGGCCAGCTGCTCTCGCGTGCCGAGCAATCTAAATCGGGCACCGATGTACAAATCGATTGGGTAGACGGGCGCAGGCAAGCTAGGTTATTCCGATCCGGCCCCGATGAAAGCGTTTGAAATGTAGTTTGACTAATTCCCGTTCATCGCCTTCGAGGCGTGTTTCTTCTGCTGCCCGATGACCCATTACCCATAGAATGGTATCGTTCTCGTCTACGAGTAACCAACTGTGCATGCGTTCGAGGCGGTCGATCTTCTCATTTATGAAGAACTCCTTTAACTTCTGAGATTTGCCGCCCATACCGAAGGGCTTGAACCGGTCGCCTGTTTTGGGTCTGCGCACCTGTATGTTCATGGCTGTCTGCTTGGGCAAATACAGCAGGTATGGAGGGATCTGAGCCTGACGGACTTTCATGGGTCTACTGCCATCGGTCTTCAGGTTGTGTAACTCTCCTTCAAGAATTGTAAAATGATCTAAACGAACGCTCATCCGCAGCTCCTTTCCCATGCTGTATGCTAAACGTTCTTTCGGCTGATCGGTGGGTTTAGTGGCGATAGTCACTTTGCTCTTTGATACGAGTATATACTGATCTGATGTCTCTAAAAGACTACCTGGAGATGCTTCTCGCATTTGTCTTCGGATCTCTTCATTGAAATGATGAGCACCGAGTATTTCCACGAGTATGGTATCCATTCTCTTGTGCGAGTAACCCGTCAATTGTTTTCTATCCAGCGTAAACCATCCACGGCTATCACTTTGGGACAGCTTACCCCAGCCCTCATTCACGCTATCCATGTATAGATCGTAAGCACTTCTTAGATGCTCGAATGTTTTAGAACTCGTACGACTGAGACCTGGCTTCAATTCATGCAGTATGGGAATTACGCGGTGGCGAAGCTGATTGCGCAGATAATCTTCTGATGCATTGGTACTGTCTTCTCGCCATTCAATTTCGTTTTCCTCGGCGTATTGGGCCAATGCTTCCCGACTGATTTCCAAGAGAGGACGCGCCACCTTGACTTCATTTTTCGGTAAAATGCTGCGTAGCCCTTTCAAACCGCTACCGCGCAAAAAATTAATCAGGAAGGTCTCCAGTACATCGTCGGCGTGGTGGGCGGTAACGATGTGGTCGCATTTTGTTGCCACAGCGACCTGTTCAAAAAAATCATACCGCATGGTCCGCGCTCTGGCTTGTAGGTTGCCATCGGTCTTGAGCGATTGGCTTTCCTCGTAGTTGCAACCGTCGAGGTGCAATTGGAGTCCTAGCGCTTCGGCCAGCTTTTTTAAAAACTCGACATCGCCCAGGCTCTCCTCGCCGCGCAGCATATAGTTGTAATGCGCCAGCTGCGGGCGGTAACCCAATTCGACCAAAATATATGCCAGCACGGTACTATCTAGCCCTCCACTCACACCCAGCAACAATCGGCTATCCGATTCAAAGAGGTTTTCCTGTTCGATGTATTCGGCTACCCGCTGCGCCAGCTCTGATCGATTAGACATTGTGGTAGGGTTCATTGCGCAAAATAGTAGCCGATCTGTAGAGTTGCTCCAGCAAGAAAAGCCGTACCATCTGGTGGCTGAAAGTCAGTTTAGATAAGCTCAACTTGGCATCGGCTCTTTGGTAAATCGTCTGATCGAAACCGAAAGCACCACCCACTAAAAATATCAATCGCTTGTAGGGTTGTTGCAATTGCTTATCGAGCCATTTAGCCATCGCTACACTGCCCATTTGTTGCCCACCTTCGTCTAGCAAGACCAAGCCATCTTGCGGACTTAGTTTTTGCATGACCAGCTCCGCTTCTTTTACTTTCAGTTGCTCGGAGCTGAGCTTACCGGCACCCTTCACGTCTTGTAGCTCCAAGGTCTCGACAGGCCAGTAGTGGCGCAGCCTTTTGAGGTAGATGGCCTCGCCCTCGCGCAGGTAGCTTTCCTTGGTTCTGCCGATGAAATAACAGATGATCTTCATGAATAAGAACAAAGAAACCAAAAATCTGAAGAGCAGAGTTTGTTTAATTTTGTCCATGCGCTTAATCCTTTTTCTACTGCTTCCCATCGGCTTGCTCGCCCAACCGCTGATCGACGATTTCAGTGATGGCGACTTGCTAAACCCAGACTGGCAGGGGCAAGTCGATATATTCGAGGTGCAAGACGAACGTTTGCGGCTGATGGACACAACCGGAGGCACCAGCTTGATATACCTGCCCGCCCGCACCGAGCTCACTAGCCCAAACACCAGCTGGGAGTGGCTGGCAGAGCTAGAATTCTCGCCTTCGAGCAGCAATTTTGCCGAAGTCAGGCTGACCATAGCACCGCCGACTGGCACCTCAGAAGATGAAGGCTACATCTTGCGCATAGGCGGAATAAGCGGCAGTGACGACGCGCTTGTACTATATCGTATAGATCAAGGATTCGGCAACCCGCTCATAACCGCTACGGTTGGTGGGGTCGGGGGCGACCCAGCGGTTGCGAGAATCAGACTGAGCCGCAGCAGTGACGGGCAGTGGACATTGGAGGCCGATTATAGTGGTGGCACCAATTACCAAGTCGAGGGAACGGCTACAGACGAGACCTTTCCAACCCTGGGCTACTTTGGTTGGTATAATGTGTACACGGCCACACGTAGTGACCTGATCTACTTCGATAATCTTAGAGTGGAGCCTCTCGTGGCAGATGAAGAGGTTCCCGTGTTACTAGACTTTGAAGTGCCGCAAGCCGATCGCATTGTCTTGGCCTTCAGTGAAGCCATCGAAGCGAATTCTGGCGAGGACCCGAATAATTATAACTTGATGGGTACTGGGGCGCCTACAGTAATCACGGCGGGTATCCGACCTGCGGAAGTGCAGATTATAGACCTCGATCTGGACGGCGATCTGACGCCGCTCGAAAATTATAGCTTGAGCATTTCCGGCTTAGAAGACGAAGCGGGGAATACAATCGGTGATACGACCATCGAGTTTACCTATCGCCCGGTACTGGAGCCCGACGAAAACCGACTGCTGCTGACCGAGATCATGGCCGACCCCACGCCTGAAGTGGGCTTGCCCGATGCCGAATATATTGAAATCTACAACGCGACCCAGCTGCCCGTGCAGTTGGCTGGCCTAGAGCTCTCTAGTGGGGGTTCGCCCCAGCTGCTCGGCTCCTTCCTGCTCGAGCCCAACGCCTATGTATTAGTGACCGACGATGGCAACGCCTCCGAATTTGGACCCGCTGTGCCATTGACAACCGTATCGAGCTTTCCCAGCCTGACCAATGGGGGGGATGTGGTGATTTTGACTTACGCAGGTAGGGGCATCGACGCTGTGCGGTATGATGACAGCTGGTACGCCGACCCCGACCGCGAAGACGGAGGCTACAGCCTGGAACGCATTGGCTTGGATACGACCGAAAGCAGCGACTGCGCCGGAAGGTGGCGAGCGAGTCTGGCCAATGCCGGTGGCACACCCGGTGCAGAAAATAGCGTAAACATGCAACCGCTGGAGACCGAACCACCGCGCATAGTGGGGGTAAGTGTTGATGCGGCTTTGCCCGATCAGATATCGCTATTGCTGAGTGAAGCCGCTGCTGAAGAGGGTGCAGTTGCCGATTTTGATATTTCCGTTTCGCCGCCCGATTTTGATATTGCTGCTGTTGAAGTTGTTGGCGATGCGGTAACCGTATCATTAAGCGATGACCTCATGGTGAGTACGGCCTATGAGATCACGTTCAATCTTGGCCTAAGTGACTGTTTGGGAAATCGATCGAGTGAGGGGCAGACCTTCATCATCGGCCTACCGGAAGTAGCCGAGGTCGGTGATGTTGTCATCAACGAGTTGCTTTTTAATCCTTTTACGGGCGGGGTCGACTTTCTGGAGCTATTCAATTGCTCTGAGAAAGTGCTGCAGATACAAGACTGGCAGTTGCTAAACGATCAAAGCACGAGCTCGACTGCCCTGCGCTTTGTAGATGCCGAGCGATTGTTCCTGCCCGGTCAATACCTAGTGCTCACGCCTGATCCGGATGATGTGCTTATGCGCTACGAGCAGGCGCAAGCCGAGTTTTTGATCGAGCAGCCTTTACCTTCTATGCCCGATGATGCGGGTAATATTTCTGTATTCAATCGTACTGGACTGCTATTAGACGCTTACGATTACAGCGAAGATCAGCATTCTGCCTTGTTGGATGATGAAGACGGTGTAAGCCTGGAGCGGCTCGACCCCAAACTACCGACCAATGGCGGTGGCAATTGGTTTACAGCGGCTTCTAATGTGGGTTTTGCGACGCCTACGCGCATCAACAGCCAAAATCGGCCTAACCTGCTCCTTGCAGAAAACGACGCCAATTTTTTTAGTCTGCCCGAGCGTACCTTCAGCCCCGACGGCGACAGTTTTCAGGACGTACTGCGCATCGATTATCAAACGCCAAATGCCGGATGGCAGGCCCGAGTGCGCATATACGACGGTCGCGGCCGATTGGTGCGTACGCTCAGGCGTGTAGAACTGCTGGCTGGGCAGGGAAATTTGCTCTGGGATGGCGCCAATGATGACGGTTTCTTGGCCAGATCCGGAGCTTATGTCATTCTAGTAGAGCTTTTTGAGCCTGGTGGAGGTACAAGAACAGAGCAGTTGGTCGCTGCTCTGTACAATGGCTAGGATGTTGAAACTCGGGTATCTTTTGAGGTGAGTTTAATGTAAATTTCCTGGCTTAATAGTTTCTGTTTTTCCGTCTGGTAACGTACTTTTACGGCTGAGTGTCTTCACTCCGACCTGAAAAAAGTTTAGGCTTTTGCCTAAACCGTTAATTATCAATGTTTTAAGTTGGTGCTATCGCTAGTAACCATCACTGAAATTATCAAATCGTAATCTTATGTTTCAAGCTAAACGCTTATGTTCTATCGCGAGGTCCTTCTCGTCTGTAGGTAGTGAAAGCGTAAGAAGACGGATAGTTTTTCCTATCCGATCTACCTTCTTAGCTCTGTTTTTGCTAGCCGGTTTCGGCCTTACTCACGCCCAAATTTTTAGTAACGGAAGTTTTATTAACAGTCCTGGCACTGGTGTAGGTGGAGCTGATGAATCTATTCTTCAGACCGCTTCTCTGGGTATGACTACATTTGGTCTTGGCCACCAAGTGGGTTTTGGCAATACTGTTTCCGATGATTTTGTAGTGCCTTCTGGTGAGGTTTGGATACTTGATGAGATAGAGCTTTTTGCTTATCAGTCATTTTCAACTACGGCATCAACGATTACTGATGTTCGGGTTAGAATTTGGGATGGTGTGCCAGGAGCTGGATCTAATGTGGTATTTGGAAATCTAACCACCAACCGTTTGATAAGCACTACCTGGACGGGTGCCTACCGCGTTACTGAAGAATCCGCTGGTGCGAATACAGACCGGCCAGTAATGGTTAATACGGTAGATTTAGGTGTAGTGCTTTCTGCCGGTACTTACTATTTGGAGTGGCAGGCAGACGGAACACTAGGCTCAGGTCCTTGGGCTCCCCCAATCACCATAAATGGTCAGACTACCACAGGTAATGGCCTACAGTCTCAAGACAATGGAGATACTTTTGATCCTGCTCTAGACACTGGTTCAGGAACTCAGCAAGGTTTTCCTTTCAATCTTTTCGGCCAAATTGTACCCGAGGGAATAGAGGAAGTCAACTTAGCAGCTATCAATAATGTGAATGTTACGCTAAGCGAAGATTGTGATGCTACTCTGATTCCTGCCCAGGTTCTCACTGGTGATTTCGATGTCGATGATAACGGAATCGTACCTGCAAACGACGCTTTCAACATTGTCGTACAAGACAGTGACCCATCTAATGGTCCTGTCATCGATGGTTGCGGTACATATCAGTGGATGGCTACAGCTGATCCTGATCGTATTTTAGGCTTTACGACTGCTTGGGGTTTCATTAACGCAGAAGACAAGATTTCGCCAGAGTTGGCCGACTCACTCGAGGCTCCAACGCCACTTTACTGTGATGAAATCGACGATATAAATGTTACGTTATTGCCACTGAATGTCTCACGCTGTTGGATTCAGTCTGGCGAGAACGGCAATACGCTCAACAGCTCTATGAATATGATGCTCCGTGAGCGGCTATTGTTAGGTGGAGGTATTCCAAACTTCCTGGACAACTGTTCAGATGTAGAAATATGTGTAAATGATGTTGTCAACGACAACGGCTCATGTGATGACGTAATCCTTACAAGAACCTTCACTGCACGTGATGGTCTTAGTTGTAGCTCAGTAAGTGGCGAAGAAAATGCGCCAAACATCTACAGCTATGACATCATCTTCATTCGTCCTACGATCGACGATGTAGTAGGTGTTGCACCTGAGGCCAGGTTCGATTGTGATGACGATACCTTCCCCGTACTTCCGCCCAATCAGTTCGGTCAAGTCAATCCAGCTCCACAGCCTGGTGACTATCCTTTCTTCCCAGGCCCAGACGGCCCTATTTTCTTGGGTGAGAACTTCTGCAATATTGGTTCCACTTTCTTAGATGGGCCACAAATTCAAACTTGCGATCAGACTTTCAAAGTAGTTCGTACGTTCACGGTTATCGACTGGTGCCAGCCAGATATCATTCGCACATTCACCCAGCTTGTTAAGGTAGGTGACTTCGATGCGCCAGTTATTACGGCTCCTACTCAAGATTTGAACTTCAACGGCGTTCCTGATCAGGATGAAGGTCTCGGACCGATTTCATTCTCAACAGGTAACCCAGATTGCTCGGCCAACTTTATTGTCCCTGCTGGTAATGCGATTGACAACTGCGATCCATCACCTAACGTAACGGTATTTATCTATCCATTCGAAGACACGAATGCTTCTCCATTTGGACCCTTCCAAGTAGGAGGTGGTGCTTTTGAAATTCCGGAAGGTCAGCACACACTTCGCTACATCGCGGAGGATGACTGCGAAAATGCAGATACGCTCGACGTGCCATTTATCATCGAAGACCGCACAGCTCCGGTAGCTATTTGCGAAGATGGTCTGGATGTAACGATTGGTGGTAGTGGTAATGCTATTTTGACACCAGACGATATCGATCGTGCTTCTTATGATGACTGTTCCGATATCACTCGTTTGATTGCCTTCGTGGGTGACGACAATCAGCCATTGAGCGATTTCGAGACCATGCAACTTACTGGTATTGCTCAGGGCGGCTGGCGTCCGAGCATCCAGCTTACTTGTGAGATTCTCGACGGCGATCCAGATTCTCCCGATTTCGTGGCAGTTGGTCTACAGGTTGAAGACGATGAAGGCAACACCAATACTTGCTGGCTAGATGTATTGGTAGAGGACAAGATCGCTCCACTTTGTGTGGCACCGGCTCCTCGCAGTATTCCTTGTAACGATCCCGATATCGAGACCCTTCCTCAAGATTTGAATACGGCATTTAATGAAGATCCAGCTGGTATCTCCGCTCAACTAGATGTACTGTTCGGCGAAGCTAATGGTACAGACAATTGTCCTATTGAAGCTATTGCTCAATCTGTTCAAGATACCCGTAACTCTTGTGGCGTAGGCTCTATCATTCGCTCCTTTTCGGTAAGTGATGGTGAAGGTTTAACCTCAAGCAATACATGTATTCAGATCATTACTGTGCTGGGTATACATGATTACACCATCGTATTCCCTGCTGATTTTGAGACAGAAGAATGTATCCATCCTACATTCAATGAGGTAACCTTCGAGGAATTCGGTTGCGACCTTCTCACGACCACAGTTACCATTGACACATTCTTAGCCTCTTCCGACGAGTGCTACAAGCTAAGAGTTACTTACGAGCTCCTCAACTGGTGCGAGTATGGCACGGAAGCTGCTCCTTATGTAATTCCTCGCGATGCTGATGGCGATGACATTCTCGAAGAGCGCACGTTCTTACACGTGCTACCGCGCAACCAGTCAACAGAAGATGATGACATTGCATGGCTAGACAGAGATAACAATCGTTTCAACGGATTCATCTCTCCTCTTGATGATGATGACCCCAATGGCCAGGTCCCAGGTGCTTCGGATCAGCCTTACGGCACCGATGCATCTCGTGGTGCATTCTTGTATCGCCAGTTTATAAAAGTATATGACGATACGCCCCCAGTAGTAACTACTATCACAGACGACCTAGTATTCGAGGATCTGGAAGGCAGCTGCGATGAGCCTGTAGTAATAGATATCAGTGTAGTTGACGCCTGTAGCACGCCTGATGATTATACGGCTACGGCTGAGCTGGATCCATTCTTCATGGACATCGATGGCGACGGTATTCTTACGCTTGCCGACTTTGTACCTACTGACAACACAGCTCTTTTCCCGAATGCTGTCAACAATAACGACGGTACTTTCACGGTGAGTTTCAACGTAAACTTACCCATAGGCCGTCATGCAGTTCGCTTCCGCGCAACCGATGGTTGCGCCAATGCGGAGACTATTCTGATCATTTTCGAGGTGACTGACGAAAAGGCTCCAACTCCAGTTTGTATCAATGGACTTACTGTAACCCTTATGCCTGACGGTGAAGGTGGTGGTACTGCTGCTGTATGGGCTAACGAGTATGTAGTTTCTGATTCTGGTGATTGTACTGATCCTGTTAAGTTTACCATCCACCACCCAGATGAATTCGACGCGCTCGATGATGGTTCTCAAATACCTAACACGGAAGTCGACACTGGTATCGTTCTTGATTGTGACGATCGTGGTATGTTATTGGTACGTATCTATGCCGTAGATGGTGCCGGACAGTTCGACTATTGCCAGACCACACTAATGGTGCAGCAGTTCCAGGACGGTATATGCCCTGACACAGGCGGTGGAAATATTCTCGGTAATATCGAAACGCCATCAGGTACAGCTACTGCTGACGTAGAAGTTTCTATCACCGATCAGGGCAATATGGATGCTATGGTCTTCACAAACGCTAGTGGTGACTTCTCATTCACTGATCTGGAATTGCATGAGGATTATACCATCGCTCCTCTGCTCGAAGCGGATGTTAATGTGGTTTCTTCAATTACTACTATGGATGTATTGATGATCAACCGCCACATCTTAGCTATTGAAGAGCTAGCTTCTCCCTACCAGCACGTAGTTGCTGATGTAAATATGGATGGAGAGATCAATGTAATCGATGCAGTACATATCCGTATGGTCATCATGGGGCAAACGCCCACATATCCTCAAGGACCTACTTGGAGATTTATGGATCGCGATTATGATTTCTCTGCCAACAGTGCTGATTGGGCTGGCGCGCAATTCCCAGAGGTCTTCAATGCGAATGACCTAGAAGGTGATATCACAGATGCAGACTTCTTCTCTTTGGAGATGGGTAATGTTAGTGATGCTGTTCTCGCCAATAATCTTACGACTGGAGGTAGTGCTGAGGCACGCGGACAAAAAGCTGTCATTATCGAAGATGGCGGTATGAATAGAGGTGCTACTTACAGCGTTCCTGTATATATGGCTAATGTCTACGGTTTACAAGGTACGCTTGAGCTCGGTGCGGGTGCTGATTTGGCTGGCATCACTTATGGTCAGTTAACTGCTGATAATGTCAATCTAGAGCAGGCTGCTGATGGTATGATCACTTTCAGCTACGACAATGTCGCTGGTACAAATGATGAAGTGCTCTTCACCCTAGAAATTCAGGCTAGTGCTGATGGTAAAATTAGCGACTTCCTATCTCTGACTGATCGCATTACACCTGCTGAGGCATATCCAACTGAAGGTGGTGTAGCTGATCTTCGCATCAGCTTTACCAATGAAATTTCTGCTACTGCGGACTTTCTTGTGGAGCAAAACTCTCCAAATCCTGTAACAGATCGCACAGTAATTCGCTACACTTTACCTGAAGCGGGTACAGCAACTCTAGCAATTCGCGACATTCAGGGCCGTACCGTTCTTGTTCGCGAGTCGGAGGCCAGTGCGGGTAGTAACGTGTTCGTAATCAATCGTGGTGAGTTGAGTGGTGCGGCAGGTGTTCTGAGCTACACAATTACTGCTGGTGATCGTACGGCAACACACAAGATGGTAGTTGTCCGCTAATGCGGATCGACTAAGTCAAAAGCTTATTGGGAAGGGCTCTTGCTATAGCAGGGGCCCTTCCTTATTTTTATTTTCATTTTTCTTTCTAAAAACTTGTGCATTAATTATAAGCACCCTAATTTTGCAGCCGCTTCCGAAGGGAGGTGAATATACAGCATCTAGATTTGCGTTCTACGTTGAGCGATAAATGAGCGATTTTCCTTGATTTTATTGGGGGTTATCGGGATGCGAAAAGATCATTGACATCGATGGTAGGCGAGGTTTTGAATCGTATTAATTGAACGATTATAGAAACTACACACGACACACTAGTTGTGACCCTAGAACTAGGCATCATACTTGATCGAGTTTTAAAG
>JBCCPC010000073.1:0-23784 GCA_039025055.1 Bacteroidota bacterium | reverse complement strand
GTCCCCCTCTAGCTCCCCCGAGGATTTGTCCCCCTCTAGCTCCCCCGAGGATTTGTCCCCCTCTAGCTCCCCCGAGGATTTGTCCCCCTCTAGCTCCCCCGAGGGGGGAGGACTAATCAGTCCCTCCCCCTCGGGGAGGTTAGGTGGGGATAAAACCCCACTCCATCCAAGCACCAGCGCAATTGCCAAATGATTACTCGCATGCGAGGAAGGAAAACTCAAACTCCCTCCGCAAGACACCAGCTCCCTCAACTGTCCGGCTAGCTCTGGGGTAGCGCATGGGCGTATACGACCGACCCAGGGTTTAAGCAAGCCACTCGTAATAAAATCGGCCAGTGCGACTGCTACAATTACGGCCAGTAATGTGGCTAAACCCCTTCGCCAATCGCGCCACAGCATGTAAGCCGCCAGCAGCACGTAGAGCGGTATCCAGGTCTCGCGCTTGCGCCAATAGGGGAGGAGCCAGTCGAAGAAATCGTTGGCCAGGGTAAAGTGAAAGAACTCGAAGAGGGATTGATCCATCACCCCAAAGATACCTCTGTTTCGTCTTCGGGCAGGGCATGCATGCTGCGAATGAGAATCCAGGCGAGCCAGATGGTCACCACCACATCGATGGCCGTGGCACCGTAGTAGATGCCACTCAGGCCCACGAATCGCGGTAAAATGAGCATCACGGGCACATAAAATACCAACTGCCGGGCCGCACCGACTATGCTGGCGTACTTAGGTTGATCGATAGCTGGTAAGAAAGTCAGTGCATTAAAAACCAGTGGCAATAGCGGTAGAATGAGGATGTAAATTCTGAAATGCCAGATGTCTGCTGCCGTAAAAGTCGTATCGGGTAGCACCAGGGATAGCCCCTGAGCGGGGAAGATGGTCAGCAAAGCCCAAAACGGGGCCAGAATCAGCAGGCCGGTTTTAGTATATAACCAGAAGGATTGTTTCACGCGCTTGTATTGGCCAGCACCATAATTGATACCAACCGTCGGTTGCAGCGCCCGCATCAGACCGAATAGGGGGGTCATCAGAAAGAGCGCAATTCGGTTGGCAGCAGCGAAGAAGGCCAGATTACCATCGATATTACCACCTACACCCACTATCGCATTGAAAACGACAATAGCCTGTATCAGCCCCATAACAGTGAGTATGAAGCCTGGAAACCCTAGCCTGGCTATAGACCTGACCACCTGACGGTCGCCCGAAAGACTATTCACATTAGAGCGAAAAGACGGCTTGTCGCTACTGAAATAGCGATAGCCCACCAGACAGTAAACGACCATGCCGAGGTTTGTCGCCCAGGCTGCACCGCCCACACCCATGTCGAAGTACTGGATGAAGATGGGTGTCAGCAAAATATTCAGTCCCAGTCCATAGCTCATCATGACGGCCGCTTCCTTCATCTTGCCTTCGGAACGAACGATGAAGTTTAGGGCCAAGCCATACACCCAGAATGGCGCGGCCAGCATGGTTAGTTTCAAATAGCGGGTGCCATAGGCCAGTACTTCTCCGCTACCGCCCATCATGGCCACCAATTCTTCAGCAAACAAATAGCCCGGTATGCCAACGACTACCGAGCTAAGCAAGGCAAAAACAGTCGTACTCGGCAGGGCCTGATGTTGAGTGTCGGTATCCTCGCTACCGAGTGCAATACTCAGCAGATTGCCCGCACCTGTACCCGCCCACGAGCCCATACCCATAAGCACACCCGTAAGCGGATAGGCCAGTGCCACACCCGCCAGTGCTTGCTCGTTCATGAGCTGCCCGATGTAGACCGTGTCCATAAAAGCGTTTAGCCCGAAAAGCACCATGGCCGCTATAGCGGGCAGAGCCAATCGACGCATTACCGCGCTGAGATCAGACTCTAAAATGAAGGTCTTTTGGTCTGCGAATGCCATAGCTACCGGCCTTCAACCGGTCTAGTTAGAATGATAAAGTCGCCTCGGGTGGCGTAAGATAACCAATCGGGATCGTCGAAATCTTCAGCGGGAACGCTGCTGATTGTCATGATCTCGATCTTCTTATTCAGGTCTTTGAGTTGAGTGACCGTACCCAGCCCATAGTCGGTGTGAAAAGAACCGTTGAGGTGCAAAATTTTCTCCTTTTTATTCTTTTTCCAGTGCTTGTAGATGCTGTAGGCCATGCTGGCATCCCAGGTGCACTGGGCCGCAAAGACATTTTGCATACCCGAATGCGCCATGCCGCCCATGGCGTCGTCGAAGACTTTGCGGTAGGCCCGATCATCTGTAGAAATGGGAAGCGGTGGCAGGTGCGCCCTCGAATCTTTGGGCAGGTCATTCAGCGATTCGGGGCCCATTCGGCTCACCATATTTACGTAACGGCGGGGTGCATTGGCCGCGATTACCATTTGTTCATTTACCTTAGCCCGCTCCACCAGCGGCTTATAATCGGTTGCGTAATTACCCCAGGCCCGGCTCTCATTGATGAAGTTGCGCTCGTTGATGAAATCAGCCAGGTACTCGTCAACCACCTGCTGGCAATCGGTCTCGAACATTTCCATGCTCAAGGTCACCTGACCGTATCGCGAAAGCAACTGCGCATAGAGCTGATCTTGCAGATAGTGCGCCGTACTATCGTCGTGCCGCTCACCGAAAAACAGTACATCAACAGGCTCGAATGCATTGACGATTTCGCTCAACTCGATCTCTTTACCTGTTCGGCTATCGTAGATTTTATAGTCTTCGGATTGGGCGAAAAATAAGCCCGGAATGCCCAGGGCGATCAGAAAAAGGATGGATTTCATATATCAATAATCACTCTTGAGTCCACTTCGTTCAAATGCTCCGCTTGCTTAGCTTAGCACATGGCAAATCAAATATTGTTGGCTGTCGAAAAAGTCCGAAGGGATTTTGAGGCAGCCAACAAAAGAGACCACCACCAAAACGAAGGCTTGGGTGGTGGTCAACCAAAAATGAGCTAGATGTAGCAAACATGCAAAACTTAGTCCGTTACAAGCCCTATTGTGACTAGATAAGGGCTCAAACGTTGTATTTTAGGGTTGTCAGTGTAGCTTGGTTTTATTTGGTTGAACGTATTTTTCTAAAATTAGACTTCCGCAGGTAGGAGCGGTATGCGTTTCTGTTTGTCTATCTATACTGGGTAAATCTTATTTAGACTCTGTAAAGATAGAACAAAAGTAACACCTGTTTACTTACCGTGAGTAAGTATAGCACAGGTTTTTGTCGGCCTATTGTCAAAACGGATTCATTTGACGACAAATCGGCTGGTTGCTTCAGCTGATTTTAAGATATAAATTCCTTTAGGCCAATCGTTTACATTGATTTGGTAGGTGCTAGTTAAAAGTCCAGCATACATTCTTTTGCCCTGCGTATCTAGAACTTCAAAGGATGTTTCGCCAGCTTTTTTCTGCTCTAGATTCAGCCAATCGCTAACGGGATTAGGGAATATGCTTATTTGATTATTATCCTGGCCTATGGTCTCTAGGGAAGACGGCCCGTATACAAAGTCGACCTCATCGAGGTAGCTATTGGAGCCTGGTAGGTAGATCACATTGGGCGACTGAAATTCGGGACAAGACGAAAAAACGAGTATGACTTGAGTCGGTACGACATCTGCCACCAATACTTCAACTTCCGCCCTGAATGGCGTATAGACATCGGCATCGGGGAAAACGGCGTCGATCACGGCTACGACACTACTATCCGCATCAAAAAATTCCGCGTAGACCGCAAAGCCACCGGTGAATGTAGAATCGGTAGCCAATACACCATTGCTGGTACAACTGCCTGCCTGCACAGTAATCGAGTTTCCGCTTTCGTGGCGATAGTGACCCTCTACTGCTTCGGGTAGCTGCTCGAAAGGGAAATCGACCGGCAAAGTTTCTTGTACCAATGTCTCGACCTCAAACAGACCAACGATTCCAAAGCCGAAGAAGCCATCGTCTTGTAGTCGCAGTGCGCTTTGCCCGGCAAAGGCTTCATCGGTTTCAAAAACGTAAGTCGGTAAGGTGTTACTGAAAAAATCATCTGTCGTCCGGAAACCTACAGGGCGATCCTGACCGGTGAAAGGGGTGTCTTGCGTCAAGCTGCCACCCTCATTCTCACAGGTCTGATCATTGAACATACTGCTGAGCAGGAATCGATCTACCTGTACATCATCGAAAGTCTCAAAGCCACCATTGGGGATAGATTGAGCTTTAAGGCTAAAAAATCCGAAGCTCGCCAGGGACATTACTAAAACCTGTCTTACTGTGTGGTTCATCATAGATTTATTTAATGAGAGGTATGATTTGAGTGCCCTTATCGCCTTGGCGTACGCTCAGAAAGTAAGTGCCTGGACTTAAGCGGTCAGGAATATTTAAGAATATGCTTCGACTGTTTTGGTATTCGGCTTGAAGGAGTTGGCGGCCATGGGCATCGTAAAGTATGATCTCCACTTGATTAGCCAACTCAGATAGCTGTATAGTCAATCGATTGGATAGGGGGTTTGGGAAAGCAGCCTCTACCAGATCGCTACGAAGTGGCTGACTAACACTAGATGGGCCGGTCATAGGGGCCAGCGTGAACTTGCCATCGACGATCACATTGGTCGTCTCTACCCAGTTGGCCGAGGTGTCTCTGGCCGTAACGGGAAGCTCCTCCCAGACACCGAAACTCAATTCCTTGAAAATGGCCAGACTGTCTTCATTTTGATTGCTTAGCTCGCCATCGAAATAGTAGATTCTGATATCAGCTTCTACACTAGCAGCTGTCACATCGAATGCGCGCTGTATGCTCAAGCTACCTTCAGTATCGATGATCTCAGGGGTATGTGTCCTTACAACAAAGGGATCGTTCAAATTTTCGGGACTAGATATTTCCAGGCCGATTTGACCAGGATTTACATTGCTGGGCGCGATAATTTCTGCCCCTATTGAAATACTGCCAAATCCTAAAGCCCTGGAGTTTTCTCGCTCATTGACCAGGCTTGCGTTGGCGCTTAGCTCCGCAGAACCACCGTCGAGTACTAGAAGACCGTCTGTATAAATCAGTTGATTACCAATAAATATGTCGCTTTGAAGAGCGAGTGCGCTTTCTGGCAAGTCTATTTCCAACTCGTTGATGAATGTTTCCCCGTTGCCATAAATTCTCAATTCGTCAGTCGCATCACGGAGTATGATCCGTTCTTGGTCGGCCATGAGTCGGCCATCGTTTTCGAGGGTAAAATCCTTCAGAACGAGAATTGGATTATCTGTAAATCGAATGTCTACTGAGTTTCGCAACTCCGCCTGCTGACCGTGTAGAGCCAGGCATGAGCACGCGATGGCTAGTGAAAGTAACCACCTGCGGAAGCCTGCCTGCCGAGCGCACGCAGGCAGGTCTAAATAATTATTCATAACCCTACTCCTCTTGCAGTGCCTGCACCTGCGCCTGTAGCGCTTGCACCATTTGTGTAAGTTGATCGATCTGGGCGTTTTGACCATCTACCTGATCGGCCAGTTCCTGGACGGCTTGGGTCAGGGGCACTACGAATTGCGCATACGCCAGTCGGTACTCTGTGTTGCTGCTTTGAGGTACGAGCAAGCCATTGAAATCGTAACCCAGACCGGTTAGTAGCGTCTCTACTTCCTGGCCGAAGAAGCCCGTTTCCTTATTGGTCGGCAAGTCACCGGGATCGTAGGTCTGTCCGTTGTCAGTAGCTAGCGCGTTGCGATTCAAATCGAAGGAAACCGGTCGCAGCCCTCGAATGAAGTCTAGCCCGGGTACGTCTTCGGCCACGTTGCTGCTGAAGCTGCTGTCGGCGGTTATTGACCAAGGCTGGTAGCCACCCAAATCAGTCACGGCGAGATTGCCGATGCGCACCTGATCGCTCTCGTTGACGGTAGATTGGTAACCGATTGAGGTCGAGTTGGTGTAGTTATTAGCCAGCGCATCGTTTTGAGCCAGATAGCCGATATAGGTCGAGTTAGCGTTGGTCGAGCCATTGAAGCCAGCATCGAAACCGATACTTGTATTGCCCGTGCCCGTGGTATTTTCCTGCCCAGCTCTGAAGCCAATGGCGACATTTTTAGCGCCCGATGAATTTTTATTGAGTGCAAACGCACCTAAGGCTGCGTTGTCCGATCCGATGGTATTGCGCTGTAATGCTTGATAGCCCATAGCGGCGTTGAGTGCACCCAATGTGCTCTGCTCCATAATCCTCGAACCTACCAGACTATTGCCGAAACCGACAAAGGGCGATGTGGAAGTACCACCTGGTACACCCAGTCCGTATTCGATATTAGGTGCGGTATTCCAACCAATGGCTACGTTGAAGGTATTGCCGTTGCCGCTAAGCCCATTCATGGTATTATGGCCGATGGCGATGGTGGCACTGGTTTGGTCTATGTTCTCCGCAGCACCGAAACCGATTACCACATTTTGCTGACCACTGGTGAGACTATCGGCTGTGTTTTCACCTACGAAGACGCTTTCGTTATCGAGTCGAACGAGGGGGTCGAACACCCCGACCTCAAGATTGATCCAGTCGGTCGAATTTCGATACCAGAAAGTTTCAGTCTCATTGTCGAATACGATCAAGCCGGTCGCCGGGCTGATAATCGCCTCACGATCGGCTGTACTCATACGTGGCAGCAATACACCTTTATCAGTAGACGATACGTCGAGCAGAGCGGAAGGGTCGGGGTCTTGCCCGTTTTCACTGATGCCTACGCCTTGGCCAAAGGCAGGTAGATAGGCCAGCACTAAAAGAAAGTTTAGAAGTATAATTTTCATAATCAGTTATTTTCGTCAATTTCGTAGAAGCCGTAGATGATACCGCCGTCGGTTACGTTGAGGTAGAGCTCGCCGGTATTGGTATTTATGTCTGTTTCGTAAAGGGCGTTGATGCCTTCGGTGGCGTTGTAGACGGTCAGGAAGATGCGCCCTTGGTAGTTGTAGGCCATGCCGGCGGTGAAGCCCGCGTTGGGTGGCACGCCTTGCACCAATTCGGCGGTTTGATTGTCCAGGTCGAGCTTGGCCCAGCGCATGAGCGGTAGATTGACCAGATCGGTCGCGGTGCCAGGCTGTTCTATGAGTACATTGGTGTAGGCTATGCCATTACCCGCGTAGAGCAGGCCACTATTGATGATGGTCTCGGCATTCGACTCACTAATCTGCAGTTGAGGCTGGAAGGTATAGTCGGGGTCGAAGTCTTCTCTATTTGCTGGTATTTTGAGAATGGCGGCGGCAGTGTTTTCGCCTGTATTGGCATCTAGACCGAGGCCGCCCTGTGTGGCCAGATATATGTTACCTCCTTCGTCGACAACCCGATTGCTGAATCTCATAAATGGCTGACCCGGATACTTGGTGTCGGCCCGGAAGATGTCACCTAGATAAGAGTCAGTATCTGTATCGATAACGGCTACTATGCTACCCACCTCGCTGCGATACACGAAGGGCGGAAAGGTCGCACCCGTATACAAGCAGGCGAACATGCGATTGCCCCGCAAGATCAGATCGACGTAGTAATTGGCATCGTTTTCCGATATGATAAAAGCTTGCGACATGTCGATCTCGCCGATATTGTCGAAAGTCTGCGGGTCGAATATCTGTATATCGAGAGAGTTGAAGTCGGTGTAGTATCCCTTTCGCTCGTCGAGTATAGCCACCGAAGAGCCACCGCCAAAAGTCTCGATGATACCTGCTGGTGTGGGGATTTTCTCTTCGTCTAACACCAGCCGTTCATAACCCGGCCCGCCGAATAGCTTTTGTTGATTGACCACATAGTTGCGAAACGACACCCCACCCGACACTGCCGGAAAGGCCACGGTAGTCGATAGGCTGGGCACATCTATATCACCGCTAGGCAGGGAGTCGAAGCCTGTCACAAATCCATTGGCCGATGAGCCGCTGCGGGTGAAGAGCATGTAATCCTTCTCGGCGGTGTCGCCAAAGGAAAAGTCGGTTTCGCCAGAGATGGGGATGGCGTCGTCGGAAGCGCAGCTGGAAATTATTTGGATCGGAACGATCCAAATAATTAAAAATTTAATTCTCATAACGCCACTCTCATTTTCAGATTCATATTTCTTCCGGGTCTTTGCACGCGGAAATTATCGAAGAGGTCGTCGTCGGCTAGGTTGTTGATGCGGAAGGATAGGTTGAGTTTATCATTGGCGAAGTTGTAGATCAGCTCTAGCGAATTGACGTGCTGGGTGGGAACGAAATTGGCCACATTCTGTCGGGCATCTGCTTCGCGCACGGAGCTGAACTCGTCTACAAAGTCGTAGTAATAGCCGATTTCGAGCCGGTCACCACGCTCGAAAAGCGAGATGAAGGGGTAGGTGGCATTGAATCGATAGAATAAGGTGGGCACATTGGGCAGGCGGGTACCGATCAGCTCGGCATCGGCGGCGACCAGGGCAGATCGTATTCTTACATCTTGAAAGGTAGCCGAAGCATTGAGGCGCAACTTATCGAAAAGCCTCCCGCTCACATAGGCATCTACACCCGAGATTTCGACTTCTTCCTCATTAAAGAATTGCGCCAGGTCGAAGCCCGATGCCAGGAGAATGATTCGATCTCGTTGATAACGGTAAAAGCCATTGACCTCTAGTGTGAGTGGCAGTCGGTTGCCGAGTAGGTTTTTGGCGATGAGGCCTAGGTTGACATTGTCGCTGCGCTCGGGCCGCAGATTGACATTGGAGCGAATGGTCGATTGATTGCCGAATAGCTCGTTTTCTTCCGGTAAACGGTAGGCATACTCGTAAGAGGTACGGAAGAGCCACTTGACTGAGGGCTGGTACTTAAGGGCGACATTGGCACCATGATAGGTATTGCGGCTATTGCGCTGCTCGAAACTGCCGTCGAGGGCGTTTTCCAAGCTTATGGCCTCAGCGGAGAGGAAGTAGTTTTTGTAGGTCACTACGCTCGTTACCTGCTGGTCGAACCACTGGCCTTCCCATTCGAGGCCGGCGTAGTTTTGATTGAGTCTCGCTGGGAATTGAAAGGGATCGATCTCGCTAACGGGCACAAGGAAGTTCTGACCGTCCTGCCGCTGAGCGATAAACAGGTTGCTAGCCGTGAGTTGGTGGTTGGGGTGTATTCGATAACTGAGGGTCAGGCGTTGCAAGAAGGTGCGCTGGTCTAATGAAATACTGGCCGGTGCTGCGAGTAGATCCGTGCCTCTACTATTGGGGGTTTCGAGTATCTCACCAAACCAGTTGTAGAAGTTTTCCGTAGAATCTACGACCACTTCTCCATAAAAGCCGGCATTAGTTTTAGAAATTATTCGAAATTTTTCGGAAGGTTCCGACCAGCGGAAGTCCAAATTAAAATTGACGCCATCTCGGGAAGTAAATGCCTCGCCCACCGGCCGCACAGGGTTGAAAACCACCCCGGTTTGTATTTGTTTATCCAGCAAACTGTATAGCGCAGTGATCTTTATCTCATCGGCCCAGGATAAATCGCGGATGCCCATTGAAAAATCTGCATAGTAAGAGGTGAACCTGTCGTTGAAGCGCCTGACCTCAATATTGTTCTCAGCCCGGCGGGTGATCTCGTTGAAGTCCTGGGCCTTGATCGGGTAGTCGTTGTCTGAGTAATTGTAGAAGAGGTTGGAGCTGAAAAACAGTTTGTCGGTGGCCTTCACGAAAGCGTTGGCCGATGCGCGGTGGGTATTGAAGGAGCCATACTGATAGCTGGCGTCTAACTGTGTATTGGCGAGTTTTTTGGGCACGATATTGATGCCGCCACCCAGCGCATCGGTACCTAACTCCAGGGGCGTGATGCCGCGATATACCTCGACCCGCTCGATCTGGTTGACGGGCAAGTTGTTGAGGTCGAGTCCGGCCGCCAAAAAACGAATGGGCAGGCCATCGAAATAGCGCCGCACCGTATTGCCCTGAGCCCCTTGAATAGATATGTTGAGATCACTGCCTAAGCCACCGGCCTGCCGCACGCGCACCCCATTGACCCGGTCGAGTAGGCTCGCGGCATCGATGGACGAGTTTTGGAAGGGTAGGTAATCAACCGCCGTAATGGCGAGGGCCTGCTCGCTGATCTGCCTGATCTCTGAAGCCCCTCGAACGACGACCTCTCGTAATTTTTCGGCTGATGAGATCAGAATGACCTCTAGTTCGATATTAGCGCCACGCGCTAGTTTTACTTCGTATGCTACGTCTTCGTAGCCCAGGAATGATACTGTCAGGGTGTATATTTTGGCTTCCAGATCGGTGAATAGAAAGCGGCCATCTTCGCCTGTGGTCGTGCCTGCTTGGTCGGGCATGAGTAATACATTGGCAAAGGGAATAGGGGCATTGGTTTCATCTAAAACCAGACCCGATAGGGTAGCCTGCGCATGAAGGGAAAAAAAGTGGGGCCCAAAAAAGCACAGTAAAATAAACCCGTTCAAGTGGTGGTTGAACGAGTGCCAAAAAAAACTAAAGCGTCTCACGCTGGGCAAAATCGATTGGTTTTATACGGATGTGAGGATTTGAATTCTTTATTTATCGTGAGTTTGGGGGGTAAACACCGGACGCTTGAAGGATTATAAGCTCCTCGCTTTAGCTTCGAGCTTGCAAACGCTTCAAGGTCCTGATCTTGCTCGGGAAAGAACCTCGTAGCGTGCTTAAAGCCGTAGCTCTGCGGAGGATTTGAGCTCCTGCGAGCAGTTCTACTGCCTCCAACCCCACATTTATTTAGACGAAATCCAAACGAATGTAGTCATTTCTGCATGATCGATTCGTATGTGCTGAACCTTAATCCTATCTTTGTTCTTTATACGAAGACCAGATAAAAGGACGTAAGCGTTCTGTTGAGGCTCTGTGTAAATTGGTAAGATTATGATGTTTCTGGCAGTGGTCCTTATGCTTCTGGCGAGCTTGGTTTGGTACGCCAAATCGAAATACTTTCCCAAGCGCCTTCACGAGCATTTTACCCCACTACGTCAGAACCACAAACGCTCTATTTTCGGTGGCTATTTGCTGTCTTTGGCGGCTTTAGCCATCATAGTATTCGACTGGGGGTTCATTACCGGCTTTTGTATTTGGGGTGTTTTGCAGACCACGATACTGAGTGCTATGTTGATCAGCTTTCCCATTTTTTTCACTGAATAGTCAATGCCTGCAAAAAAGAAATATCTATCTAGTCCTGGCCAGCGCGTGTTGAAGATTACAGCGGGCATTTTGGGTGGCTATATGCTGACCAGTGGGATACATTTGGCAATAGGTGCGCATTTGGAAGAAAAAGGGGCTCTGATCATTACCTCGGCCTACACATCTTTCTTTGTCTGGATAGGTTTGATGATCGCCGCCTTCTACTTTAAGAATGGCTGGCCGGCCTGGGGTACCTATTTGCTGGCTACGGCCGTTTGTGCGGGAATTATTTATCTTGGAATGAGTTAAGCATTGGCAGAAAATGAAGTTGAAAGGGCTCGGCAAAAGGCTGTACAATATAACTTTTCACACCCACACGGTGACGGGTATCGTTATTAGTGCGGCACTGTTCGTTATATTTTATGCGGGTGCTTTTTCGCTATTCCGGGAAGAAATTTATAAGTGGGAAAATCCCTCTGCTCGCCATGTATACATCGAGCACGACATGAATATCGATGACTTGGTCGCTACTATTCAAAGGGATATACCGGATGTAGAGCTAACGGCCATCACTACGATAAGAGGTCCGCACGAAGCCATGCCTTACTGGCAATTTTACGGTGCTGAGATGCATCAAGATGAAGGAGAGGAGGAACCGCATTCGCATAGATTTGCGGCATATATTAATTCCGACTTAGCCGAGCCGGTCATCAAACAAGACGAGCCCAAAACTACGGTGGGCAGTACGCTGTATCGCCTTCACTATTTCGGGCAGATACCTGCGGGTATACACATTTCAGGTCTTGTCGCGCTGTTCTTTTTATTTGCTACTATCACGGGCGTATTAATCCACTGGCGAAACATGATCGACAAGTTATACGCCTTTACCATCAAAGGTAGCTGGAAGAACATTTGGGCCAATGCGCATACGGTCCTCGGGTTGCTCGGACTCCCCTTTCAGATCATGTATGCCATCACTGGGGCATTATTCGGTATCTTGATCATACTGCTGATACCTGCTGCATTCATTCTTTTTGGCGGAGATACGGCTGCGGTAACAGCGGCTGTGGCGCCAGAGGCGGCTATTGTTACCTCGAAGGATTCGCCCGAGGTCGAAGAGCTAGCCAGCATTGAAACATTGGTGGCAGAAACGCGCGAACGCTATCCCGATTATCCGATCAGCCGCATTCGCTTGAACAACTATGGCCGCGAAGATGCCCTGGCCTTGATGTACCTCGATGACGAGGCCACCTTAAACGGAAATGGCGTAGTCACTTATCGTATACAAACCGGAGAGATACTCGCCGAGACATCCCCAATCGATAAAAACTATACGGAGTCGGTCTACAACCTGCTCACCAGGCTCCACTTTGCGACTTACGGTGGCATTGTGCTCAAAGTCGTCTACTTTATCTTGGCGCTTATCACCTGCTTCATGTTTATCAGTGGCGTACTACTCTGGCAAGCTGCAAGAGATAAAAAGACCTACACTGACAAGCAGCGGCGTTTTCACCACAAAGTCACCAAGGTTAATTTGGCTTTCTGTCTGTCCATGTTCCCGGCCTTCGCGCTCATTTTTATCCTCAACAAGGTCATCCCCATGGAGCTCGTGGGGCGTGTCGGGGCTGTCAACGGTGCTTTCTTCCTCGGCTGGCTGATCATGACTCTCATCGGCCTGCGCTGGAACAACTACCGCCGGTTGAATAAGAACTACCTCGTCATGGGTGCGGTCCTTTCTCTACTCGTCCCCATCGTCAATGGCGTGGTCACAGGCGATTGGTTCTGGTCTACTCTAATCAATGGGCAGGTATACGTGGCCGCAGTCGATCTGTTCTGGCTCTTCGCTAGCCTTACGGCATTTGCCATCGTCAATAAGATCAAGCGCAAGGAAAAGATCAATGTGGTCGAGGCGAAGGAAGTAATGGACAAGCCCCAACAAGCAGAAAAAGTCGCCGAGCCAATAGTACTCGGCATTAGTAACCGAGCGAAGCTCGAATAGCGATAAAAATTGGAAACGGAAAAACGCGGAGAAACGCGGATTTTTGAAAATTACATGATCCGTGTTCATCCTGCGTAAATCCGTTTCCAATTTCATCCTAATGGCGCAGCTATTGAGATAAAAATTCGTCAAATTCGTTTAATTCGCGTCATCCGTGGCGAATTAAACAGCTCGCAAAGCGAGCGTCAAAACTCAAATCATACCGCACGGAGTGCGGTTCCAACCTGACCATGCAGAGCGTGGTTACGCCTCGAAGTCCACCGCCTGCTGCAAATAATCCAAGAACGGACGCATGATCAAAAAAGCCTGCTCCAGCTCATCCACAAAATCGTCGCTCATGACCCGCTTATCTTCCAGCGAGTGCATGACCGTCAGGCTTTTATGTCTAAGCAACTCGATATGCGGGTGGTCCGTCGGATAATCGCGCGGACTGGTCTTGAGCATATCGTTTTCTTCCAAACCGCCGAAGTAAGATTTAAAGTCGGGATCGTCCAGCATTTTTTGAAACCGTTCCCCATCATAATCAATCGCCTGACGGATCTTTTCGAGGTTCTCGCGTATAGGCCGCCACATACCCCCCGCAATAAAAAACTCGCCCGGCCTGAAATGCAAATAAAAGCCCACCCGATTGACACCCTTGTAAGGATCGAAGCCGAAAAAGTCCTTGTACAGCGGCTTATTTGGCTGAAACCCCACGTGATTGTTGATGCGCAAAATGCAGTTCTGCGGCTTCAGCGTAGCCAGGCTCGGGTCGTGTTCGCTTAGGCGATTCAAATACAATTGCACCTCCTCCAACCAATAATCGCGCGCTTGGTGATAGCGGTCTCTATGCTCGTCCATCCAGGCTTTTGAATTGGACTTCCGCAGGTCGAGAAGAAAACGGGAAATGTAGGGTTTACTCATGCTATCCTCAATTCTTCATCACAGAGAACAGCCCAAATGTATTCTCTTTAGTCACCGCCTTTAGCCAATATTGGCCCGCTGGCAAATCTTCGATAGAAATTTCCGTGGAACGACCAGATACGCGCTTTAACTCGCGGCCATTATTATCCAGTAGTATATAGTCGGACAAATTCTCCCTAGTGCGAAGCTGAATGATATCAGCAGCAGGGTTCGGGAAGAGTTCTAGATCGAGTTCTACAGTCTGCTCTCGGACTGAGGATACAAGTAGATTCTCAAAATAGACAAATCCGAAATCGTAGCTCACACCCAAAATGTCGAGGTCCCCGTCATTGTCCAGATCCCCTGCTACGGGTATTATGAAATTATTTAGCTGATCGGAACTAATGTTCAAGTCGACATAAATCAAATTTCCGTAGGAGGCATTTTCCTGATTCCCTGTATTCTCTATGAAAAATAAGGGGTATTCGTCTTCGTACGTATCATAATCATATCTCGAAGTGGTACCTAATATGTCTAAGTCACCATCGTTATCTAGATCGACGAGCTGAACGGGCACATTGTACTCTTCGGGGTCAAGTTGAGACAGATCATCGAGACCAAATGGATCTGGCTGCACCTCTTGAAAATCAGGATCGCCGGAAACGGAGGAATTTTCTATAAAACCGACCCTTCTTTCTTCTACTCCTAGGTTGCCATAAGCTGCTTGATAGAGTAAAAGATCGATATCTCCGTCTGTATCCATATCGCCAGAGATAAATATACTTCCGTAGGTTTCGTCTGTGGTTACTTCTGGTAGATCGAACGGATCTTCAACTGGGTCAGCAAACTGAGGCGAGCTGGCAGTGCCTGTATTTTCGTAATAGGCTAAGAACTCCGAATACGTATATTCGTCTATGTAATAGAACTGTTGTGCCAGAATATCGATGTCTCCATCTTGATCGAAGTCGGCAAAATTTGCATTGGTGTAAGCATCGTTATTTCCAGCATTAAAACCGAAAGGATTCATGACCGGTGCAGCAAATTGAGGCTCACTGGCGGTTCCTATGTTCTCGAAGAAGTTGAGGGCAGGTATAGCAGAACCATATATCTCTGGCCCATTGTACAGCGTATGAAATAAATCTAGATCGCCGTCGTCGTCAATGTCTACCAGTATAGGAACATGTATTGTGGCTATACTGGTACTATCCAACCCAAAGGGATTGATGACAACTTCTGAAAGTACGGGAAACTGAGCATGTACACTTAAAGTCAGACCTAGCAAACCTGCCATGCTACCCAGGGCCCGCTGCAAGCCATGCCTTCCCAATACTGGTGCCAGCTTCTTGACGAGTGCTTTAAATCTGGCCAACAGCCTAGTTGATGGTTGCCCGCCACTTTTTAATGCAGCCAGAATTTGTTTGCCAGCATGTATGTATTGGCGCCTTAAGCGAGCGTATGAATTTCTCGATTTATGCATGGGCACTGAGATTTAGTGTTCTTATTGCTTAACAAAATTAAAGGTAGCAAAAAGCTTGTTCGCCGTAAACAAGTCGAACTAATTCCAGTCTAAAATTCGACTACCCAAGCACTCAACAGACTACCCCCCAATCAAAACAAAAGCCGACCAATAATAGGGATGCGCCCACTCTTCACTGGACATAAAATCGAGCTTGGCTTGTCGCAATTGGCTGGACAGTCGGCCGTTATTATCGCTGAGGAGCAGTTTGTATAAATCGACCATGAGGCTGGAGGTCGCTTCGTCTTGTACCGGCCACAGGGATACCACGAGATTATCGGCTCCGGCATTGAGGAAGGAGCGCGACAGACCGAGCAGGCCTTCGCCGCTGGCTAGTTTGCCGAGGGCGGTTTCGCAGGCGGAGAGCACCACCAAATCGGCTTGTAGGCGCAGGTGGTAAATTTCGCCCGCTGTAAGCTGGCCGTCGTATTCGCTACTTGTTGCACCTGGATACAAGCTAATACCGGAAAGCTCAGGGCGATCCGTATCTACAAAACCGTGGGTGGCGAAGTGGAGATATTTAGCTTGCCCAAAATTTTGATGGTAGACTTGGCTTTCCGTGGCATCTTGCTGAAGATGGATGGTGCTGGGCTGGCCACTAAACGAGAACAGGCTATCGAGCTGAGCCACTTCGTCCAGCGTAGCGGGCAGGGGAGCGCGTGTGGGGTCAGCTTCCTGCTCGCTTGATTTGTTCTCACTGTCCAAAAAGACCGGCGCAAAGGCGACTAAGCCACCGGTAGCTTGCTGATCAGCTGACCGATTTACCGTACTCGACGAGTAGTAATAGCTGACCGATGGCGTGTACGAGATGGCATGAGCGCGAAGCAAATAGGGCAGCTCGCTATCCGGTTGGCCTTCCGTCGGTTCTTCGGTAAGTAAGGCTTCGAAGGGCACGCTCAGCAAATCGCCATCTAAGGAGAGAATGACCTCTTGCGTACCGGCGGGTAAAGACTCCGGGAATAATTGCTGATACAACTGCCAGGCTTTGGCTCTATACACCCGGTCCAGTCGGCGAGTTATGCCTTTGCGCAGGGCGACTATGTTTTTTGAAAACTTCCGCAGGTCGGAGACTCCCGCCCCAGCGGAGTGGATAGGTTCATACCAAGCCGATACCTCCCGCTTAGAAATCGTAAACCCATAAATTTGATCCGAGGTGCTGAAGTAGGACTGAATGACCTGATCTTCGCCTAGCGCAAATTGTACGGCTGAAAGTCTGACGGGTGCTTCTTCGGACAGCAAGTCGGTATAGACCGGATAATCCGATTCGTAGGTAGCCATGAGGTCGGCTAGTTGCTCTTCGGTGTCTAATATCTGGGTGTTAGTAGTGGCTAGCTCTCCACCTCTGATCATGAGTTGCCGTTGCACCGATAGGGTAGCGCGCAGGCTGTCTTCCCGCTCTTGAAGTTCAGACGGTATGCCCGCATAGTCGCGCACCTCCCGGCCCAGCAATACTTCGCGGAGCACGCCTGCTTTGGCATATTCCGAAAACTGGAAGGCCGTTTCCAACCAGGCTTGATCGCCGCTAGATTCCCATTTGTCGAATGCATGGGCTATACCTGCTTCGGCAAGTCTTTTTCGATAGCGGGCAAGTTGCACCCGGTCTTCTTCGGAGAGCAGGTTGCGGCCATGGCGGCTCAATAGCTCTCGGGCAGATAGATAATGCGCATTAGCTGGGTCGTTGTTGGGTTGCGTAGCCTCCGTCGATGCCAGCAAATCGGCTCTTATCATGATCGATTCAAATAGGTAATCGTATCGTCGATACGTCTCAATCTCTGGCGGTGAGTTTTGCGCTATTTCTTTCAGATCGGGCAGGTTGGCTTCCAGGCACTTATCAAGCCATCCGAGGGCTGATTGAAAGTTGCTGTCCGCCTGCTCTACCTTGGCGAGCGCAAGATAGGTGTATACCAATTCCGGTGTTTCCAGGCTGTCTTTGGTAGCAATAGTAAGGGCTGAGTCTGCAAACAGCCTGGCTTTGGGATAGTCTGCTAGCTCCCGATGAGCATCGGATAGGTTGAGTAAATCGATGATGGCTCCGACCCCATAACCTTCCGCCAAAAGTGAGTTATAACTGGCCGCTTGCTGATAGGCTTCCAATGCTTCTGGCCATTTGTCTTGCTTAGAAAATACGAAGCCAACGTTCGTGTAAGTTTCTGAGATGCCTAATGAGTCGTCATTACCCTGGTAGATCGAACGAGCTTGCTGATGAAGGTTTATGGCTTTATCGTACTGCTGGCGGGCGTTGGCGAGGTTGGCTAGGTTGGTGTAGACGCCCGCTAGGTTAGGGTTGTTTTCTTCACCTAAATAGATATTTTCTGCTTGCCGGTAATAGGATTCGGCTCGGTTGTAATCGCCTAGTTTGTAGTTTGATAACCCTTTGAATCCGAGAAGCATAGCATTTTGACCGGAATAAGTATTACTGCTAGAATTAGTGTATTCACTAGCTTGATTAAAATAGTGGATAGCCTGCTTATATTGTCCAAGATCGTTGTAAAGTGAACCCAGTCCAATTAAAGTGTTTATAATGTCCTGGTTATTGGTTTCCTTATTTTTTTTCATTGACTGTAGTGCAAGTAGACTATATTTAATAGCGCTTGACAAGTCACCTGTTTCTCGAAAAATCTGACTGATATTAGTTTCTATTCTTGTTAAAGATTTTTGTTCCTCGTCAGATAAAGATGCAAGCTTTTTTCTGGACAATAATAAGTCTGAGAGTGCTTTCTCGTTTTTATTCTGTAAAGTATATGCAACGCCTCTCAAATTATAGAGATCCCAGTTTTCTGGTGATGTTTCTGGATAATGATCTATACCTGAATTGACAAAAACTTGTAAGCTATCAAACTGCTGCGTAAAAAAATAGGACCTGGCCAGTTCAAAATTTATTTGGCCGTATAAATTATAATTTTCTTTTGATAATTTTTTTGACAAAAGATAGCTTTTTAATCTTTTTCTGGAGGGTTTGAAAAAAGAATATTGATAAGCTTCTCGAATGAGTTCGCATGCATTCGGAATAAATTTATCAAATGATTCGAGCTTGGTATATTCAACTTCTAAGCTATCTAAAATAGGCCAGACATCTACAAGGTCATCTGAGGACCAGAATTTGCTCCACAAATATTCCCAGTCATGAGAAAAGGAGTTGTTAGTCTCCTGAGCCTTCATGGATGTAAACCACGAAGAGCTCAAGAGACATAACAAAGTAGTTTTCATTATGCTTTGAAAAATCATCTAAGCATTAAACTGCTAAAACTCTCACCCGCGCATCCTTCTCCGGATCGCCGACCTCGAAGTCGAGATGTCTCTCGCTATCGTTGGTTGAGGTACCGGACACCAGCGTGCAGAGGTAGAAGTTGCCACTTCTTCTCATGTTTTCGCTGATTTGTACGGAGTGGTCGTGGTCAGGTGTCCAGTGTTCGTAGTAGTGGCCGTCTATGTGGGCCAGGAATACGTAGCTCATGAGCTGTTGTATTTTGCCCTGGGCGTTGCTGTTGATCTCGATTTGCCAAGCCTTGCCGCTGTCGGCGGCCGGTAGCTGGTTGAGATTACAGCCAACCACGTAGCTTTGGATGTTTCTGTGAAAATCGGGCAGTTGGCCTATTGGAGAGGGGGTGTTGCCGGTGCTGGCTACCTGGCTCAGTTTGACCTGCACCACCTCGTCGGGGAAGCCCGCAACGACTTCTTCTGCACCTACGCCGAAGTTGATCAGACGGTCATTTCCCGAATTCAGGAACTGCGGTACGAGGAGAGTGAAGAAGGAAATGCGATCGCCTGCTTTGAGTGCTATGGGATCGGGGAAGCTGCCGTGTGGCTCTCGTGGGTAGAAGTACTGGAAGTCAATATCGCTGCTGCCGCCCGGTGAGGGGTAGCCGACCGCCATGACGACCGTATCGTGAAGCACGTTGACGTCGACGTTGTAATTGCCGTCAGCACTGACCTCGTGAAAGTTGTTGATCAGGCTATGGATGGAAGATAAATTCATTCTGGGTTGTGTTTTTCTTGGTGAATAGGAATGAAGCTGCAAAGTAGGGTGTAACACAGACATCGCGCAATGACCGGGCAAAATTTTCGTCGAACTTTTGCTACTATTGATCGAACTGGGGCGATTTTGGCCTCGAAATGCCTATAATATGGTCTTGTTTTGATGCCAGTGGTATCGAAACTGCTTACAGCTATGTCTAAAACTCATCGCCACCGTTTGCTGGGAATCAGCACCCTCAATGCTGGTATCATGCTGGTCATCACCTTCGTGTGGTTGGGCCTGCCGTATACCTTTGGCGATGAGGCTTTCTTCATAAAGTGGACGGCTCTAACTAAAAAATCGCTGCTGGGCATAGACCCCAAGCCCGATCCGGAGGAGGTGCTCTTTGTGGACATATCCGGCAGTAAGACGATCATCGAGCAGCCTAACGAGTTTGGTCAGCCCAGTCCTTATTTTCGGCAGGTGATTACGGATCGGACTCATTTGGCCGAATTCTTGAGCTTGATGGCACCTTATAAAGAAGGCATTGAGCTGATCGTACTTGATGTACTTTTCGATCAACCTACGGAAGCCGATTCCAGTCTGCAAGTATCTGTAGACAAGCTGGGAGATAAGCTGCTGGGCATTACGCAAGCACCGACGCCAGATACCCAACCCCTCGTGATCGATTTTTCGCAATCGGCCATGGCTTCTTATCGGACCACTCAAGGGGCCTTTATGAAGTACCCGCTGCTGTACGAAGACTCCCTCGTGACGACACCTGTGCGCATGTATGAGCTCCTGCACCAAGAGCAACTCGATTATTCGGGTACCTTCTTTCGCTTTGAGCGAGGTATCTCGCTGCGCAATCCCATAGTCGATTATAAGGTGAGAGAATCCGACTTCCAAATGGGGACGGATTTGGTCGAAAGCAATTTCACCCTCTGGAGCATGGGTACCCTGCTGGAGAGTCGTGCTTTTATGCCCGATGAGGCTATGGCCGAATACTTTAAGGATAGGATTGTCATAGTAGGCGATTTTGTAAATGATGTGCACAATACACCTTTCGGGAATACGGCGGGTCCGCTCTTGATCTACAATGCCTACCTTTCTCTTGCCGATGGAAACAACATCGTTTCTGTCTGGTGGGTGCTTTTCCTTTTCACGGGCTATTGGCTGATTTCCTGGCGAGCATTCAATGATATAGAGATGAAACTACCTGCCGATCTGGCCAAAAAAATGAACACCAGATTCGGGCGGATTTTTCTCAACACCATAGACGATGCCTTCCTCCTTATCTTGATGACGGTCTTGTCTTACTTTCTATTTCGCATCCATATCACCATTCTCATCCTGCTGGTCTACATCAAAGTCGCTGAATTTTGCTGGGACAAGCGGACCCTACTCAAAAAAGCTGCAACATGAAAACGCTGCTGTTTAATATATTACTTGTGATTGCCGTTCAGGTGAGCGCGCAAGACTTTTTCGTCGTGTCGGTAGCCGGCGAAATTTACCTCGATGGTGAGATGCTGGCCCCCCGCGATCAGCTCTCCGCCGAATCCGAACTCGTATTCGTCGGCACCGAATCGCAGGCCTACGTGATGTCGCCCAAGAAGGGCTACTTCGTGCTGGGTCCCGCTAGCGAACCCGCCGACAATAGCTCCGAATTTCTGCTGGCCGTTCGCCAAGCAATTCTCCCCGAAAGTGAATGGAAAATGACGGCCACCCGTGAGATCCAGAGCCATGAAGCAGGCATAGAGATGGAAGATACCTACGACATGCTCGGATACTTCCGCGGCCGAATCGCCCTACTCGATAGCCTGGAGATATACTTCTCGCCCGACTACTTCTCGACGGAAGATGGGGCGCTGCATCTCATCGCCCACGGCGGCGCAGGTGATACGAGCGTTCACCGGGCAGACACGCTACAAGTAGCGGATCTGGTCTCGCTGTCCGATAGCACGACCACGCACTTCACCCTCAGCTACCTGCCCGATTACGAAGACGATGACCTCTTGGTTGCCGAGCCTTTTACCATCACTTCAGTCAATCGAGAAGAGCTGATCGATGAATTGGGGTATCTCTACGAGCTGACCTCGGAAGAGGATCGCCCAATCTTTGCCAGTCAAATAGCTCCGGAGTATGTGAACTCGCGCTACGGACGGATGCATGCGAATAGCTTGAAACAGGTCTTGCAAGAAGTGTTAGCTAAAAATTAGCTCTTGTTTCTTGAATGATTGCTGCCAGCAATCATTCAAGAAACAAGAGCCCTTTAAACAAACAAGGCAGCCCCGTCATTCAACGAAACTGCCTCGCATTTGCAAATACATGGTATCAGTTAGTCGGATGTAGATCGATTGATCTTATGTCTGACTTTCTGCATTACAAAAGTAAGTCCTTTTTACACGATGTGTTAGTTGAGTTATCCACAAGTGTGAGGAAGGGGTGGTGCTTGTGGGCATTTCTCAGTGGAGTAAGGTGACTGGTGCTGTGGAAAAGAGATCTACTCCTGCCATATCGTATCCGCCTCTCTATCCACCAATTCATCGGGGAGGTCTCCGGTTTTGGTTTGTCCCCGGAGTACGTCGCGTTCATCCCAGTGGATGAGCTCTAGCCAGCTTCGACCACCGGTCAGGGTTTCACCTTCGGGGGTGTAAAGTTCGATCCAGCCATCGTCGCCATCGGTGGTGGTCAGAACTGCCCAATAGGTAGGATGGCGAAAGAGGCGGACCCAGCCAAAGTCTTCATTTTCTACATTTTCAGAGTAGTATCGGAAAGCCCGTTGTACGCGATCGGGAGCCTGAGAGTCGTCGGCTTGCTGCTGATCGATCATAAACTTCACATCAAAATCTCGATCGGCTAGGTAAGCCGCATAATCTGCTTTCCAATGTGCCATCCAGGCTTCGGTAAAATGCGCCTTGGCAGCAGCACATTCAGGGGTATCAGGCTCGGGGGGCGGCGGCATATGCTCTTCGAAGTATTTCTGCGCGCCGTGGGTGCAGTAATTCTCATCGATCAGATAGGCGAGGGTAGCGCGTTCGATTTGCGTCATTCGCCCGCTTTGATCCTCGAGGGTAGCAATCATCTTTTTGGCGTCCTGATAGCTGAGGCGGCCGTCACTATGGTCCTGAACCAATTCCTCCGCTAGGTCGATGAGGGTGCCGTCGTATCTGGCTCCGTCTATCGTTCGAAAAGAAGGCATGAGTTAGTTAAGAATGGTCTGTTTAATGTGTTGAGACTAGCGGCCAAAGGCTGCTAATTTGAGACCAAGATAGGGGCGGCAAATAAAATGGCAAGTGAAAGCGAGAAAATTTTGTGGCTAAAACTTTCAAAATGGCTATTGTGTACCTTTATCGTATGCAGAAAATAGTCCTACTCTTCGGTATTTGTCTTTTGATGTTGCAATGCGGCCAGCCGCGTAAGTCGGCTCGATGGCTAATTGTCGGTGACGATCTTGGCGTTGGAGCAAACGGCTGGGTAACTGAATTGAAAACACAGCGTGGCGGCGGCCAAATGCTCAATTTGTCACAAAACGAACTAACGGCAGCATTCAATCTCAATCGGGATCTCAATCTCAATGCCTCTGAGCAAATCGGCGATTATCTGCGCCGGGCCTATGCCGAGATGGGCGGTCTCGACGTAGTGGTCATCGCGTTGGGCCTCAATGATTGTCGAGATGAATTCTACGGCCGCGATGAAGATAGACGGAATGGGTTCATGACTTTATTCGATCGACTCGAAGCCTTCTTCGATGATCGCGGACAAGAGCGACCCAAAATCATTGTAGCTACACCGCCACCTTTGCCCAAGCAACAGCCAGGTTCTGGTTTTGCAACTACCTCAGAGTGCCTAGCATCACTCACCAATCAACTTCGGCCAGTCATTATCAGTAGGGGTTACTGTCTGGCCGACTGGCAAGCCTTGCCACCCAACCTGTTTCCTGCCGAGCGACCCGCCATCGGGCAGCTGAGTCCTGCCGGCAACCGGATGATAGCGAGCAAGGTGTTGCAAGATTGTAATTAATAGGATGACTTCGGCGGGCAAAGCCCACCGAAGTTGAGGTCAACTGAAGTGGTGGCCTATCTCTCCATTCGTTGGAGTTGTTAGCGGAGGAGCATTTTACCTACTCTGGATCCAAACCGAGCGGAAGGACTTTGGCCTAGTCAATTATGGATGCCTGGGGCAATTCGGTTTAGCGTTGGCAGGGCTGATCTTAATCACCTATTTGTTTACTGTTTAACGTAGGGTTGGGAGTAAACACTGGACGCTTGTACGTTTGTGACAGGATCATCATTTGCTTTTAGCTACAGTAAAAATGATGATCTTACTTCTAGCTTAGTGCAGTTCATCGGACGCTAAGGCGGTCATTCAATGACCAGTCACTCTTTGAGGTTGAGCGCCTG
>JBCCPC010000072.1:0-23809 GCA_039025055.1 Bacteroidota bacterium | reverse complement strand
CCGTTGTACCATTTCCTAGCCGGTTAGGCGGCAAGTACCACAGTATGCCAGCAAAAGCCACCAGTAGCGCAACGGCAACGGCCAGCCTCTGCCATGCAGCGGGTAGGGCGCGCACTGATGCTTCGCGGCGAGGTAGCTTAGTACGCAGCCGCTCGACGGCCGCCGTATGATCTTCTTCGGGATGAGTTTCAATACCCACCAAAGCCTCGGCTAATGCTTCGTCATCTTGGGCGCGTGTATATAGCTCGGCTTCTTCCGAGGGACCAACATCGCCGTTGATGTAGCGGCGAAGCAAACTTTCAGTCGATATGGATTTAAGCTTACTCACGTTCGTTGGTTCTTTCGGTCTTAGACTCCAGGCAGATGCGCAGGTTTCTGCGTCCGTTTTGAATGAATGAGCGCACGCGACCCAGGTCTAAGTCAAGATGATCGGCTATAGACTTATACGTGTGACCATCTTGCAAGTAGAACATCTCGATGCCCTGTTTTTGTTCCTGGCTCAGCTGGTCGATGCAATCTTGTAGTGCAGTTTCCCGCACATCTTGGCGATCATCTTCACCTTCTTGATGCAGCATATCGTGCAATTGCACATCAAACTCGACACTATTTTGCAGGCTATCTCGCTTTTCTTTCCTCAGCTGCATCAGGCAGTGATTGCGCACGACGGTTTGAAGCCAAGACCGGTAATTTTTGATCTCTTGCTCTGGGAGCTTTTTGACGAGCCACTCGAATATATCCATGACGGCATCTTCTGCCCGAGTGGAGGTACCCAAATAGCGCAGGCAAAGCCCGTAGGTGAGTTCCAGGTACCGTTCGAAAAGTGGAGTGAGGTTTACGGCCTGTGGACTTTGCTGAAACCGACTCAGCAACTGGTCATCGCTCAGCTTTTCGCTGTCAGCTGACTGTTTAGACCGTAAAAACCGAAGCACATGCCAATAATTTAGCGCCTTCTGTTCTTTCGGCGGTTGCGGTAGTTGCCTTTCTTCTTTTTCTTTCTGCGATCGGCATGCTGGGCGGGCTGCTTATTGTTGGGAGAGCCCAAAGTGACGTTGGGCGGCAGCACCAACTGGCGTTCACTCAGCTCGTATAGGTCGGTGCGTATCATCTCTTCTGTAGCGTTGCGCGCATCGCTCCAGGTGCTATAGGCGACCTTCATGTAGTAAGCGATGGTCACGATGGCATACTCCTTTTCGGGGCCTTCTTCCATCTTTACGGCCTCGTCTATCAGCTGTTTGACGTGGTTGCCGTAGTGGCGCATCGGTATGGGATTGGAGGGGTACTCCATCATCTCGTTCTCCTCGTCTGCCTTGGGTGTTACGTCTATACCTTCGGGCACTTCGACTTCCATGTCGGGCTGAATGCGGAAAGCGTGCCGCCACAAGCGCGACTTGTAATCTTCCTGCTGTTTGATCTGCGGCTGCATTTGCAACATCAACCGGATGACGCGCTCTACGTATAGCTGGCGTTTTTCGCCGACCTCGATCTCGTTGGTATTGCGCAGCAGTTCCTGCACCAGACGCCCATATTCGCTAATGAGCAGATCGTCTTTTTGAGTGTTGTACTCTATTTCCCACTGAAGGTTGGACATGAAAGGGTAGGTTTTTGTACTTCGGCTCGCAGAGCCGAAGTACAAAGGTAATATTATTCTACGGTGACTGATTTCGCCAGGTTTCTGGGCTGATCCACATCGCAGCCACGCATGACTGCTATATGGTAGCTGAGCAATTGTAGCGGTATGACGGAGAGGAGTGGCGTTAGAGGCTCGGCCGTATTCGGTATTTCTATAACGTGATCGGCTATCTCTCTAATGCGCGTGTCGCCTTCGACGACTATGGCTATGACCCGGCCTTTGCGGGCTTTGACTTCTTGTACGTTGCTCACGATCTTGTCGTAGGCCGATTCGTTGGTGGCCAATACGACTACCGGCATCTGTTCGTCGATCAGTGCTATAGGGCCATGCTTCATCTCAGCTGCCGGATAGCCTTCGGCGTGGATGTAGCTGATTTCTTTAAGCTTAAGTGCGCCCTCCAGTGCAACGGGAAAGTTGTATCCCCTTCCCATGTATAGGGCATTTTGGTGATCCTTTATCTCGCTGGCGATGTACCTAATGTGGTCGTTATTGTCGAGTACAGCCTTCACCTTCTGAGGAATAGCCTCCAGCTCCAACATCAGTTCATGGCGCCTGGTGGTAGAGATGGTGCTCAGCTTTTTGGCTAGCTTAAGCGTGAGCAGCGTCAGCACAACCAGCTGACCGGTAAAAGCTTTGGTACTGGCGACCCCGATCTCTGGCCCAGCGTGAATGTAGCTGCCGGCATTGGTCAGACGAGCTATGCTGCTGCCCACGGCATTGACAATACCATAGATCAGCGCACCTCGGCTTTTGGCCAATTCCAGTGCGGCTAGGGTGTCGGCCGTTTCGCCAGATTGGCTGAGTGCAATCACCACGTCGCGCTCGGTGAGGATGGGATTTCGGTATCTGAATTCGCTGGCGTATTCTACTTCTACAGGTATCCTCACCAGGTCTTCGATCAGGTATTCGGCGATCAGGCCGGCGTGCCAGCTAGTACCACAGGCAACGATAATGATACGGTCGGCTCGAATAAACCGGTTGGCAAACTCATCGAGGCCACCTAGTTTAATACGGCCAATTTCCGCCTTGAGCCTGCCCCGCATAGCGTCTTCTATCGTGCTGGGCTGCTCGTATATTTCCTTGAGCATAAAGTGCTCGAAGCCTTGCTTTTCCAAAGATTCGATTTGCAAGTCGAGCTCTTCGACAAATGGTGGGTGCTCTTCGTTGTTGGCATCGGTGATGCGCAAACCTTTCTCCAGGCTTACAGAGGCGACTTCTCCGTCTTCGAGATAAACAACCCGTTTGGTATGATCGGCGAACGGCGTTGCATCGCTACCCAGAAAGAACTCCCCATCACCCAAACCGACAGCCAATGGGCTGGCCTTTCTGGCTCCGACAAGTATATCGGGGTCTTCACGGTCTATTACAGCTATGGCATAAGCACCGTCTACCCGATCTACAGCCAGCCTTACAGCTTCAGCGAGCGTGAGATTACTCTCTCGTTGTATTTCTTCTATGAGGTGGGCGAGCACTTCCGTATCGGTATCGCTACTGAAGGTGTGGCCTTCCTTTTGTAAGGCCGTTTTCAAAACGCTGTAGTTCTCTATAATGCCGTTGTGTACGACGGCCAATCGGCCATAGCCGCCCACGTGTGGATGCGCATTTAGGTCATTGGGCTCGCCGTGAGTAGCCCAGCGCGTATGGCCAATACCGAGATTACCACTTATGTCGATGCCCTTTACCGCTTCTTCGAGACGACTGACTTTGCCCTTGCGCTTGACGATCTTGAGCGAATCATCGGCCCAGATCGCCACACCGGCACTATCATAACCTCTGTACTCCAATCGCTTTAGGCCGGTTATGATGACATCGTAAGCCTGCTTGGGGCCTATGTAGCCTACTATTCCACACATGATCTATTCGTTCTTGAGACTTTATAATACGGCTACAAGTTAGTGTAAGCCACTCGCAGTTGCATTTTATTTTCGCTTGCAGCCGGTCCATTAATCGGCAGTCGGCCAAATTCCAGATCGATCTGGTTTTGCAAAAAAGATACCGGTGTAGCCACGCGGGGAATTATCGCCAGGTATATCTGTGGGTCTGCTTCGCCATCCAGTATTCGTTGAAGGTGCACCGTTAAATTAACTTCGTATCTGGGTGGGTCGAGCTCGTCATCTAGCACCCCGTCTACAAAAGTCCTGATGTTGTTCTGGCTAGGTGCTGAAAGTATGTCTACATCATCGATCTGTTCCAACTCGCCGTCTTCATCGCGGGCGAAGAGCATAATGGTAAAAGGTGCTGGAAAGCGGGCTGAATCGAAGCCCGTAACGCTAGCCGGATAAACGTCTAGGCGCGCTTGGTTGATGATGCGACCTTGAACACTTGTTAGATCAGTGAGGGTGATCTCAGTCATCAGACCTGCCTGAGATTCGATCAAGCTGAAGACCTCGTCGGGATTATCGTCTAAGATCATATCGGCTGTAGAGCCTGCTCTGTCGCGTTCTATAGACTGCAACCATCTACTGAATAGGAAACGATAGGCTCTTTGATCGCCAATGGTGTCGGTAAAGTAGGCGATCATACCGTCGAATCGGCCCGAATTGGCCATATCGAAGTTGAAAATACCTTCGCTCTCCCCCATGGCATTCAGAAAAAAGCCCGGGAAGGCTTCAGCGAAAGTGGTATCTGTTCTAAAGTCCGAGGTATCTAAATCGGCCAATCGCTGCACAAAGTCGGCGTTGAGCCTGAATCTCTGATGTATGGCTTGGGCGCTGTCTGAGCCGACAACCATGGTATCGGCCAGCAGGGTAGGTTCGCCGGTCAGCTCAAAGCTATTTCCATCACCAGCGAGGTCGCCCATCGGAAAGCGGTCGGTCAATATGTAGTCGAGATCGAAGTCGGGCTGGCCAGTTAAGCCGGTTAGCGCGTATTCGTAGTTTGTACTGTCGACCGGGCCGTAGAAGCTCGTCGTATCGACAGCTAACAGTACCACAACCGAATCGAGTTGTACGCCCATACTATCCTTAAATTCTATGAATTGAGGTACTTCCGGTTGTTGAGTAGAACTATTTCTCTGGGGCTGAAAAAAGAGGTAAATACCCGAGCTGTAGCTGCCGAACACACCATCTGACACCGCACCAAAAGAAACGCGGGGCCAGAGCGATCCACCTGTTGCTTCAAATACATTGAAGGTATCCAAGGCAACAGTCTTGATGCTGATGGGTAGATCGTCGTCGAAGTCTACCTCCAGCCGATCATCTTCTAAAAGATCACTACCGACTGTTATGGGGTCGGTACAACTACCGAATATGGCGAGCACTAAGAGACCTGCCGCTCCGGCCCAAAAAAAAGAAAACGAAATGCGATGGATAGGTTTCATAAATGGTAATGAGGGGGTTGATAAGGAGCTGGTGACTAAAAAAGAGAGCTTATTTGGAAATTGCTTTTCGAGCGAACGCAGCCGAAAGGGTAATTTCCAAACAAGCTCTAGACTGTTTTATAAGCGTTGAGGACTTATGAAACAGCTCCGAATATTGACTTTTCTAACTCGAGTTCTTATAAAGACGAAGTCTACGAGTGTCTATTGCTCTACTTCCTCTGCCAGTAGGGAGTCGTAGAATTCAACTATGGCATTGGTTGCTTCTTCGCCTTGAATATCGAGGATAGGCTTATCAGCCGAGCTGAGCAGGGCGCTGTAGGTGTCAGATAGCTCTGCAGTACCTTTCACGATAGCGTCAGCGTATTTGATGGCACCCTTATGAACAGCCAACTTTCCGTCTTCCATAAAGATGTCTAAATCATCTTTGGAGAGGTTGTTGATGCTCGCTTTCTGAATGAAATGATCACCCAGCTGAGTCTCGTGCTCGGTTTCGTACAGGGAGTAAACGACTTTGGCCTTTTGGAAAAGCGGCTCGTTGCTGTACGTCGTGCGCAGATAGAAAGGAATGAGGCTCGTCATCCAGCCGTGGGTGTGGATGATGTCGGGTGGCCATCCAAATTTCTTGACGGTTTCGATCACCCCTTTACAGAAAAAAACTGCACGCTCGGCATTGTCTTCAAACGGCTTGCCTTTGGCATCGTTGAAAATGAGCTTGCGCTTGAAGAAATCTTCGTTGTCGAGGAAATAGACCTGCATGCGCACCGATGGCAAAGAGGCTACTTTTATGATTAGTGGATAGTCGTCGTCATCGACGATGATATTCATACCCGATAGCCTGACCACTTCGTGCAGCCTATGCCGCCTTTCATTGATGGTGCCAAACCTGGGCATTAGTACGCGTACCTCTGTTTTGCCGCCGTGCATATGCGGGGCTAAGTTGTGAACCGTCTCAGATATTGTGGAGAGCGTGGTATAAGGATTCATCTCCTGTGTGACGATCAGCACCTTCTTCTTGCTCATACTCCTTTTGTCTCAGTCATTTTAAAGTGAAACCATCGCCATCGCGAGGTTTTCGATAAGAGTCGACAAAGTTACGAAAAGTTGGCTACTTAGTCTATATTCCGGCCTGTTTCAAGTTTCCAGCATGTTCATATTTCGGCGAGCTACCGAGTTGCAAGCATTCTTACAAAGGCGTCGTACCCATGGCCGCAGCCTGGGTTTTGTGCCCACCATGGGGGCTTTGCACGCCGGTCACCTGTCTTTAGTCGAACGATCTCAGCGAGAAAACGAGCTGACTGTAGCCAGCGTTTTCGTCAATCCTACGCAGTTCAACGAGGCCAGTGACTTGCATACGTACCCCCGTACACCAGGCAAAGACTGCGAATTGCTGGCCGAGGTTGGCTGCGGGCTGGTCTTTTTGCCGACGGTCGAGGAAGTTTATCCGTCGGGTACCCAAGTCGTCCAATCCTACGATTTCCAAGGCCTCGATACCCGTCTGGAAGGCGAGCATCGGCCCGGCCACTTCGACGGGGTGGCCCAGGTCGTTACGCGATTATTGGAGTTGGTGCAGCCCGATTGTTTGTATTTGGGGCAAAAAGACTACCAGCAAGTCGCCATACTACGCAGCGCGCTTGCACAGCTCGGCAGCGAGATCGAGATCGTATCCGTACCTACCGTTCGCGATACCGACGGATTGGCCCTCAGCTCGCGCAATGCCAGATTAAGCCAACAAGCCAGGGCCGATGCGCCTACCATATACGAGCTATTAATGAGGACTTCCGCAGGTCTCCGTGAAGGGCTCGATACCCAAGGGCTACTCACATCAGCTAAGGCCGATATTAATGCAAAGCCTACACTAAAAGTCGAATATCTGGAGCTGGTCGACGCCACACAGATGAAGCCTATTGCACACTATCAATCAGGCCAAAAGGCCGTGTTAGTCACCGCCGTCTGGGCCGAAGACGTGCGCTTAATCGATAACCTTGAATTGTAAAAATCGAACTTCGCCACATTTTCTTTGTTTCTTTTTCGATATTTTCGCGTCAAATTACGGAGGGAGAGTAAAAACGTAGAGTTCTCGTAATAATATACTTCTACTCGATTATGCTCATACATCGTTTTAAAGGCAAGATTCACCGGGTCAAAGTGACCGAAGCCAATCTCAACTACGTCGGTAGCATCACTATAGACGGCAATCTACTCGATGCGGCAGGTATTATGGAAGGTGAAAAGGTCCAAATCGTCAACAACAACAACGGCGAACGCATAGAAACCTATACCATTCGTGGCGAAGAGGGTTCGGGTATTATTTGTCTTAATGGTGCCGCTGCCCGCCGTGTCCAAGTAGGCGATATGGTCATTATCATTGCATACGGCCTCATGACCCAGGAAGAGGCAGCAGTTTTTGAGCCTATGGTGGTGTTTCCGGATGAGGATAATTTGATTTAGGTCGAAATCTGTCGAAATATCCTCCTTTCGCGAAGTTGGTGAAGGACCCTACTTCAAGACGAAATCTCCTCCGAGGCGTCTAGACGGGGCGTTAGCCCCTGGTGAGCTCCTCGGAGGCGTATTTCGGCGGCTCGCTCTCGGATTCACACCTCCGAGGAGCTCGCTTCGCTCGACGCCTCGGAGGAGGAATCCGCTCCGCTCGACGCCTCCTTGGCAGAATCCCTTCATTCCTTCTTAATCAAGGGCTCTCCAGCGAGTAGGAGGGTATCTCCTTTTAGCTCGATGGAATAGGGGAGATCGGCTCGGTACCAGCGAAATCGCTTTCCGCCGACTTGGTCGATTAGCCAGTAGTCGTCGCGAAGAACGATGAGTCGAGACCAGCGGCTCTTGGAATCTAAAGGTTGATAAATGCCGTGGTATCGAGCTACGGTAGCATCACTTTCGTAAAAGTAGCCTCGCTCTACGTAGGGATATACACATTCCCAGCTGATGAGTAGAAGTATCAGCCAACGGAGCTTTTGTGTTACTTCGGGCTGCAGACTCCACCAGTTTTGCTGCGGGTTTTCGCGATCTTTCCACCTGCGGAAGTTTAAAAAAGTAATCCACCCATTAGTAGCCAACAGCAAGCCACTTAAAACTTTGACCGAAATATCGAAGCACCAATTCACTGCTGCGATATTGATGGTAATGGGCAGTAAGAGTAGGAGTCCGAAAAGCCGAGTTTTAGACCATAGGAGTAGTATTGCAGGTATGATTTCGGCCATCCCCAGAAACCACTGGTAGCTGCGCGAACTTCCTACAGTGGTCCAATACAGAATATCGCTGTCGAGCTCGCCTACGGTCGTGTCTAGAACAAATAAATCGGGTGCTGGAAACTGACCACCACTGAGTTTATCGAGACCATAGCGTAAAAAGATCAAGGCCAGAAAGTAGGATAAGATACTGATCCAGGGTAAGCGGTCTAATTGCTGCTTGGGTATGAGTAAACCGATGATCCATGTGGGAATCAGTAGTAGAAATAGCCAAGCTATCAGTTGGGGACTATCGCTGCTCAAGCCTAGGGGTGACTCGACAGCCGTAAACCAGTTTGCGACCCATGCTGTAGGGGCATCCCATATAGCGTGTATCACTTGTGTCCACCAGCCCAGGCCCTTCCAAGAGAAGGGTAAGAACAGTAAAGCCAATAAAAAATAGAGCGAGAGGAATCGACCGATCGGCCGATGGCGCAGAACATCAGCCACGGAAGCGGCTAGCTATGATGAGCAGTGGAATAACTAAGGCAAAAATCCAATAGGAATGACCCGAACGGCTTACCGGATTGGCTACACCCAACTCGATTTGGTTTCTGTTTAGTTGATTCGGTTCTCGCTGTGGGGACGGCTGCTGGCGTTGCTGTTGTTGTTGTTGCTGTTGCTGTTGCTGTTGCTGTTGCTGTTGCTGTTGCTGTTGCTGCGAATTCAGATTATTCGGCTTCGGTTCAACTATTGGGGGGTTATTATCGAAACCAACAAAAACAACGGAATCTATCGGATTGGTAAAGTTGTAGTTTGCCTCGATTTGTGACTTTATCCAGTCGAGCTTATGTTGATGTCTAAATAACGGATGATCGAAAACGGTTTCGCGGCCAGGTTGCCAGAGTGGGCTATTCGATGCTGTGATTACATCGGCATTATCGACGTACTCCCGATTTATGCTAGTTACCAGAATAGTCTCTCTTTCGCTGATGAATATGACACTATCGAGCTGTGATAAATACACTTCACGCCTGGGAGCAGCCCCAAAATCCGAATGGGCCATTAGGCGATCTTCAGCTTCCAGGGCTTCGTGAAAATTTTCAGCCGTTCCACCGTGTGATTTGTGGGCGATGAGCTTGGTTTGCGCTTGAAGCGGGCAGAATAAAGCGGCTGTGAAGGCTATGACTATGAAGCGAAGCATAAGTTATGGATTGAAAGCTATGTGCCTAACGCAACTTATCATTGTTTGCGTGCCTCTTACTGTCTCGTTTTGTCTTCTTGTCCAAACTCTCTTGCAGCGCATCTGTCAGATTCACTCCGGTTTGGTTGGCCAGGCAGATCAGTACAAATAGTACATCGGCCATTTCTTCGGCCATGTGTTGGGGCGCGTTTTGCTCGTCTTCGGGTCTTTTGAAAGATTGCTCGCCATAGATACGGGCCATCAGGCGAGATAGCTCGCCGACTTCTTCCATAAGAATCGCTGTATTGGTCAACTCATTGTAATAGCGGATACCGATGGTGTTGATCCAGGTGTCGACGGTTTGTTGGGCTTCTTGTATACTCATAACTGCTAATACAGTTTATAGCGCATTCCGTTCTTTTGTAGCTGAAAATGATGTGGAGTGATCGTGCAGATAAATTTAATTCGGGATTGAGCCCAGTTTGGGTTTGTCTCATTTCTGCTATTCTGTCGCTTCTGACTTTTATGTTGACCTACCTGCTTCCCGTCTCCTGGGATAGCATACAGCTGGCATCCAAACAAGCAACCCACATCTACACCACGGGTAGCTGGCTACTCCCCGATATTATCGATAGCGGCCATCCGCCGGGCTTTGGTATCTACGTGAGCGGGTGGTGGACAGTGTTCGGGCGTAATCTGCTAGTGACGCACCTGAGTATGATCCCCATCAATCTGCTGTTTTTCTACCAGCTGATTCGGGTATCGGAAAGGATGGGCGGTAGCTACTGGCCCTACTTGTTTACCCTGCTCATGTTCGAGCCGCTCGTACTGGGGCAGCTGTGTATGATTAGCCCTGACTTGGCCATATGTGGGTTATTATTCATGCTGCTGTTAGCGGTGATGGACAAAAACCACTGGCTGAAGCTGCTGGCTGTACTCTTGCTTTCGGTCATTAGTACGCGGGCATGGATGTTGGTGATGGGTGTGTTTGTGATCGATCTCTTCGCGAATGGCAAACTGGATTTCTGGAGAAAGCTTTGGCCTTATGCGCTAGGCTCGCTACCTGCGCAAGTCTATTTACTGACCCACTACCTGGCCAAGGGCTGGATCGGCTACCACGAAAATTCACCATGGATCGAGTCGCTGGCGATCGTAGAGCCTTCCGAAATGCTCTTCAATGTCGGTCTGCTCGGTTGGCGAATGATCGATTATGGGCGAATCTACCTGTGGATAGCAGCGGGCATTTTACTCTATCGCAATCGCCATTCACTGAGGCCATTCTGGCAGAAGTATGGGTTTTTCATCCTGGCGTTTGTTGTTTTTGTGCTGTCTATTTGTGTAGCGGTCATCCCCAGGCACGGAATCGTCGGGCCACGATATTTGATGCCTGCTATTCTGGTTTTCGATTTGCTGTTTGCGGCCTTGGTTTTCGAGTATGAATTACTCAAAAAGCCATTTGCTTTGAAGCTGCGAAAATCGATCTGGCTGGGGGCTTGTTTATTTCTGCTGTCTGGCAGTTTTTGGCTTTACCCCTTCCGAATCGCGCAGTCTTGGGATGCGACGCCCCTCCACGTCATTCACCACGAAAACGAGCGAAAAGTTATCGATTGGTTAGATGAAAAGGGTATCCCACTTGAGCAAGTCGGCACCGTTTACCCTAGTATCGGCCCGCTCGATTTTCGCTACGTCGATGGTCGCCATGATGGCTTTGTAAAGTACGATGGTGAAAACCCTTATTTATTCGTTTCCATGGTCCACAATGCCTGGCGAGATGAGGAGCTGGATTATATCGAGGAGGCGTATGAGGAGGTAGCTGGTTGGTCTAGACTGGGTGTTTTTGGGAGGATATATCGGAAGAGATGACATAACCTCCTTAGGTGCCGAAGGCACCTAAGGAGGTACAAACTACCTTTAGATCAACCCCTTCATCTTCTCCAGCAATTCACTCACTTTAGGAATCAAAGTATCGGTATCATCTTTTTCAAAAGCGGTCAAATCACCATAGTCGCTAACTTGACGCATATCCAGTAGCTGAGAATAGAGTTTGCCCTCTTCAGAAGTTAACAGGCCAGTTTTTACATAAAATAGCCCCAATTCGCTTTTGGCCCCACTATGCGTTTTCGGATAAGATTCGTGCTTAGCTAGCAGAGCTTGAGTCGCATAAAACAGAGAATAGTACAGCCTATTGATGGTCATATTATAATTCCCTAATTCAAAGCAAGTCTTGGCAAATGCTAATGCCTCTTCTGCGCGATGAATTCTGGTTTCTATATAGCTATGATATTCTTCTCTGCTCATAACTCGATCCCTTCACGCCGAATATTATCATATAGCGGACTAGGCGAAGCACCTGCTTCCCATTTTGATTTGGAAAAAAAGAAAACAGAAAAATTTTGCTCCAACTCGAAGTTGAGTCCGTAGATGGGATAACTGTATTTTTGCTGCTCTTTTACAGATAGTTCTGAGGGGGTGAGGATCAAAAAATCCCAGTCAGAATCTTCTTTTGCGTCTCCTCTGGCGCGGGAACCAAATAGAATGACTCTAGCCTCGGGATCGACCTGCTCGACAGCTTGTTTGACGAGCTCTAATATTTCGGCACGAGTTTTCGTAGACGGCATTTATAAATATGTCTAGGTAAATTTAATAAAAAGTCATGTTTCGCTATGAACATAACGAAACATGACATTCTACTTACCCCAACACTACCACTAAGTCATCTTGTTCCACCAATGTCTTTGCAGGTAGGGGCATCTCTTTCACCTCACCGGCTTTGGGAGCCGTGATGGTGCTCTCCATTTTCATGGCTTCGATGACGAAGAGGGGGTCTCCGGCTTCGACTTGGTCACCGACTTTGACGAGCAGTTTGCTCAGATTGCCTTGGAGGGGTGAGCCTACCTCACCCTCGGCTGCAGCCTTGCGGTTGGCGCGCACCTGCAACTGCAAACTGCGGTCGAGGACCTTGACCGAACGGGTCTGCCCATTGAGGTTGAAGAAAACCAATCGATTGCCCTTGCCGTCGGGCTCGGTGCGGTTGAGGTACTTGACGGTGATGGTCTTGCCACTGTCGATCTCGACCATAATTTCTTCGTTCGATTGGAGTCGATAGAAAAAGGCCGGGGTGGGTAAGACGGCAACCTCGCCATACTGCTGCTGAAACTCGAAGTAGTCGGCGTAAACCTTGGGGTAGAGCAGGTAAGAAGTCAGCTCCAGTTCGCTAGGTGCGCGGCCGAATTTTTCTTGGTATTCGTGGGCGGCTTCGGCCCAGTCTATAGGTGCGAGGTGGGCATTGGGCCGCTCGGTATAGGGCTTCTCGTCTTTGAGGACCATCCGCTGGATGTCGGGCGGGAAGCCACCCTCGATCTGGCCCAGGTCTCCGCGCATGAGCGACTTTACGCTATCGGGAAAGTCAAGTTGATGGCCTTTGCTTAAGACATCTTCTTTGGTCAGTCCGTTGCTGGTCATGAACATCGCCATATCTCCGACCACCTTCGAGCTGGGGGTGACCTTCACGATATTGCCGAAGATTTCATTGGCGGCGCGGTAGTTTTCTTTGATGGTCTCGAATTTTTCTTCCAGCCCCAGACCGCGCGCTTGCGGCCGCAGGTTGCTATATTGCCCGCCAGGGATTTCGCTCTCGTAGATGGAGGCCGTGCCTGCCTTCAATTCCGTCTCGAATGGATAGTAGTATCGGCGAACAGCCTCCCAATATGCGCTGAAGGCATTCAACCTGCGGAAGTCCCCATTATTCAAACTATTAGCGCGTTCGTGGCCCTGCATCATGGCCACCATGCTATTCAAACTGGGCTGAGCGGTTAGGCCCGAGAGCGAACTGATGGCCAGGTCGATCACGTCCACGCCCGCATCGATGGCGCTCATGTAGGTGGCCGACTGTATGCTGCTGGTGTCGTGTGTGTGCAGGTGAATGGGTAGGTCGACGGTCTCTTTGAGTCGCCCGATCAGCTCTTCGGCGGCCAGGGGTTTGAGCAGGCCGGCCATGTCTTTAATAGCCAAAATATGCGCCCCGGCGTCTTCCAGCCGCTTAGCCAAATCGAGGTAGTATTGCAGGGTGAATTTCGTCTTGCTGGGGTCGGTAATATCGCCCGTGTAGCACAGGCAAGCCTCGGCAATAGCGTGGGTTCGCTCCCTGACCGTCTCGATGCTTACGCGCATATTTTCGACCCAGTTGAGGGAGTCGAAAATGCGGAAAATATCGATGCCTGTCTCTGCCGCCTGCTCGATAAAACGCACGATAAGGTTGTCGGGGTAGGCCTTGTATCCCACGCCATTGGAGCCGCGTAACAACATTTGGAAGAGGGTGTTGGGTATGGACTTCCGCAGGTCGGAAAGTCGCGACCAAGGGTCTTCTTTCAGGAATCTATAGGCGACATCGAAGGTAGCTCCGCCCCAGACCTCCATGCTGAATAGTTTGCTGACGCCGTTTTTGGCATAGCTCTCGGCTACCTTGAGCATGTCGTGTGTGCGCATACGGGTGGCGAGCAGGCTCTGGTGGGCGTCGCGGAAAGTCGTGTCGGTGTACTGTATGCTTTTCTCTTGCTTCAACCAGTCGATGAAGCCATCGCGGCCGAGCCTTTTATACCGATCTCTTGAGCCCGGCGGGAAGGGAGCGAAGCGATCGTAATCCGGCACCACTGGTGGCAAAAATTGCTTATCGTGATCGGGCTTGTTGACATCGGAGTGGCCGTTGACGACCACTTCGGCCAGGTAGCGGAGCATCTTGGTGCCCCGGTCGCGAAAGTTGCGGCCAATGAGTAAATCCTGATGCTCGGGTATAAAGCGAACGGTCGCTTCTCCGATTTGGAAAGTTTCATTTTCGAGCAGGTTGAGCAAAAAGCCCAAATTGGTCCGTACCCCCCGCACCCGGAACTCACGAAGGGCCCGGTGTAGTCGTTGAGCGGCCCCTTTGAGCGTGCGCCCGGAAGCCGTGACCTTCACCAGCAAGCTGTCGAAAAACGGGCTGATGATGGCCCCTGCAAAGGCTGTCCCCGCGTCTAGTCTTATGCCCATGCCACTGGCTGATCGGTAGGCGATGAGGGTGCCGTAGTCGGGCTTGAAGTCATTGGCGGGATCTTCGGTCGTGACTCGGCACTGAATGGCAAATCCGTTGGCCTGTATGTCCTCTTGACTATGGATGAAGATGGTCTTATGGTCGAGCGGATAGCCCATGGTGATCAAAAACTGAGAGCGCACCAAATCGATGCCCGTAATTTCTTCAGTCACCGTATGCTCGACCTGTATACGCGGATTGACCTCGATGAAGTAAATGGAGTTGTCTTCATCGACTAGAAACTCGACTGTGCCTGCGCAGTAGTAGTCGACCGCCCGGCCGAGTTGCAAGGCGTAGTCGTAGAGTTGGTCCTTGACGGCTTGCGGCAGGTTGGGTGCCGGGGCGATCTCCACGACTTTTTGAAACCGGCGCTGTACCGAGCAGTCGCGCTCGAATAGGTGCACGAGATTACCATATCGGTCGCCAAAGAGCTGCACTTCGATATGACGCGGGTTCTCGATAAATTTTTCCAGGAAAACCGTCCCGTCTCCGAATGCTTTTTCGGCTTCTCCAGCGGCTTCGGCTATTTCTACGCGCAGGTCTTTTTCGTTTCTGACCACGCGCATGCCACGCCCGCCTCCGCCCGAAGCGGCTTTGATGATAACGGGGTAGCCGATTTTGCGGGCTTCTTCGGCTGCTTTTTCCGGATCTTTGGTGTCGACCTCACCGCCGGGTATTTGAGGTACGCCCACGCGCTTGGCCAGTCTCTTAGCGGCCAGCTTATCGCCGAGTTGATCCATCGATTCCGGAGCCGGGCCGACGAATTCTATGCCACTTTGCCGGCAAGCCCTGACGAAGTCTACGTTCTCACTCAGAAAGCCATAGCCCGGGTGAATGGCATCGACTTCTTTCTCGATGGCCAGCTTAACGATGGCGTCGATATCGATATATGGCTTGAGCGGCTCGTCATCCGGGCCGATCTGATAGCTTTCGTCGGCTTTGTAGCGGTGCAGGCTATAGCGATCTTCGTAGGTGTAGATGGCCACGGTGCGCAGGCCCAACTCCGAAGCTGCCCGCAATACGCGGATGGCGATCTCGCCCCGGTTGGCTACGAGTATGCGATTGAATTTTTTGATCGTGGGTGCTGGCGTGCTCATGGAGCCAATATAAGTTTATGAACTGATGTAAGCGCAGCTTACATCAGTTGACAAGAAAAAAATTGGACTTACCGGTTAAAAGTCAGCCTTTCTCCCTTCTTATCTTCAAAAAACTGACCTCGGTCATAAGCCAAATGCCCGCTCACGATAGTCTGCCGGACCCGGCCCTGAAAGGTTTCGCCCTCTAGGGGTGACCAGCCTACTTTGTAGTGTATGTTGTCTTTGCTGACGGTCCACCGTTCGTTGGGGTCGTAGATGGCGATGTCGGCCCAGTAGCCCTCGTCCAAATAGCCCCGGCGGTCGACCTGATAGCAGACGGCAACGGCGTGGCACATTTTTTCGACGATCTTTTCTAAGGTGATGAGTCTTTGCTGTTCCAGCCGCATCATCATATCTAGCGAGTGCTGTACCAGGGGCAAGCCACCGGGTGCTTCCCAGTAGTGGCGCCCTTTTTCTTCGGCGGTATGGGGCGCATGGTCGGTCGCGATTACATCGAAGCGGTCGCTGAGCAGGGCAGGTAGCAGCTTCGACCTGTGCTCCTCTCCCTTAATGGCGGGGTTGCACTTGATCTTGTTGCCGAGGCGGTGATAGTCTTGGCTGTTGAAGGTGAGGTGATGTACGCAGACCTCAGCCGTGATGCGCTTTTCTTCTAGCGGTATGTCATTACGAAAGAGGGTAATCTCATCGGCTGTGCTGATATGTAGTACATGCAGGCGGGTGCCATGCTTTTTGGCCAGGGCCACCGCCTTCTGACTACTCAGCAAGCATCCCTGCGGATTGCGGACAACCGGGTGCAGCATGGCCGTAGCGAGATCGCCGTAGATGGCCTTGTGCAGGGCTGCGTTCTTGCGTATGGTCTGCTCGTCTTCGCAGTGGGTGGCGATCAATAAAGGCGATTGACTGAAGAGGTCTTCCAATGCCTTTTCATCATCGACCAGCATATTGCCCGTACTGGAGCCCATAAAGATCTTGAGGCCGCAAACCGTTTTGGGATCTGTTTTGAGTACCTCCTCCAAGTTGTCGTTGGAGGCCCCCATGTAGAAGCTGTAATTCGCCAGGCTAGTCGCTTTCCCGATCTGGTATTTAGCCTCCAACAGTTCTTGAGTCAGGGTAGGGGGCTTCACATTGGGCATCTCCATAAAAGAGGTCGTGCCGCCTGCTACGGCTGCCCGGGCCTCGGTCTCTATGGTAGCCTTGTGGGTCAGCCCCGGCTCGCGAAAGTGTACCTGATCGTCTATGATGCCGGGCAGTACGAGCATGCCTGTACAGTCGATCTCGCGGTCGGCTACAGTATCTACATTCGAGTCGATGCGCTCTATAAAGCCATCTTTGATGAGTACATCAGCTACGAACCGCTTGCCGCGATTGACGAGAGTACCAGATTTGAGGAGTAGGGTGGGCATGGGGTGAAGATAGGGAAATACCTTGCCTATGCTATAATTCTTCCCTTTGTATCGTCTCTGTTCGAGTCATAAACAAATCAATCTTCCCTGCATCTAATTTATCTTTGATGAGAGAAAAATATTTCTCACGTAATTCAACAACTGGAATATGATGGAGCACTAAAAATATAGTATGAGCTTGCTCATGTCCTACGTTTCGATAACTCGGATATCCATATTCTGATAGTATGGTATCTACTCTCAGTAGGTTTAAAGAATCGTTTATCAACTGTAGGGACCAAAGGCTGTCAACTTCTTCTGCTGTTTTGTCAAGCTTATTAGCCTCTATGCGGTAATATTGATCATCAATATAAATCTGTTCCAATTTTTTTATCAACTCATGATCCAGCTGGCTCGAGTCAACAGGTGGGCGTGAAGAAAGGTATACTTCGGTTTCAGCGTTCTTTTCAGCCTTAAAAGATCGGTAGGCATCTGCGCCGTCTTTTGATAGACACATCTCAAAAATTTCTCTAAAACGCAAGGTGTCGTTTCTGTAGAGATGTCGATAGAAACCTTGATCGGCTAAATGCTGTATGTCGTACATCTTTTGGCAGGTACCATCTTGGTGTTTGACGGCTTCTTCTAAGCTGGCATAGATGTATGTATTGTCTGCTTTTAGATTTGCTAGTTGAAAGGCAGAGGTAAAGTGGTCATTGGCATCATAGCTTTCAGCTAAGATTTCTGTGTACGCTTCATAGTCCCAGTTACTGAGTTCGCTGTGTTTAGGCGGAAAGTATGGGTTACTAGTTGAGTTGCAGGCACAAAAGAGAAGCAATAAAAAGTAGGGTGAAATTTTGGTGCTCATGAATGTTTATTTAGCTATGGAGAATCTACTCGTCTTATTTCTATTACTTCTTGGATTGGCGATGGGTAAATATAAGAACCATAATCTTTAGGAATTCTAAACAGGTCGGGCAGATCATTTTCTATTCTGTCATGTCGCATATACCATTTGGCCAAAAAGATTTCGTAATCGTCTAAGTATATCTCGGCTCTCTTCGAGTTTAGTATTTGTATCTCGTTCTCATTGTAGACCAACTCACATAGACCACCTTCGGTATTGTCTAAAAAGAAGTAACCTGATGTGCCGTACTGTCCAAAGTTTGCAACTTTAGCCGTGTAAATATCTAGCAATTTGCCTGCCATGTAAGGTTCTATCCTGCCATTATAAACAGCATGGATCAAAAGAGAATCTAACGGATAATTGTGAATCTCTCGCTTGAGATGCTTTAGCGAATGATTGAGAAAGTTGATATATGGCAATCGCTGATAAAAAGGATTGGGCAAGCCGAGTTCTCGCAAGCTCGGGAAGCCGTACCGATCAATTAAGCTTTTGAATTCGATCAAGTTTACAGAGTCTACTGGCCAGTAGTTGCCTATGATTTCTTCTCGAATAGCTTGATCTCTATCGTCGATTCTTGCCAATACTCGCTGAGCTTCGTTTGCTGCTTCTACTCTTTGGTATCGGTCAAATGCCATTTGGTATTCCTCTGAAAACACAGACCATTCGCCTTTTACAAATAGATTTGAATAATATTTATCGCGATTGTTTTCCAGCCAAACTGGCGTAACGCCATAATCTGCCATTTGCATGATACATCGTTTGCCAAACGCTTGATCTGATAAAGCGACTGAGGCTAAAGCCGCATTATGTAGATCAGATGGAAAAGGATAGACAACTTTGGTAAATGCTTGCTTATAGCTTTCCAAAGCACCGATGGTGTCTCCTTGAAGGATGCTTCTTTCTGCGTCATTTATTGAAAGATAGTAGAACGCAAAATGGCTATCGCCTAAAGAAGAGGTGGTTGTCTTTTGGTACACGTGACAGCAGAAAGTACTTAGGAATATAGCGCTAAGTAGAAGTGATTTAAGTAATACAAAATATGAGCGGATTTTCCTATATGACTGCATCATTCGATAGATTTAGTAAATATCATACTCCCAAACCGTTGCGGGGCAAGGTCTCAAACCTACTTTTCTTCGCCTTTCATTGATTGCTGATTTCTCTGCTTCAGAAAGTGCCTCAATCGTTTCTCGTGCTACTGTGTAGTAAAAGGTGTGCTGTTTAAAATGTCTTTCATCATAGTATCCTTTGTACCAACCATAGGTGTCTGGAACTAATGTTCCTAAGGCCAATGAATACAAATAAATAGAATCAATATCAATCGATAGCCTTTCGTATTTGCTGGAGTGGACAATGATTGTGCCTACACCCAATAATCCGCCAGTAATGCGCTCCCCAGGTACATAGCCGAGGCTATCTATTATTCTAGCAAATCTCTCGGTTTTCAAGGAATCTTTATGCCTGAACTCGCTATAAATTGACATAGCTTCATCGTGATTGATCGTACTATCTCTAAGCGGGTAGTCATAAGTGAGATTGTACCAGTAGCTTCTGTATCTTCTGTAATTGGGGTCTGTGTACAGTTCCCTATCGATAATGGCCAACTCGATTAACTCATCGATGACATTACCATGCGCTTTGCGTACTCGCTAAGTTAGCCTATCATTTATTTTGATGATCTTTTTAATGGTTTGACTACCATATTTTTCTTCGATTTCGCTCAAGAATGTACTGTCTGTTTCGTACAGTATCTGATAGTTGAAATAACCCTTTTCAACGGCTTTAAGTAGCTCTTTCTTCGCCTGTTTGGTATCCCCTTGATTGTAATAAAGTTTATTGCCATATTCGTAGCGCCTCCAGCTTTTGATGTAGTAGCCTTTACTTTTTACATTTTCGTATGCAAGGCGAGCTTGGGTTATATCATCATTGGCTATCAGGCTGTCGATGGTGTTAAAGGCTAAGAAGAGACTGACGTGATTCAGGTTGGATGTTTGGGCACATATATTATGCGATGTGAAAAATATCGAAATAATTATTAAATATTTGTAACTACTTAGGTGGCTTTGCCACCTAAGTAGTTACAAATAAGATCGGTTGCCGTAACTAATCGGTATGATACGAAGTATATGCTAGATGAAAAAGGTGATGTGTGGCAAATAGATGATATATTTGGTGATTCTAAAAATACAAAGCCTACTTTTTTGAGGACTGTAAATATCGGTAATGAAAAAATATATCATGTATCTGAAAACAACATAATTACTTTTGGAAATGATAAATTAGATTATCTCAAAATTGATGAAAATAGCTGCAAATCGATTGAAATTGATCATGGCTACTCTTATGGCTTTCATTCGTTTTCTGAAAATGAGTCAATATTGCTTGCGCAAAATAATATATATGATCTATTTGAGGTACAGGATTCTTTGTTTTACCGAATTAGAAGTAGAAAATATGAGGATGAGAAATGGGATTTAACTACACTATTTGAGTTGGGAGAATCTCAGATAGCCATCCCTGTAGCTACAACAAATCTAGTCTTATTCAATGTGGAAAATACCGATTTGATACCTGTAGATACTTTTCATATAGGATTTCAAATGTTTGCTGCTTTTAAGGCTTCGGATGGTTCAATTTATGTAGGAACCAATGCTGGGATATTTGTCTGTGATGAAAGTGGGGTTAGACCTCTGAGAAATGATTTTATAAATATTGGTGATTTACGAATACATTCTATCCAAGAGTCTGAAGATGCGATCGTGTGGTTCGCCACTAGCGAAGGAATACTTTCTTATTCTCCATTTGATAGCACTTTCCGCCTATTCTCTGAAGCCGATGGAGTGCACTCCTTAAACTACTTAGATCAGGAGGCATTATATAAAGATGACAAGATTGTATTTTTTGCTAAAGAAGGATTTGTTAGCTTCAAACCAAAAAATATAAAGGAAAAAAATTCAAAACTACAACCATATATCAGTAATACTTGGATTAATAATATTCCAAAAGAAAGTAGTTCATTTACTTCTTTTGTCAGTAGCTTGGTTCTTCCTTACACTGAAAGTTCAGTCAGACTAAGAATAAATGTCTTTAGCCCTTTCCAATCTGAAAGAGATGCAATTTATTACCAGTTAAAAGGGTTTGAAGATTACTACACTAAGATCAATATTGGCGAAGATGCTAATTATACTAAGCTTGATCCTGGCAAGTATAATCTTCATGTATTTGCGATGAACCGTCATGGAATTAGGGAAGGAGAGCTTTATCTACCCATCACCATTCGCCCCCCATACTGGCAGACCCTCTGGTTCAAAATAGCAGTAGGCTTTGGTGTATTACTGATTATAGGAGGAATTTATATGGCTTTGCTCAGACCCGAAATTGCCAAACAGACTCGTTTACGCGAACAACAGGCCCGCCTGGCCGCAGAACGAGACCGAATTGCAGGTGAGGTGCACGATGATTTGGGCGGACAGCTGTCTTCGATCTTATTCTTGAGTGAAGGACTGAGCTATGAAGAGAATATACCTCAAGACGTGAAGCCACAGCTCAGCAGAATACACGAATTGTCAAAAAGCTCCTTGCAAAATGTAAGGGATATTATTTTTGCATTAGATAATCGGCGCTCCAGCCTTTCTGACCTTATCGGAAGACTCGAACAAGCCGGAGCCGATTTTTTCTCAGATCGTGATATGACTTTTAACTGTCGGAATGATCTGGTCGATATAGATTTTGATTTGAGTAGTCGTCAAAAGCGGGATTTGACACTCATCGTTAAAGAAGCCTTTCACAACGTATTTAAACATGCCGAAGCAAGCTGGGTGCAACTCAAAATCGAGCAAAAGACCGGACACATACAATTTCAGATCTCCGATGATGGCAAAGGCTTTCAATTGCAACAAGAAAGCGATTACCCGACGAGTGGTTACGGCCTGGAAAATATGAGAGAAAAGGCCAATCGAATTGGTGCTACTTTAGACATTCAGTCACAGTTAGGAGAGGGGACAACCCTAAGTCTCAGCTACCCCATTCCAACTGAATAGATAGATTTTAGATCGTTTAAACTCTACTCCATATGACACGAATTTGCATCGTAGAAGATCAAAAAGACGTCGCTGATAATCTCGCACGCCAGATCGACCGGCAGCTTAATTTCCAGGTCGTTAGTACTTATTACAATGGCGAAGATGCCTTGGCTATGATCCCTGCAGACCGAGCAGATATGGTTTTGATGGACATAGGGCTGCCAAAAATGAACGGCATTGAATGCATGGTCCGCTTGAAGGAAATACGCCCCGAGGTAAAATTTTTAATGTTTACGGTCTTTGACGCCGATCAGCAGCTATTTGATGCCATTCGCTTCGGGGCAGACGGCTACATACTGAAAGATACAGGCATAAGTGGCGCGTTACGTGCCATAGAAGACTTGAGAAAAGGTGGATCGGCACTCAGCCCGGGGATTGCCAAGCGAATCATAGAAAATATGCGTGAATCGCCGACTATTCATAGTGATTTCGAGGAACTGACACCAAAGCAAAATGAAATTTTGCGACTGATTGTAGACGGGTTGTCCAACCAGCTTATCGGTGAAAAGATGAATATTACTGAAGGCACGGTCAAGAGCCAGAACAACAAAATCTACAAACGGCTGCAAGTAAAAAACCGTTGGGAGGCTATGAATAAATACTTGAATAGGTAGCTAATCTCCCTACCTTGCACCCCATGAAAACCATCGGTATCCTCGGCGGCGGTCAGCTCGGAAAGATGATCTGCCAGGCGGCAGCTGACTGGCACTGGCCCGTGCATATACTCGATAAAAGCGCTGATTTTCCGGCGGCGCCCTACGCGACGAAGTTCGTAGAAGGGGACTTCCGCGGGTCGGAAGACGTACTCGCTTTCGGGCGTAGCGTAGACGTGCTGACCATCGAAATCGAATCGGTAAATACGGAAGCACTCCACCAATTAGTAGCTGAAGGAAAGGCGGTCTACCCCCAGCCTCATGTAATCGACCTGATCAAGGACAAGGGCACGCAAAAAGAGTTTCTGGCGAAACATGAGCTGGCCACCTCGCCATTCGAGTTGTGGTCCCCCTCCAACTCCCCCGTCGGGGGAGGCTTAGTCTCCCCCCGTCGGGGGAACGGAAGGGGGGACAAATGGAGCTTCCCTTTTGTCCAAAAAGCCCGCACGGGTGGCTACGACGGTCGCGGTGTACACATCGTCCGCTCGGAAAAGGACTTAGAGAATCTCCTACCCGGCCCATGCCTGATTGAGCAACTAGCCGATATCGACAAAGAGCTAGCTGTAATAGTTGCCCGTGACGAGCAGGGTGAAATTCGTGCCTTCCCTTGTGTGGAGATGGTCTTTCACCCCACGGCCAATTTGTTGGAATATCAACTTTGCCCCGCCCGCATAGATGGCGATACCCAGGCCCGCGCCCAAGACCTGGCCATCCGTACGGCGAAAGCATTCGGCATAGTCGGCTTATTGGCGGTAGAACTTTTCCTCAATAAAGACGGCTCGATCTGGGTCAACGAGGTAGCACCTCGTCCGCACAATAGTGGTCACCATACGATAGAGGGCAATGTCACCAGCCAGTATCAGCAGCTGTTGCGCATTCTGGCCGGGCTGCCGATGGGGAATACTGATATCCGTCAACCTTCGGCCATGGCTAATTTGCTGGGTGCCGATGGCCATACTGGCCCGGCTCATTATGATGGTTTGGCGGCAGCGATGGGCCACCCAGCCGTATTTATGCATCTATACGGCAAAGCGACCACCAAACCCTTCCGAAAAATGGGCCATCTCACCGCCCTGGGCGATACGCTAGAGCAGGCGGAAGAGCGGGTGAAGGCGGCGCGTGATAGCTTGCGCGTGATTACTCGCTAACGCTCGCGGGACACACCCGCCTATCGGCGGAGTTGGGATGACTCGGCTTCGCCTTGTGGGATTAGCTCGGCTATCGCCATTGCATGGATAAACTCGCTAACGCTCGCGGGATGAGCGTCTCTCTTTGGAAGATGATACCTTATGCTTTGGAGCTCCCGCGGCTGTAT
>JBCCPC010000071.1:0-24299 GCA_039025055.1 Bacteroidota bacterium | reverse complement strand
GGCAACCCCACCTTCACCGCCCCCACCATCCGCCGCTACCGCGAGTACACCCCCTTCGGACTCGATATCCAGCAAACCGCCAACTCGCCCTACAACACCACCGGCAGCTACCGCTACGGCTTCAACGGCAAGGAGTCGGATGAAAACAACGAGTTCGGCGCCGCCACCCACTACGATTATGGCTTTAGGGTGTATAACCCGGCGATTGCAAGGTTTCTGAGTGTGGACCCGCTGGCACCGGATTATCCTTGGTATACACCGTTTCAGTTTGCAGGGAATATGCCGGTAGTCGCAATTGATTTGGATGGGCTAGAACCAGAAATCACTATAACAAACACCGAGACTGGATATACATGGATAAAAGTTTACTCTGTAGATAAAGTTCGAGCAGTAATAGTGAAAACATATAAAGCTTATGTTCATTATCGAAATCCTGATGGCACCAAAGAATTAATGGGAGAATTTAACGTTACTAGAGATGGCTGGTATGGTATGGGAACTGACGCATCTGGAAATGCTGTGTTAGTAAATCGTTCTTTAGAACCATTAGGTGGGCAAAGTGAAGTAGTATCCAATAATTCCTTTGGATATGGAGAATTATATGGGAAAGACGCGCCTGCATGGCAACTAGAGGATGTTTGGGTAGAAGAGTTTCCTGAAGAACTAAATATGCAATATCGAGAAGGAGTACCTGTCGGAGTATTAACTAATGCTGTGGTTAGAGATAACCCAGGAATTGCCAAAGGTGCTCAAATTCACGTTGGAGGTGCCTATGAAACTACTAGTGGAAAAATCTCACTAGGTGGAACATACGGATGCTTTGGCCTTATATGTGATGACCAACGTTTTAGTACAGAGGCAGAAGCAGAGCAATATAGAAGCACTGCAGAGAAGATAGTAAGTGGCAGACCAGCAAGTGTTACTTCATTAGGGAATGAAGAAGCTAGGAATTTCGATGAAGCAGTTAGGAGAAGAAAACAAGAAGGAGATTCAGTTAAAATAACCGTAGAACGAAGAAATTATGACCAAACGAGAACGGTGCCAAATGATGGCGGCTAGAGTAGCTATGTTATTAATATTTTTGGCCTTAACAAGTTGCTGTAATAAGAATAACAGGCCAAGAGAGATACAGCTCTTTAATTCAGTTCCTATTGAGGATATGAAAACGACTGGGTTGTCATCTGAGGTGAGCTATGCAAAAAGGTTTAAAAAAATTAACAATTATTCAGAATATATTCAGATAGAAAATCATGGTTCAGACACTGCATATTCAATTCTTGGATACAATAATACTGACTTTTATGTCACTCTGGACGAGAGATCTACATCTATCAACTTTCTAATAGAACACGGTGATGATCGAAAACAACTAACAGTATTCACGGAGAGTATAGAAGACTTTAAACCGATTGGAATCATCAAAAGAGATGATCACTTTCTAATCCTTTTGTTCTTTAATAACATGTATAATATTATGAAATTTGACGAAAAATTTTCCAATTGTAGATGGAGCAATTATGAATTTTTATGACATAGTAGACTTAGCGTATTTAAAAAATTCAGGGTCTTTTTCGATTAATTGTCGAAAGGACCACCTGTATGTGAGCCACAAAGATACATTTTGTAGAAAGTCCGAGTTAAGCAGTCGCCCCTTGAAAATACACTCAACTATTTGAAATTCACTTGATTGCTCATTGTTTTAGAGTAAGAAGTGCGTATGTTTTTGCCAGAAACGGGGTGTCTAATCCCAAGAGCTTGCAAAATAATATGAAAGTAAAACAAGAAGCATTTACCAAATACTATCAGAATAAGCTCATCCTATTCCACCATCCGAACTAGATCAAGGCCTTCCACAGCGATCAGCCAACAGTCTTAGTTGTATAGCGCCAGCTAATATCTCAGCTGACGAGCCTCGGCAAGCCCAAAGGATCAAAAGATGCCCATGCAATGGTGTTTAGAGTAACGGCCAGTAATCAAACAAAGCCTTTGCTGCATCCATAGCACCACCCCGGCCTTATTCATTTTAGCTTTATCTCGGCTTCAAATCCGTTAATAAATGATTTCTGTTTGAGCGATAGCGAGGAGCGAGCTCCTCCGATGCGTACCGAGCGCTCGCAGGTCAAGCGCTCGGGATCATCGGAGGTGTCGAGCGGAAACTCACGGCTTATACAACCGCTGCTCAAACAAAAACGAAAAGAAGACATCCGCTATCGGAGCTCCCAGCACGAAGCGGTCGAAGGTATCATTACGCGGGAAGGCGACAAGTCCGCGGGTGCTTTCCCCAAAGCCGAGGGTCGTCTTGCGGAGGGCCACATCTTGCCAGAAAAAGTAATTGTCGGTATGTGGAATCTCTTCGACGGGGGTAGATAGGGGGTTATTTTGGCGGAAGGCGATCGACGCAGCGATGGGTGCCCCGATATCGGTCACGAAGGTGGTGGCTTCGATCACATCGTCGGCTAGGTTATCGGCTAGGCCGCTGGCTTCGGCGGCGGCATTGTCGGCACTGGCCACGGCTATGGCCGCACCGATCATAACCACGGCACTCACCACAGCGGCATTCTTGGCATTAGCTTCTTTGCGGGAGGCATCGATCTCCATATTGAGCATGACGGTCTCGGGGTCTCGGGCGGGTATGCGTATGTTGCTCTTGGGGGAGGTGAGTATCAAATCTTCAGGGGAGATCAGCACCGAAGACCGCCTGTCGTTAAAGACTTCGATGTCGAAAACGAGATAGTCGTCAGTTGCGTGACTGTAGGCCGCCCGCATCATGATATCGCTTTTGGACTGCTCGGCTATGGGCTGCCCTTCGTGCCAAAAGACGTTTTCACCCCGCTCGGGATGGATACGGACAACCGCTTCCGGCGTAAAGCAAGCGGAGGCGAAAATAAGAACAGTCGATAAAACAAAATAGAAGGGTAGAACTCGCTGCATGTGGTATATTGAGTAGGGTGAATTTTCAAACCAAATTAGGTGCACGGCCACTCAGAATCAATAGCAAATACGTTAAAATGAGGTTAAAATCTTTTGAAACCAGAGCGTAGGCGCAGTGTTAGGTCGTAGGTTTTATGTTACCCATACCGTTCTACTGACTCCAAATAGCTAATCGACCCATTAATGCGAGCTATTCAAATCATATATCTGCTAATTATTTTGTCGATGATCGCTTTCGATGAGCTGAGCGCACAATGTATAAATGAGCCGGATCGAGAAGAGATTACCTTTCAGGAAGATTTCGGGCGGGGTGGAAATCCGGGACCGGTATTTGCAGATAATACAGATTATAATTTCGGAAATCCGGCCCCTGGAAATTATACCAGCTCGAATACGAGCGGAATAAACGGCTCCAATTGGCACAATGCCGACGACCATACGCCCGGCGATACGGACGGATATATGCTCATATTCGACGCCAGGGGGTCGGGCAGTGCGTTCTTCACATTTACGCGTACCGATTTGTGTCCCAATAGTCAGTATAAAGCGCGAATATTTGTAGCTAATATTGCCCGACCGAATTCTTGTGGGGGCAGTCCCGATGTGCCGCGTATCGGTATATCTGTCGAAAATGATTTGACCGGTGCCAGTGCTACTACGCCGCTCATCAGTTTGCCTACGACCCAAAGTATGAACTGGGTGCCCATAGATCTGACTTTTTCGACCGATGGTGCTGCCGTAAATTCCTACACTTTCCGATTATTCAACGAGGGTGGGCCGGGCTGCGGAAAAGATTTTGCCATAGATGATTTTCAGCTTTTACAGGTCAGCGTGATCGAAGACTTGGGGGTGCACGATTTGTGTACCGGGCCATATACCTCACCCACCGGCCTGGTGCGCAATTCGGTGGGCACCTTTGTCGATGAGCTGGCTGACGGTTGCACCACCCGCCTGCTTTGCTACGAGATCATCGATAATAGCATCGGCTCTACCGTAGAGCGATTCGATGGCTGTCCTGGCGACACCTTGCTCATCCAAAACGAGCTGATCGTGGCAGACACAACTTGGCAAGACACCATCAATCGAATCGGCGATTGCGTGGAGACCAACACCATAGTCGTCAATTTCGGACCGACAGAAGCGGTGGAGCAATTCGTCGAAGTCTGTACAGGGGATAGCGTCTGGGTTGGGGATAGTATTTTTTATACTTCCGCAGGTAGATACATCGACACCTTGCTTACGCCGTTTGGCTGCGATTCTATCGTCATCACCCATGTCGAAGAGGTTAATGTTTCCATCAGCTTGACTGTCGATGGGCAGGCTTTGGATTTTGAGCCGGGCATCCGACCTGCGGAAGTGCAAATACAACAAGGCGATGAACCGCGAATAAACGTCTCCGCCACGGGGCTGAATAATCCCATATTTCAGTGGCAAGCCAGCGATCAGCTCGACTGTCCCGACCAAGCCGACCCCTGTCTGCTCGCTACCCGTAGTGAAAGGCTTCGGCTCGATATCTTACAAGAAAATCTGTTCTGCGATTTGTTTCTGGAGATCGACCTGACCGTGCTGCCCTGCGAGCCCGCCTACATTCCCAATGCGTTTTCGCCCAATTTCGATGGCGTCAACGACCGCTTCAGGCCCTTTCCACAACCCTGCGTAGCCGAGCTACTGGATTTTAGCGTGTACGACCGCTGGGGTGGGCTGCGCTATTCCGGTACCGACCCCCTGGGCTGGGACGGCAGCTCCCTCGGGCGCGAGGCCGCGACTGGGGTGTACATGTATACGACTCGTATGCGACTGCTCGACGGTACGATCGTAGAGCGCGCGGGTAGTGTGATGCTGTTGCGCTGACCCAAAGTGGCATTTTTCTTATTTTATTATACGCATTTCGGTTTGTGCAAGTCTAAATGATTAAATAACATCACTTTTGCGATGTTTGCTACTAGGCAAACGTGGGGCTCAATGGCGGCGGCTGGTCTTTAGACCGAGTCGCCGTCGAGTTCGCTCTCAAATAAGCACGACCTAACATCATGTAGCCCGCTTTTTGCTTATATCTTGGCTTTTCCAACGTTTGTGCAGGTAGGTTGATAACGATATGAGTAAATAAACTATCTTGAATAAATCAACTGACCCAGTTAGTTATTTAGAGTCTACTTTCAGCCATTATCCGAGTGCTGTATTGGCGGTAGATACTTTGGCCAGGGTGCAGTATGCCAGCCCTGGAAGTAAAATCTTATTTAAGGAATTCTACCACCAGCTAATCGGCTCCAATTGGGCGGGGCTCGATGTCAAGCTCACCCTCATGGGGTGGAAACAGTACTGGAAGCAGGCCAAAGAGCAAGGTAGCTTCATTTACGAGACAGACCTTCTCAGTGAAGATAGCGATATGCTTTGGCCCATAGAAGTCAGTCTCGTCGACTTCACAGACGATATGCTGCTCGTCTTCATCGAAGACCGTCTGGAGAAGGACAGCAATCGACTAAGTCTGGAAATTCTAAGCCAGGAATCGCAGATTGCACACTGGCGTTACAGCCTTTACACCAATGGATGGTCTTGGTCTGAAAACATCAGTCACTTGCTATCCATACCGGCTGATGGTTCGCATACAAACCCACTCGATCACTTTGGCCAAAACGATAAAGACGCTCTCGAAGCGGAAATAGAAAAGTCATTTTCCGAAGGGCGGTCATTCGAGCTGCAACTTCACGGTACATCCAAAAGTAATAACCAGTCCTACACGATCAGTGGTCACCCGGTCACCAATGATCTACAGACGGCCTATCTGATCGGAACGTTCAAGAAAAATACGTACACAACCGACGACAGGCTCTCCACTTTTACGAAACACAGCCTCGACCATACGACCGACTGCATCTGTTGGGTCAGAGCAGATGGTACATTGACCTACGCCAACCGGGTATTCTATAGACTTCTGGATTACACCAACAAAGATCTCCCATCTTTAAGCGTCTACGATATTGTACAAGACCTGAACAAAGAAACCTTTGAAGCGCAGTGGAACGAGTTGGTCTCAAATCGAAATGCGGAAGGTGATTTTTTTGTACGGCACAGGTCGGGCACCTCTCTACCTGCGAATTATCGCGCGTTCTACCTAGAGCTTGGTGATGAAGCCTACGCCTGTTATTACATCAATGACGCCGCCCATGAGCGCCAACTCAATCATGAAAAAGCGCTCATGCAACTTTCCATAGCGGGTGCTCGAGACCTCATCTTCTGGACGCGACCAGACGGCACTTTTGCTTATATCAATAATTCGGTTGCCAAAAAATTGCGCTACAAGTCGAAGGACTTCCAAAAAATGAACGTCGTCGACATTGCGCCATACTTCGACGATGAGTTCAGGGCAGACTTTTGGAGGCAGCTCCGGGAAAACAAACAGATCGAAGGCCTCTTCGATGTCGTAAGAAGCGATGGTAAAACGGTGGTTTTATCAGCTAACGTAAGTTACCTCAACCACGATGGCGTAGAGGCCGCCTGTAGCATTTGCCGGGATATTACCCAAAAGCAAAGACGAGATGCTAACCTGCACCTATCTCGTGTCGCACTGGACTCAGGCGCAGACAGTATCGTCTGGCTAGATGAAGACCATAAAATCTTGTACATCAATCAGTCCCTGCTTGATCATATCGGTGGCGAGCTGAGTACATGGAACGGCCAGGCTTTCAGTAAGATTTTTCCCGACCTCTCGGAAGAGGATATCGACTTAGAAAACCCCAGAGAAATAGACATGCCCTCCCGCAATGGGCAAACCATCAGGCTCGATTTGAAATTCGGCCATATAGAATTCGAGGATCAGGTCTATTATACCATCGTGGGTCGCGACATCACCGAGACCTATCACAAGCGTCAGGAGCTTCAAAAGGCTTATGCCAGAATAGAAGAGCTTAGACAGCGACTACAAGCTGAAAACGTCGCTATGCGTCAGGACACACGTGCGCAGTATGACGTCGGCAATATTATTACGGTCAGTAAGAAGTACAAACGGGTTATCCAGCAAATCGGTCAGGTGGCTGAAACCGATACGACCGTTCTCATACTGGGCGAAACAGGAACGGGTAAAGAACTACTAGCCAGAGCTGTCCATTCGCTCAGTCGAAGAGACGAAGGCCCTCTGATCAAGGTGAACTGCGCAGCCCTACCCGCTAACCTGATCGAGAGTGAGCTTTTTGGTCATGAAAAAGGTGCCTTTACCGGTGCCCACGCGCGCAAGATCGGTCGCTTTGAAGCCGCCGATGGTGGCTCCATCTTCCTGGATGAGGTAGGAGAGCTTCCGCTGGATTTGCAAGCGAAGTTGCTGCGGGTCTTACAAGAGGGTGACTTCGAACGAATCGGCAGTATGAAGACCATCAAAGTCGATGTGCGGGTAATTGCCGCCACCAACCGCAATCTCGAGAAGATGGTCGAGCAGGGTAGTTTTAGGGCCGACCTATACTACCGCCTGAACGTCTTCCCGGTCAATAATCCGCCCCTGCGCGAGCGGCCGGAAGATATCGAGGTACTGGTGAAGCACTTCGCCATCAGATATGCCAAGCAGCAAGGCAAAAACATAGACGAGATCGACAAGGCCGACCTGGAAAACCTGAAAGCCTACAGTTTTCCCGGCAACGTCCGCGAATTGAAAAACATCATTCAGCGAGCTGTCGTACTCTGCAATTCCAGGGTGCTGAAGATTGCATTTGAACATAGCGACAAAGAGAAAAGCACATCATCATCGGGTAGCTTCAAGACCTTCGACGAGATGCAGCGCCAGTACATCATCAAAGCGCTCAAACGAACAAGCGGCCGCATAACTGGCCCTCAAGGCGCAGGTAGACTACTGGGACTGAACGACCGCACCCTCATGTCTAAGATGAGAAAATTTGAAATTGAGAAGAAAGAATTCTTAGTATGATTCTGCCTTTTGGTAGCTAGGCAGAAAGTACAATCAAAACTTTATCCTTCTTTTTTCGGCTTAATGATGACGCGCAGGCTTTGGTTGTAGTTGATGTAGTTCGACATCCAGTTTACCAGTACGAAGAATTTGTTTTTAGCGCCTAATATGGCGAAAAGGTGCACGACCAGCCAGGCGATCCAAGCGAAAAATCCACTAAAGTGAAACTTGGGTAAATCGACTACTGCCTTGGCGCGCCCGATAGTAGCCATGCTGCCTTTGTCGTTGTAGCTGAAAGGTTTGGGGGTTTGCCCTTTGGCCATTCGATTAAAGTTTTTACCCAGGTTATTTCCCATTTGTATAGCTGTTTGGGCAACTTGAGGGTGACCTTCTGGAAATTTTGCCTCGGGTAAGAAGGCGATATCGCCTATGGCGTAAAGCCCTTCTACACCTTCTACTTGGTGGAAGGAGTTGGTCTTCAAACGGTTGCCTTTGACGACTGCCACCTGCGGAAGTCCTTTAAAAAGCTGCCCAGTTACACCGGCCGCCCAGATGACCTTACTGGTAGGAATGGTAGAACCATCGGCCATGGTAACGACCTGCCCATCGTAATCGGTTACGCGGGTATTAAGCAGAACTTTGACCCCCAGATCGGTGAGATACTTTTCGGCTTTACGGCCCGATTTTTCGCTCATGCCGGCCAGTAAAATATCGCCGGCCTGAATGAGATAAATGTCCATTTCGTCCTTTACATTCATCTCGGGGTAGTCTTTGGGCAATACGTGAATGCGCATCTCGGCCAGGGCACCGGCCAGCTCTACACCTGTGGGCCCACCGCCCACGATCACGATGTCTACCAACTCCTGGCGCTCTTCATAATCGGGGGTAGACACGGCATTCTCGTAGTCGTCGAGTATGGTATTGCGCAAGTATAGGGCCTCGCTGACCGACTTCATGGGGAGCGACTTTTTGGCGATTTGCTCGTTGCCGAAAAAGTTGGTATCGGCACCCGTCGCTACGATCAGGTGATCGTAATCGCAACAGCCGAGGGGTGTTTCCAGCTCTTTGGCCGCTAAATCTACTTCCGTGACCTCGGTCACGCGGATATATATGTTTTCCTCACCGTGGAACAGCTTGCGAAATGGAAAAACGATGCTGCTCGGCTCTAAGCCCGCCATAGCTACCTGGTAAAATAGCGGCTGAAACTGATGGAAATTATACCGATCGATCAAGACCACCTGGTAGTGCTTGCGCGATATTTTTCGCGCCATCTTCAGGCCAGCGAAGCCACCGCCAACTATGACTACTCGGGGCAGTTCGCTTTTGGGTATATTGATCTTCGTTTTGCGGGTATTCATTTACGCAATGTACGGATTTTGGCTTCATTTGTGCACACATTGTTGTGCAGTTGGTCCGATTTCATAAATTAGCGGCTATGGGATTATTCGACAACCTTACCCTCACCGTTGGCCTTTTGATCGGCTTGACCGTTTTGATTTCGCTTCGGGCTTTCAACGATCCGCAGTTGCGGGCCAGGTTGTTGTTTCACCCCGCTAGCGTAAAAAATCGGGGCGAGTGGGATCGGTTCATTACCCACGGCTTTATTCATGGAGACGGGGGGCATTTGTTTTTTAATATGTGGGGGTTGTTGATCTTTGGGCCAGCCGCTGAAGAAATATTTACGACCATCATCTTTCAATCCGAATTAGTAGGGCGTCTTGCATTTTTGGCATTTTACTTAATCTCCATTGCGGCGGCATCACTGCCTACTTACTTTCGGCATCAAGACCATATGGGCTACAGTGCCTTGGGTGCTAGTGGAGCTGTGGCGGCTATTATGTGGCCCTTTATCATGTATGATCCCTGGAACTGGTTTATATTTCCGCCCCTTCCGGCTTTTATTATCGGTATCGGTTACATCGTATACAGCTCGTATATGGATAAGCGGGGCAATAGCCGCATTGGGCACAACGCGCACTTGTGGGGGGCGGTGTTTGGATTGGTCGTTTATGTATCGATCTTGCTCTTACTGGGTGATAGTACATACGAGTATGGTTATGCTAACCCCCTCGATGTATTTATTGAAAGAATCCAGCAACCCAGGGGGCCCAGTTTTTAGTCGTTTGTAATGTCTAATTTCCGATTGGTTTTTTCCTGAGCGTATTATTCACACATGCAATCCGCAATGAGGAGGAAAAAACAGCCAGGATAATCAATCCCTATTCCAAAACCCACTGCGCATCCTGATCGACCCCCGCCACCAATACTGCTGCCACAAATAGATGACAACGGCCAGCGTAGTACCGAGTACGGCACCAGCCACCACATCTTTTAAAAAGTGAAATAGCAGATACTGCCGACTGAAGGCTACAACAATAGCTGCCGCGATGCACGCTAGCTCTACCCAGCGTTTACTTCTACCAACTGTGCAGAATGCTAAAAAACCATAGACGGCGAAAGCCGATGTAGCGTGCCCACTCGGGAAACTGGTGTATGCCCAGGTACTCGCTACCTCGGGAAATCTAAAAAGCTCGCCCCATTGCTCGGGGGCAAAATCGTAGAACCACCGCATGGGTCTGGGCGCACCAAAAAGTACTTTCAGTCCACCCGATGTAATTGGAATGAGTATGCCCAATAAGGCGAAGGCCAAGGCTTTGCGGTAACTATAGGCAGCCAGTACGATAGCGAATAGTATGATGGTGTACTGCTCTGCTAGCTGAGTGAGTACTTTCCAGAGGCTATCGTTGAACGGACTTCTATATCTATTGATGGCAAATTCGATCTCGCCTTGAGCAGTAGTCGATAATAGAATGGCCCCGATACCCAAGAATAACATTAAGCCCAAAAAATAGACCCTATTAGCTCGTATCAACGCCCGAAAACTTACTGGGCGTTCGGCCAGCTTAGGCTCAAGTGGTTGAGGCTTCGGGCTTATTTGCTCCATTCTTTGAATTAAACAGTCTCTTGATCTTTGACCACAATAGCGGAAGGCTAAAGCTAGTGGATAGTTTGGAATCGTTGCGGGCCTTGTAAGTCAAGAATAGACTTATGGGGGCGAGTATGAGACTCGGTAGCCAACCCGAGGCAGCACCCGTAAGCACGAAACTCTCCGCCAGCTTGCGACAAAATATGGTGAGAATGACAAAAAAGACAAAAAAGATAATACTGACTAAAATCGGATAGCCGAAACCACCTTTGCGCACGATGGCCCCCATAGGTGCACCTATAAATACAAAAATGAAACAAGCCACAGCCAAGCTGAATTTCATGTTCTTTTCGTACAGCCATTTGGCGGCTTCTTCCCGGTAGCCGGGCACAACTCTGTGTTTGCTTTCTGCTTGGTTGGCTACACCTCGCACAGCCGCTTCTGCTCTATTGCGTATGCGGTCGCGACCGGACTTGTCGAGGGTTTTAATCATGCTGGCTACACCCGCCCAATCTTTTGATGCTCTTATAAGTCGATGATCTCGCTTGGGCCGGGTAACAGGCCGGCTGATCCTTTCCACTGTAGGTACCGTATTGACAGCTACTTTAGCAGAATCCAGGGGTCTGATTTTTCCTTCTCTTTTCATGCGCGACAGATTGGCTTCGGCTACTGAGTCGATTTGATCGGGTGGTGCATCAACTTCTGGACGCCCTTCCTGATTTTTGATTCGAGACGGGAAATATACCGTTGTATCTTTTTCCAGCATGTTGAGGTGCTCGGCGACATAGTTGCTGGGTTGCTGTTTTTGTAAAGCGACTTCGGCTAGAATGGAGTCGGCTCCCTCTCGTAACTGCCAGGTTGTGCGCATGCTTCTGTGGTGACCGAAGGCGTCGGCATCGGTGACTCGCATTTTCCAGGCCGACATATCGAAGCTCTTAATATAGCTCTCGAATTCCGTGCGTATGAATGGGAAACCCCGGTTTGGCTGCGACCGGTTCATGCCCCGCTCATTGTATTGAGCACCGTCTAGCAAGTGCATGATGAAGTAGTTCTTATCATCGCTGTAAAACATCTCGCCGCGGTCTGCACTGGTCTGATTGATGTCGCCACTAGAACCCTGACTCATATCGTATATCAGTACATCGCCGATCTGTCTGCCGTCGGCACCTTTCTCGCCTATGCGTATAGAGAAGCGGTCGAAGTCTCTATTGAAAGTACCGGCTTCGAGGGAGAGGGTCGGCTTTTTCTCTCGGATGTCGTACATGCGCCGGGCAAACTGCTTGTTGGCAGCAGGTATGACATAGTCGGCACAAAAGTAAGATAGCGCTGCCGCAAATAGCCCGAAAACCATCAGTGGCCGCATGACGCGCATAAGCGATATGCCAGCTGATTTGATGCTGGGCAATTCATAATGTTCGGCCATACCGCCCATCACCATCACGCTGGATATAAGTATGGCTAGAGGAAGGGCCATAGGCACTAAGCCTACACACTTGTAGGCGAGCAACTCCAGAATGATGAAAAACCCGATTCCTCGTCCGGCTATATTCGGAATATAGTTCCACAGTACCTGCATGAGCAAGGTGAAGGTGGCAATGCCGAAAGTAACGATGAACGGCCCGACAAAAGCCTTGGCCAGCAGACGATCTAGTTGCTTCATGCTTGCGCGTGAGGGTCTCCTACTATAGACGCAATTTGCATGCGCTTAGTTGCCTGACATGATCAAATCAAAGGTGGCCAAAGTCTGTATTTGCCTGTGACAGACAAAATGTAATTTTGCCCTATGGGCCAGCTGCTTTACTATCTAGTGATCAAACCACTCTCGTGGCTACCGTTGTGGCTAACGCACCGCTTCAGCTCTGCACTGGCCTGGTTTTTCTACTCCGTGACTGGCTACAGACGTAGAGTGGTTATGAACAACCTCAACTTGGCCTTTCCCGATAAGTCGGAAGAAGAGAAGAAGCGGATAGCCAGGCGATTTTATACTTACTTCTGCGATATGATCTTCGAGTCGATTCGCTTATTCAGCATGGGTGATCGCGAGCTTGTGCGTAGGTGCCGTGTCACGAATCCAGAGCTATTGAATGCCTACGCCAGAAAAGGACAATCTGTACTCTGTATGGCCGGCCACACCACAAACTTCGAGATGGCTGCTCTAGGATTACCGCTCAATATCGAGTCTTTGCGCGTTATGGGTGTTTACTCGCCAATTGGAAGTGCGAGCCTGGATCGGCTCATTCAAAAAAATAGAAGTCGAACTGGTCTTTTATTGATATCCAGACGAGACGTAAAATCGTATTTTGAAAACCCACCTTATCCACTAACCGCCGATATTTTTCTATCAGATCAGTCGCCGAGTAACGCGTATCCGACAAATCTTCATTGGACAACTTTCCTAAGTCAGATAAGTGGTTTTTCAGCAGGGGCTGAACGCTATGCCGTGCGGTATAAGAGACCGGTGGTTTTTCTATATATGCGAAGAATTAAAAGGGGGTATTACGAGGTTACGGCTAGGCATATGTTCGACGATGCTTCCACTACGCAGCCTGGTGAAGTCATGGAAAAGTACGCGCGCATACTCGATGAGGAACTCAAGCGCAATCCCACCGCCTGGCTCTGGACCCACAGAAGGTGGAAGCGAGGCGTGCCCGATAGCGTAAAAGAACAATGGCCGCCTGAAAGCGGATATTTACCACCCAATTATGAGCGGCATCTACAAAAAAACGAGGCTGCAAAGTGAGCATATGCTCACTTTGCAGCCTCTTGCAAATTTCATTCTATTCACACCATATCCTCCGGCTTCACCCACTCATCAAACTCTTCTTTGCTTAGGTAGCCGAGTGCCACAGCCGCCTCTTTCAGCGTCGAATCTTCCTTGTAGGCTTTTTTGGCGATCTCGGCGGCTTTATCGTAGCCGATCTTGGTATTGAGGGCCGTGACGAGCATCAGGCTGTTGTTGAGGTGCTCTTTGATGCGCTTGCGGTTGGGGGCTATGCCACGGGCGCAGTTTTCCTCGAAGCTGGCGCAGGCATCACCGATCAGGCGGGCACTCATGAGGAAATTGAAGATCATCATGGGCTTGAAGACGTTGAGCTCGAAGTGGCCAGTCGAGCCGCCTATGTTGATAGCGACATCGTTGCCCATCACCTGGGCCATGGCCATGGTCAGGGCTTCGGATTGGGTGGGGTTGACCTTACCCGGCATGATGCTGGAGCCAGGCTCGTTGGCAGGAATCGTAATCTCGCCAATGCCTGATCTGGGGCCAGAGGAAAGCATGCGAATATCGTTGCCGATCTTCATCAGGCTGACAGCTACGGTTTTGAGCGCGCCATGGGCCTCTACGATGGCATCGTGTGCGGCCAGGCCCTCGAATTTATTCTCGCCGGTGCGGAAGGGTAGGCCGGTCAAGTCGGCTATGTGCTTGGCTACTTTTGTAGCGTATCCTTCGGGGGTGTTCAGCCCGGTACCTACGGCGGTACCCCCTAGGGCTAGCTCCGACAAATGATCTAGCGTATGCCGGACAGCCCGCAGACCATGATCGAGCTGGCTGACGTAGCCGCTGAACTCCTGCCCTAGGGAGAGGGGCGTGGCGTCCATGAAGTGGGTTCGGCCGATCTTGACCACATCCTTCATCTCCTCAGATTTGGCTTTGAGGGTGTCGCGTAGTTGCTCGATGCCGGGTATGGTCGTCTCGATCAGCATTTTGTAGGCCGAGATATGCATGGCCGTCGGAAAGGTATCGTTGCTGGACTGAGATTTATTGACGTCGTCGTTTGGGTGAAAGGACTTCCGCAGGTCGGCGAGCGTTCCGCCGTTGAGTACGTGGGCCCTATTCGCGATCACCTCATTTACATTCATGTTAGACTGGGTGCCGGAGCCCGTCTGCCAAACCACCAGCGGAAACTGATCATCCAATTCACCAGCGAGGATCTCGTCGGCCACGAGACCGATCAATTCGGCCTTCTTCTCATCCAAGACGCCTAGCTCGGCATTTGTTTTGGCAGCGGCTTTTTTCAATATAGCGAAGGCGCGCACCACTTCGATGGGCATTCGCTGGCCGCCGATCTTGAAATTCTGAGTCGAACGTTGGGTTTGCGCGGCCCAGTAGGCATCTGCGGGTACCTCTATGGTGCCGATGGAGTCTTTTTCTGGTCTGGTGGTCATGATATTTGGTTTTTAGCAGTTGCAAAGAAAACCTATATCGCATAAAGTGACCGACCTGCGGAAGTACAAATTTATACCTTCGAGACATCCGAGGAACATTTGGCAAACAAAACGTTTGCCAAAGGATGCCTCGGATGACCTCAGCAGCTGGTTCCGAATGGGTTGTTTTACTAGTTTCAGAGTGTAATAAAATCTTAATTTCACAACAGGTCTCGACCTATCCCACTTTTTATCAGATATTCTTTTACGATTTGCTCGAGGGGTAAGGCCACATCTGCGTCTGGACTTCGCAGTGGTATGGGAATGGTGGGCAGTGCCTGACCCAGTGAAGTCGCCCACACATTTGCAATCTCACTGGTACCCCGCTGAACCGTCATGATGTAATCTCTTTCGTCAACCCGCTCGTCACGCCAGCGGCGCTTGCCTTCACGCAGCAAATCTATTTCTACCAAATGTACTTCTTGAGCGGAGAGATCTTCCTGCTTGCGACGAAAGTCCTCATAGCCGTCCCCTTTTTTGTTAGTTGGAGATAGTATTTCGATGGTAGTGACCAGGTTTTTATCCTGATCTCGTATGGCCAGGTACCGCTGCGGCTGAACGGGAATATCGACGACGAAACTAGGGGCATCTGCAACAGCCGTATCAGATTGGATACTCCCAGAAGATGCTGGATTATCTATTCGCACGTCTGGTCTGTAATACTGATGCTTCAGCGCAGCGTCTGACATAGATAAACCGCGTTCTACAGAAATACGATAGACGGCTGGCACACGAGGCGCAAGCCAGTCTCTGATATACACATTTAAGGAAGCGTGCAGATCGGGAAAATAATCTGGCTGCTCAAGAATGGGCAGCATACCTACTTGCTCATCTTTCTTTTCCATCGTAACGAAGATAACGGTTTTAAATGATTTTCGCCAGATCGAAAGCGGCTTCCCTATAGCTGATTCTTGATCTCCAATAGCCGCTTCTTCACCTCTCTTAATCTCGACGATACCTGTGCCCGTTCTTGGTGGTGTTTCTTGTTGTTTTTGATCTCTTGCTTGGCACCGTCTAGGGTGAAGCCACGCTCCTTCACCAGGTGGTAGATCAACTGAATCTGTTCGATGTTCTTTGGGGTGAATTTGCGGTCACCTTTCGCATTTTTATGAGGCTTGAGAAAATCGAACTCTCCTTCCCAATATCTGATGAGGGAAGATTTGACCCCAAATCGGTCGGCTACCTCGCCTATGGAGTAGTATCGTTTGAGCTGTTCGTCAGACTTTTCGAGAGGCATGTGTAGGTTGATTTACTGCACATGATAACGATTTTTCTGATCTTCGCGCCTATGCGAGGACTCATACGCCGAGCCATTACCGCTTCTATTTTTGTGGTCATCATGCTGGTGGGGCTGTTTACGGGGCCTTACACTTTTGGTGTGCTCTTTCTGCTTATTGCGGCCATGTGTCTATACGAGTTCTTTACACTCACCCTAGAGCGCGGAGGACGTAGGCGATACCAGCTTCGCAAGATGATGGGCATTGTACTAGGACTGCTACCGTCTGTTTTGGTTCTGATTATCAAGTTGACGGAAGTGCCACCCAGTAAAGAGCTGGTGCAGTTGGCGAGTTTGCTATTTTCTCCTCTGATATTTACGATTTTTATATACGAGCTATACGCTGCGAGCAAGCAGCCTTTTTCAAATATTGCTTTTCTTATTCTCGGCCTCTTCTACATTGGCCTGCCTTTTGCGCTAGTCAACGTGATCGCTTTTGATGGGGATCAGTTTTTGCACCGCCTCATTTTTGGTTTGTTACTACTCACTTGGGTCAATGATACAGGAGCTTACTTGGTCGGTTCAAAGATGGGTAAGACACCGCTCTTTCCGAGAGTGAGCCCGAACAAGACTTGGGAAGGCACCATTGGTGGTATGCTCACGACCCTGGGTTTTGGACTGCTGCTCGGCTTTTTATTTGAAGAGATAGGGCTTTTGAGCTGGCTTATTTTGGCGGTTATCGTAGCCTTATTTGGCAATCTGGGTGATCTGGTCGAGAGCATGCTCAAACGTTCCGTTGGGGTCAAAGACAGTGGCACTTTGCTACCTGGTCACGGTGGCGTACTAGACCGATTCGATGCTTTTATATTCGTTTTGCCTTTTGCCTCGGCCTATCTGCTGTACTTGCGTTAAACTTTTTATAAAGCGGCATTAAGGCGTGCTAACTGATCACATGCTTGCGTAATAGTCGATATGAAATCGATCATACGCAACCAGTGGCGGCTTATCCTTAGTATTTTCTTGCTCGTGCTGCCGGCTATATTGCTTCAGTGGCTGGGTGTTTAATGTGGCGTGTTGCCTTATAATGCTAGCAGGTTTTTTTGAAACTTAGCACTTGAACGCTAGCAGTTTTTTTTGACACGTGCTACTTGAACGCTAGCAGGTTCTCCTGCGTCGAACGCTACTAGGTTCTACTAGCGCGCTGCGGCGAGCACCTGTGCCCAAAACAGGTCGTCGTGGGCGAGCGCCATTTCATTAAAATTCTCACTCATCATATTCTGGCAATGCCCTGGGCTATCGAACCAGCCTTGCACCACTTGTTCGACAGAGGAATAGCCCCTGGCAATATTTTCGCCGACTGCCTGCCATCTGTATCCCTGCCGAGTTACTCGATCACCTACATCGGAGCCATCGCTGCCCTGATGGCGCATATTGTTCATGCGGCGCATATCGTTAGCGTGTACTTCTGCCGCGGCAAAGAGTTGGCTATTTACCCGGAGTGCAGGTACAGGTGGCATATTTCGGTTGCCACACCTACAGCCGCTTTTTCGTTGGGCATTGACCAAAGCTAATGCACGATCATTGAGCACCAATTCTTCTGAAGATAGGGTAGGGCCATCTTCAAAGTTTTCTGGTCCGGCGGGTGTCAGCACATCGACTTCGCCTGTACTGATGTCGGAGCTACAACACTGTAGGGCGAATAGGAAAGTGAAGAGGAAAAGGCGCATTTTTAGTCTTTTAGATTGCTTGGTTTTCTGCCTTGGTCGGCTAGTTATATTCTTTTTATTATTTCTTCAAGCCTAGAGTTTGGTGCAGAGTCTGTTAGTCTTTTAGTCTGCTCTGGCATGTACATGCCAGAGCAGACTAAAAGACTAAATTCTAAAAAGACTAACAGACTATACTACTGTATTCGTCTAATCATCCCTTGAAATCCTGCTTCTTTCAAACGTTCTTCCCAATACTCGGCTTGAACTCGAAAACCAACTGGCTTTGAAAATACCCTGTAGTAGTCGCCTCCTTTTAATACAACGGCATCCGTAAAACCGGCTTCGGCAAGTTTGGCAATCATAGCGTCGGCATTCGACCTTTGCTTTACGGCTACAAGTTGTACGGCATACAAGGGGCCATCGGGGTCCAGCACATTGGTATCGGTGGTTTGAATAGTAGGTGCTGTTGTATTATCTGGATTGGTGCCGGTAGGTGCTACTGGTGGTGGGCTCAAGATGGCTGAGGCTTCAACTCTAGTAGAATTACCGTAGCTGCTCGGCCCATTTTGCTCTGCCAGTATTTCCGATAGGGTACGCCCGGTATTGGGCGATCTCGCGGTGAGGGTGGTGTTGTTTCCTGCATTTGCCCCTCTGGTTACATTTGGCGTAACAGCAAATTCAGCTTGTCTGGCTAACCAATTTATAGGCTGTCGCCCACCTCTAGACCATGCTCCTCTATTACATGTAGGGCCGTCCGTGCCGAGGGAGACGACTTCGACACGCACATTGGCCAGATTCTTTCCGAGCATATCTATTTGTCTGGCTGCTCCTTCAGATAAGTCTACGATTCTACCCGCTACATGTGGACCGCAGTCGTTAACTCTTACCTGGGTAGTTCGATTGTTTTCCTGGTTGGTCACCCGCAGTATTGTGCCATAAGGGAATACCTTGGCTGCGCAGGTGTAAGCATTTTTGTCGAAGGTCTCACCTGTACTGGTGGAGCGGCCGTGGAACTGAGGGCCATAGTAGCTGGCGATGCCTTCTAAGGTTTGCGCATGAACAATCGCGCTCAGACTCAAACAGATAATTAGAATAAGAGATTTCATATCGGTGGTGTTCTGAGTGATGAAAACTAAACTTGTTAAACGCTAGATTTATTTTGACGCAGGAGTATAAACAAGAAAGGGCCAATCGCGTCGCGATTGGCCCTGGAAATTTGTAGCGGGGACAGGACTCGAACCTGCGACCTTCGGGTTATGCGTACCACTATAGCTTTCGCTACTTGCGGCAGATAGCCGCAATTTGATGGTCTGGACTTTCTCTTCACCCATACATAACTGTACTCGGGTGTTCGCCATTAAGTCTCTACACCTTTCCTGAATTAGCCAGGACTTGGCTCGGGATTACCATACTAAAGGCTTCCCCGAATTTGACGAATGATCACTTTGGAGTTTCCTCCAAAGCAGCCCTCTGTAATAATAAGTTCCAAGCTTCTCTGTAAGCTGCTGATCGCGGTTTACGTTGACGCTTGTCGGCTTCGACTAAGTGTATTTCGGAGCCATAGCTGTTGAATACGTTACAAGGAAAGATGTACTATTTAATAACAGCTAGATTTACTATTACAACCTTGAGCCCGACGAGCTACCAACTGCTCCACCCCGCGCTATGGTTGTTTGTACTGCTAACATTTTAGCAGATTGCAAAGATAGAAACCCAATCGATTTGACAAAAGTTTCATGCACAGAGATTTTCTTCAAAAGAAATCTCATATCGAAGCGAATTAATCTTCAAACTCGGGGGCTAATTGCACTTTCAGCCCGTTCATCTCTTCTGCTACGCGCAATTGACAGCCCAGGCGGCTATTATCTTCTACGAAAAAGGCCTGATCGAGCATGTCCTCTTCATCCTCACTAGGCTCGGGTAGATCGTGATCGCTCAGTACGTAACAATGGCAGGTACTGCATAGTGCCATACCACCGCAAGTACCCTTCACGGGCAACTCGTATGCCTTGAAAACCTCCATGAGGTTCATATTCATATTGGTGGGCGCCTCTAACTCGTGGGGCTCTCCATGCCGATCTACTACTGTAATACTGATGTCAGTGTCCATATGGTTAGGTCACAATTCCCTAACCCAAATGTTTCTAAAGGCCGTATGGTTGTCGTGGTCTTGCAAAATTATCGGGCCTCTACCATGGGCTTCATTTTGGGGCAACCGCTTGTATTCGGTCGTGCCATAGATGGGTGCATTATGTTGTACCAATACACCATTGTGAATAACCGTAACCCGGCCCATCTCGACCCGCATACCATCTTCATTGAACTTAGGTGCCGTATAGATCACATCATAGGTTTGCCACTCACCGGGTCCACGGCTGGCGTTAACTAAGGGCGGATGCTGCTTATAGATGCTGGCTGCCTGACCGTTGCTGTAGGTCCGATTGTTATAGCTATCGAGAATCTGAACTTCGTAGCGGCCTTGAAGGAAGAGACCACTATTGCCACGCCCCTGACCTTCACCCTCAACCTTAGCCGGGGTGCGAAACTCCAGATGGAGCTGAACATCGCCGAATTCGCGCTTGGAGACGATATCGCCCGTTCCCGGCTTTACGACCATGGCATCGCCTTCGTTGGTCCAGCCGAGGGCCTCACCGCCTCTATGTGTCCAGTTGCTTTCAGACCCTTGGCCTGCCCATAAGACGATGGCATCACTAGGCGGTGTATTCATGGTTTTACCTGAGGTGACGATACTGGGTTCGGGTTCCCATTGTTCGGAAACCTTTGGGTCGAAAGTGGATTGGGCGAAAAGCGTGCCTGATAGAAGAGTAAAAATTATGAAGTAGCGCATAAGAGTGATTTATGGACACAAATATGCAAATAAGAATAACTAACAAACTCTTAGTCCCTCACGACCGCCACCGGCATGGTCTCATCGTAGTCGCCCGATAGGGTAGGGGTCTGGATATTACCGGTGTACTTACGCACCTCGCGATGTACGAATTGGAAAAGTTCTTGAACGGAAATGAGCTGATCTCGATTTACATCAGCTTCACCCTTCATGCCTTTGATCAGATAGTGGCTGAATACACCAGAGCGAAGACCGCCATCTTCGAGGCTATACTCTTCGCCCTTGCTGCTGAGTAGTAGGGCGGTGCCCGGATTGGCATCGTTGAGGGCATCGTAGTAGCGTTGCAGGGCTTCGCCTATACCGCCAGGTCGAGCTTGTAGTGGAGCGGTCAGGCTACCGCTATGGCAGGCATCGGCTATGATGAGCTTATGCTTGGCACGAGTGGCGACCAAAGCGTCGCGTATCTCGTGGTGCTCCAGCTTGTGGTCGAAGCCATCGTAGTCTACCGGTAGGAAGCTGCCGCGCAGTCCGTGACCGCTGAAGTAGAAAAGTACTACATCATTCTCATCGGCACGCAGGTAGACCTCGCGCATAGACATGATGATGTTGCGGTGGGTCGCATCTTCGTCTATCAGCAGGCGAATTTGCTCGTCGGGTAGGGCACCTCCTTCGGGCGATTTTAAGAAGGCAAACAGGTGGAAGGCATCATTGTCGGTATAGTTGAGGGCGGGCATGTGCAGGTAGCGGGCAGCACCCACGATCACGGCCCAGACCTTGACCTCCGGGTCTTCGTCTACGGCGATGACATTCGCTGGTCTGCCCTGAGCTTGGTATAGTCGGCGGTAGAGGCGGCCTTCCTTCCATACACCGCCCGTTATCTGGCCATCGGCATAGGTCATCAGGCCGATACCTTCGGGGCGGTGCTGCTTGAATTCGCCTTGGAATATATTGCCATTGGTGTACACGACCGTTCCATCGCCAGCTGGCAGCCCGCCAGCGATCTTGCCGAAGTAAACCGTACCATCCGGGTAAGCGTATTTCCCTTCCCCATCGGGGCAGCCCTGGTTGCAGCTCAGCAACAGATCGCGATTGCCTGTAAAGCCTATGTTGTTCCAGTTGGCACGGTACTGGTCTTCGTTCCAGACGCCTTCGAGCTCGGTGCCATCTTCAAAGATGATCTTACCGCGACCCTCCCGCATATTGTTGTGCCACTCGCCCAGATACTGATCGCCATTGGCGTACTGCATCAGTCCCATACCCTCTAGCTTGTTGTCGTAAATTTCACCCTTGTAGTAGTCGCCATTGGCAAACTTGAAAATGCCTTCTCCACCAGAAATACCGTTTTGCCAGATGCCTTCCAGCTCATTGCCGTTGGCGAAGGTGAAGGTACCCTCACCATGGTACTTCGATAGCCTAAAGCCTCCGAAATAAATCGACCCGTCGGGAAATACCATCCGCCCCCTGCCGTGCTGGTGCTGGTCGATCCAGTTGCCCATATACTTGGTGCTGTCGGTATAGTACAGAATACCTCGGCCATGCAGTTTACCGCGCTTAAAGTCGCCTATATACTTGGCACCATCGGCGAAGAGGTAAGTACCGTACCCATTCTGGCAGTTGCCTTTGATGCAGGTCCCCTGGGCGGAGAGAAAAGTGGCAGGAAACAGAAATAGCAGGCAGAAAAGCAATCGGTTCATAGGGAGCAACTTTCGGGAGAAGGTTTATATAATGTAGACTTCCGCAGGTGGATATCTTTCACCAAAAACGCGAGCTCGTAAAGACGCAAAATTTTGCGTCTCAGTTTTGCGTCTCAGCCATAAATCGCGTTTTTGAGAGTGATCTATCGATGACCGAGGTCTTCCCACCTGCGGAAGTGCAAATAAAAAGCCCTCTACTTCCCAAAATATTGCCCCTCGCCACACAAACCCACCAACAATTGCGTGAAAGGCCCCTAACCGCCAGGAGACGGTAGCGCTACGCCGGTAAACCACGAGAGCAAATACGCCAGCCCGATGCCCAGATAGTTGCCGATGCCAAAGCCCAAAAGCGAGACGGCCAGCCCGGGTGCCAGTAGCGCCCGATTGCCCAGCACGGCAGAGATTTGCGCTACGAATACCGGCCCATATAAACCCGCCACGCTAGACAGTATAAAAGTATCTCGATCTATACCCCACCAGCGGCACAGCAAGATGAGAATAATGATGGTCGGTACGATACTGAGCGTGCAGAATAAGAGCAAATCGATACCTTCCCTGGCCAGCTGAGAAAAATTGGCCAGCAGGCCGATGGCCACACAAAAAACCAAGATAAAGTACTCACCCAGTGGATAGGGATCGCCCAGTCTGTCAAGATTGGGAAAGAAGGTGGTGGCCAAGCCGAGCGTGGTGAGCAAAAGGATGAGTACCGTGAAATTGTCGATACTGCCGGTCAGCAACCTGGTTAACCCCAAACTGGCTGCGGTAACCGCTACACCCAAGGCGAATTGGGCCAACAGACGAGGTAGCGGTCTTTTTAGATTAGGATGAATGGCTGACTCGATTTCAGCTATGTCTTCTTTCTTTTCATCGACTTGGAAGGCTGGAAATATCCGTGCATAAACCCCTGGCAAAAAGGTAACCAAACCCAAGAGATAAGCTCCACCCAATAAGACATCGGCCGCCTGGATAAGCACCAGATAGTTGGAGTCTGCCCGCAGGGCGGTGCCTATGGCCTGCACATTGGGTGTGCCCCCTGTGTACATGCCTGCGAGCATGCCGCCCAGCACGGGTGTGTCGGCTACCTCGTCGGCTAGATATATGCTGACCGCTGAGGTGCTCACGATGCCCGCAATAGCGCAAAAACCGAAGGCAATGAGCATAGGGCCGGCCAGCTTGAGGGTGCGCTTGTTGAGTCTGACAGCAAAAAGCAGTAGCGGAAGTCCCAACAACATGCTAAAACCCGCTAGAAGTTCGATGAATTTGTTGAGTTCCTCATAAGACGGCCAGATGCCCGAATTGGCCAGTATAATGCCTATGCCATAGCTTGCAATAATGGGGCTGAGCCAGCCCGGTAGCCAGCCCTTTCTGTACGCCCATATAGCCGGCAGAGGAAACAGAACCGCCAGAAAGAGGGCGATCCACATGTAGGCGTCCATTTACTTGATTTTGGGGCCTCAAAGCAACGAAAAAGAATTTTCTCGCGTGGTGTAAGCTTAATAGATTTATGAAACAGCCTGCTTGCTGATCACTTCCTCTTGGTGATTGATGCTTTCCTGATGCACGGCCCGAAGAAATTGCTCCATAAATTCTTTGCTGAGCCCTTGGAGTGCGCCCCTAGCTTGGGCTTTCTCGATGATGGCCGACCAGCGTTGAGCCTGTAAGATGGCAATATTGTTTTCCTTCTTATAGAGACCGATCTGCTCGGCTAGGCGCATCCGGCGGCCCAGCATACCGATCATATCATTGTCGATCTCGTCGATCTGGCGGCGCAGTTCTGCCAGTTGACTTAGGAATTCTTCATTGTCGGTAGAAGCCTTTGGGATGCGCAGATTGGCCAGTAGTTGCAAAAATACCTCCGGTGTGATTTGCTGCTTGGCGTCGCTC
>JBCCPC010000070.1:0-24834 GCA_039025055.1 Bacteroidota bacterium | reverse complement strand
TTTTCTTTCTAATTATATATATAACAATTTTTATTTACAAAAAATAATGCAGCGGGTTTGCGCTGGGCGAAAACCGGCTCCTTTACAAACTCACTTCGTTTCAAAATACAATGCATTTTGAAACGAAGTAAACATCATCTTAAAATCCCATGTCTTGCACAGTGATACCACTTACGTCCAAGATGCTGTGATCGGCGTCGGCACCAACTTTCAGGTCTCGGATTTTCATATTGGTCACGTTTCCACGCTTGTCGGTCGTTGTCGACTCCAGAGGAAACTCTTGATAAGGCTGAGATAAAGAGCTGTTGGCGGCTCCTTTGGTTTTATACATCTTCATGAAAGGCCCGCCTAGGTCAAGGGCGGTCAATTCGACTTCATCGGTTACCCAGGCTTCCGTTACATAGCCTTCTTCCGTGTTGTTGTAGATCACCTTTTCGCAGTTGTAGCCGTCTATCACGCGGGTTTCTCCTGTACGTTCTATGGTTACGTTTGCAATAGCCTCCTCCATGGTCTCTTCGGCCTCTTCAGGAGATGTCAAATTGGGCATACGCATGCGCACGGCTGTTTGCTCCCCGTCTGCGTTGCTGATTACCGTCACTTTACCGTTTTGGGTGTCGAGTATCATGCGCGACTCCTCGCCCTCATCTACGATATGCACACCAAATGCTTCGGTGTCGACAGCCATCTTCATGCTCGTATTCTCTTCTTTGCCGCGGCGATTTACCTGGGTGACTTCCATTGTCATGCTATAGGTGACGGGGTTGGTATAGGGCTCCCAGGGGCCACCAGTCATGATGCCGGGCATCTGAAAACCACCAGTATCTTCTGCAGCTTCGGCAGACTCTTCGGCTTGGTCTTCGTCGTTATTGCGCTTCTTTTTCTTGCGCTTGAATATACCGCCAACCGCATCGATGGCACCGTCTACGGCATTATCTACGCTGCGGTCTACGCGATTGTTGGCCCGATTTTCGGCCCGGTTGCGTGCGCGTTGCTCAGCTCGGCTAGGCAGGTCTTGAGCAGATACGCTCAGGCTGCTGATCAGTAAAATGAAAATGGATAAAAAGGTCTTGAAACCCATCAGTTTAGAATTTTGTGAAGGTGTCTCCTTCGCGATGAACAATACCGAGTGCATACTCAAGGGGCGCACTCAGGTGTTTATGTGTTTGTTCGATGGCTTGTTACGTTAGCTAAAAAAGTTTTTCTCTCGTAGGGGTTGATGAGATACATCCGCATCTAGCCAGTGTAGTAAGTTGAAATGTATTTCAATCCGCTTGGCTTGGTAGCTTCCGACCCGCGGAAGTCCTAAAATCATAGCTAGATTTAGTTGTGAAAACGGTCTGAATACAAATTATAAAAACCTTACAAATGTACATCAAATATCCCGTGTTCAAGCTCGTAATTGCGATTCTCTTTTTTTGTACTTCCGCAGGTGGGAGCCTTACTTTAATGGCGCAACACAACGACTATTCGCCAATCGATCAGCCACTTCGACCGTTTGGTCAGCTCAGCGTACTGGGTTTTTTCGAGATAGAGCTCATTCCTGCTGAAGAGGCCAGACTCGTCGTCAACTCCGACGATGTCGATCCGGCCAAAGTAAAAATCGTGCAGCGCGGAGACCAGCTCAAAATCAGCTTGCTGCGCAGTGTACTCAACGACGAAGAGATAGAAGTCGAGCTTTACTATGTACCAAATAATCTGGATAATATCACGGTGAGCGGCGGTGCCCAAATACGATCAAAAGATGTCCTTCAGACCAGGGCCCTCAAAATACGGGCAGGTTCGGGCAGCCGCGTCTACTTGAAAGTCGATCTTGACAAGCTAGACGCCACGGCTTCTGAAGGCGGGCACCTCAGCCTGCGCGGTACCTCAAAATACATCAAATGCAATGCCAATACCGGCGGTATACTCGAAGGTCATAGGCTCATCGGTCAGGACGTCGTTTGCCGGGCCGGTACCGGTGGCGAGGTGAGTATTCATGCCGAGCAAAGCCTCGATGCCAAAGCCAGTACAGGTGGTATTATCAACTACGATGGCGATGCAACCGAGCGGTCTGTCAGGACCATTTTAGGTGGTGTAGTGAGTAGGTTCTAATCATCTCCTATTCATAGGATGAAACATCATCACCGTTTCTCGCAGATAGTCCATATCCAGGTGGGTGTAGATTTCGGTAGTGAGTATGGACTCGTGCCCCAGCATTTCCTGTACGGCCCGCAAATCTGCTCCGCCTTCTATCAAGTGCGTGGCGAATGAGTGTCTGAAGGTGTGAGGGCTCACATTTTTATCGATTCTGGCCTGAGCTGTATAGCTTTTTACCATTTGAAATACCGCCACCCGACTCAGTCCATTCCCCCTTAAGTTCAGAAATAGGATTTGTTCAGCTTCCGGCTTAATATTTTCTTGTCGGCTGCGCACTTCTTCTACGTATAGCTGTATCCAGCGCAGGGCTTCTTCGCCTATAGGTACGTAGCGTTCCTTATTGCCTTTTCCGATTACGCGTACCAGTCCCCGGTCCCATTTTACATTATCTAGCTGTAAGCCGGTGAGTTCGCTCACCCGTAGCCCGCAAGCGTAGAGCGTTTCGAGCATGGCACGATCTCTATGACCGGCCGTTTTGCTCAGATCTATGGCAGCAAGTATGCTCTGCACTTCATCGTGATCGAGCACTGCAGGTAGTTTGCGACCTATTTTGGGTGGCCTGAGCAGCTCGGTCGGGTCGTTATCAATCAACTCTTCCTCCAGCAAGAATTGAAAAAAAGTACGCAGCGCAGAAACCAGTCTGGCTTGCGAGCGTGGTGCCAGACCCAGCTCGTGCAGGTAGGCTAAAAAATCGTCGAGGTGCATACGCTCTATCTGAGTCGGACCCAGATCGAAGCTACGCAGTTGTAGGTATTGGGGCAACTTGCGCAGGTCGGCCGCATAGGCATTTATGGTGTGCGCGCTTCGCCCTCGCTCCAGTTCCAGATAGGCCTTAAAAGCTTTGAGTGGAATAATCCACCTAGTAGGAACGGCAGTCGTTTCTTCTGGCCCGGCGATCATCTACATGCTGCTGGTCAATAGCAGGTCTATATCGGTTGCTCGCATCTCGAATCGCTTCCCCAGATAAGCATTCGTCAGGCAGCCTCTGTAGGTGTACACGCCTTTGCGCAAGCCTCTGTGGCTAAAGATGAAATCTTCGAAGCCTCGGTTTTCGGCCGCTTTTATGAGTAATGGCGTCAAAATATTACTGATTGCCGCACTGGCTGTACGACCCACAGTAGCCACCATATTGGGTACGCAGTAATGAATGATGTCGTGCTCGACGAAAGTGGGCTTGCCCAGACTCGTCAGCCTACTGGTTGCAAAGCAACCGCCCTGATCTATACTCACGTCTATGATCACTGAGCCGGGGCGCATAGCCCTGACCATATCTTCACTGACCACGACGGGGGCGCGGCCCTGCTCGGCGTGTATGGCACCTATGGCTACGTCAGCTGTGAGTAATTCTTGCTTGAGATAGACAGAATTGATCGTAGAAGTGTAAAGCTGTCGGCCCACTGCATTTTGCAGCCGCATCAGCTTGTGTACATTATCATCGAATACGCGTACCTCTGCCCCCATGCCTAGGGCTGTGCGCGTGGCGTACTCGGCCACTACACCGCCGCCCAGTATCACGACTTTGGCACTGGGTACGCCCGATACACCGCCGAGTAGCCTACCGGGGCCATTGCCGCTAGAGCTAAGCAAATGCGCTGCCGTCTGTATGGAGGCCACGCCAGCTAGCTCGCTCATGATTCGCACAATGGGGTAGGTACCCGACTCATTTTGCAGATATTCCATAGCCAAAGCGATGATGCGCTTATGCTTGAGTCGATACAGGTATTCTGCCGTAATAATAGGTAGCTGTAGCGGAGATATGAGCACCGTTCCGGGCTGCATCATGTCTATCTCTTCCAGCGTAGGCGGTGCCGACTTAATGATCACATTGGCCTTCTGATAAACTTCCTGAGCCGAGTAGGCGATCTCGGCACCCGACTCGCTGAAGTCGTTGTCTCTATAGGCACTCAACTTGCCCGCTCCCGTTTCGATCAGTACGCGATGGCCTCTGCTGGTCAGATTGAATGCCCCACTCGGCACTAAAGCCACTCGCCTTTCCTCCAGTGTCGTTTCTTTCGGGATGCCAATAAATAGCTGAGTAGACTTAGTCGGTATTTGAAGCGTTTCGGCTTGCGTTTGCCGAAAAGTTCCAGTCAACTCATCGGGAAGGGGGATTTTCTTATCCTGATCACTCATGCGCGTGTTGTGCTCAATTCCAGACGGCGGCTCGCTCCGCTATCTGCCAGCTCAAGCCGTAAAATACAAACATCTTGCGGTAATATCGGTTCGATCACGCCAGCCCACTCGATCAAGACCCATTTTTCGCTATCCAAATATTCTTCCACCCCCATAGCTAGTGCTTCATCTAGGTTTTCGAGACGGTAGCAATCCAGATGATAGATCAACCCCTCGGTGCCTGCGTATTCATTTACAATGCTGAAAGTCGGGCTATTGGTATGCTCCTCTACGCCCAGTACCCGGCATATGGCCGAGACTAAGGTCGTCTTTCCAGCACCCAGGTCGCCATCGAAGCAGAGAATTTGCGGATGAAACTCCAGTTTCTCAAGTATTCCATTGGCGATTTGATCAACCTGATCCAGTTGGTATGTAAGTGTGATGATTCTAAATATTATGCGTTAAAAACGACTTAAAACGCCATTAGGTTAAGCCTTTTGTACAGCTATATCGTTGAAATCATTACTATTTATTCTGGCTATATGCACAAATTCCTACTTCTAACTGCTTTTCTCTTTGGCTTACAGTGGGGCGCCATTCGGGGGCAAAACGCAAGATACCAGTGGGTTACGCCCGAGCAGTTGGGCTTAGAAAATTTTGATCCTCTACCTACGGCCCCGCCTAAGCGATTGACGCGAAGCCAGCGCATCGATTACGAGCCTCATCTGCCTGACACCATCCACGACCGCTCGACTTTCACACGGTATATTCAATTGGCGTTTCACTACATGAATACGACAGATACTTTCTACACCGAATATGAAGGAGCAGAAGGTCTGCGATATGCCAAAGACCTGACGCACTATATGAATGTGCACCTGGAGCGAAACGAGCCTTATTCGCTCAATCCCGACTTGCCGGTTTACGATCCGCCCTGGCGATACGAGCTGGGCCGAAAGCCGGGAACCGAAGAGCGGGCCGTTTACCACCACTACAGCGACTCAGACTACGATTACGTACACTCTGGTCCGCATAGCAATCGGGGTCGAAGAAATGTAAATAAATATGCAGATGGTTTGGATAGCTTGCTGCATATTTTCATTATGGCTCCGCCGAGAGATAGTATGGATTCACCAACCTATACGCCCAATGGACCCATCGGATTGTGGAATGGCAAAGTGATTAAAGTAGCGGGTTTTTATCCACGGATCAAACCGTGGCGGCATCGCAGAAATCTCAACCACGAAGTTGGCCACGCTCTCGGTCTACCTCACGCCTGGCTGCGCAATGATGGCTGCGACGATACGGCCGTTCACCCCAATAACTGCTGGATAAGATCCGATCGCCCCGAATGCGATAGCCTGACCAGCAATAATATGATGGACTACAATGTACACCAACTCACCCTCACGCCTTGCCAGATCGGAAGAGTGAATGCCCGACTTTCTACTGTCGGTAGCAAACAACGGAGATGGATCAAGCCGCTATGGTGTAAATCTTACGATGGCTATTCAGTACGTATCAAAGAATTTGCGGTCTGGACGGGCGGTCGTGATATGCTGGGCGACATCATCGTAACCACCGGCACCCGCCTGAGAATAGAAGGACGCGTACATTTGCCCGCCGATGCGCGCATCACCGTAGAGCCAGGGGCAACTTTAGAACTTGGGCCGGATGCGTTTCTGCATAACGACTGCGGACAAAACTGGCAAGGCATAGAGCTGGGCCGCAAGCGAAGACAAGAAGGTCGCATCATTACAGAGCCTGGCTTTCGCATACAAAACGCCATGATACACTTATAAAAACTATGGACATACCCACTTACGTAATCACAGGTGCCAGTCGAGGTATCGGCCGAGATACGGCTACTCATCTAGCAGCCCAAGGTAACCCGATCAGGATTTTGGCTATTGCCCGCAATGCCAAAAAGCTAGATGAGCTCAAAGCCGAACTGGACAAACACGAAAATTGCGATGCACACGTAGTTGCCGCAGACCTCACTGTGCCCGAGCAAAGCCATATCGCCGCCTGGCTAGATGAGCACGGCCCCGTAGATGGCCTACTCAACAATGCTGGCCTGCTCATCAATCGCCCCTTCGGGGAGCTGGACGAAGCAGACTGGCGGGCCATGATCGAGATCAATCTGATGGCTCCAGCGCGTTTGGTGCGTTTGCTTCTTCCGTACTTCCGCAGGTCGAACGCCCACATCGTCAACGTCAGCAGCATGGGTGGATACCAGGGGTCTGCCAAGTTTCCGGGACTCAGCGCGTATAGCGCCAGTAAAGGAGCCCTCGCCATCCTATCCGAGTGTCTGGCCGAAGAGTTGAAGGACAAAGGTATCAGCGTAAATTGCCTTTCGCTGGGTGCCGTTCAAACAGAAATGTTGGCCCAAGCATTTCCGGGCTACCAAGCACCGCTTAATAGCATGGAAATGGCCGATTACTTCGCTTGGTTCCTACAGGAAGGACATCGATTTTTCAATGGGAAAAACTTACCAGTGAGTATTTCTACGCCCTAAAGCAGCCTTGTTTAGCAATGAAACAATAGTATTATTGCTAGTAAATAGTTGTGAAGAATGGATATACACTTTCCTTCACAGTGCGAATATAAAACAAATTTGATTATTTTGAAATTTTATATAAATTTTTATGTTTTTGGATATTTGGAAATTTCCAAATATCCAAAAACACAAAAAGCCTCTATCCACACCCACCAATTTCCATAATTTAGCACCCAAAACAATAATGCCTTCCTACTCAACCTTCGCCCGCTTCCTCGCTTTCCTCCCATTCCTACTTATGACCCTCAGCTTCTACGCCTGCCCGGAGCCTGGCCTGCAGAGCACCAACTTCGATGCTGAGCAGATGATCGGCAAAGACTGGACCTTAGTCAGCTATGATATGAATGGCAAGACAAGCGCAGCTGAAGGAAACGCCCGATTGAAATTCAATGAAGATGGTGTAGCCGGTGGCCATACAGGCTGCAATAGCATGGGCGGCGACTATAAAGTACAAGGCAACAAAGTGATCTTCGGCCCACTCATGATGACCAAAATGTACTGCGCTAATACTGCTCAGCAAGAACGGGCGGTTACCTTTATCTTGGGCGATACCGTTACGGCCGAACTCAAAAACGAGCAGTTGCATCTCTTTAATGATTCAGGAAGATTAGTCTATGAAATCACCGATGGAGAGGTCAGCCAGCAAGCACCCGGTGGGGGAGAGGTGACTGATCCTGCCGCTCCGGCCCCTATACTTCAGTCCACCCAACCCGAGATCGAATCTGGCTCGACTATTGCGGCCCGATCAGTCAACCCGGAACCAGAAAGCGACGAAAATGAAATCACCGGCTTGTTTGTGTATATGGCAGATGCGGCTGGCTTCACACCCTGCGGCAGCTCAGTCTCCTACCCGGTGAGCATGGAGAAAGGCTACCTGGCCTGCGAGCGTGCATACAGTGGCATGGAAAAATTTGGCGAGCCTGCCCTCGCCCGCGTGCGCGGATACACCCAGCCCAACACCAGCGGAGAAGGACGTAAAGACATGTTCGTGATCGAAGAACTGATCGAAATGATGGTAGACACCGAGTGCCCTTAAGGTCTCGCATAGCCCAGCCGCTGTAGGCCCTCGACAGAATAGTAACTGTCCAGACCTACCACAGTCATGGTGTCTAGTTGCTCATGTGCTACATGGCCAGTCTCGGCCACAGCTTTATCAGGGATGATTACCTCTACCACGGCACCTACTAAAAATATAGTATCATTAGCCTGTATGCGGTGTTCTTCCTCTAGCCGCAGACCGATTTTGATCTGACTTTCTGCTACATAAGGCGCTTTGCAGTGCTTGCCATAAAATGGGTTTAGCCCGGTAGCTGCAAACTCCGATTCTTTCATCTCGTACTTGGCCGAGGTCTGATGGGCTTGCTCCAAAATATCTGGCTGAATCGTATTGAGCGTGAAAAAACCACTGGCCTGGATATGGTGATAAGTCTGGCGGGGTACCGTGAGTGGGCGCATGATGAAACCCAGTAAGGGCGGGTTAGCCCCGATGTGTACGACCGAACTAAATACGCCGAGATTCTCCACACCGCTGTGACCTTTAGTGCCTATGAGATGCACGCCTCTGGGCCCGGGGAGGGTGTTCATCAAATTTCGGCGGTACATGGAATCCATGTCCATGATGTCTGAGAGGCTGATGTGCATAAGCTTTTAATTAAGTTTTTGCATTTCGCCAAAAGGGTGAAATGCAACAACATTCTCAATGTCCACATCCAATTGGACTTCCGTCAGGTGGGGGCATCGCTGATATAATCTGGAAGCTATCTTCTCCGGATTTAAATCGGCGCAAAGTATCTTTGATAAGTAGCTGAAAAGCTACATCTCCAAAATCAGCTTGTTCGATTTTTTCAAGCCTGCCAAGTACTGTGGCTTTGACCAATGGCTGGAGATTTTTGTCGGTGGCCAAAGAGAGCAGATGTTGAACGTACCTATGATAAATTAACCTACCCATCGAGACTTTTATTGGGTTATCTGGATAGCTCAAAACTATATTTGAACAGTATAGGTCTATCATGCTGAGATACATTTCGCTATTCCACCAATTCCCTTTTGTAGTGTAGTGCTGTACTTCGAGTCTCGCCAGTCTTTCTCGATTGAGTAATGCCCTAAATACCAAATCAGCGGCTGTTTCGGCAGCGGCCATGGGGTCGAAAACAGAACCTGTATATAGCTTAAATAGCTCTCGATCACGATTGTATCCTGGCGGTTGTGGTGGGATTTGATCAAGTAGATCTTGCGGAATATCTAAGAAATCTGGATTTAGTGTGCTCAATAGTACGTTCAAGGCATTGCTTTGAGCTGACTGATCAACGGGGGATATAGCTGGTTGATCACGCTTGTTATCGGGGTCTCTTATGCTGTAGTCGTAATGATAGCCACCTATCGACTTAGACACGGCTTCCACCTGATAGCGGTGCATAAAGTATACCGGTACGAGTATGCGTTCTAGCTCAGCAAGCGGATGACCGGGGGCCAAGTTGTTTTGACCTAATTTATCGAGCGTGATGCGCCTGAGATCAATAAGTCTTTCCAATTCGTTAGCAGCATCGGCTCCATTATCCCAAAGGTGAGCCAGCGGGTGAGCCGAGCCCAGCGACCGAGCATCTTGATCGGTAAGGTAGTGCAGTCCCATAGCCTCATTTTCTTCGAGGATCTGATCGAGGGCAGTGGCTTCGTCTTGACCGCGCAGATCGGAATAGCCGTATATGATCGTCCGCTTGTCCCAGGCACCGATCCCGGTATCGTATGCGTCTTCCAGACTGATGCTTTCTTCGGTCAGTATCTGGATAAACGGATGCGGATAATCCATAACGGATGCCCGCCCGTTGACCGAGGCAGCAAAGTTATGGGCCAGCCCTAGGGTGTGTCCGATCTCGTGGGCCGACAGCTGGCGTAAGCGCGCCAGTGCCATCTCTAGTAGGCGCGGGTCGGCTATTTCGCCATCGGCATAGCCTTCGATCACGCCCTGCGCCAACAAATAATCCTGGCGCACGCGAAGGCTTCCCAGCAATACATGCCCCTTGATGATCTCTCCTGTTCTCGGGTCGATGACCGAGCTGCCGTAGCTCCAGCCACGCGTAGAACGATGCACCCAGTTTATGAGGTTGTAGCGCACATCCATTGGGTCAGCGTCTTCAGGTAGCATTTCTACGCGGAAGGCATCGATATAGCCTGCGGCTTCAAAGGCCTCGTTCCACCAGCGAGCACCCTCTAGAAGGGCCGTTCGTACGGGCTCGGGTGTGCCGGGATCGAGGTAGTAGACGATAGGCTCCACGGCTGCCGACTTCGGCAAGCTAGGATCGACCTTCTTCAATCGGTGGCGAGTAATGTACCGTTGCTTCAGCGGCTGATCGATGGGCTGCGCATAGTCGGAAAAGCTGTAGCTGAAATAGCCGCATCTTGGGTCGTACTGCCTGGGGGTGTATTCTTCGTCTGGCAGTCTAATAAAAGAGTGGTGCTGCCTGAGACTAATGGCTTCGGGTGTAGGACTGACCGATCTCACTTCTCTTCCGCTGGGCGTACCGGCAAAGGTCAGGCGTGCCTCGAATTCGGAATTGTCAGGGAAGTTTTTGGTGCGCTCCAGGTAGACCGCCGAACGTTTGGGTTCGACCTTGTAGGTGCCTTGCTGGCGCTGTTTGAGTCTTTGGGCCACGCCATGCGCATCGGTCAGCAGCATGGGAGTCAGGTCTATAAGCATCCCTCCATCCGTAGCTGCCAAGGCTTTTGTACCATACAGCACTGATTCGGCGAAAGCTTCCTGTACGGCTAGTCGCTCGGCTTCATTATCCGATTCGGCCCGGTAGGTCAGGTTGCGCTCTATCAGTAGCACCTTAGGCCCCGACCGCTCGAAGCGCACCACCCGATTGTCGCCCAATTGATTTCTGTCTAGCCCGATATCGTTGCTCCCCAGGCCCGCCGTTAAACTATTGACGTATAGAAAGTCGGTTTCCCACTCGCCGATTTCCAGCAGAATTCTCCCCGTCTCTTCATCCCAGTAAACGGGAAAGAAACCGGCGCGCCTGTCCATGTTTTGGGTATAAGCCTCAATCGGGGGAAGTGGGTCGGGTAAGGGAGTGGCCTGGAGATTAAAGCATAACGTAAGAAATAGAATAGAGAGTAGAGAAATTGAAAGTCTAAGTCGATTCATGTTTAGACTGGCTTTTCGGTATCTTAAATTAAAGCGTAATGTAGCTGAACTAGCCCACTTTCGAAGGACTTAGTAGATAACAGCTTACTATTTTGCTCTGGCCTGCCATCCTTGAATAGTCGAATTCCTTCACCTACTAAAACAGGTACAATTGAAACAATCATTTCGTCGATCAGCTTTTCTGCAAGGAGCAAGGTTACGATCTCTGCTCCACCATCACAGAATATGTTTTTCCCGTTCTGATTTTTTAGCCGTTTGACCAATTCTTTTAGGCTGCCATTATAGAATCTCAGATTCCACTTGCTTTAGAAAGCTGAGATCGTCATTTGGTTTGGCTATATATCCGTCAATCGAACACGCGATATACAGTATTAGCTTTCTGCTCATTTACGATTTCGAGCTATCTCCTGAATTATTCGACCGATTCTTTCCACCGCGTCCTCTTCCTCGATTTCGGTTGCCAGAGCGGCCAGACCCGCCGCTCCTGTTCCCACCGCTACGGCCGCGATTTCTACCACCAGATCGACCCCTGCCACGATGGCCGCCACCGCGATTGTCGCGGCTACTATTCCGGCTGGGTTTGAAGTGCTCTAGCTCTTCGGGGAGGTCTTCTCTAGGTATCTTGCGGTCGGTCAACTCTTCGATCCGGCGAAAGCGCCCTCGGTCTTTTGGCGAGATGAAGGTGATGGCCTCCCCCTCGGCGCTGGCGCGTGCCGTGCGGCCTATGCGGTGTACATAGTCTTCGGCATCGCCTGGCACATCGTAGTTGACGACCAAGTCAATACCGTCTATGTGAATGCCTCTGGATAATACATCGGTAGCTACCACAATGGGCAGCTTGCCCGACCGAAACTCCTTGAGTCGCACCTCTCGCTCGCTTTGCTCCAGATCGCTAGAGATAGCTCCCACGGTATGACCTCTACGCCGAAGTGTCCGATCCAGGTCGCGGACCCCTTTCTTGGTACCTGCAAAAATCAAGATACGCTCCATATGCTCGCGATCCTTGATGATGCGTTCGATCAGGCGAAGCTTGCCGGTCTCTTCTACATCGTAAGCTTTCTGGTCGATTTTCTCCGCTGGCTTGGAAATAGCGATGTTAATCTCCACTGGGTTGACCAAAATATCTTTGCTGAACTTTCTGATCTTGGGCGGCATAGTCGCACTAAAAAAGAGCGTCTGCCGACCCTCACGCGGCATCATGCCGATGATTTTCTTGATGTCGTGCACGAAACCCATATCGAGCATCCGGTCTGCTTCATCCAGAATAAGATGACGGACGCCCGATAGATCGACGTAACCTAAGTCTAGATGCGCAATGAAACGACCTGGCGTCGCCACAATAACAGGAGCCCCTTTTTTCAAAGCTCGCCTTTCCATCTCCATTTCCTGTCCGCCGCGGCCACCGTAGACGGCCACCGAAGAAACCGGCGCATAAAAGCTGAATCCCTCCAACTGCCGGTCTACCTGCATGGCCAGCTCGCGCGTGGGCTCCAGGATTACGGTGTCGATTTTATCGTTGGGGTCGGTGGTATACCGGTCTAGTACCGGCAGCAAAAAGGCAGCGGTCTTGCCTGTACCAGTTTGGGCCACAGCCAATACATCGCGGCCCTCTAGTGCGGGGGGAATAGCTTGTTCCTGAACAGGGGTAGCGGTTTCAAAGCCCATATCGTAGAGCGCGTCGAGCAGCTCTGGGGCCAAATCCATATCGTCGAAATACACGTCGGGTGGGGAGTTGTTTATTGCTGAGTCAGCTAGTATGAACGTAAAGGTACTGTTTATTAAGATGCCTTCTTACAGTACAAAACCCAGGCAGGCGGTACATTGGCCCAGACTCGATTTTTCTCTACGGTTTTAAAAGTTGCTTGATACCAAGGCAGCCGCTTTAGGCTGTAGTGAACCTGATTGTAAAGGCCTCCGGGCCTTAAATGTTCATGCGCTCGGTCCAGTATATTTTGTCCGACTTGCGCAGGTAGAGCCGCAAACGGTATGGCCGATATGATTGCATCTGCTAGCTCTATCTGTTGTTCTTTTAGCCACTCCGGTAAAGCCTCGGCCGAGGCTTCTGCCACGATTAGGCGTTCGTCATCGATCGCTCGTAGGTTGTCGCACAGATCGGAGCTCAACTCGAAGGCGATCAACACGGCATCTGGCCGCATGCGCTTGAGTATGTACTCCGTGATTACGCCATCGCCGGCGCCCAACTCCACGATCGCGTGTGCTTGCTCGAAGTCGATGCGATCTATAGCTGCCCTGCACAAAGCAGAGCCCGAGCGAAAGATCGTACCGGTCGTCTTGATGTGGCGAATGCCCTCGCGTAAGAAGGAGAGTTTGCTCATGCTATGTGGGTGAAGATAAGTTAAATCCTACCGTTGCATCTCTTCCCTAGGCTCGATGAAGTACAAGATATACACATCTCGCTTCCCATATCCGTCTTTGCGATCGCTGGCCATAAAAGCCGTGTAAGTGTCTGGAGCTAGTCGGAAGTGCGTATCATCGTCAGCACTATTGATGGGTAAGCCCGGATTTTCTGGTTGCAGATAGTGATCTTCCGTGGGCAAGTAAATGCTGCGCAACACGTCGAAACCGCCCATGCTATATTGCGGGTTATTGCTGCTGAAGTAGAGCGTCCTTCCGTCTCGAGCTAAGAAAGGGCAAATCTCGTCATAGGCCGAGTTGACGTCTGGCCCTAGGTTGACGGGCTCCTGCCACTGTCCGTCACTGCCCTTGCTCAACCGATAGAGGTCTAGCCCGCCATAACCTCCGGGCCTTCGACCAGAGAAATAAATCAACTCGGGCGACACGAAGAATGGCGTTACATCCCCTGTTTCGGGATGTAGGGGAGCTTCGATACTCAAAGTACTGAAATTGCGCTCACTATTGTCTTGAAAAGTGTCGAGCAGGTAAGCACCGCTGGTTTCTGTATCACCTCTGAAGTAGTAGAGTCGGTCACCGCCTGGACTGATGTCTAGCAGTAGTTCGTGATAGCTGCTACTTAGGTAGCTGTGCATGGGCTCTGGTTTGCTCCAATCGGTTCCGCCCAGTTCTGTTACCACGATATCGCTTTGCAACTCCCCTTCGGATTGGCCGGGCGGTGGCACCATCAGGCTGAAGTAGACGCGTGGTGCACCGCTTGGGCTAGGTACTGGACCAAATTCATCTCGCTCGGAATTGACCTGTGGCCCAAGATTTTCGGCAATCACACCGTCGTCGGTATAACTGTGTCTTGGCCCGTTATCGCACATACGCAGTAAGTCTATGATTTTGCGCCGCTCGGCTGAATTGTCGGAGAGGGAGCGCAAATACCGCTTGTAATAATTGCCCGCCTCCTCGAATCTATTCTGGCTGTGGTATAGCCGCCCCAGATAATACCAGGAGGTAGGGTAAGCTGTCTCCCCTGCTTCCGGGCTGAGCGATAGAAGTAGGTCTTCGGCCTCGTCGAGTCGATTGAGTTGGTAGTAGCAAACGGCTAGTAGTAGGGCAGCGTCTGCACTGCGCTTGACCAGGTTGCGGGTTTCGGTTAGGGTACGAGCGGCAGCGGCGTACTCGCCATCACTGAAATAGGATTCAGCCTCTTGTACCTTTTGCTTTTGAGCTGGTAGCTGGATCGCTGAACACAGCAATAGCAGTATGGAAAAAAACTTCATAGATAGCGTCTGGTGCTTTACTTCCCTTTCATCGCCTCGAAGGCATCCAGGCCACAACGCAGGAAGGCTTCGTACTCGTCTACGTCGGGCGTGTAGGCCACGGGTGGGTTGAGCGTCTGCCCGTCGGGTGAGATTAGGGCGTAGTAGGGCTGCGCATTGTAGTTGTAGACGCGCTGCTGGAAGTAGTGCCACTTTTCGCCGACTCGGTCTAGTAAGATGGTACCGTCTTTGCCATCAAGGCGATTCACGCGTTCTTGCTGCTCGACAGGGAGCTCGGAGCGATCGTCAACGTAAAGGCTAATGAGTACGAAGTCGTCATTGAGCATACCGCGGATCTGCCGCTCTGACCAAACGTTTTCCTCCATCTTCCGGCAGTTGACGCATGTGAAGCCGGTGAAGTCAAGCATAACTGGCTTATTGTTTTCGGCGGCATAGGCCAAGCCTTCATCCAGATCTTTGAAGCAGTTGATTCCCTGTGGGCAATCTTTAGGATACTGGATACTATACCCAACCGGCGGAGCCAGCCCACTGAGCAAATCCAGCGGATCGTAAGTCTCGTAGCTTTCGTTGTACTGGAACCCTGTCGCTAGATAAATTGCAAATGCCAGACTGGCCAGGGCCGTAACGGCCCCTAGTCCCTTCAGGCGACTTTTACCCTTGGTGTCATGCGGGAAGTTGATGTACCCCAGCAGATATAATATGATACCAATACAGCATGCGATCCAGATCAGGTAAAAGGGCTCTAGCTTAAGAATGCCCCACTCGCCCACTAGATCGGCATTGCTGAGGAATTTGAAAGCCAGGGCCACTTCCACGAAACCGAGCACCACCTTCACGCTATTCAGCCAACCACCAGACTGCGGCATAGCCTGCAACACCTGCGGAAAGGCAGCAAATAGCGCAAACGGAAGCCCGATCGCCAGTCCAAAACCAGCCATTCCTGCCGTGAGTGGCCACGCGCCTTCACTAGCTGTACCTGCTAATAGGCTACCCAAGATGGGCCCCGTACAGCTGAAGCTAACCAGTGCCAAAGTCAGGGCCATAAAAAAGATGCCGACCAAGCCACCGCGGCCTTCCGCCTTGCTGGCTTTATTCGACCAGCTTTCGGGTAGGGTCAATTCATAGAAGCCGAAGAAGCTCCCGGCAAATATCATGAATACCGCAAAGAAAGCTACATTCAACGGCACACTACTCGCTATGCGATTGAGGATGCCCGCATCTACCCCTTCGATCAGGTGGAAGGGTACACTCAATAGCAGGTATACCATAAAGATGAAGAAACCGTACAGCCCGGCCCGCTGAATACCCTTCGCTCGCGAACCCGAGCTTTTATTGAAAAAGTTGACCGTAAGTGGTATCATTGGAAAGATACAAGGCATAAACAAGGCAAATAGACCGCCCAGAATACCGTACAAGAAGGTTTTCCAGATACCTAATCCTTGCGCGTTCATTGCCCCCTCATTGCAGCCGGTCGCTACTGGATCAGGGCTGATAGACGCCAGCACCAGATCAGCTTCTTGCGCATCGTCACTGACTCCCGTCATAACCGCCTCCGCCTGTGGACTGCGCAAATATGGTGCCTCTCCCAGTAAGCTAAACTCGAAACCACCGGGTATACAAGCCCCTTCCTCACATACCTGATAGTCCAGCAAGAAGTCTACCTGCTCTGCACCGCTCAAGCTGACCACCTGCGTAAGTACAAATGGATCAGACCCTTTAATCTTTGCGATGTCCATCTCCCAGACCTCGTCAAATTCTGTCTTTACATTCGGTGCTTCTTCTCGCGTTTCACCTACCAACTGAAAGCCAGACTCGGTTAGTGCCACCAGCTCCAAGGGCAGGGGAGCGGCGTCTTCTTCATCAAAATCTTGCGTACTGCTATAAGTATACCACCCATCCAGCAAGTGCCCCGTCAATGAGATTTCATATGTCTTCTCATCCAGTTGAGCTACCGCTACTCCCCAGGTCAGCGGCTCCATATCACTAGGCTCATCCGCCTCAATTTCTGCTAGTCTCTCGCCCTCTTGGTTCTTGTCTCTTGCCTCTTGACTCTCACCAAGTCTTTCCTCTTGGTTCTTATCTCTCAAGTCTTGGCTCTCTCCAAGTCTTTCTTCTTTATTCTTTTCTTCTTCTTCTGATCTCTCCTCTTGGTTCTTGTCTCTTGCCTCTTGACTCTCACCAAGTCTCTCTTCTTGTTCCTTGTCTCTCGATTCTTGTCTCTTGGTTCTCGTCTCTCGTCTCTCTTGATCTTGGTTCTTGTCTCTGGTCTCTGGTCTCTTTACACTAAAACTAAACGCTTCCCCCGTCGGCGGCAAACACTGCTCGTCATTACAGCTCATAAACTCGACTTCCCCCTCTATTGGCTGGCTATAATCCAATACCTCTACGCGCTGGCGAAAGACCACCGGCTCATCACTCAGGTATTTGACCACTTCCATCATGAAAAACTCGTCTTCGCCCGCTTTGCGGTGGCCTGACTCTTCCGTATCACCGATCAGTTTGAAATGATCGCCTTTCGTCCAATAAAACGTCGTTGGCACTGGACCACCGTCATCTAGCTCCTGGCTATAGATCGTCCAACCGGCATCCAGCTTCGCGGTAGCCACCAAGTCGGCCTGCCCGTCGCCTACATGCTCGACCGAGAATGACCAGGTGACCGGCGTCATGATTTGAGCAGACAAAAAGGATAGGGAAACAAGGGTCAGTGCCAGCGTAAATAGTCGTCGCATGTTGTTTGATGTTTTCGGGCGTCGCTGTGTGTAGAAAGAACGCAAATTTAGGGATAAAGTATGTATCGGTGAGAAGCTAAGCGCGGAATAGCTCGCTACCGCAAGCGGGATAAACTCGGCTATCCCCATCGGAGGTGTCGAGCGGGCATTAATCATCAACTATTTGCCAAAAAAATCGTTTTATTGCCAAAATATGGCGATATGACGCTAAAAGTTGACAAATTTGGTCGAATCCTTATACCCAAAGCCATCCGCAAATATTTAGAAGTAGAGCCTGGCGATGAGCTTGCATTAGAGATAAATAGGGCAGAAAAATCGGTTGTATTATCTTCTGAGGCGCATAAACAGGAAGCAACTCTCAGCTATGATGCCAGTGGTTTTCCACTGATTGAGCCAGCAGGAAAATTTCCAGTTGACCTGCCATCCGGCAATTCGACCAAAGAGGTATATGACGATTATTTTAAGAAAAAACTCGGTCTGTAGTGAAAGTCTTGCTAGATACATCTATACTCTATCCAGCCCTGACTCGGGGGCACCCGCAGCACCTCGCCTGTCGAAGTCTTATTTCTAGACTTGAAGGTGAGGCCCAAATTTTCATATTAAATACACATCTAATAGCTGAACTTTACAGCAACTTGACGAGAATACCGAGTTTAAAAATTCCTGCTCGAACAGCTCAAACGGTTATCCAAAATTTGGTAGCTCGCTTTGATTATATCGATCTAAACATGACAGATTATCTGGCCGCTGTCGAAAGGTGTGCCAGTAGAGAAATCGTCAGTGGGGCTATTTTCGATGCCTTGCATCTACAGGCTGCTATCAAAGCAGAAGTCAATTTCTTGTATACGGTAAACCGCCGTGATTTTGATCGGCTCTACGAAGGCGAGCTAGGTGTAAAAATAGCATCGATAGACTCATGATAAAGCTCAGCGAGCTCTTCCGAGGCATCATTGAGCCGCCACTGTAAAGCGGCTCGATGTTCCTCGAGGCGTCGAGCGACACTGTGGTCAAATGCTCCTAGCATCGTGCAAATACCTGTCGGTCGACCAGTCCCGATTGCTATTGGGAGGCGGACGACGCCTGTGCAACTTATCCCACCTACCCGGCGTTCCTACCTACATCATGCAGAGTAAACGCCAAGGCCAGGTGGCCGAATTGATCAAGCGAAATTTTAGTCAGGTTTTACAAGGGGAAGGCTCCTACATTTATGGAGTAGAACCGCTGGTGACCGTCACCTCCGTCCAGGTATCACCGGATTTGAGCCTGGCCAAAATTTACCTCAGTGTCTGGAATACCGACAACAAACAAGCTGTACTCCTTCAACTCGAAGAGGAGTATCAGCGCCTCCGCAGCTCCTTGCATCATCGGCTGCGGCGACAGATCAGGCGCACACCGGAATTTAGCTTGTTCTTAGACGACACACTCGACGAGATGTACCGCGTAGATCGCATGTTCGATCAGCTCCACAGAGACGGCCAAATGCCGGAAGAAGATTGATTTTTATCTCAACAAATTTGTACTTCCGCCGGTGGTCACCTCCAGCCCGGTCGTGAGTCTGACTCGTGCTGTCCAGACGTAGGTAGCGGCAGGCATATTCCTGTTTCCGAAGCGGCCATCCCATCCTATTCGAGTGCTGTTGGGGCCGAAGTCGTAATCTTCGTAGACCAGGTTACCCCAGCGCGTGTAGACCTGGAAACTCAATATTTGATCGACCTGCAAGCGGTTGGCAAAGACAGAGAGACGGTCGTTGGTGCCGTCTTCATCAGGACTGAAGGCGGTAGGTACGAATAGCGGTGCTTGCTCGTCTATACCCACCAGTACCGAAAGGCTGTCCGTGCATCCATACCTATCTGTTACGACGAGGGCAATGGATTGACTTTGCGGAGCAGTCAGTCGGGTCGTTCGGCAGTCGGCGCAATTGAACAGTTCGGCAGGTAACCAGGCGACGGAATCGATCTGCAAGGCAGGCACTAAGTACGCTGGCTCGATCACCACACTCCCGCCCAGTTCTTGCGGAATAAAACTCGGCAACCTGACCGTGCGCGGCACCGAAGCGGGCATAAAGAAATCAGCTTGCAGTATTTCGCAATCGTTGGCGTCGCGTATGAAAAGATCATAAAAAAAGCCGGGCTCCAAGTCTCGAAAGCCTTCGCTCTCGAAATAGGTCAGTCCATCTATGCTGTATTCGTAGGGGGGCTGTCCGCCTTCGGCATTCAATTCGAGGGGCGGGCGGCGTAGTTGGTTACAGTCTACTTCCACAGGCAAGAGCGGACTGGGACCGCGCAACTCGAATTGCCGCTCGTCTTGGCAGCCCAGCGCATCGGTGATGGTGAGGCCATATTGCCCCCGCCCGAGATTGTCTGCTATGGTGCCGGTCGCATCGGTATCGCCACTCCAATCGTACTGGTAGGGTGGCACCGATGATAGATGATTCACTTCTATTCGGCCATTTTGATCATTGGCGCAGGTCGGGTTGGTGATAATCGGGTTGATAACGGGCCGGTAAAAATTAGCTGGTACCGAACCCGATACGGTACCATTACAAGCCAAGTCACTCACGGTGGTAAGCTGATAAACGCCGCCTTGCTGAATGGTCCAGGTCTGGATACCATCGTCTTCGAATACGAGGGTCTCTGGCGCATTGCCGCTGCGCTGGTAGCTGAGGGTAAACGGCGGTCTGCCCACCAGCTCTACAGCGATCTCTCTTGATTCGCCCCAGCAGGCGGTAACTTCCTGATCGGGGAAAGTAGCCGAAGGCGGGGCACTACTGAAGGTAGGTAAGCTACCACTGGTAACCTGCCCGCAGGCATCCGTGACGACTAGACCTATCGTGTTAGGTAGAGGCGGTTCGATCTGTGGGTTGGCCTCGGTGCTACCGAAGCTCCACTCGAAACTGTAGGGCGGGCTACCACCGCTTATGTTGGGTTGAAGGGTGGCCGTTTGGTCCGGGCAGTAGTAGACATCTTCCAGCGCTAGTTCCAGCGGCTCGGGATCGACCAGACTGATGCGCACCGAGTCGGTATAGCAAGCACAAGGTATGTCGAGGTATAGCCAGATATCTTCGGAGCCCTCATTCAGGCCGTCTGGTATCGTCTCTAAGACCAAGTCTGCAAAGGGCTCGCCTGCGGGTATGGTGATGGTGCCGCTGGGCAGGTTGAAGTCGACACCCGGTGTGGCGGTGCTATTGGTGCCGAAACGATATGCCACCGTCTGGTCGCTATCGGGGTCGCCATCCGTGCCCCTCACGAATCGAAAACTGGGCTGCTCACAGCCCTCGAATATGCGATTGTTGACCGTATCGCTACCGAGCGCCTGTAAGCTTACCGAGCCACCTAAGTCGAAACTACCCGCTTCGAGAAAGACAGCCGAGTCGTAGTTCTCGTCTGCCACGTCGGAAATGACCAGCCTGATCTCGTACCGCTCGCAAGGTATGAGATCGAGTGTAGCCGTCAGCACAACCGTCTGACCATCGTATTCTATGTTTCGGCCATCCACCAATGGGTCCAGGCCGCAGAAATCTCTGTCGTTGGGGACTTCATTGGGTAGGTAGAATTCGCTATTGACTAAATGATTGATCGAATTGATGGCAACAGGCTGGTTCGTTTCGGGAATTAAGGCGACGTTGACCCCATCGTTGCTGTATGGCCCATCTAGGCCTGGGCCACTCACAAAAAAGCCGAAAACGTCATTGTATTCGCTGTTGGCAAACTCGCAAAACTCTTCGGAAGCAAATACATATCTGAAGGTGACTTCTTCCTGTAAGGGCACGAAGTCGAAACTGATGCCTACTCTGTCATTGAGCGGTCTGTCGGAGACAATGTCGAGATCGGGGTCATTGACCATGCCACCTAGATCGCCACTCGTCTCACCTGAGTTATTGGGGCCAGCCGCATTGCCGATGGGTCCTGTTGATAGAATGATACCCCGACTAAAACCCAATAGACCCTCAGGAGCCTCGAAGTAGCCGATACCATCTTCGTTTCCAATAGGTGAGATGTTGCTAATCGTCTCGCAAGTACCCGATGCAAAAACATCTTTGACCAATTCCTCGGCTGTGAAGTTGGGGTCGAGGGTCAGCTCTTCGACTTCCTGGGTGCTTCCGACCTGCGGAAGTACAAATACAACAAACAAAGCCGTGCAAATGGCTCGATACAGACAAAAATGGGCGTAGCAGATAGTTTTTGGGCGCTGCATGTGATGGTCATCGAGTGACTGTGGGAAATCGATATGACAAAGCTAACGAACCCAGACAACTTCGAGTACTCCTCGGGCTGTACATATTGAATTTTACCGAAATTAAACGCTACATTTGGGTTTACTTGACTGGCGCGACCTTTCATGATCCTCTGAATATTTTAAGACGATAGCATGCGATCTATTTTTTTACTGTTTCCTCTAGTTGTTTGTTGTTTTTTCCAGCAATCCCAAATCAAAGCTCAAGGCAATTTTTTTCTGAATAACGGCTGCATAGACGATGCGACGGTTTTCGTAGCCTTTACGGGCGAAACGGAGATCAATACTTGTGCTGGCGATGGTGAATCCGACCGCATCCGCTTTGCGACCAGTACGCTGGCACAGTCTTTCGGCTACGTTGTAGTCGATGAAAACGACATCATCGTTTCTATCGGCTTCAGCAATTTCATCGACTTCGAGATGTTACCGCAAGGTGTACTGCGGGTCTTTGCCTTTTCTACCCTGGGTTTTATCACCGCTCAGGTTGGTGAAGATTTTAATACAGCCCAGCTATCGGTTCCTTGCTTTGGGCTGACCACCAACTTTGTGACAGTAAACAATGGTACGACCGGCGCATCGACCATCAGTACGACGACCGGCCAGGATACCATATCTATTTGCGCCAGCGACGGGCTGGCCGATCTGGTGAACTTCGAATCGGATAATACTACACCTAGCGTAGCTTTTGTCGTGACCGATACGGCCAACGCCGTGCTAGCTATAGATACCAGCGGCACCATCGACTTCGAGGGCTCGGGTGCGGGTATCTGTCGTGTATGGTCAGTTGGATTTTCTACAGATTTACCGCTTGCCGTAGGGGATACACTTACACCCGGAAACGGCTGCAATAGCGTGAGCAGCAACTTTATCGTCTTGGATCGCACGTCTCTGGCAGGTGCCTCTGTGCTTACTGCAGATAGTAGCCAAATGGTTACGACCTGCCCTGGTGACGGTCAGGCCGATGTGATCGATTTCATTTTACTGAATGACACCGTAGGTACTCAATCTCTGGTGGTGACTGATGGCGATGGCAACATTTTGGTACTGCCTCCGGGCACAACCGTAGATTTCGAGGGTGCCGGTGCCGGTATTTGCCGCGTATACGTGCTCACCTTCGACGACGAACTCATGGCCGAAGAAGGTGAGAATATCGATACAGATACCTTAGCTAGTGGTTGCTATGCGCTCTCCGAAGAGTTTGTCGTGGTAGACCGCAGGCCGACCGAGGGCGGCATCGTGCGGGCAGTGGGTAATTTGGACACCGTATCCGTTTGTCCCGATAGCGGCGGAGAGAGTGAAGTGACCTTCATTTCATTCAATGCCAGCGGTGGTGATTTCGTCTATTTGGTTACCGATGATAACAACATTGTGCTGGGGGTAAGTGAGGATCCTACCATCAGTTTTGACAATGCGACCTTTGGTACTTGTCGGGTGTGGGGTTTGAGCTTCCGCGGAGACCTCCTGGTAGAAGAAGGCGATGATGCAGCCAATACCCAATTGGCTTCTGAGTGCTTTGGTCTGTCAGAGAACTTTACGACTGTACTCAGAGAAGAGGTGAGTGGCGGAACGATCGCACTGGAAGACGGAACCACCGAGGTGACGATCTGCCCAGATGATAACCTGGCTGATATTCTAACTTTTACAGTTAGTGATAATGATGGCCCGTCATTTGCCTACCTCATTACTACCGTCGACAACATCATTACGGGTTTTACCGATGAGGCGAGCATCGACTTCACGGGTATAACACTCGAAAATTTGAGGGTATGGGGCCTAACCTACAGCGGTATGCTCAATATGCCTTTTGGCAGCAACGCAGAGACCGATAATCTAGCTACTGGATGTTTTGCACTGAGCGATAACTTTATCAGTATCTCCAGCGTATCTCCGCTAGGGGGCAGCATCAGCACGGTCGCTGGAGAGCAGACTGTCACTACTTGCCCAGGTGATGGTGCTGCCGATGAAATAGACTTCGAAGTGAGCGGCAACTCTGCCCCTAACTTTACCCTGATTGTCACAGACGACAATGGCATGATAATCGGCATACCTCCGGGTTTGACGGTAGATTTTGAAGATGCAGGCGATGGGATTTGCCGGGTCTATGGCCTGTCCTATTTTGGCGATCTACTGGCTGCTGTCGGTGCGAATTTAGACGATCAACTCTCCGAGGGCTGCTTTGCACTCACCGACGATCTGGTGACGGTCCATCGTATCGAATCCAATGGCGGAATCGTTCGCGCTCAAGGTAATCTGGATACCGTATCTATATGCCCGGAGAGCGGAGGTGATAGCGAAGTGACCTTCTTGTCCTTTAATGCCAGCGGCGGTGATTTTGTCTATCTGGTTACGGATGAAAACAACATCGTTCTAGGTATAAGTGAGGACGCTACCATCAGTTTTGACAATGCGGTCTTTGGTATTTGTCGGGTGTGGGGACTGAGTTTTCGCGGAGACTTGCTTGTCGAAGAAGGTGACGATGCGGCCAACACTCAGCTGGCTTCCGAATGTTTCGGGCTTTCTGAAAACTTTGTGACTGTAATCAGAGAAGAAGTGAGTGGCGGTACGATCAGCTTAGACGATGGGTCCACGGAGATTACCATTTGCTCAGAAGACAATCTCGCAGACATACTGACATTTGTTTTGAGCGATAATAGTGGCCCTTCGGTCGCCTATCTCATAACGACTGTCGACAACATCATTACGGGTTTTACCGACGATCCAAGCATAGACTTCAGTAGCATCACGCTGGAAAATTTCAGGGTGTGGGGCTTGACCTATAGCGGCATGCTGAACACCCCCTTCGGAAGTAATGCGGAGACTGATAATCTGGCGACTGGATGCTTTGCATTGAGTGACAATTTCGTGAGTATCGCGAGTGAATCGCCAGAAGGCGGTATCGTTACGACCGCCGATGGCGAAGATACAGTCACGACTTGCCCGGGCGACGGAAATGCCGACATCATCACTTTCGCAGTTACAGGCAATACAGCAACTAATTTCAGCCTGATTGTCACCGATGATGATGGTGTCATTATTGGGACTCCCGCGGGCCTTACCGTCGATTTCGATGATGCGGGCCTGGGCATTTGTCGGGTTTATGGCATAGCCTACGAGGGGGCCTTACTCGCTACCATGGGCGACCAAATCGATACCGATCAACTAGCCGAAGGCTGTTTTGCTTTGACAGATAACTTTACGACGGTTATTCGCGAAAACCCAGACGGTGGTACCGTCAGCACAGAAGATGGTTTGACGTCTCTGCTGATATGCCCAAAC
>JBCCPC010000069.1:0-25326 GCA_039025055.1 Bacteroidota bacterium | reverse complement strand
GAAGCTATCAGGACAAAGATGGTCGGATGATGGAGCAACGCCAATTTTGAACCTACGCTGTGCACGAAAAAGTGGCCGATGGCAAATGGTTAGAAACATTATCAAAAAAGCGGCCTAGCCGCGAAAGCGTGAAATGCACCCTTGTAGAGGTGACTATATTTTAAGCTTAGATTGATGCAAACATCGTTATTGATGCTTTCACCTATAGTCGGTATTCCATTCTTACGGGCCATCTTGAGTTAAAAAGCCAGGGTTCGATAACGTGTAAGATCACGCTTATAGAAAGCTCTTTCTGCCTCTCGTAATTGTCTCAACATTTCGCTCCGCTTTGGCTCTGGAAGATCATCTGCACGCTTAATGCCTTCTGGATTATAACCCTCGTAGCCGCTCTGTCTCACGCTTTCCAAGATTTCACGAGGAGTAAGGACACGTCCGCCGTGCCGGAAATACCAAGGATGGCCGGGTTTGTAATTGATGTTATTAGGATTAGCACCTTTGCATAGGTAAGCCAGTTCAGAACCTAAATATGCCCGATAGGTGTACTCGTGAAAATCGTAATCTAGGGCCAGTTTGATCCATTTATAGTTCGAGTAGTTCGGATGCCTTCCCCATAGTATAATGGATGATGTCACTTTTCATTCTCCTTCTTTTTTCTTGTGACCAACGGGAACTATCCCGTGCTTGAACCCTTGGCTAGCGCCGAGCGTCACATTATTACCGCGTTTAGCGGGTGACGGGCGCACGGTAGACAAAATCTCCAAGGATAGCCGCGCCGTTGAAAACGGGAATCCCCCCAACACGATTAAGCGGGCAGGGGGGACGCGCCCTTGGGCAAGATTTTTCGTCGTGATAAGCTGACAGTATCGGTTCCAAGCCATCGGAAAGAGGGCTTGTAGTAGAGAAGCATCCCCGTTATGGGGATTCCCATGACGCTCACAGAGCAGTGATTTCGGTAGTCGTTAGGGCATAAAAAAAGAGAGGAAAGACGGTACGTCTAACCTCTCTTTGTGTTACATTCGTTCTGAGACGACCGCCAATTTGACTTCCGGCATTTTTGCCTTTTGTCTAATTGGCTGTTTTACAGCCGTTTGCGTAGAACGTATGCGGTCTGGACGGGACTTGAACCCGCGACCTCCGGCGTGACAGGCCGGCATTCTAACCAACTGAACTACCAGACCAGTAGTCTTTGTGCATTTAGAGCCGCATCGAGGCTTTTGGTCTGTGCTGGAAGGCTAACCCGTCCCGCAGTATTGCGGGATAACAGGCCGGCATTCTAACCAACTGAACTACCAGACCAATTGGTTGCCCATGTGGGCGGCTGCAAATGTAGGGTCTTACAAACGACCTGCGCAAGTCTAAATCAAAAAAAACGTCAACTAATTTTGAAAGCATGGCTAGGCTTGAATTTTTTCCACGGCTTTCTCACAACCAAAACGCATCCTATGCCTTAACCTATCTATCACTAACTACAACCCATGCAACTAGGCATACTCAAGGAGCAAAAAGAGGGGCGTGTGGCCATTGTGCCCAAGGGCTGTGAGCAACTGCTGGGGCTCGATATCGGTATCTTGCTGGAGACTGGGGCGGGCGAAGCCGCTAACTTTGCAGACTCGGATTATCCGGAAGGGGTAAAGGCAGCAAGCCGGGCGGAAGTGCTTAAACAGGCAGATTTGCTGGTAAGCATACATCCATTAGCCGATAGCGAAATGGATAAGCTGGAGGCGGGTAAAACCGTCGTCGCGCTATTCGAGCCTTTTCGAGATGATGCGGTCGCCCCTGCCCTTGATAAGCGCAAACTACGGGCCTTTAGCCTCGATATGATACCGCGTACTACCCTGGCGCAGTCTATGGATATTTTATCTTCCATGGCTTCCATTGCCGGGTATAAAGCGGTCTTGCTGGCAGCGCACACCATACCGCGCTACTTCCCTATGCTGATCACGGCGGCGGGTAGCGTAAAGCCTTCACGAGTATTGGTGCTAGGCGCGGGCGTAGCAGGCTTGCAGGCTATAGCCACCGCCAAACGACTGGGTGCCATGGTCGAAGCCTTCGACGTGCGGGCAGCAGCGCGCGAAGAAGTCTTGAGCCTGGGGGCTAAATTCGTTGACGTAGAGGGGGCGGCTGAGGATACTTCCGCAGGTGGATACGCCGTCAAGCAATCGGAAGAATTTCTCGCTCGGCAAAGAGAAGCGGTGCAGCAGTCCGCGGCCAAAGCCGATGTAGTGATCACGACCGCCCAGATCAGAAGTGGTAAGGCACCGATCTTACTCAGTGCTGAAACCGTACACCTGATGAAGCCCGGCTCGGTCGTCATCGATCTGGCGGCATCGACCGGTGGCAACTGCGAGCTGACCGAAAACGAAAAGACCATAAATGTGAATGGGGTGACCATCATAGGTGACTCCAATTTGGCCGCACTCATGCCGCAAGATGCCAGTACGCTTTTCAGCAACAATCTGGTCAATTTCCTCAAGCTTTTCATCAAGGAAGGCGAGATTTCCATCGACATGGAAAATGAGATCATCAGTTCCGCCCTTATCACCACCGAATCTTAAGAAGAAGCACACTCATGGAACAGTTTTTCCAATTTGTAGATAACAACCTGATTTTGCTCTACTTGCTGGCCTTTACGGTTATGCTGGGATTCGAGCTGATCTCCAAGGTGCCGACTGTACTGCATACGCCGCTGATGTCTGGGGCCAATGCCATTAGCGGGGTAGTCATTATCGGTGCCATATTGCTACTTCGGCGTGCAGAATCAGATGATTACTTCACCCTAATAATGGGTACACTGGGTATCATACTGGGTATGATTAATGTCGTGGGTGGGTTTGCGGTCACGGGCCGCATGCTCGATATGTTCAAAAAACGCAAAACCAAGTCGTAATGCTGGCATCTGCACTCAATCTAGCCTACCTGATAGGCGCACTGGCTTTTGTGGTGGGCATCAGGCGACTTAGCTCGCCAGATACGGCGCGCAAAGGCAACTTACTATCTGCTTTCGGTATGGGGATTGCCATACTGGCTACACTGGTATATCCATTCGGTCCTATTCCCAACAACTATGGTTGGATCGCTGGCGGTATGGCCGTAGGTGGAGGTGCGGGCTGGCTGGCCGCTAATCGGGTACAGATGACCGCCATGCCGCAGATGGTCTCCATCTTCAATGGACTGGGAGGTGCCTGTGCGGTGCTGTTGGCTCTCATAGAGTTCCGTCAACTAGACACTATGGGGACAAGCGCGGGCATCAGTGCCCTCTTAGTGCTCGGATTGACACTACTCATCGGGGCAGTTGCCTTTACAGGAAGTATTCTCGCCTATCTAAAGCTGGATGGAAAAGTATGGGATTCGCAAGTGACCATACCTAATCATTCGGTGCTCAATATCGTTCTTCTTATTCTGGCAGTAGGTGGTTTGGTTTACATCTGCACTTTTGATCCACCCAGCTTTGGCTTGGTTCTGGGATATATGGCGCTTTGCTTGGTCTATGGGTTTTCCTTTGTAGCACCGATAGGGGGCGCAGATATGCCGGTGGTCATCTCGCTACTCAACTCATTTACTGGACTTTCGGCTGCAACAGCTGGTTTGATTTACGACAATCAAATCATGCTGGTAGGTGGTATTTTGGTAGGTGCCGCGGGAACAATTTTAACGGTACTGATGTGTCAGGCCATGAATCGATCGCTCTTCAATGTCATCATAGGCGGTTTTGGTGGTGGAGCCAGCGCCAAAACCAGCGATGGCGATCAGGTAGCCAAGACAGTTACGACTTCCGATGCAGCCATTCAGCTATTTTACGCGCAGAGTGTGATGTTTGTCCCGGGCTATGGCCTGGCCGTTGCTCAAGCGCAAAAGGTTTGCAAGGAGGTCGACGATCTGTTGCAAGCTAACGGTGTCGATGTCAAATACGCCATACACCCGGTTGCGGGCCGCATGCCCGGCCACATGAACGTGCTGCTGGCTGAAGCCGATGTCCCCTACCCTCAGCTCCTCGATCTCGACGAAGCTAATTCTGCGTTGCCCAATACGGATGCTGTCGTCATAGTCGGTGCGAATGACGTCGTCAATCCTGCAGCGCTTGACGATCCCGGAAGTCCGGTATACGGTATGCCCGTCCTGAATGTGTGGGATGCCAAGAACATCATCGTACTCAAGCGCTCTATGCGGCCTGGCTATGCGGGCATACAGAACCAGCTGTTCTTTCACCCCAAAACGAGTATGCTTTTTGGTGATGCCAAGGATAGCTTGCAGGAGCTAGCGGGGGAAATAAAGAATCTTTAAGAGCTGATTAAAACATCAGCACTCAAATAGTGATCTACTACACCCAAACTAGACTCACTAGCCTCTGCTCCGTCTGCTGCAATTAAAACCCAACTCAGTTGTTTTCTGCTGTTCGTCGCTGATCTGAAAGCTTGAGCTTGTTTACTCAATTTATCTACAGTCTTTTTGTCTACTCGAAATGGCCCATCGTAAAACTTTGTCTCTACCAAATTGATGACCTTATCGTTTCTATCTATCAATAGGTCGATTTGTACGCCATCTCGATTTTCAGTTTTTGGCTGGGCAAAAGTTGAAGTACGCGTAAACAGGCCGCCAATACGTAGTGCCTCTTTGATTTGACGTATGTGCTGTAGACATACCGTCTCAAATGCAAAACCACACCAACTTTTGTAAGCCTGCGTTTGGCTCAATGCCATAAAGGTTCCTTCACCCTCTGGGATATTTTGCTCAATAAATCGAAGGAAGAAAGCCGAATATTGATCGGTCAATCTGTAAAGCTGCCCTCTTTTACGTCTTCCAAATACAGGATACGTACTTATGAAGCCGCTTTCAGAAAGTTCATCTAGGACTTTTGTGAGATAGCCCCCTTCAGAGAGTCCCGTTACCTTAATAATCTTCTGTCTGTCGAATCCCTGAAAAGATGTACCTAAAGCCCGGACGATTTTAACATGGGATTCTGACTGCTCAAAAAGGGCTGGATAAAGGGCTGAAAATTCAGTTCTCAATAACCCATCCCTGGAAAAGCAAATTCTATCGATAGCTTGAGCTGCGCTTTCACCTGTCTCCAACTCCTTAAGGTAATGAGGAATACCTCCCATCGACATATAGATGAGTAGAAGTTGGCGATGGTTGAGTCGAACATTGCGAGATTTCAGAAAGTCTGAAGTCTCTTTAAGCGAGAAGGGATGGAGCCTTATACGCCTGGTGACTCTGTTGTGTAATCCGCCTTTATCTCGAAGTATCTTTTTGATCATCCAAGAAGCGGCAGAGCCACAAATGACCACAACTACTTGCTTATTTACGGCCCAACTATTCCAAAAATAGCTTAACCCCATCAAAAATTTGCTTCGGTGAGTGGCTAACCAAGGAACTTCGTCAAAGAAGATTACACGCTTCTTATTTTGGGTATCTGTAGCATCTAATATTTCAGTCAACTGAAAAAAGGCATCGAGCCAATCTTTGGGCAGGGGCTTCTCCACTTGGTCGGGAAATGCTAAGCTAAGTTGCTGTTTGAAATTCCTTAATTGATCATCTCTGGACGCATAATGCAGGCCAGAAATGGAAAAAGCCATTTTGCCTTCATAAATCGATTGAATCAAAAAAGTCTTGCCAACTCGCCTACGCCCAATTACCGAAACCATCTCCGCTTCAGATGAATTGAGTGCTTTCTGGAGTGTTGCAATCTCCTTTTCTCTACCTATCAGTTTGTTTAACATACCGCTAATATAGCGCGTTATCTCCAAAAAAGCAATAGATAACGCGCTATATTAGCCTTATTTACTCACCGGCACGCGCAGCTTGATCTCTACTTCCTTCCCTACAACAAACCCCCAGAAGTTGCCATCGATACCGTAGTCTTTGCGATTGACAGTAAAGCTACCTTCAAACAGACCGGAGTCAGCACCATTAGGAGAAAAAGTAAACGGAATGTCGATACTCTTAGTGTTGCCATGCAGCGTCAGCTTGCCGGAGACCTTGTATCCTTCGCCAGCACGGGAGAAATCATCTCCTACAAAGCGAATAGTCGGGTATTTCTCGGCATCGAACCAGCTCTCCCCCCTGGCGTGCTTGTTTTTAGTGTCATTGCCCGTTTCGATGGTAGCTACGTCTACGGTTACGTCCATACTCGAATTAGCTAAGTCGCTGGGGTCGAAGAGAATCTCGCCATCCATACCGCTAAAAGTACCTTCGGCGCGGCCGGTATCGAAGGCAACGGTATAATCATCATCGATTTGCCAGTCGTTAGTGACTATGGCAGCAGCCAGGAAGAAAACAGTAGAAAAGAAGAGGAGAAAGACTTTGGTTTTCATTGGTTGGAGATTTTAGTCATTCAAATGCTCTGAAGAGTATGTAAGTTTAAATGAGCTTGTCTGAAAGATGTAAGCCATTAAGCCAAATAGAATTTCAATAACTGATAGTAGGGATCAAAGTGAAGTCACGGCTTTTGATCTGTCACTGTGCCTTAAAATTGTAGGTAATTTTTCCGCACTGCCGATCTATATTACTTCCTTCAAATTTGAATTTTCTAGCTGATCTCAGAGACGCATTAATCAATCTAGGGTCATTAGAAGTGGAACCCTGCATAGTGTATTCTGCGTCCACTACATTACCTTCTGCATCAATACAAATTCGAATTACAACTATACCCAGCCCAGAATCATTTTCAATCTCGGCTAATTCACTTTTTACGATAGCCCGATCTCCCAGACCACTGATTGCACTAGAGCCTAAGTTCTCTTTTTCAGAATTGACTGAAGTTTGCACAACACAAGAAAAACAAGTGCATAGAATGGTGGTGAATAATACTAAATTATATCTCATCTGCATCCAATCTAGTTGCTGTGTATTTACTGCACCTTAAAGTTATAAGTAATCTTACCACACTGATTGTCAACAACAGAGCCTTCAAACTTAAACTGTCGTGCAGAGCGTATGGCTGCTGCTTTTAGTCGACTATCACTGGTGGTAGATCCATTTTGAGTGAACTCTGCTTCCGTAACGTTACCATTAGCATCTATGCAAATGCGGATAGCGACTACGCCAGCTACCTGAGAGTTTTCTTGTGGAACGGGTCCTCGGCTGCGAATACCGCGACCGCCTAATCCAGAGACTGTACCGCTACCGGAAGAAATACCACTTAAATTATCGGCATTAGGCGAGCCATCCTGCACACCTTGATCGCCAGCCTGGCCGGTATTTCCTCGGCCGCCGCCATTGCCACCGCCGCCAAAACCGCCGCCGAGTTGCTCGCGGAGGGCTGCGGCTTCTTCTTCGCGGCGACGCTGCTCGGCTTCGCGTTGGCGTTGGGCTTCTTCAGCGGCCTCTCGTTGGCGGCGAATCTCTTCTTGGCGGCGGCGCTCGGCTTCGGCTTCACGATCTCGTTGTTGCTGCTCTTGGCGCTGGCGCTCCAAACGTTCCTGTTCCTGACGCTCGCGCTGCTGGCGAAGCCTGATCTGTTCGGGCGTTTCCTGGGTGACGACCTCGCGTGGAGGCGTAGGATTAGGCGGTGGTGTGCTTTCAGGCTCGGGTTCCGGCTGAGGCTCGGGGGTGGGTGGCGGTGGCGTGGGCTCTGGAACGGGTTGAGGGTCTGGTCGCTGGGCGGGGGCATTGTCGGAATTACTATCACCTTGGCCAAAATCCAAACCGAGATTCACCAAAGTGCCCGGCTGACCGGGCGGCGGGGTGATCTTCCAAAATAGTGGAGCTAGCAATATCCCGATCAGGAATATCAGACCTATCGTGGCTGCCCATTGGCCGCGCTTTTTGTTCCGTTCTTCTTGTTGGAGAGTGTGAGCTTCCATATTCTGATTTTCTCTTTCGATGCTAATAACGCAGCATTTACACAAATGGAGGTGGTGATTAATAAAAATTTAGGGAGCGGTGTGCAAAATTAATCAAAGGCTTAGCTTTGCAAACCAATTGGTTTTCTTGTGCCTGAATAAGCGTTAGGCCAGATGAAACTACCTGCGGAAGTCTAAAATTTAAACATATGCCCACCACGATTCAAGATAGTCAATACTACATCGATACCGAGCACCACTACGGTGCACACAACTACCACCCCTTGCCCGTGGTGCTGAGCAAAGGTGAGGGCGTACATCTTTGGGACGTGGAAGGCAAGCAGTATTTCGACTTTTTGTCGGCTTATTCGGCGGTCAATCAGGGGCATTGCCACCCGCGCATCATCAATGCCCTAAAAGAACAGGCCGGGCAATTGACCCTGACTTCGCGGGCTTTTCACAACGATATACTCGGCCCATACGAGCGGTTTATCACGGAATACTTCGGCTACGACAAGGTTTTGCCCATGAATACGGGCGTAGAAGGGGGCGAAACGGCCATCAAGCTCTGCCGCAAGTGGGCCTATGAGGTAAAGGGCGTACCAACGAATGAGGCGAAAGTAGTTTTTGTGGAAGGCAACTTCTGGGGGCGTACGCTGGCGGCTATCTCATCGAGTACAGACCCGAGCAGTACGACTGGTTTTGGGCCTTACATGCCAGGCTACATTATCATTCCGTATAACGATATCGATGCTTTGCGAGAAGCGTTGAAAGACCCGACAGTGGCTGGATTTATGGTAGAGCCGATTCAGGGTGAGGCTGGCGTAGTCGTGCCCGACAATGGTTATCTCAAGTCTGCCTACGACCTCTGCCAGGAGCATAATGTGCTCTTCATAGCCGATGAAGTCCAGACTGGCATAGCACGCACGGGCAAGATGATCTGCTGCGATCACCACGGATTTAAGCCCGATATTCTGATTTTGGGCAAGGCACTTTCCGGCGGCGTATTCCCTGTTAGTGCGGTCTTGGCCCGCGACGAAATCATGCTGACCATTAAGCCTGGAGAGCACGGCTCGACCTTCGGTGGCAATCCCTTAGCTTGCGCAGTAGCCATGGAAGCACTCAAAGTCGTCAAAGACGAAGACCTGAGCGGACGGGCTGAAAAGCTGGGCGAAATATTCCGCGCGCGCATGCAGAATTTGGTCGAGCGATTCCCCGGTAAAGTGGTGCTCGTACGCGGTAAAGGCCTGCTCAATGCCGTAGTGATCAACGATAGCCCGGATGGCGAGCGCGCCTGGAACATTTGTCTCAAACTGGCAGAAGAAGGACTTTTGGCTAAGCCGACCCACGGAAACATCATCCGCTTTGCGCCACCGCTGGTTATTACCGAAGATCAGCTGCACGAATGCTGTGACATCATCGCTAAGGTGATCGAAAACGACTAGACTAATACTACCCGACTGATTATGCCTGCCGCCGTCTTACACCAACCTGATTTAAAGTTACGGGTCCATACCCGGGTCATGCCCGCCGACCTGACCACTCCCCTACTCCTCTTTCTGAGTTTGCGCGACCGCTATACCGACCCCGTGCTGCTTGAGAGTAATGAAGCACGCGATAGCGAGCATTTTTACTCTTTTCTGGGCTTGGAAACCCTAGCGAGTTTTCAGGTCGATAGTGGGAATATCTATACCCACGTGACCGGCCGTGGAGCTGATTTTAGCCCAGTGCGCAAGACGGGTGATGTGACCGATGCCCTCCAAAAGTTTGTACAATCTTTCGATTTAGAGTTTTCGGAAGAAGACAATGAAAAGGGCGATCTCATCTTTAATGGTCTGATCGGGCATACCAACTTCGAAGGGGTACAATACTTCGATACGCTAGAGTTTCCGGTAGAAAAGAAGGAATTGCGATCGCCGGAGATCCGTTATCATCTTTACCGCTTTTATCTGGTCTACCACCACTTTCGGGACCAACTGACTCTGATCGAAAACTGCCCAGCAGATTCCCCCAGCCGATTGGATGAGCTGGTCGACAACATCAAGCAGCGCGGTGCCGTCTACCCTTTCACTCTGGAAGGCGAAGAGAGTTCCAATCTCACCGATCAGGAGTTTATTGATTTGGTGGCCAAAGGCAGGTCGCATTGCAAGCTCGGAGACGTATTTCAAATCGTGCTGAGCCGACGTTTTCAGCGGAGTTTCAAGGGTGACGATTTCCAGGTGTATCGGGCACTGAGATCTATCAATCCTTCGCCCTATCTCTTCTACTTCGACTATGGCGACTATCGCATTATGGGTTCCAGCCCCGAAGCCCAGCTCGTGATCAAGGATGGCATCGCCCGCCTGAATCCCATAGCCGGCACCTACAAACGCACCGGAAACGACGAAGTAGACCAAGCCGCCACCCAAAAACTCCTGGAAGACCCCAAAGAGAATGCCGAGCACGTCATGCTGGTCGATTTGGCCAGAAACGACCTGAGCAGACACACCAAAAAGGTCCAGGTCAAGAGCTTGCGCGAGGTACACCACTACAGCCATGTCATACATTTGGTCAGTGCCGTAGAAGGAGAGCTGCCCGAAGATGCCGACACCGCTGCTATATTTGGCGATACTTTTCCCGCAGGTACCCTTTCGGGTGCACCCAAATACAAAGCCCTGGAACTCATCTCCAAATACGAAAAGCAGCAACGCGGCTTCTATGGCGGTGCCATCGGCTTTCTCGATTTCAACGGCGACATCAATCAGGCGATTTTGATCCGCTCTTTCTTTAGCCAAAACAACGTGCTCTATTATCAGGCTGGTGCCGGTGTAGTCGATGCGAGCGTTGCGGAAACCGAGCTAAAGGAGGTAGATAATAAGCTGGGGGCGTTGAGGAAAGCGCTGAGCTATGCGGAAAGGATTTGAGTGATCAGGCTTGTACTTATGAGCTCACTCAGAATAAAACAAATCACTAAAAACTTTAATGCTTGAGTAATTAGTGATTAGTCTAGTACTTATGAGCTCACCCAGAATAAAACTAATCACTAAAACTCTTACTTCTTGAGTGCATAGTGATCAGTCTTGTGCTTGTGAACTCACTCAGAAAAACTAATCACTAAAACCATGAATATCCTAGTCCTAGACAATTACGACTCTTTCGTCTACAACCTCGTTCAATATTTGGAAGAAGAGACGGGTGGTGAAGTCGATGTATTTCGCAATGATCAGATCAGTCTGGAAGAAGTGGGGAAGTACGATCTGATCTTGCTTAGCCCGGGGCCAGGTGTGCCGAGTGAGGCGGGTATCATGCCGCAGATCATCGAGCAATATGGCGATAGTAAGATCATCTTCGGTGTTTGTTTGGGGCACCAGGCGATAGGTGAGGCGTATGGGGCTGATATCTACAATCTAGCGGAAGTCTATCACGGCATAGAGACTGACATGGTACGCACCGAAGCCGAATCGGTCATACTACACGAAGTGCCCAAGGCATTTCGGGCAGGTCGCTACCACTCGTGGTCGATCAAACCCGACACTTTGCCCGAAGAACTTATCGTCACGGCCCACGACGCACAAGGCGCTATTATGGCCGTACGCCACAAAGACAAGGACGTATTCGGCGTGCAATTTCACCCGGAGAGTATACTCACGGCCGAGGGGCGAAGGATGATCAGGAATTTAGTGGCCTACGTCGAGGAAAAACTCCGAGCTTAAAATTTTGTCTACCTTACGGCAGTTTCAAGTACAAACATGCAAGCTGTCTCCCATAGAAACCTCCTGGCACTAGGTATGCTAGTTGAAGTGCTCATTTTCAGTTTCACCATGGTCTATTTCAGTCCAGTAGAAGAAAGTGTGCGGATGGCTTCGAGATATTCTGGGCGGCTATCTGCAGGCATTTTTCTCTATTGCCTATACCTCTACACGACTAACTACCCAAAACCCGTGGCAGACAACGATGGGCTGCGTAAAATGCTGAGTTTGTTTGCAGTCTTACACCTTATACATTGGGGCTTTTTAGCGGCAAACGTCTATATCAATCAGATACCACTGAAAGTACCCAAGGTGATAGGTGGCACGCTGGCCTATCTGATGATCGTGCTCGCTCCTTTCAGACTGTACAAGATGAGTCGTGGATGGCAGTGGGTATTTTTCATTTACGTGAGCTTCGTAATGATTATGACCTATATCGCACGAATAAAGGGTGATTTTCTAGGTGCCGAACCTTTCTGGTTTCACTACTTCATGGTGAGTTTTTTTGTTGTAGCCCTGCTGGTATCCGGCATCCGAATTTGGGCCAGCAACAGGAGACCTATGGCTTAGGCTGGAAAGCTTGCCTATCCGAATCCTTATACTTACCTTTGCGCCCCAATTTTAACTCTCATTTAATTTCGGACCAATGTTCGCAATCGTAACCATAGCCGGTCAACAATTCAAAGTAGAGGAAGGTCAGCAGATCTTCGTCCACCGGTTAGAAGCTGAAGCAGGCGATTCCGTCAGCTTCGATGCGGTACATCTGCTCGCCAATGGCGATGATGTTTCCGTAGGCACGCCGATACTCGATGCCAAAATAGGTGCCACCGTCCTCGAGCACGTCAAGGGCGATAAGGTAATCGTCTTCAAGAAAAAGCGCCGTAAGGGCTACAAAGTGAAGAACGGGCATCGCCAATCATTCACCAAAATCTCTATTGACTCTATTCAGGCCTAGTCTCGGCTCTGACATTCATTAAAGTCTAAAAAGCAATCTAACCATGGCACACAAAAAAGGTGTAGGTAGTACGGACAACGGCCGCGACAGTATCTCGAAACGACTGGGCGTCAAGCTCTTCGGAGGCCAAAAAGCCAAGGCCGGCAACATCATCATTCGCCAGCGCGGTACCAAGTATCACCCCGGCGTAAACGTTTACATGGGCAAAGACCACACCCTCCACGCCAAAGTGGACGGTAAGGTGAGCTTTACCCGCAAGCGTCTGGGTCGTGTATACGTAAATATCGAAACAGGCGACGAAGTAGCCGTAGCTACTGCTCCTGCTGCTAAAAAAGCACCCAAGACGGTAGCTAAGCCAGCTGCTCCTAAGGTGGAAGAAACGCCCAAGGCCGCTGAACCAGCACCTGCGGAAGATACGACTCCAATCGCCGCTGTTGCTGAAGCTGCTCCAGTTGAAACTCCGGCTGAAGAGAAAAAAGCCGCGCCGAAGAAGAAGGCCAAGACCGAAAAGATCAAGCTGCCCAACGGCAAGTCTTTCAAGCTCGACGATCTGAAAATCGTGGAAGGTATCGGTCCTAAAATCGAAGGTCTACTCAATGACGCTGGTATTAATACCTGGCGCGGGCTTGCAGACGCCGACACCAACTTCGTTCAGGGCATACTCGACGAAGCTGGTCCTCGCTACCGCATGCACAACCCCGCCACCTGGGCCAAGCAGGCCGACATGGCTGCCAACGCACAATGGGACGAGCTGGTCAAGTACCAGGACGAGCTAGACGGCGGAAAGGAAAAGTAATAGTTGCGCTACTGCGCAAATTGTGATAAGCAAAGCCGGGATTTCGCGAATGTGAAATCCCGGCTTTTGTATTTATTCTACGTCTTGTTTGAGCAAGCGGTAAACCACATAGAAGAGTACCAGCACCAACACAACAATGATGGCCAATACCAGATAGGCTTTCGGCCCGGTGCCGCCCAGTATAGGTGGGAAAGCTAAAAACATAGCGCAGTGGATTTTTCACCACTTAACAATGCGCTCAGCGAAAAAGGTTTGGCCACTTATGTCAATTCCGCGCAACCAATAGATACCCGCAGGCAATGCTTCAGTAGGGATGGGAAATGACTGTCCAGGCAGCAGGCGATCGATGGTGAGCTCGCGCACTACCCTGCCCTGCGCATCGTAAAGATCGAGCCGCCAATCGTTCAGGCGCTGGCTGCTTTGTAGGTTTAGACTTCCGCGGGTCGGATTCGGGAATACAAACACGTTTTCTCCCACATCCTCTAAATCGCGGGTATTGACGATACATTGTTGATCATCAGCAGGTGCCAGGACAAAACCCTCGACTGTGGCCGTATCACAACCGATGTCATTGCAGGCGACAAGGGTCAGGTCATAGGTACCGGGCTCCATTTGATCAAAAACACCGCTAGGCCCTATGTATGCCAGCTCACCATCGAGATACCAAGACCAGGAGGTAGGCTCATTAGTACTCTCGTCTTGCAGCAGAATGCGGTCGTTGCAAGGGGCGTCGACTACGGGGGTGAAAGCAGCTATGGGTATAGCAGGTCCTACACATGCCCAGTCCATGATAAAGCCGCTCTTATTGGTGTTCACGTCGAGGTAACCGGGTAGAAAAGTGATATCAACCACTTCGGCTGGAACTATCATAGTAGTCCCTGCCAGTTCGGTTTCGCTATACCGCAGTTGATAAAAGCCCATTGTATTGAAGTATCGAATTTCCAGGGTGTCATCGGATTGCAGGTCAAAAGTCGAGAAGGAAAGCTCGATGGCTTGAGCACCCGATGGAGCAATCTGGGTACGAGCGTATGATTCTGGGTAAGGATCGTTACCCCCGGCGTCTCTCAAGCGGCCATTACAAATGCCGTAGGGAGCAAAAGTCTCTCCCATGACGATGTCATTACATGCGGAGGAGCTGCTATTGATCACGTAAGCGTCTTCAATTACGAATTCGTCGCAGCCAAACTCATTGCAAACGGTCAAACTGATGTCGTAGACTACATTTTCAGCTGCTACAGGAAGATTGAACGGTTCTCTTAAAGTAGATACGATCTCTTCGTTCATTCGCCAGGTCCAACTATTGGGCAGCCCGGTCGACTCATTGAAGACTTCTACAAAAGGTCTGCAATCTGGATTGGTAATATTTATGGTAAAGAAAGCCGTGGGTGGTGCTGAGATTTCCAAGCAATTCCAGCTTATGTCCAAATTCTCTGCACCACTGCCAGGAACAAATGAACTTACGTTAACAAGAATACTATCGAAGCCCGTTTCGATAATAGTGGGCGTATTTGTCGGGACAAAAGATGCTAAGAAAGTGGATTGCCCATTGTTAATGCCGCGGGTTTGCACAAAAAAAGCTGAAGAAGATGCATCGGAAGCGATAGTTATCTCAAAACCATCAGCTTCGGAAGAGTAAATATAAAACGAACCAGTTTCTACGTTACTTCCGCTCACCCGTGCTCGAACGGTACCCGAGCAAGCTTCTGAATTTTGGAGAACGGCCTCGGAGATGGGTGTGACTGAACAATCAACGTCTGAGGTGAGCACTTGAATGGGCTCGGGCAGGGTGTAAGAAAATCCACCTGCGCAAGTCTGCCCCACCAAGGAGACGGTATATGTGCCCGACTCTTCGTAACTGTGCTGAGGGGTGAGTTCAGTGGAGGTGTTGCCGTCTCCAAAATCCCAAAAAACAGACTGGATATCTCCGCTCAGGCTAAAATTGAAAGGAATATCGAGATTACAAGTTTCGGTGCGATCTACTGTACCCGATGGGTCGCCTATGCTAAGTCCAACAGCAGCCCATGCTTCGCGAACGGCCTCCACTTCGGGGCCTCCGCAGCCGAACAATTCCGTAGCCGCAATCATAGTCAACCCCGCAGCTGATGGGTAGTCAGTGCCTGCGCTAAAGTAGTAGGTCCAGGCGTGGTAGGCGATGGCTGCGGCTTTGTCCATACCGATGGCCGACACATTGTAGTTGTAATTTAAATCGTTGATGCCCAAGCCACCTTCGACCAGTAGGTAGTACCAAAAATTGGCAATGGAGCTGCCCGTGTGCACGGGAAGGTTTGGCTGCCAAAAGGTGCCCCCGTAGGTATTGGGCATACCCAAAGACTGTGGATCTGACATATCTCGGAAGTAATCACCCTGGGAAGAAAAATCGTTTCCCAGCCGCCAGTCGAGCTGCTCGGGTACCGAGTTGGCTTGTATGCTGATGCCTACTATGTCGCTGAATGCTTCGTTGAGCCCACCCGATTCACCGGAGTAAATGAGCCCAGAGGTGAAGTAGGTCATACCATGGCCGACTTCGTGCCCAACTACATCTAAAGATGTAAAGGGATTATCGAAAATGCCCGAGGAGAATTGCGAAGGACTCCCTTCACCGAAGTAGACGGCCGTACCTCCGCCGACGTAATAGGCGTTAGAAAAATTGTCGATGAGATAGGCCTGCTGAGCGACACCTTCGTTGTCATAACTGTTGCGATTAAAGCGTTCTAAGAACCAATCGTAGGTTTCACCCATGCCCCAATGTACATCTGTAGCTACGTCGTCGTTGGCTTCGTTTTCGTTGTCCCAGTAGTTGTTGAAGTCGTAAAAGTCGCCCAAATCGTTGTGCTGGGTATGAATACCATCGCCTCGCGTTTTATCGAGCAGGAAGTAAGCACCATTTTCGGCCTGTTCGGTTTGGATGGTACGGATACCGCTGTAGCGAGTTACGGCGGTAGCGGGCGCGTGGGTACATACGCGATTTTCGTGTAGGATGAGGCTGGCATCGTCGGTGCTGATGTATACCCTGTGATGGCCGGAATGGTCTTTGGTGTGTAAGTCGATCTGCTCGGCTAATACCAGGCTGGTTGGGTTCTGCCAGTCGAGATTAGCAGGTAGCCAAACCAGTTGTCTCCGCTCTACCACAAAGTCAACTACGTCGATTAAATCGGGGATGGCTGCGATGCGTTCTTCACTGGTTGTAATAAGCAACGGTTCGGGCACGGCTTCAAATGGTATGGCCGGTATAATGAGGCGCGTTTGCTGGTCTTGTCTTTCGTGTAGTAAATAATCGTAGCCGATAATCGGATAAGTGTGCAGTTGCAGCGGAACGCGTAGGTGCATGAGGCCGAATTCGTCGGTCATAGTCTGCGCTGAACCGAGGGAATAAGCTTGTGGCAGTCCTTGAGCAATGGCTGCCAGCTGGGCTGTAGGTTTTCCATTCTTTATGACTGTAGTCGGTAGAACAGATTGCGCAGAGAGAGATAAGGAAGCCAATAGTAGTATGATAACGGCTAAGGGAGGTGTAGCTTCTTTTTTCATATGGGCGTGTATTTTGCGATAACGATCTAAAAATAAGCAATCACCAGCACGAATCTATATTCAGATCTCTTCTAACTTGGCTTTAGCAAATGGAAAGACAAAGTCTTATTACTCGTTTGTTAGAATTTGTTTAGAATGATTTAGAAACCAGAATGTCGATTTGTCTGTTTTTTTATTGTGGATAGCGATAATACAAGCAAGCAAACCTGGTTTAAACGCCTTGGCTGGGGAGCCTTTCTCTTTTTCCTCATCAAAGGGTTGATTTGGCTCGCTGTATTTTTCGGTTTGGGTAAGTGGCTTGGATTCTAGAGCTTCTTATATTTAAAAGTCAGACCCGCATTTTCTTGCAAGCGTTTCAGCAAGGTCTCGCCCATCGCTATTGAGGGGGTGATGACCCCACTCACATCAGGTAGCTCGTCTTTGGCCAAGCAGATGGCGCTTTCGGCCAGCATTTTGGAGGTCGAGCCGTAGCCGGGATCACGGTCGCCGGTGACGGTTACTTTGGATTTCTGGCCATCAGCGAAGGAGAGAAAGAATAAAAGCTTGTAAAAGCCACTTTCCCTTTGCGATTGGCTAGGGCCTTCGCCGGGATCGGGTAAAAACCGATCAACAATTTTCTTTCTTAGCGAGCCAGGCTTGGCGGTCATTACAGTGCCCAAAGTCAGTGCAGCTACATTGGACTTCATACGCCCCATAAACCCTTTACCGCCCATCATGGCCTCGTCATAGCGGAAATCTTTGCCGTAGGGATAGCCAGCCAGTGCATGGCTTCTTCTGACGACCTTGGTGTTGATACCCGCCATGATGAAGGGGAAGATGTAGCTCTTAGAAACTTTATCGTATTTGACGCTTCTCAGGTCTCTACGATCAGGGCCTTCCTGCTCACCTCTAGGATTCAGGCCGTAAGGATCAACCAAGGTTTGGTAGACCTCGCGGTCTTGGGCGGCTTCTTCCATTACATTACCCAAGCTGGCATAGGTTCCCCCACTGATACCCCCTTTTGCAGCCCGTACTCGCATATTGATTTGTGTAGCGAATTGTCCGGTATGCTTTTTAGCCTCCAGCTGGGCAAAGTACACCCCCATATCTGATGGGATGGAGTCGAAACCACAAGTGTGTACGATTTTAACACCTTGTTTCTTCGCTTCATCGTGGTGCTGATCTATCATACGACGCATCCATTGCACTTCGCCGGTGAGATCGCAGTAGTGAGTTGAGTTGGCTACGCAAGCAGCGACTAGTTTGGAACCATACTTGGCGTAAGGGCCGACTGTGGTGCAGATGACTTTAGTACGTGAAGCCATAGCATTCAAGCTGGTTTCGTCTTGGCTATCGGCAACGACAATGGGAACGGATCGGTTGGCTACCTCGTCTCTAACTTCCTCTAACTTATCGGAATTGCGGCCAGCCATAGCCCATTTCAGGTCGCTACCGCCACTGCCGTATTGTTTGAAAATGTATTCGGCAACTAGGCGGCCGGTAAAGCCAGAAGCACCGAAGATGATGAGGTCGAATTCGCGAGGAGTGGGCATGTGAAATTAAAGCTTAAACTGTGGAGGAATAAATGTAAGATGATTATTCGTGCGAGAGAACGATCTAGATAGAATATAAAAAGATCCCACCTGCGGAAGTACAAAAAACAGTGTGTAATCGTCTAAATTTGCTTTTAAATTATTGACTTACTTGGTAGAACCCTGCACACTGAAAGGGCCAGCAATAGAACTAATACAGGGGAAATTGATATAAGTAGCCTGTTGCCAGGCACTTATATTCTGTTAGTCCATAGTAAATTTGGGGTGGCTTCCAAGCGGTTCTCTGTGAGGAGATGAGCGTATGAAAGACCACAAACGCAACTATGTTGCATTTAAGAGTGTTTGTATTACTTTTGCAGGCCATATCATAGACATAGCTTTTTAAATCTCATTCCGTGCTCTTCAACAACGCTATATTTCAACCGCAATCAGACATAGTAGGCGCATTTGCTAGCGGCCTATGTGCGGTACATTGTATTGCTACCCCCTTCCTCTTTGTCGCTCAGACTTGCCCTGTTACTGGCTGTTGTGAATCGAGCCCAGGCTGGTGGAGCAATCTGGACTACATATTCATAGGTATCACCTTCTTTGCTGTTTACTTCTCTGCAAAAAACTCCGGGCGCCAATTGATGAAGTACGCTTTGTACACTGGGTGGGTGGTTTTGACGTTACTAGTCGTAAATGAGAAGCTTGCTTTTTTACCTATAGCAGAAACGTGGAAATATGTCTCCGCTTTCTCCTTAATTGGGCTACACTTTTACAATCTGAAATACTGCAAATGCGCTGATGATAATTGCTGCGTAGAGGCATGATAACATAAAAGGCATATGGATAGAATTCCGGTTCTTTTAATCACCGGCTTTTTAGGTTCTGGTAAAACGACTTTCCTGAACCACTTGATCAAAGAACGTCACGAAGAGCGACTTTTCGTCATTGAAAACGAGGTCGGAAAAATCAATGTGGATTGCGAGCTGGTCATGAATGGTGAAGAAGATATAGCTGGTCTCACTGCCGGCTGCCTGTGCTGCTCCCTACATGACGAACTGCTAAATGTACTGGAAGAAGTCAGCTTTCGGCGGGAAGAGTACGATCGATTGGTAATCGAGACCACGGGCGTAGCTGATCCTACCTCTATCATTCAGACTTTTTTAGGTAATCGGATGGTCGAGCGTGTGTTTGATTTGCAGTTGGTCATATGCCTGGCCGATGCATCCTATATCGAAGAAAACATAAATGATACAGATGAAGCCAGAAGGCAGCTAGTAAGCGCGGATGCCGTGTTGATCAACAAGTCTGATCGTGTTCCCGCAAGAGACTTAGAAAAGCTCGTCCACACCATTCGCCACATACACCCCACGGCAACTGTATTTACCGGAGAACACGGCATTTTTCCAATAGAAGACATTCTAAAGGTCAAGCCCTTTCACGATGAGAGCAAGAAACACACCGTTGACAGCGACCTTGTTGGCTCGCATCGCCACAATGATATTACAACCTTTACCCTGGCTTTTGATCGCCCTTTCAAACTAGACACGCTCGCCCACGAGTTGGTAAAGTTGACAAAGCTTTATCGCGATCAGGTTTACCGCATCAAAGGAATAATTGCAGTAAGTAATTCGCCCACTCGTGTAGTGATTCAATCGGTAAGGGACACCTTTGTATTGTCGGATGGACCTGTATGGGAGTCGGGCTCTGATCGAATCAGTCATATCGTATTTATCGGTAAAGACGTTAAGAGGGAAGCTATAGAAAAAATGCTGAGCAGGCATCTAAATTAAATATGCACAGATCGATGACTAATTACACCATTAATTTAGGATGATAAATTTGACTGCATGATAAAGACCTCTGAATTAGCTTATCGATATCCTGAATCTAATCCTATCGTATTCCCCGACCTAAGTGTAGAGCCTGGTCATGCACTACTCATACGCGGGGAATCAGGCTGTGGCAAAACGACCCTGCTTCATCTCCTGGCAGGTCTGAGAAAGCCCACATATGGTCAGGTAATTGTCGATGGTGTCAAGATATCAGACTTACAGACACAACAGCTCGATCAATTTAGAGGAAATAATATAGGTATCGTTTACCAACAATCCTATTTTATTCAATCGCTGTCGGTTTTAGATAATTTAATGATTTCGCCCTACAGCAGGGATATCGATAAGGCTAGGACTTCCGCAGGTCGTTTGCAAATACATGATCTGTTGCATCGCTCACCACAAAAACTAAGTATTGGCCAGCAGCAACGGGTTAGTATTGCCAGAGCGGTTATGAATGACCCAAAGGTAATTTTAGCCGATGAACCCACCAGCGCACTAGATAATAAGAATTGCCGGCAGGTGATCAATCTACTGTTAGAAGAAGCCGCTCAAAATGATGCTGCTCTTGTCATAGTTACACACGACGATCGATTGAAATCGAATATTAAAGACACTATAGAATTGGAAGCTTTACTCGTTTAAAAATGATTGGGAAAATAGCCTGGAAAAATATCGTTCATAAACCGCTGAGTTCAATTCTATGCGTAAGCCTCTTACTTTTTGGAGTAGGTATCATTACGGTGTTGCTATTGATTCAAAAGCAGTTAGAAGATAAATTCGAGCGAGATTTAAAAGATATCGATCTGGTAATCGGAGCTAAGGGCAGCCCATTACAACTCGTTCTATCATCGGTTTATCACTTAGATGCCCCCACCGGAAATATCGATATGGCCGAGGCTCGTACCATCATGGAGAACCCCATGGTAGCCGAGGCTATTCCTCTCGCTTATGGCGATAGCTATCGGGGTTACCGAATTCTCGGAACAACTGAAGCTTACCTAAACAAGTACGATGCCCAAATAAGAGACGGCAGAATTTTTTCTAGTCCAATGGAGGCCACCCTTGGCGCACGCATTGCGGAAAAGACAGGCCTTAAAGTCGGTGATGTATTTTTAGGTACCCACGGAGAGGTAAAAGATGGTGGAGAGGTTCATGAAGATTCGCCATATACCGTGGTAGGCATTTTAGAAAATACAAATACCGTGTTAGACCAACTGCTACTGACCCGTGTAGAAAGCGTCTGGCAGGTACATGATCATGGAGAACATGGAGAGCATAAAGGCCCCGGAGGGGTCTTCTCTGAAGGTAGGGAGGTCTACAGTGCGCAGCACCAGGGCCTCCCAACAGTAGAACATGGAGAGCATGGTGACCATGAAGGACATGATCACGGTGACCATGAAGGACATGATCACGGTGACCATGAAGGACACGATCACGATGACCACAAAGGACACGATCATGATGACCATGAAGGACACGATCACGATGACCATGAAGGACACGATCACGATGACCATGAAGGACACGATCACGATGACCATGAAGGACATGATCACGGTGACCATGAAGGACATGACCACGATGACCATGAAGGACACGATCATAGTGATCATGGAGAGCAAAACGAGGAAATCACTGCCGTGCTGCTGAAGTATAAGTCGAAACGCTCGGTGTACAATATGCCTCGAAGCATCAATGAGCAAACGAACATGCAAGCGGTTATTCCCTCCATTGAGATCAATCGACTGTTTTATATGCTCGGTATAGGAGCGACCACCCTTAAATTGATTGCTGCTGGCATCATGCTCATGGCGGGATTGAGCGTGTTTTTTGTGCTGTACAACCGATTGAGAGAACGCAGATACGAAGTTGCCTTGATGCGCTCGGTCGGGTATAAACCCTTCGACCTATTTGGTTTATTGATCCTGGAGGGTGCAATACTAGCTGCGATGGGCTATGCATTAGGTTGGGTATTGAGTCGTGTGGGCCTATATTTTATTAATCGTCAGGCGCAAAATGATTTTAACCAGCAATTTGATCTGGGCTTTGTGAGTGGTGAAATCTGGCTGATAGCCATAACTATTTTAGTAGGTATATTAGCTGCCTTCCTCCCAGCTTGGCAAGCCATGCGAATGGAAGTTTCCGAAACTTTATCTGAAAATTAATTTGATATGCCAAAGAGTGCAAAAATTCTACTCGCCCTCATTTTATGTACGGCCGTTTTAACACAAGAAAAGATATGTAAGCACCTCGGATTCGGTAGATCAGTAGTACATCAGTTACCTACCAATTTGAATGAACTCAAGAACAGTCAAATCGAGGAAGCCCAACTTGAAGATGATGATTCATCGAATGAGCCCGTATACAATTATGACAATCAATCACTAGGCTGGAAAATTGAAAAAGATACGCAAGAGTCATACGCGCAACTCGTATCTAATGAAAAAACGAATAATGTAAGTGCAGGTGAAATCGTAGAAATAAGTTGGGAAATGCTCATGAACATAGAATATAGGCTACGATATTTCGATGATCTGGAAATGGAAGTATATGTCCCGGTTTTTGGTGATGACCACAAAGCTCTAGATGGTAAAGAAGTAACCATAACCGGCTACGTCATTCCATTCGATCTCGATGGGCAGTTTCTGTCCTTATCTGCTAACCCATACGCATCTTGCTTTTTTTGCGGGCAAGCAAGTCCGGCTTCGGTCATCAGCCTGTATTTGAAGAATGATAAAAAGCGGTACAAAGTAGATGACTTCAGAAGATTCAAAGGCACGCTACATCTGAATTACGACGACCCAAATGAGTTTTATTACATCCTAAGAGATGCTAGGGAAGTTTAAGTGGTAAGATCACACGAAAGTTACAATCATTTCAATATGACTTTTCCCTTAGCCAAACTCCCATCTTCGCCTAGCCACTCCAGCAAGTACTGCCCAGTCGGCACATCCCCCACCTGCCACTCGTAGGGCAAGCGCACTCGATCCTGCTCAGCCACGACTCGCCCTTGTAAATCGATGAGCCGAAGCATGCCAGGCTCTAATCGCCCGACTTCGGCTATGCCCTTCGGCCAGTCGACCGTAAACTGTTGCGGGGCCGGGTTGGGATAAACCTGCAAACGAGGCACATAAGCCCCCCTCAGTGCCAGCGGCAGATCGTCTACAGAGTTGATCATAAACTCCGTACAAGAATCCGTTAAGCAGCCATCTTCATTCAATCTGATCAACCAAAGCTGGCTCGTGTCTTCCGGCAGCTCGATAGAGCCGATCAAGACGATGGCCCCATCTTCGTCTACGATAACATCCCGAAGTTCTTGACGACTTTCGCCATTCGGGAATAAATAGTTGGAGTCGAGTAAGGTGCGCTGCCAGATGGAATCGCCCTGGGGGGAGAATTTGTAGAGGATGGATCTATTAGCATCGAATCTAGGAAATGGGCCGTCCACGAATGGCTCTTCTGTGCCAAAACCGACCACTCCGATTGCATTTCCCGCTTCATCAATTGTAAGTCCTCTAGCGAAATGCTCAAAGTCTTCCCTTTCTATTTCACGCCGCCAAACCTGGGTTAATGTGCTGTCAACATAAATAAGTCTGTGCTGATTTTGACCAATAACATTTATTTGATCTACAGTTAAAAAAATATTCCCGGATGCATCTGGCTGTATACGAAAATCGTGAAGACCAAAGGTACACATATCAATGCCATCAGATAAATAGGCATTTATTAAAGTACCGTCTACATTATATAGTGCATACAGAACTTGTGTAAAATTCCCACAATCAAAACCAAAGCATATAATTACGCTTCCTAACAATCCCAGCCAATAGGAATCTTGACTTCGTCTTTCAAAATGGATTGGTACAAAAAAATCAGAAAAGGATATACCAAATGGTACGTTGGTAAAGTCGATATTCGTAACATCGTTACTTTCCAAAAATTCATTCAAGAAAAATATACGAGTATCGATACACCTTTCAAAGCTCACTGCCAGGGCTAATTCGTTTTCACCGTTTTCCCAAATGCTTAGAAAAGCCTCTTGCCCTTGAAGCAAATCGCAATTAAGAGGTACGTCTACTACGATAAAACTATCTCGCGGCTCTCCTTCATAGTTAAACTCAACAAGTCCGATAAAAGGCGATCTTATTGCTAAATAGAATGTACTATCTGTCACTAGCAGCGCATGCCCCGTTCGTGTTGATGCCTGAAAGGGCGACAGATCCAATATTCCTACCCGATCCAGAGAAATTTTGTCTATGAAATGAATGGTACTATCCGCAACTAAAGTGATATAAGCCGTGTCATTTTCATATAACTCCAAACCCGCCGTCCCCAGCTCCGGCTGGTCGGGATAAATACGGCTGGCGGTTTGGATGTCTTGGGCGTAGGCGAGCGTAGAAAAACTCAATAGCAAGTAGAAGAGTAGTAGTCTGATCATTGATTTTTGATTTTGGTGTATGGATGTTGTGTCATCCGCCGAGCTGTGCTCGTTGGCTGACGTGGTTTTGCACGGCATAAAGCTTTTAGCACGGCACCGAAGCTGTCATCCGCCGAGCTGTGCTCGTTGGCTGACGAGATTTTGCACAATTTCAAGCTTTTAGTTTAGTGCCTCATCATTATATTGCGAAATTGTGTTTTGCGCTTAACATCGTGCAAATGCATCTCGGCGGACGAGGAAACCTCGGCCGACGAGGGCTACTTTATCATCACCTTCCCTTTAGCTAAACTGCCATTTTCCCCTCGCCATTCTAGCAAGTACTGCCCGGTTGGTACATCCCCCACCTGCCATTCGTAGGGCAAGCGCAGCTCGGCCTGCTCGGCAACCACTCGCCCTTGCAGATCGATCAGGCGCAGCGATCCCAGCTCCAAGCGCTCATCTTCGGCCACACCCGGTGGCCACTCGACCGTAAAACGCTGGGGCGCCGGATTGGGAAAGACCTGCAAACGCGGCACATATCGCGCCCGTAGAGATGGCGGTAGTTCATCTACTGAAGTAATAGAAAACTCATCGCAGCCAGGCGAGACGCAACCCTCAGAGTCGGTGCGGACTAGTGGCGTAGCCACTAAATATTGTTATCTTTGAGGATGGCCGAACTCCTTCCCCTACCTCAACTAGTCGAAAAGATACTGAAATCTGGTAAGATTAGCCGAAGTCAATCACAGCGATTAAGTGTGATTAATAGTAT
>JBCCPC010000068.1:0-25936 GCA_039025055.1 Bacteroidota bacterium | reverse complement strand
TTTTTTATGTTTTTATATATCCTTTTGTATATGTTGTTGTTTTGGGTTTTTTTGTTTCGCGCGGCGCGCTAAACAACTACTGAACAATGCTCGCCTTCTCAATCAACTCTTGCATACTAATCCTCTTCACCAGCTTCTCATTTACTAGCACTACCCCACTACTGGTCTCTCTATAGGTTTCTACCAGCCCAAGTCCGAATGCGTATATTTCATAACCTTCGATTTTGGTAGGCAGACCACCTTGGGTATCGTCTTCTACATAGTATTCGGCGACCATGTTAAAGACGATTGCATCTCGCTCTTTGTCTAAGACTGACAAAGTCGTGTCCCTCAGATACTGCCGATTGAAAGTCACCAACTGTCTACCGCCTGGCGGCTCTGGTATGTCGAACTGCAAATCGGATACATATGCTGGGTTGTCCTCTTCCAGATAAAAGGGAAATACATTACCCGCCAGTATCTCGGCATCTACCATTCTGCTTTTTCCAGTAGAATCTGGAAAATCAAAGGAGATGTGTTCGAGCACTACTCCATCATTATACACATGTTCGGTTAGTTGCTGATAAGGCTCGAAAGCAGGCGTGTAAGCAGTAGCACTTAGGTATAACCCCTCTTCTAATTCATTCCCCAGATAGTACCAATGACTAGGGGCCTTGTCTGGCTGTTCCATATCTGCATACACATACACCTGTCCAGTCGTGAGCTCACGCACCGGGAAGTAGTAATCGCGTAGGTCGCGCGGCCCAGCTTGGCAAGAAAGGATGATGAGGAAAACAATGATTAGCAGAGGCTTCATGGCGGCTAAGGTACGGTAGCTCAAATTTTAGAGAAAAAGTACATATGAAACAAATACTTACGAGCTTTGGCTAAAATGGGGGTTGTTCAGGTGTTAATTAGATAAATATACTTTTTGTATTTAAAGTTAAATGGGAAAGTCACCGGAATAATTAATTGCAAAGCATAGCAAAATAAAAGACAAGCCACCTGCAAAAAGCAATCCCCCAAAAAGCCATTTCCGCAGATGATTGCCGAAATCATACGCCAAAGAATTCCAAACAAGCTGATCTAGAAAAGAGGCTATACCAAGTAGAATTACAAATGTGAAAAAGCATCCAATCGCTAAAAGGGAACAGTAAAATGCAATAGGGCTTCCCATTACCATGAAAGTAAGAAAGGCCAATGATACTAGTAAAAGACCAAAAAGAAACACAAGCCTTATACGCTTGCCCCACCAATCAACTATGTAGTTATGCGTGTCGAGATGTGACTTGGGTATATCCTCTGGTGCAGTGAGGTAATCATCTATAATCTCTTCGTCTTCCATTTCGTAAATTTACCTTGTAAAGAAATAAACCTACTCTATGATCATATCCACCATCTGCCCAGCTTGCGAAAAAGAAGTAATCGTGCCATCGAGCGCCAAAACGCGAGTTGATCTTGAAAGAGAAAAAGGTCAAAACTTATCTCTCAACTGCCAGAGTTGTGGTAAGATGTTTTCGCGTCATGTGAATAGGGTCTATGCTAAAGTAAACCAAAAGAAAGTGTTATTGGGCAGCCTTATTTCTCTGGGTCTATCACTTTTATTCATGATTTTTATTGGCTGGATAATACTCATAGGAGGCTTTAGTGTAGGCGCAATTCTTGCAGCTCAGGAGCAAAGTGCTGTAAAAACCTTCAATGGATTTCTGATAAGGCGGACTTAAAAGGATCGTCATCATTTAGACAACTCGTAATTTACAAGGTTAAGTCTATATACCTTTTCCAATACGCCACATGGTAGTAGGGTATATTTATCAAAGTATACTTATACCCACTTGGCGTAGACGCCTTTTCAACGGAGTATTTATTCTTGAGCGCACGGAGACCCACTTTAGTGTCCGCCCGCTCTACGAATTGGTGTAGAGAACGTAACCGACCCTGTGGACCGGATTTCACCTCAAGGGGATAAACTTCTTTTTTACCTTCCAGTAAAAGATCGACCTCAGCCGACGATCCTGATTTCTCGCGAGCCCAGAAATGCGGCTCCCATGAATCTTCGTGTCGAGTGGCTATTAAACATTGCGTGACGATATGTTGAGCAATTCTGCCCCTATAGACACTTGTCAGATCATCAGTATCTACTAGGTCAGCTTGAATACCGCGTGCATAATTAAGTAAACCGGTATCTAATAATTGTACCCTAGGGCTTTTTCTATATTGAGTAACTATGGGAAGGCCCAAAGAACTACTTGGATAAATCAGTCTTACAATGCCTGCTTGCCTAAGCGCTTGAAAAGCAGGACCCACTTCGTCGCTTCTAAAGTTTGAGCCCCCGAATCCAGCTAATTTTATTCGGTCGTCTTCATTAGTTACCGTGTTTAGTAAGTGCCTCAGCACCTCGCGTTGCCTCAAATTTTTGGCATACTTTTCAGCATCGCTTCTATACGCAGACCAAATGAGTTCGTATAGATTTTGTATTTCGGCAAGCTGTGCGTCTTGTGCCAGGGTCTCGACAATTTCCGGCATACCGCCTACTATAGTGTATCTATGAAAAGCGTCTAGTAGTTCTGCATGCGCAGCATCTCTTACGGGCACTTCATCATAAGCAGAAACGAGCCTGTCTCGTCTCATCCATATTAGGTATTCCCTAAAACTCAGGGGGTGTAAAGTGTAAAACTCGACTCGCCCTACTGGAAAGCTCCTAACTTCTCCAAGCGCAAACTCAAGTAGTGAGCCTGCCGCAATTACAGGAATTTCCGGATGTGATTCATACAAGTAGCGCAGTTGCTGAATAGCTTCTGGCGATTCTTGTATTTCATCTATGAAAAGAAGCGTTTGCTCGTCTAGTTCTTTTAGATCATAGCGCAGTGCTATTCGATCTAGCAATTGATCAACAGGCGGAAGACCTTCAAAGAGTTCGCGGTTAGCAGGCAGCTCTAGATTGAGTTCGATCAGCTTGTCATAAGTCTCGCCGTGTTTTCTGACTAGCGATGACTTGCCAACCTGTCTGGCACCCCTTAAAATAAGCGGTCTACGGGTTGATCGATACCTCCATTCGGTTAGGTATTCTTCTGCAAAACGATAGAGTAAATTGGGCATTTGGCTAAAATGGGGGTTATTTAGCCGTAATTTACGGCTAAAATAGGGGTTATTTAGCCGTGAGTGGTAAAAATATGACTTTAATGAGCAATTGCATCAGCTTGTCCATAATCTCTCAGTCCTCTATTTTCTTTGTTTACAGTAGTCTCAATACCCGATTTGATACCCATTTCTACCTTCACTGTCTAGCTGAGGTGGCTTGTTTAGCGTTCATTTGTCACAAGTTATTATGATAAGAACTGTACGAATGAAAGTATACATAAGAGCACTTTTCGGCTTACTCATGCTCGTAAGCCAGCAGGCTGCTGCCCAAACAAAAGTAACTTTTGAAGCGAAAGATATCCCCGCAAGCAGCACCGATATCATAGGTATACGAGGCAGCTTACCTCCTTTGAGCTGGGATAATACGCTATCCATGCAAAAGAAAGGAGATGGCTATGCTATCAATGTATCCTTTCCATCCAGCGGCCAAGAATTGGAGTTCAAATTCGTGTATCAAGAATCAGCCAGCTCTGAAGTCAATTGGGAAACGATCGATAACCGAACCTTGACATTGACAGATGCTAATACAGAGTACATGGGCATATGGGATGAGCCTTTTTATCGAGACCCAGCTACTCTCCCTTTACTTAGCGTCGAAGATCTTCAAGCAGATATTGAACTCATAGAAACTATTTTTCGAGAGGTCCATCCAGGTACTTTTCGGTATTTGACGGAGGAGCAATTAGATGCCAATCTAAACACACTCAGAACGGCTTTTTTTAGCCCATCATCTCTGGGAAAGGTCTTTTTGGCCATCAACGAATTTACGGCAAGCATACAATGTGGGCACACTGCCAGCCCACTCTACAATCAAAATTCTGATGTAACCGCCATGCTATTCTATGGCCCCGATAAGCTGCCTTTCAGCTTTCAGTGGCGAGATGAGCGAATGATCGTTAAGCTGGACGCTACAGCAGGTAAAATTTTACCACTCGGAACGGAGGTTATATCCATCAATGGGTACAGTGCGCAAAGCATACTAGAGACCATGCGTAAATATGTGCCTTCAGACGGACCTGCCGTTGGTCCAAAAGATGGTTTTCTTTCACTTCGGGCTTTCCCTTGGCGTTATGAGCTTTTCGATGCGGCTTTTCATTTGCTGTATCCACCGACAGCAGAAGGTTATCTAATTGAGTTCAAAACACCTGGACAAGAAGGTAAGATCAAAGAATATGTGAAACCTTTAACCAGAAGAGAACGCACAGAAATCATTGCGCAGCGATACCCCAATCACCCTCAAAAGGCCGCAGATCTTTGGCACTTGGATTTAAGTAACGATAAGGTGGCTGTACTTACTCTGGGTGAATTTGCGGTATTTGGAAAAGGAGGAATAGATTTTGACTACTCCGATTTCTTTGCTGACGCTTTTTTCCAAATTAATGCTTCTGGAGTCGAAAAACTCATTATTGATATAAGAGAAAATCAAGGCGGGAATGATCCAGTTGTAGCAGAGCTGCTCAGCTATATTCTACATCGCCCGCAAAAGGAAACATACTTTGAAGGAGCTATGCGCTATCGATCTTTCCCTGAGCAACTGAGACCTTATGTGAAAACCTGGGGGTCTTCTATTCCCGAATTCTTTGATCCAAAGCCAGGAAAGCCGAGCGAGGAAGGGGAATACTACATATATCCAAAAGCGTTTAAGCCGGAGCGAGGCATGAAAATCAAGAAAGGTGCCTTTTGGGGAGAAGTTGTTTTCTTAACCGGACGTGTGAATGCCTCTCTAGGGTTTTACCTAGCCCATTATGTCCGCCATAACGAAGTTGGTACCTTAATTGGCGAAACTACTGGGGGTTGTCAGTGTGGGCTTAATGGTGGTAATCTTGCCCTCCTGAGATTGCCCAATACCGACCTAGAACTCGACTTTCCAATAATGGGCGGGTTTGCACTAGATGAGGTCCCTGCCATCGGGATAGTACCAGATATTGAGGTCGTTCCAACTGTACAAGATGAAGCTACGGGCAATGATCCAGTAATGGAAGCAGCTCTTAAGTACCTATTGTCTGAAGATTGAATTTGGCAAGAATAGCCGAAAGTGTGATTTCCCTATAAGCTCTAAATCAAATTCAAGCCCTAATACCGCTGCACACTTCGCGTATGAAAATTCGCCATTGGCAGATCGACCAGGATACCTAAATTGAAGCGGAACGAATTCGCCGACTCATCGCCTAAGCGTCTCAATGACGGGCTAAGCTGCATACCCGCCGAAACAGATAGGGGTAGATTAGCAAACCCATGCGCATAGGCCACACCAGGCGAAAATACCTGCTGAAAGCCCACATCTTCTGGCAGGGGTTCATTGCTGCCGTCTAGGCGGAATAGAACGAGTGCACCCAGATCGATCAGCGGGAAGAACAAGCTACCCGAAGCCCCATTCAAAAACCGTCCGTCGGGCAGTTGGGGCGATCGCTCTAGCTTAGTTTGGTATCGAACATACGATGGCGCCAACGGATCGCCTTCCACCCATCCACTAGGTGCAAATCGCTTGGGCCGAAATTTGGATTTATATCCCCAGCTAAAGGCCAAACCGATAGGAGCTGTAAAACCGAAATTGGGCGCCACATCATCTCCTATATCATTCGAGATATACTCAGCACCGCCCGTTAATCCAGGGTAGGCATTTAGGCTGATGTTGGCAAAACTTCGTCGCTTGATGCTATAGCTACCCGAAGGCAAAGCAATGGCGCGTATAGCACTTTTGATATCATCTGAAGATTGGCTTTCGACGACTGCGGCCAGGAAAGCGCCATATCTAAAAATTTCGTTGAGGGTTCGCTGGCTACGGGCTTGCTGTTGGCGGAGGGTTTCTATGTAAGCATCGCTGTCCTCGCCCTCGAAGGGGAATTTGATGCGGTTCTCATAAGATTTGTCGATCAGTGTTCCGGCTACAGAAACGAGGTTCATGACGATGGCATCGTAGTCTTCTTCTAATACGGCGGTATACGCGTCTAGTGCCTGAGCCGTGAGCATCTGTACATCTAGCAGCGTAGATTCTTCGTCTTCGGGCAAGGCAATGGAGAATATTTGCGGGATGATATCTAGCGAATTGCGTAACAAAAAGACAAACTCCGTAGAGCCTATAGTGGCATTGCCTGACTGCCGCAGCGACTTCAATTCCGATTGTATCTGGTCGACTCGGTTGGCGAACAGCACAAAGTCGTTGATCAAATTGCCAAAGCTGAAACTATTTTCCAACAATAAATTATCTATGAAAAACTGCTGCTCATCCAGTTGGCTCAATCGCAGATTTAATCGCTGGTAGCGGGGGATTTTATTCAAGATAGACTCCACAACATTAAAGCTATCGACCAATATCGAATTATTGTTGATTTCGTTGTACACGTTGCTGCGAACCCTATCTAGCCGACTATATATCTGGGTCATGTAGTCCAGATTGTCCAGTGCCACAGGATACACATTGGTATAAGCCTCATAGATTTCGGAGAAAGCCGCTTCATTATCACCCGGAATACTGGAATAAGCCATCCAATCTTGCCAATTAATTTCAAACTGATCGATAAAGGGAATACTTTGATCTATGCTGGCACCATCCGCAGATCCGCTGAAAAGGTTAAAGCTACGCTTGATGTAGGAAGTGTCGTACTCGAGATCAGGAATATCATATTTGTTGTAGACCTCTGTTACTCTTTGTACTAAAGGCACAAGAGCAGCCTCTAGCGTATTATTGACATCTACATATTCTGCGATATCGAAATTTTGGACTAAATCAGTTTCATCATAGGCCAGCCTCCTGTGGAATAGTTCCAGAGCTGCCCGCTCGTCTTCATACTGCGGATTTTCATCGGGAGGTACCAGATAGTTATCTACCATCGATTCAAAGGAATTTTCGGCATCGGCCAATATCCGGATATCGTTGAAATACATGATGTTTTGCACCGCTTCTCGACGAATGTACATGGTGTCTTGCAGCTCTGAAAATTTAGGACTGCTCTGCAGCGATATGCTATTCAGCTCGCTGAGCTGTTCACGCAGGCCGTTTTGGCGTCTACGCATAGTTTGCTTAACCTGCTGGTAGATCAATCCAAAGAAAAACTCCCGTAACTGGGCATTTTCACTCAGTTTCCGCAGCTCATTTCCCTTCACCCAAACGGTATTTTTTTCTTCATCGACCGAGATCAAGCTTCTGGAAATGACGTCCATGACCAAGATGGCGGGCTTTACATTATCAGAGCCGGGTATCAACTCGTCGATATTATCGTTCAAAAATGAAAGTAGAGTAGTCGGGTGGCTGCCTTCGCTCAACTGCTGAATGGCTGTAATAGCTAGCAGGGCGTACCGCAAAATGCGCTGACGTTTGAAACTACGCTCACTCATGGTGGCGAGACGCGAATCATTTTCTGTAAGGAGAATCTCTCGATTGTCTCTTTCCAAGTACAATTTGTCTAGTTGCTCTTCATAGGCCGTATTGATGGAATCTCCGAGCGGGCCATCGTAGGCATAGTATTTTTCTTCAACCAGCTCAACCTCTCGGGACAGGGTGTTGAGGCGTCTATAGTTGTCACTGATTTGAGTCAGTATACCTGCCATTTCCTGCCTGCTCCTTTCTGAGATACCTGCTTCGTTGAGTTCGGCGCGCAGGAAATTTCCCATATTGAAGGGCATATTGTGCAAATCCTGCTCGAAAGCAGTCTTCAGTATCTGAATGAGCAGCGAATAATCGGCTGTAGCCGAAATATTCATAGCCCCTACCGTATTGGGAAAGAGATAGTCGAGGTTACCATTGCCGATCCAGGTCTTAAAGCGATCGAAGAAGGCGATACTCAGCTCCTCGCGCATCCGCTCGGCGATCCACTTGGCGGTACCATCCAATATGCTGCTTTGGAGTGAACCTCCAGTAGGCGATTGAATGACGATGGGTGCAAAAGCCTGGGAAGACTCCGCGGCAGAGCTAAAATTAAAACCGCCCCCAGCGTCTGCACTTAGTAGCAAAACAGACTCTGTATCGCTCTCTAGGTCTGTTTTTATACGTTGTAGAGCCAGGTATTCATCCTCAATTTTGAGCAGAGTCTCCCTGATTTTGGTCCCTTCTTCCGTGGCTTCTCTCACCATTCTTAGTATGGTCGCTTCGGGCTCATAAAAATTGTCGTTGATGATTTGATATAGCTCGCATTCTTCCAGATTATTGCTAATAACTCCACAGGTTGCTTCGATGCGGGCAATCGCAAAATTTAGCAGGCTATCCATACGAGTATTCACGCTGTCCAGCTCGCGGGCGGCATCGTCTTCGCGCATATTCAGCTCTCCGAATACATTTTGTACGCGAGCACTCATATACTGATTGTTGCCAAAATCAGACTGGATGACGAACTCGTCTATCTGCCCGTCTTGGCCGTATAGCTTTTTTAGCTCATCGAAAAAATCTTGAGCCGCGTTATCATTTTCATCTAGTTGGTCGTAAAGCGTATCCAGCCTGATGGCCATGCTCAATAGGCTTTCCTGGGCGGAAAGGGAAGCATTAACGGTAAGAAGGACTAAAATAGAAAGAAGAACAGCACGCAGTGCCGCAGATATGGGTTGGGAAAATTGCATGGTGTGATGGGTTGTAAAAAGGTAAATGTAGTGTTTTTTAGTACTTCCGCAGGTAGCCGCGGTCCTCGTCAGCCGAATTGTCTTGCCATTTAGTCGGCAGACAAAGTCAAGCCCAGCTTGACAATTTGGCTGACGACAAATGGCAAGGCTTCGTCTGACGAGTTAGGCATACCACCTGCGAAAGTCTAAATAAAAACCTCCTGTCACCCTGTCACCACACCACCCTTGGCAAGATTTATGCGTTTACTGTATGCGCCTAGTCCTTTGAGCTGGGTTATCTTTGTATTTAGCCCTGGATTTATAACGGCAGATAATGACCAATTATGTTTAATTCTCTTAAGAAACTTTTCGGCTCTAAGCAAGATAGGGACCTTAAAACGTACAGCCCTCGTGTGGGGGTCATCAATGAAATATATGAAGGTCTGGCCGATCTGACTAACGACGAGCTACGTGCCAAAACGGCTGAATTCAGGGAGCGCATAGCCGACTATCTGTCGGGAATAGATGAAGAGATAGAGAGCCTACAAGCCGAAGCCCGCGAAGAGGAAGACCTGCAGCGTAAAGAACTGCTCTTCCAAGAGAGTGATAAGCTACGCGATCAACGAAATGAGGAGTTGGAGGTCGTGCTCAAAGACATACTGCCAGAGGCCTTCGCCGTAGTTAAGGAAACGGCACGCCGTTTTTCTGAAGGCGATACCGTTACAGCTACGGCCACCGATCTCGATAGGGCATTGGCGACTAACTCTAAAAAGACCTATATCGATATCAAGGGCGATCAGGCCATTTACCAAACCAGCTGGCAGGCAGCTGGTGGCGATATCGAGTGGAACATGGTGCACTACGATGTGCAGCTGATCGGTGGCATGGTGCTGCACGAGGGCAAGATCGCCGAGATGGCCACCGGTGAAGGTAAAACGCTGGTAGCTACCCTACCTGCCTACCTGAATGGACTCACAGCCCAGGGCGTACACGTGATCACTGTAAACGACTACCTGGCCCGACGGGACGCCGAGTGGATAGGCCCGATCATGGAGTTTTTGCAGCTCACCATCGATTGTATAGACCATTACAAGCCACATTCACCTGAGCGACGCGCTGCCTACAATTGCGATATTACCTACGGCACCAATAACGAATTCGGTTTCGATTATCTGCGCGATAATATGGTGCGTAGCAATCAGGAAAAAGTACAGCGTCCGCATCACTATGCCATGATCGACGAGGTAGACTCGGTACTAATCGACGAAGCGCGTACACCCCTGATTATTTCAGGCCCGGTAACTGCCGGTGCCGACGATCAGGAATACCAAGAGTTCAAGCCCGTCATTGAAAAGCTATACAATGCACAGCGTCAGCTGGCCAATGGCTTTTTGAATGAGGCAAAAAAATTATTTAAAGCTGGAGAGATTGGCCCAGAACTCGGACAGGCAGGCTTCCCGCTACTACGTGCTTACCGCGCCAATCCTAAGAGCCGCCCGCTCATCAAATTCTTGGGCGAAGACGGTGTCCGCGTCTTGTTGACCAAAACCGAAAACACCTTCATGGCCGAGAACAACAAGCGCATGGACGAGATCGATGCCGAGTTGCTCTTCACCATAGACGAGAAAAATCGCCAGGTAGACCTGACCGACAAAGGCACCTCCTTCCTGTCGAAGATGAATGAAGACCCCAACTTCTTCATTATGACCGATATCGGCACCACCATGGCCGAAGTCGAGCAACGAGACGACCTGGACCCAGATGAGAAGGCTCAGCAAAAGAACAAACTAGCGCAAGACTTTGCCATCAAGTCGCGCCGCCTGCACGCCATTAATCAGTTGATGAAAGCCTACACCCTCTTCGAGAAAGATGAGGAATATGTCGTGATGGACAGCCAGGTAAAGATCGTCGATGAGCAAACCGGTCGTATGATGGAAGGTCGACGATATAGCGACGGACTGCATCAGGCTATAGAAGCCAAGGAAAATGTAGAGATCGGTAAGATCACCCAAACCTATGCGACCATCACCTTGCAGAACTACTTCCGCATGTACCACAAGCTGTCGGGCATGACTGGTACCGCCGAAACGGAGGCAGGCGAATTTTGGGAAATCTACAAGCTCGATGTGGTGGTCATACCGACCAACCGACCCATACAGCGCGCCGACGATAATGACAAGCTATACCGGACCGAACGCGAAAAGCTGAATGCCGTAATCGAGGATGTGCAAGAACTAACCGAAGCTGGTCGCCCGGTGCTGGTAGGTACGACCACAGTTGATGTGAGTGAGAAGCTGAGCCGACTGCTCAGTATGCGCAAGATCGACCACAACGTACTCAACGCGAAACAGCACCAGCGAGAGGCCGAGATCGTAACCGAGGCTGGCCGCCCGGGCAAGGTGACCATAGCCACCAACATGGCCGGTCGTGGTACCGATATCAAACTGCAACAGATCGTAAAAGACGCTGGTGGCTTGGCCATCATCGGTACCGAGCGCCACGATAGTCGTCGGGTTGATCGGCAGTTGCGCGGTCGTTCCGGCCGACAGGGAGACCCCGGTAGTAGTCTCTTCTATGTTTCATTGGAAGACAAATTAATGCGTCACTTCCAAACCGACCGCATGTCGAAATGGATGGACCGCGCTGGTCTGAAAGAAGGTGAGGTGATACAGGCAGGCCTGATGACCAAGGCCATCGAAAATGCTCAAAAGAAGGTTGAGGAAAATAATTTTGGTATTCGCAAGCGCTTGCTGGAGTACGACGATGTGATGAATATTCAGCGGGAGGCCATCTACCGCAAGCGCAACAATGCACTGACCGGAGAGCGTCTGGCCGTCGACATCAACAATATGTTCGATCAGCTGCTGGATGGTACCGTCTTTGCGCACAAAGAGCAAGGCTCGCTCGAGTCGCTCAAGCGAACGCTGGTCTCTACCATTGGCTTTGATCCCGACATCACGGAAGACGATTTCCAAGGTATGGACGTCAACGAATTGAGTGCCGAGGTACTGACTCAGTTCCGCGATTTTTACCACAATAAGATGCAAGCTTTGGTCGAGCGCCTTATGCCTGAGGTCAGGCGTGTGTACGAGGCAGACCCCAATCGTTACAAGCGTATTTTGATTCCATTTGGTGATGGTCGTACTTATCGCATGCCCATTTCGGCCGATATTCAGCAGGCCATCGATACCGAGGGGCAGAGCATTATCCAAGACATAGAGCAGGCCGTAACTCTGGCCATCATAGACGACCGCTGGAAGGAACACCTGCGAGCTATGGATGACCTGAAAGCATCGACCTACGCAGCGAGTTTTGAGCAGAAAGATCCGCTAGTTGTCTACAAAATGGAGGCCTTCAAGTACTTCGAGTCGCTGATCATGGACATCAACGAGTCGACTACGGCTTACTTGGCTACGGGTGACCTATCCTTCCCGGAAAATAATCAACCCGCGCTCAAGCAAGCCAAGCAGCGTAAGACGGATATGAGCAAAGTGAGCACTAATCGTACTGAAACGCAGCAAGCTATGCACCGGGCAGCCCAGTCGGCTGGAGGTGGTGCCAGAAGACGTCAGAAAGTAGAGACTTTCCAACGGGCCGGTGTCAAGGTTGGGCGCAATGACCCATGTCCTTGTGGTAGCGGCAAGAAATACAAGAAATGCCACGGCAGGTAAGGACAAGATGCTTATCGATCGAGTGCAAAGCACTCGATCGATAAGCATTTCTTACTTTTACTCTATTAAAGGCTACTTATGAAATTCTACGGTTTATTCATCTTGTTGACCACATCCACTTTATCGGTTCTTGCCCAAGGCAACGTACAAGTCACTGCCGAGGAGCCGGTCAATAGACTATTGAACGCCTTCATGCAAGTCAATGAAGAAACGACCACCGTAGAAGGCTGGCGGGTTCAGATACTGGCAACTACTGATCGTCAGCGATTGGAGACGGTCGAGTCTCGCTTCGAGCGGCAGTACCCCAGTGTACCAGTCGATTGGGTGCATACTTCGCCTTACTACAAGCTGCGAGCTGGTGCTTTTCTGACGAAGTTGGAAGCCGAGCGATTGAAGTTCAGTCTCAGTCGAGAATTTGAGGGGGTTTATTTGGTCAGAGACGAGGTGGAAGAAACGGAGCTTTTGCGCATGTACTAATGCAGCCCTGCCCAAGCGACGGCTATGGATTGGCAAAAAGGTAAGATCGGGAATAAAGGAGCGGATAGCACAACTTTCTTGCTCTACCTGTCTCTTATTGCTGTTGGCGTTATAATGGTATATACGGTGGGAAAGCCCATAGAGGGATACCCATCAGATATGGCGGCCTTCATATTCACTACCATGGTAGGGAAGCAAAGCATATGGGCGCTGATATCTATTGTCGTGTTCATGGGGGTGTTTTTACTGTTTGACGAGCGACTTTGGAAGTCTAGTTCTTATCTTATTTACGGAATATGTATTGCTTCCTTAGTGTTGGTATTAATTTTCGGTACAGAGATTAAAGGAGCTAAATCTTGGTTTCGTTTTGCAGGTTTTACCATTCAGCCTTCCGAGATAGCTAAGTTTGGGACATGCCTGGCTATGGCAACCTATCTCAATGCATGGTCTGATAAACTTAGGGACTTACAGACTATCGGTTACGGGGTACTAATATGGCTAGTACCCTCGATACTGATCTTACTACAGCCCGACGCCGGGTCTGCCTTGGTTTTTTTGGCTTTCCTGATTCCTATGTATAGAGAAGGTCTATCGCCCCTTTGGTTTTGGTTGGGGGGATGCTTAATAGCTGGCTTTTTGCTGGGTATTCTTTTTGCGCCGAGTACAGTCTGTTGGTTTTATGCGCAGGGCTTACTGGTTTTTTTACTGGCAAAGCTCAATTTGAGGTGGTACTTCATAGCTGTTTTTGGGCTGATTGCGCTGTGCGGGCTTAACTATGCTTGGTATATTGGATATGATGTTTCAGCATTTCTTGGCCTAGCTGCTGGTATCGTGGCGTTGAGTTTGTGGTACTTGGTTCAGAAGGCTGGTATTTGGCTTCAGCTGTCACTAGGCAGCTTAGCCTTTGCGGCAATTGTCACATTTGGGGCCAATTATTTTTTCAATGAGGTCCTTCAACCACATCAGCAAGATCGCATCAATGTCTGGCTACGGCCTACGCCAGAAGATAGCCAGGGTGCCGGCTACAATGTTGCGCAATCGAAATTGGCTATGGCATCAGGGGGCTTGACAGGGAAAGGCATCGGAGAGGGAACGATGACCCGCTTTGGTCATGTACCTGAGCAGGAAACCGATTTTATCTTTTCAGCTTTGGGCGAGGAACAAGGTTTTGTAGGTGTGGCAGCAGTTTTAATCTTATACTTTTTCTTGCTCTATCGGATCACGCAAATAGCAGAGCGGCAGCGATTTCCATTTCACCGGGCTTATGCCTATGGGGTGGCAGGTATTCTCTTTATGCATTTGCTGGTTAATGTGGGCATGGTTATGGGCTTGATGCCTGTCATTGGCATACCGCTGCCATTCATTTCTAAGGGAGGGTCTTCCCTGCTTGGCTTTAGTATTATGCTTGCCGTATTGTTAAAGTTGGATAAGTATAGGGAACAGGTATAACTTTTTTACGCAAGTGAACAATACTATTTCGCGTACGCCCGTTTTGCCAACGATATTTCTACAATGAATAAGACTAAGAGAATTTTTCGCAATCCGAGGCGAGAGATTCAACCTTGTAAAAGTTGAACACAACATCAACTTCAGGTACTTTTTTTGACCATTGAGAGAGTAGTTTGAATCATCGTGCAGTGCTTGGGCTTCGGCTTGGGCGCTGCCTTTTTTTGCAGCTTAAGCTATAATTGCGATCTTGTAGCCTAACAACAATTAAACGCAAGAAACCATGGATTTAACCAGTCTCTTAAAAAGCCAACTAGAGGGGCAATTCTCAGGTGGTTTGATGGATATGCTCTCCAACCAAATGGGAGGAGGTGTGTCTACCCGCCAGACAGCCAATGCTTCGAGTAGTATAGTGAGTGTGCTGATTAGTGCATTAGCACGCAATGCTGCCACGCCATCTGGTGCCGAATCTCTGAACAATGCCCTTGAAAAAGATAATCACGGTGGTATACTCGATAGTATTACAGACCTGATAGGTGGGGGTATGAGCGGCAATCGGGCTGCCAATGGAAGCGGCATCCTAAAGCATATTCTAGGACGAAGAACAAATGATACCGCTGCACAAATAGGCCAAAGAACAGGCCTAAGTACAGGTAATGTCCTTCAACTTATGACCACCCTTGCTCCGGTGGTAATGGGTGTACTAGGAAAAACCAAGCAGCAAGGCAACTTGAACGCTGACGGTCTGGGTGGTCTGTTAGATGGTTTCATGCGCGAAAACGTACAACCCAAGAAGCCTGCTCGCGAAACGAATATCGGCCTCGGCGGTCTGCTAGATCGCGACGGAGATGGGAGCGCCATCGACGATATAGCCGGCATGCTTGGCGGCTTTTTTAGATGAGTTCACAAACAAAAATGGCTGCGTAAACACGCAGCCATTTTTGTTTTTAATCTTCTCTTGATTTTCTTTCGCTCTCGGCAAAGATATCCTGACGTTCCCGCGATCGGCTATTTGCAGGCGGATCGCGGCGATCTTCTTCGCGCATACCTTCTTTAAGCTCCTTTTCGAGTGTACCACGGGCCGTATTGAACTCGCGTATACCTTTTCCTATACCCCGCATGAGCTCAGGAATCTTTTTACCACCAAAAAGAAGTAGAATAGCAAAGAAAATGACGATCATCTCAGGACCGAAGAAGTTGATCAGGAATATCGAATTCATATTTTGCAAATTTTATCTCACTCAGCTTATAGCTTAAAAGCGGTTACAAAGATAAGACTACCCAGAGCTTATAAGGTTGTTTTGGGTTCGTTTAAAGAACTACTTTCTGAGCCCGATTTCTTTTAATCGCTCATTTAAATACTCACCAGCAGTAATGGGTTCGTATTGCTGAGGTCTTTCGGCAGTAACACAGTGGTCTAAGACCGTTAGGTCCATTTTAGCTTTAGGGTGTAAGAAAAACGGGATACTCAAGCGAGGCTTGTGCCATTCGTCGCGAGGTGGATTGACTACCCTGTGCGTTGTAGACTTGAGGTAGTTGTTCGTTAGCCGCTGGAGCATGTCGCCTACGTTAATGACGATCTCATCGTTTTCGGGTACGATCTCCTGCCATTCGCCATCCTGGTTCATGAGTTGAAGGCCACCTGCGCTAGCCCCGACTAAAAGGGTGATCAAATTGATGTCTTCATGCTGTTCTGCGCGTATAGCCGATTCTGGCTCTTTTGTAATAGGAGGATAGTGTATAGCACGCAAGATGCTATTGCCGTCTGTTATTTTTTGGTCGAAATAGTCTTCTGGGAGCTTTAAGTGAATGGCGATAGCTCTTAACAGGGCAGCCCCACTATCTTCAAAAGCGCGGTACAGTTTTCGGCCCAATTCCATGAATTCGGGCACAGACTCTACATCCGGGTTCTTAGTGGATGCATCACCGTCTTTAGGCTCCTGACCAATTTGGAAGAACTCCTTCAGGTCGGGCACATCGCTTTGCTTAGCATGTTCTTTACCGAAGCTGGTATACCCACGTTGCCCGGCCATACCGGCCAGCTCGTACTTCTTCTTTTCGCTGACGGGTAGGGCGAAGAATGATTTGGCTGCCTTGTAGAAATCATCGATTAAGCTTTGGTCTATTCCGTGGCCAACTACGCCTACGAAGCCTATTTCGTGAAAAGCTTTTCCCAGCTCGTCAATAAATGACTGACGATCAGATTCAGAGCCTTGAGTAAACTGTGACAGATTGACTAATGGTATGGTACGTGCAGTGGTTGTCATTGTAGTCTCTTTTACAGTAACGTAACGAAAAAGAGCAATAAGGAGTTGTGTTTGCACTTACTACCCGAGAGATTTTGAAAATTTGGTTACCGATCATGAGGAAAGCCATTTCTTGAAAGACCCGATACGTTCGCCAGCTACAATAACTTCTTCGATAGGCCTCGTTAGCAAACTTACCGAAAGTCTGGTCGGGGATATATAAATGATGTCGCGCATCGCCTTTCTATTTATGATGTGCTTTCGATTGACGCGAAAAAATAGACTTGGTTCTATTTCTTTATCCAGATCCTTTAGACTTATATCTACAGGATATTTTCTATTCTCAAAAGTACAGATGTAGGTAGATTTATCTTGAGCAAAGAAATAGGCAATATCTTTGGCTTCTATCGACTTAAGGCGTGCACCGACTTTGATCAAAAAGCGAGTTTTAAATTTCCGTTTTCCCTGTATATGATCCAGTAAGTTATTTAGCTTAATGGTGTTGTTTTGTGGGTTAAAGTGATTAATGAACTTATTTACTGCCCGTTCTAATTCGCCTATTTCTATTGGCTTTAGTAGATAATCAATGCTGTAGTGTTTGAAGGCTCTTAAGCTGTATTCATCATAAGCAGTAGTGAAAATAACTGGTTTTTCGATGCTAATTGCCGAAAAGATATCGAACGACATTCCATCTGAAAGATGGATATCCATGAATATGAGGTCAGGGTCTAAATTAGGAATTTGATTGATAGCCTCCTCTTTCGATTCGATAACACCAATAATTTCAAATTGGGTCTGTAGCTTGCTTAAAGTTCTTTTAAGCTGTGAAATAGCTAGACGTTCATCTTCGATGATTAAAACTTTCACCCGCATATCGATTGGCCTTACAAAGGCTTTTTTAATGGTATACTGACTCGAAACGTGTTGTCATCTTTCATGTAGATAGCTTTCTCCTGCCCCAGTAATTCGAGCCTTCTGTTTAGATTGTTTAACCCAATTCCAGTGGAGTCGTCACGAGCTTCTATTGGTTGATAATTATTGTCGACCATTAAAGCTCCGTTGGAGATATAAATTTTGACGAAGAGTGGACTTTTTTTGCTTACTTCATTGTGTTTGATGGCGTTTTCAAGAAGTAATTCTAGAGTCATCGCTGGAATCTGATGATCCATTAAATCTTTATCGATTTCGATGTCAACTTTAAGCTTATCATCAAATCTTATTTTCAATAAGAAGGTGTAAGATTGTATAAAGTTAATTTCTTCATAGAGAGAGCTCCATGGTATTTCGCTGTGTTCGATGGCGTAGCGATATACTTTGGATAGTTCATTGATGAAGCGCTCTGACTTATCGATGTCTTCATGAATCAAGCCTGATAATACATTGAGGGTATTGAACATGAAGTGCGGATTTAGCTGCTTTTTTAGTACGTTAGCCTGTAGTATAGCTTGTTCTTTGAGCTGTTCTTGCTGTAGATTCTTTTGCGCAATGAGGTACTGATTACCGGCATGAAATTCTTCAACCGCATAGATAGAAGAAAGAGCGATTGTACTCACACTAAGTATCCTCAATGCATAGGGCCAGAAGGGAATTTGGTCTGGTGCATGCAAAGGCATCGGTCTGTATGGAGGTGGAGGTCTTTTTCCCGGCTGGTTTCCGCGCCCGGGTATATTCGGAGATGGTCTATTGGTCCGTCTAACCGTTTCTTTATATTCCAAGAGATCCCGATAAAATACCGGCAAGCCATTTACCCGGAAATATAAATATGATGGAAGGCATATCAATGTAAAAATAAGCGCGGTACCCAGAAGTACATCCTTAAATTCACGGCCATATATCTTTTTTTGTAGTCCATTTTTTCGCATTACCGACATAGACTTGATTCGGGTACGAACAGGACTTAGGCACAAAGTAAAGATCAAACCGGCAAGCCCTAGAGAAGCTAGTTCTTCAAACACAAACGCAATCCCTTGCCCGGGCATAGACAAAGGAGGAATGAGCAGCACCAAAGCTGCTACACAAAAAATCGATAAGTAGATAAAAGATCTACTCATAAAAGAGGAAATGTTTAAAGCTTTTTACAAATAAAGAGTAATTTTAAAAAACCGGTCCCTGCTGATATAAATCAGCAAGGATCCGGGAAAAGGTTGTTCACTGGTTCATTTCAAGTTAGTAATGTCAAACGGGTCTTCGCCTTAAGTCAAAGCGATTGATGGCATCTGATATCTCATAGCCTAAGCGAAGTCCTTCGGCACAATCCATGCGTATGTGTACGCCTAGAGGTATTCTGGAGAAAGCATTTTCGCGGGCCATAGATCGGAAGGTTTCAAAGGTTCTGGGGGTACTGAGGAATTCGGTTCGCCCTTCGTGGCTCCTGTCTGTAAAGTTGGTCCGATCTCCAAAGAAATCTATGAATACACCCGCGGCAGCCGATGCAAAGCAAGAGTGGCCCGATGGGTAGCCGGGAAAGCTCGGATTGGGCCAATAAACCAAGCGGAATAAATTCGTTTGAAAGTTGGGGTCGATATGCTCGTGGATGTACACATTTGGCCTCATGACCATGTATTCGTACTTGTATTTCCAGGTAGCGACAGCAGCATCGTTGAGCGATAAGCCCAGCTTTAGGTAGAAGTACAGGACTTGTTCGGCATTTAATCCATACTGTTCTATAAGCTGATTAGCAATGGAAAATTGTCTTGCTGGTGGGCTGAACATCAAACCTTCTACATCATCGCTCCAAAATTCTGCAATCCATAGTTGCTCTTCGTCATCGTTCATCGCTGCATTATTTGCTGTGTAGACTTCCATCATTTGATTATGATAATCGCTACCAAGCTGCTCATTGTATGCCACTGGAGGAATAGACGTAGTTTCTTCGGGTGCTATGACAAAGGTTCGCGTCTCTCCCCAATAAGGAAATAAAGCGCGTTCGGGCTCGGCTGAATAGGTCCAAAAGCCTTCTCCAGTAGGGGGTTCATAGGACTCTGGCTGGGGATCGAGTATTTGCTCTTCAGCTTCACTATCGGATTGTGCGTAGACGATAACCCGGTCGGCTACATAATTGCCCCAATCTTTGGAGGCATTAATAGTCTCAATATTGACATCTTCAGCAAAAAGTTCGTCAAAGGAATTCTGAAGTGCTGAAATCTGATTATCAGCATGTTCAGGGGTGTTGATCAGGAAGTGATTTAGGGATCTTGCTAGTGCCGTATTGATAGCTATTCCCCAGTGTATGGGTTCATCCAACTCCTGAGGATCGATATTCAAACCTGATAGCGCACTTTGGGCAGATCTGTGGGCACGCATGCCTGGAACAGCAGCTTCATAACTGGCCAGATACATGTAAGCTAGGGCACGAGCAGAGGCATTGGGGCGCATACCTGTAGCATACCGCTCTACTTCTAACATCAGGTCGGTCCAATCGCGAATTAAATTTACATCGAGATCAGCTAGAGCAGCACCTGGAAAATTGGCTACAATCGTTGTATTACCATCCGTGTCTACTTCAGTAGTGAGTTCCTCTTCTGGCAATAAGACAGAATCGTCTTCTGCGCAAGAAAAAAACAAGAGAAGTAAACCAGATGAGAGAAAAAAAATGAACAAACGGCTAGTATTCATGGGAAAAGTTTAAAGTGGTGAGTAAATCATCCTGAGCATTCAGGAGCTATCCCCTTTAATGGAAAACCCCAATTTGAGTGTGAAACTTGAGAGGTAATCTTAAGGGAGAAGAGTATCAGTTAGCCGTATGTGTAGTTGATTTGTTACGCCTCAAAAGTCAGCGCAAAAAATCCTGAAAACAATTATTTTAGGATGAACAGCCTAATCTAGCGGATAAGCCCCGTTTTATAAGAGACAAATGCCGTATGTAAGCTTGACTTTAGCCCTATGGGCTAAAGTCAAGCTAAAAAAAGCAAGTTTACTTTCTCGGTTTGTAGCCAGACTTTACCAGTATTGTTTGGCCATCCTCGAGATCGATTAGTTCCTCGAAGGAAGTAGTACTGGACTTTCTCATGTACTTTTCTACGATCTGCCAGCCGAGCCAGTTAGCAGCTTCGCCGGGAGACTCTTCGGGCATACCTCGGGAAGTCGGGGCGGGCTCTACGTAGCGGCGGATATCTCGCTGGTCAGTGGTATAGAGCAGGTCCTCACGAGCCAGCCAGGCATAGATTGTGGCTTCATTGTCTCGGCACCACTCGATTTGTGTCGGGCTCATGCGTAAGAGTACGCTGTCGGGTGTTTCGGGGAGTACGCGATCTAGCAGGTAAAGCTGCTTGCCTTTGTTGATCATATGGTCTATGAGTCTGCCGCCTTTGGGCTCGGGTATGTCTTCTTCTACAAGCAGTCGGACTGCCGAAGTGAGAAGGTGATCGGCATTGTAGGTGCGGGCCAGATAATCGCTAAAGATGACTTCGTCTACGCTGACTGAGCGGTAATTGAACTCAGGGCCAAGAAAGAAGTCTAAGCCCAAGGCAAGATCATTGTCTCCATACAGGAAACCAGCATATTCAAACTGGCTAACGTAAGTCATTACGGTATCGGGTAGACGGGCACCGGGTAAATAATAACTGTAATTTCGCAATGCTTTAGCGAAGGCAGGCCAGGCGGTCGATTTGGGAGATTCCGACCCTGTTTTGTAAGGGTCTTCGCGACGCTCCGACCTGCGGAAGTCTAAATTACCCAACTCATCGGGTAGATTGGCATACTTTTCGCTTGCGCGATTATAGATTTCACGTATAAGCGGATAACTAAGAAATGCCCGCATAATCTCGATCTGCTCGTCGGGCGAAAAGTCTCCGCGCCTGAGCGGAATGACGAACTTAAAGAACACATCGGTAAAACCAGGATGTTCATTTTCCAGTGCTTGTATCTCTTCCGCCAACTGCGTCGTATCGGCTGAAAACAGGGCTTCTTCAAATCGGATGAGTTCAAAATCGGGAAGCGGGCGATCTGATAAATCTGGCAATTGCGGCCCATTATCGGCCCCACAGCTCGAAAATATCAGCGAGACAAGCAGCGCGAAACTTGTAATTGCAAGTAAAAATCGGTCTATTTGCATGGTGTATATAACAGCGGGTTTGGAAATCCGTTAAGCCAACGAATTAACCCGATAAAACCGTATTTTACTCATGATGAGATCACTTCTTCTACTACTTTTATGTACGCTCCTAGGTTTAAGTACCATTCAGGCACAGCGCGATATACAGTTTGGCTTTCAGCTTAGCCCGACTTTCAGCACGATGAACACCAACGATAACCTGATCAATAGCGACGGGACCAACCTGGGTCTAAAAATGGGCTTGATCGGGGAGATTCCCTTCGGTAATAATGGTAACTATGCCATCACTACGGGCCTCGGGTTCCATTTCAATGCAGGTGGTACGCTCTTCTTTGAAGATCGATTTGAATCGGTCAGCATTTGGAATGAGGTACCCGATATACCAGATTCTGTCATGTTTGATGGGGGAACGGCGTTCAAATACAATCTTCAGTTCGTTGAAATTCCCTTCGGGCTTACCCTGCGCACGAGAGAGTTTGGCTTTCTTCGCTACTACTTTCAGCCACTCGTAACCCTGGGCTTTTCCACTCGGTCTCGCGGCAATGTCAGAAATGTGAACTTCATTGATGAAGACGAGGATCTCGATATCGGCTCTGCGGTCAATGCGATCAATTTGAGCTGGGGCATCGGTGCCGGTGTAGAATATCTAATCTCTAGCGAAACTTTTTTATTTGGTGGTCTGGCTTTTCAATCGGGCTTCGCAGACCTAACACAAGACAAAAGCACAACGGTCGTCAGAAACGGTGTAGAACGGCAGGAAGACAGCCGAGGAAGGATCAATTCGATTGTGCTGAGGTTAGGGATTATGTTTTAATAGAACCCGGATACTGGATCGCCACTATCGTGGCTTTTTAGAACTCGGACTGTTCTCAGGGTTCTAAAAAGTCGGCCACTGCCGACGATCTGGGTTCCAGAATCTTCTTGCAAGCTTCGCTTGCTAGTACCCCCACCTCAAATACAATGCTCCCCATGTAAACCCACCTCCAAAAGCGGTCAAGATCAGTTTGTCTCCTTTTTTGAGTTGATCTTCATAGTCCCACAGGCAGAGGGGAAGGGTACCGGCTGTGGTATTGCCGTATTTCTGAATATTGATCATGACTTTTTCCTTGGGAAAGTCCGTCATTCGGCTTACAGTTTCTATGATGCGGATGTTGGCTTGGTGTGGAACCAACCAATCGATCTCTTCATGAGAAAGATGATTGCGCGCCATGACCTCCTTCACTACATTGGACATACCGCTTACAGCTGCTTTGAAGACCGGGCGACCATTTTGGAAGACATAGTGCTCTTTAGCGGCAATGGTATCTAGACTGGCTGGTTTGTTGCTGCCACCTGCCTTCATGTGTAGGTACTGAGAACCATCTCCATCACTGTAGTGCTGGTAGTCGATCAGGCCTAAATCTGGATCTTCACTGGGCTCCAGGAGTACGGCTCCGCCTCCATCGCCAAAGATGATGCAGGTCGTGCGGTCGGTATAGTCAATGATAGAAGACATCTTGTCTACACCTACTACGATCACTTTCTTTTGTAGGCCGCCCTCTACCATTTTGGCACCTACGGTCAGCGCGTAGAGAAAGCCCGAGCAAGCCGCATTGATATCGAAACAAAAGGCATTTTTGATGCCTGTCTTAGCTGCTATGATGTTGGCGGTATCGGGGAAGTGCATATCGGGTGTAACCGTAGCACATATTAGGAGGTCGACCTCGTTTTTATCGGTACCCGTTTTTTCCAGCAGGCCTCTTACCGCTTCTACTCCCATTACGGAAGCACCCTGGTTTTCTCCTTTCAGTATGCGCCGCTCTTTGATGCCTGTTCGTGTAGTAATCCACTCGTCGTTGGTATCGACCATGGTTTCTAGTTCGGCATTGGTCAGCACGTAGTCAGGCACATATCCCTGCACACCAGTAATCACTGCACGGGTTTGGTTCATCGAAAAGAGGGGTTGCTATGAAATAACTTTGTTTTGTGATTTGGGCCATGGCCCAAATCACAAAACAAAATTTGATTGGCGAAGGTAAGGTATAAAGGAGAAAAAGTTTTTTTACTAGCCCTCCTCCACCTCAGAATAAGACAGCAACAACAAGCCCACAAACGTCAGCAAACCATTGAAAGCCATAATGGTAAAGCCAAACTCGAATCCATTGAACCATTCAGCTGAATTATAGTCGACTATAAAGCTGATGATGGGGGCGGCTAGGCAGACGAGCACGAGCATAGGTATACGCAAACTGCCCAGCTGTACCCACTCGCGGGCTTTCAGATCCGTAAATAGGCCAAAGCAGAATAGACCTAGGAGCGGCCCGTAAGTGAATCCTGCGACCTTAAGCACCGCATAGATGACCGAGGTGTCTTCGGTGATCGCCTTTGTGATAAGAATAACCGTAAATAGCAAGGCAGAAAAACCCACGTGCACCCATCGCCTGGTTTTGACTTGTTCTTCAAGCGAGCGTCCCTTTTTGCCAAAGTCGAGAAAGTCTACGCAAAAAGAAGTCGTGAGTGCTGTGAGGGCGCTGTCTGCACTCGAATAGGCTGCGGCAATCAAGCCGATGATAAAAAGCACACCAACCGTAACCGGAAGTGCACCCAATGCGCTGGTTGGAAAGAGCAGATCCGAGCTGGCAGGTAGCTCCATGCCCGTTTGGCTGGCTTGTAGATAAAGCAGGGCACCCAGGAATAGGAAAAGACCGTTCACGATCAGTAGTATGATACTGAATACAGCCATGTTTTTTTGCGCGTCTCGCAGTTTGGCGATGCTTAGATTCTTCTGCATCATGTCTTGGTCGAGTCCGGTCATGGTGATGGTGATCAGTGCGCCGCTGATGACCTGTTTGAAAAAGTTGCGTGGGTCTGACCAGCCACCTTCAAAGAAAAAGACACGATCGTAGTTCTGGAGCTTGGCCTGTGTCCAGAGATCGCCCAGGCTGCTATTCAGTGATTGACTGATGGCCCAAATGGCACCCAACAAGGCGGCAATCATCGCCGCTGTCTGAAGGGTATCGGTATAAACGATGGTCTTGATGCCGCCTTTATGCGTGTAGACCCATATCAGAATGATGGTAACAGCAACGGTAACAGCAAACGGGACACCCAGTGGGCCAGTCACGAATTGATCTAAGACCAAAGCCACTAGAAACAAGCGCAGAGCGGCCCCAAGAACTCGAGACACCAAAAAGTAGAAAGCCCCGACCTTATAAGCCGAGAGCCCCAGCCGCTGGTCCAAATACTGATAGATACTGGTCAGATTGCGCTTGTAGTAGAGCGGTAGCAATACCGTTGCAATGACCAAATAACCGATCAAATAGCCAATAACTACCTGCATATAGCTAAATGCCTGTGGTATGTCCTGTGCATCCAATTTGCCGACCAATCCAGGCACGCTGATAAAAGTGACTCCAGATAGAGAAGTACCCACCATACCGAAGGCCACTAAAAACCAGGGGCTTTTTCGCCCGGCCAGGTAGAAGTCTTGGCTATCGCCTTTCCGGTTGGTCCACCACGAAAGGGCGATCAATACCAAAAAGTAAGCAACGATAATGCTGAATATGACCCAAGGACCCAGTCGGGTAAGCATAAATAGAGGGGATGTCTGCGGCGGCTAAGATATAACGACTTTGTACAAACGGACCGGAACGAAGAATTTTTGTGTTTACCGAGTCAAAATCTCAGATTTCGACTCGGTAAACACAAAAAATTGAATCTTTGCGGCATGAAATTTCTCATAGCTGGTTTGGGGAACCCGGGCCCGAAATACGAAGAGACCCGGCACAATGTAGGATTCAAAGTCTTAGATCGACTCAGCGAAGACTGGACCGAAGACAGTCACGGCCAGCTCGCGCGCATTAGGCACCGCGGTAAGCAGATCGTATTGCTCAAGCCTAATACCTTCATGAACCTGAGCGGTAAGGCCGTACGCTACTGGCTGCAAAAAGAGAAAATCGATAAGAAAAACCTACTGGTTGTTATAGACGACCTCCATCTAGACTATGGCCGTTTGCGCTTGCGCGGGAAAGGCTCTGATGCCGGTCACAACGGCCTCAAAGACATCGACAAGCTGACTGGAGGAAATAACTACGCGCGCTTGCGTTTCGGCATAGGCAATCAGTTTGGCCCCGGCAGGCAGGTAGACTACGTATTGGGCGAGTGGAGCAGCGAAGAGCGCGAGCAATTGACCGAGCTATTAGACCGAGCGGCTGAAGCTGCCCTGAGCTTTTGTGCACACGGGCTGGGGAATACGATGAATAAGTTTAATAATTAAGGGTGCATTTCACGCTTTCGCGGCTAGGCCGCTTTTTTGATAATGTTTCTAACCATTTGCCATCGGCCACTTTTTCGTGCGCAGCGTAGGTTCAAAATTGGCGTTGCTCCATCATCCGACCATCTTTGTCCTGATAGCT
>JBCCPC010000067.1:0-27023 GCA_039025055.1 Bacteroidota bacterium | reverse complement strand
AGCCCAGGCGCTCAACCTCAAAGAGTGACTGGTCATTGAATGACCGCCTTAGCGTCCGATGAACTGCACTAAGCTAGAAGTAAGATCATCATTTTTACTGTAGCTAAAAGCAAATGATGATCCTGTCACAAACGTACAAGCATCCGATGTACCCCCCCAACCTCACGTTAAAATAATGAACAATACACTCCCGTGTTAAATTTTTCCTAAAGCCTAAAATGGGGCCAAACATGCGGTTGTAAGGCGGGTTCATTAACTAATTATTAACCCCTTTAAACCAGATCGTTATGCGACCATTTTTTGCTTATGGCCTCTTGTGCCTGGCCGCATTATTGGCCCTTCCCTCCTGCACCGTTGTCCGCGAAGGACAAGTAGGGGTGCGACAAACCCTAGGCAAGTTCAAAGAGCAGCCTGTAGATCGGGGTGTAGCCTTCTTCAATCCATTCACCACGCGGATCGTGAAGATGAGCACACAAACCGAAAACATGGAGGTAGAACTCAACCTGCCCTCTAAGGAAGGCTTGAATATTCGTTCTGAGATATCCATTTTATATAGCCTCGACGAAAAAAGTGCTGGCGAAATACTGCGACAGGTGGGCCGCAACTACGAGCGCGAGGTCATACTGCCCGTTTTCCGGTCGGCTTCGGCTGATGTATCAGCTCGCTATTTTGCCAAAGATATGCATACGGGCCGTCGAGACATTATCGAAGGAGCCATTCTGGAAAGAATGGCGGAAATACTGCTAGACCGCGGCATCAATATCGAAAACGTACTGATCAAATCCATCACGCTACCGGGTAACCTGGCGCGCGCCATCGAAGAGAAGCTGGAAGCCGAACAGCAGGCCCTGCGTATGGAGTTCGTGCTGCAGCAAGCTCGCTTCGAGGCCGATCAGAAGCGTATCGAAGCAGAAGGTGTACGCGATGCTCAGCTGATCATAGCCGAAGGTCTGACGCCTGAAGTACTTCGCTTCAAGTCTATCGAAGCCTTCCTTGAGCTGGCTAAATCGCCCAATACCAAGGTGATCGTCTCAGACGGCGATCTGCCCGTCATGCTGAATGACACACAGGGCTCTAGAAAATAGAAGCTGTTGTTTTGTGATCTTGGGTTTCAAAAATCCAAGATCACAAAACACTCTTCAATACCCTTTCTACCAAGCCATCGAAATCGGCGGCTTTATCTTCGTTGTGGCCCAGGCGAACGATCAGCATATTCTGAGTGGGTAGTATGATGACCCGCTGATCTTGAAATCCGCGCATGAGTATGGCGTCGTCGGGCATGTTGGGCTCTTCGACGCTCTTCAGCCAGAAGTGGCCGCCATAATTACATTCTTCAGATTCCGCTTTGTCTGGCTTATGGGCCGGTCTGGTGCATACAGACTTTCGCAGGTAGTTTATCCACTCGCTATCCACTATTTGCCGTTCTCCCCAACGTCCATTTTGTAAAACCAACTGGCCGACCCTGGCCCAATCACGAGCCGTAGCCCAACCGTAGCTCGATCCCACCAACTTTCCACTTTGATCATGCTCGATCCGAAAACTGTACGCACCGATAGGGTGAAATAGTTTCTCGTAGATGAAGTCTATCCCCGCCTGATGATCGGGAAACTGCTCTAAAAAAAGTTGCATGAGCATATTGGAGGTACCGCTACTGTAGATAAACTGTTCGCCAGGTTCTTCGGCCAGGGATTGGCTTCGCGCGTAGGCGGCAAAGTCGGGGGTGCGGTGCAGCATGTGGGTGGCATGAGTAGACGCGCCATATCGTTCCGTCCACTTCAAGCCAGAACTCATCGTAAGCAAGTTATCGATGGTAATCTCCGAGCGGCGGTCGTTTTCCCATTCGGGGAAGAGGTGATCTTGCTCTGGTTCTAGACCAGCCATACCCACTAGCAAGCCTGTGATGGATTTGGTCATAGACCAGCCGAGCAAGGGGGTGTCCTTATCGTAACCTTCTGCATAAGATTCGGCCAACAGCTGCCCGTCTTTTATGACGAGTACCGCCCTGGCACCGCCGCCTTTTACGGGAGCCATACCGTAGTCGACCGCTTCGGCCAGTAAGCCGGCATCTATGCCCAGGCTATCTAGCTCGGTCAGCTCGAAATCGATATCTTGAACCACCGTATCTGGCGGTGGCATCGGTGTAGGGGCCAGAGCGGGAACTGTTATCGAGGCATCGTTTATCAAGGTGCAACCCTGGCCGGTTATATATCTTGCTTCGCGTTTGAAAAGACCGAACATACTGGCTTGTACGCCTCCATTGTCTTCGGCGAGGGAGATGCCTACCTGCGGAAGTACAGAAAAATTTAAGTCTGATTTGGCGATTTCATCCAGTTCTCGGCCTTGCAAAAAATAGCAACTACAAGCATGCTTGGCGGCATAGCCCGTGGCAATGAGCAGTATTGGCCGCAGGAAAATAAATGCCGCGACCAAGAGGACGGATATACCAATGAGGATCACCTTGCGCTTGCGGCGTTTGGCCATGGATTTTGGTTTTTTACTGGCTTCATTACTCCCGGGTAAAACGATCGGGAATCTCAAAAACGGGCTCTACCGGTTCATTCAAAGTAAGCCGATTGATGGAGAGCTCGACTCGTGAGTTGCCTGTGCCTGGTGCTTCAATAGTCACTGCGCGCTCGTGGCTAAAATCGTTCTTGAGCCCGACGGGCCTAAAGTCAGAGAGCTGTACATCTAGCGATCGGTTGCTCCCTACTTCTTCAAGCTTCATCCGCTCTAAGGTATAGACGTCTTGGTCGATAAAATAGTCGGATTTCCAACGGCTGCTCTGCCCGTATAGATGAAACTGCTCTGGTGCATTTTCCACCTCCAGATCGCGATCGAAAAAGATGGGATTGCCAATAATGACTTGCTGGAGTAAATCGAAGCGAGCAGGCATTTTGTACTTCTCTTCGATATAACTGAGCGGCTCTATGGTATAGGTATTTTGCAGCCGGTTGATGAGGTAAACTGAGTCTGGCGTAACCATAGCTCTGGCGGCCTCGAAGCCGAATTTTTTGACGCTTATCCAAACCCACTCGTCTTTTTTGAGGCGTAGAAAAGCGGTGCCACCTACGTTCATGGCTGGACTCTCTATGCGTACTCGTGCGCGGGCGTCTAGCCAGTCGACCGAGTTTTGGGCTTCGATCATTTGGCGCATGACCCGCTCGGCCTCAGAGACGGTGGTTATGCTGTCCCCATTGTCGGTGGGTTTAGGTTTGGGTTTGCAGGCAGAAGCCGTGAGCAAACCCATGAGGATGGTGAGCAGAAGTAAGCTACGCATCAGTTTAGATTTTTGTGTTGATCGATTGGGGTTTTATCGGCCGCCAGCATTGCGGAGTTTGCCCGAAAGCGTAGTACTGCGACTGCCCGCTGCTTTGGCACGCTCGTAGCTCGTTGCGGCTTCTTCGGAGCGACCGGTGGCCGACTGGGCATCGCCTAATAGTTCTAACCAAAGCGCATTGGTATTGCGGTCATGAGCAGCGGCTGTAAGCAGATTGTAGGCCTCTTCCACTTTGCCGCTGACCAGCAAGACACGAGCCTGCAAATAGTCTGAAAATGGATCTTGGCCCACTACCGAAGGCGTGATGGTTTGGTCTTCTTCGTTTTGTAGCTTGGTGAGCAGCCACTCCAATCTGCCGACCTCCTGAGTCAGCTGTTCCGAGCTGCGGCTCATGCGCTTGGCTTCTTGAACAAGTCCTTCCGCCTCAGCGTAGTTGGCGCGAGAAGCCTCGGCCAGGGCCGAATAGAGATAGAGTCTCGGCCGGTTGGGAAACACATCGAGCCCGTCCATGCCGCGGTCATGCAGCTTTTCCATTTGCTGGTCTAAGTAGAGCGAGACGAAGAATTGTTCCCAGACGGCATAGACATCCTCTTCTAATTCGAGTGCCCGATCATATGCGTCGGCGGCCAGATTGAAACGGCCGGTCAGGTAGTAGTGATCGGCTTGCAGGGCCAGTGCTTTTGCTTCGTCGGGATGTACGCGCACCAGCTCGCTCAGCCAGCCGTCGAGCTGGGTTTGAGCGGCGGGGTCCATACCAGGCTGAGCCGACTGGACCATAGATAGCAAGCGACCGATCTTCAGATCGAGCTCTACATCGGAGCGGCTGAGGAGGGCGAGTAATTCGTCGCTATTCCCAGCAGCAGGACCCTCAGCTTTGAGCGCGAGTTGTGCCCGCACATCCGAGGGCTCCAACCGGAGGATCTCTTCATAAGTGGCTTTCTCTTTGGCCGCTTGGTTTTGCGATTGGTAGTAACCGGCCAGCAGATGGCGATAATCCATGCGGGTGGGGAAAGCATCGATCAGTTTAAGCAGCTCTCGCTCGGCCTTGCGCTGGTCGCCGGTTTCGAGGTAGATACCGTGCTTGCCTCGACTCACAAAGGGCGTGACGCCCAGGCGCTTTTCCAGCTTGTCGTAGACTTTGATGGCTTCGTCGGTCAGTTGACCTCTCTTCAAGAAATCGATCTGAGCCAAATAGAGGTCTACTTCGTCTGGTCTGCGCTCGATGAGTGATGCCATGAGTTCAGCTCCTTCGCTGTATCGACCGGCAGATTCGTACACTTCGGATAGGAAGTAGGCATAAGCATCTTGCTGGTCGAGTTCCCAGGCTTTTTCCAGATGGCCGATGGCAGTATTGGTCTCTTCTTTACTGAAGTATAAGCGGCCCAACTCAAATTGGATAGCGTCGTTTCTATCATCGTCTTCGGCTAGTGCGGAGAACAGACTTATGGCCTCATCAATCTGACCGATGAGTGCGGCTTGCTTGGCTTTGAGGAATCGGCCTTGTACGGTAAGCTCCGATTCGGTGACTGTCTCGCCTTGCGCTTGCAAGGGCGAAGAGCAGCAGGCATACAAAAACAGCCCAAGGAGTATGGTTTTCATGGGATTGATCATCTAATGCAAAGGTAACGCTATGGAAGGAAGGCGTGTTGTTTTAGTTTTTATAGCTCCATGCCATAAAAACTAAAACAACAACTTGATATCGTCTATAAAGTGCGTCACCTCTTCCGGTACGGTACCCGAGGCATATGATCGTACATAGCCCTCTCTATCGACCAGCACCAGGTAGCCCGTGTGATCGAAGCCATCGGGCGCATCGGGATTTTCTTCGGCTATGCTGAGGTAGTCGGCATCCAGCTCGTAGGTGAAAAGCTTGTCGCCGTGTAGAAATCGCCAGCGGTCGTGATCGGTCACGCCCAAGCGGTCGGCATAATCGTAAAGTCTACCCGTCGTGTCGCGTTTAGGATCGACCGTGAAAGAGACCATGCGAAAGTCCTCCTGGCCTGCAAATTCTTCCTGCAAGCGCATCATCTGCTGCTTGACCTTCGGGCAGATCGTTGTGCATGAGGTAAAGAAAAAATCAGCGACGTATACCTTGCCACGCAAGTCCTCATTGGTGAAGGTGCGCCCCAGCTGATCGGTATAGGTCCAGTCGCGCACGGGCTCTGGCATCACCTCACCCGTCTCCGGGTCTGTGGGGTGAACACCGGGGTAGGCCAGCTCGTCGAGCTTAAAGGTCTGTGTTTCCTCATCGAATGGATGACGACGGTAGTGGTCGGGTACGTTAGCGGGGTCGGGTGCGGAAGGGCCGCAGGCGGCGAGGAATAGCAGAGCGAAGAAGGTCGGGAAAAGGATGCGCATAAGTCGGGTTGATTGTACATAAAAAACAGATGGCTGCCTTTTTGGGTTTTTGCAAAAATCCAAAAAGGCAGCCTATTTTACATTACGCAATCCGATCCTGATTATCCTTCAAAAAGGCTGCCCAGCCACCCTTACCGCTGTAGCCTGCCATAGGTGATTTGGACTGGTAGTAGTGACAAACGGCCGTAGCTAATGCATCCGTTGCATCGGCCAAATAGCGGCTGGTATCGAGGACAAATTCGTGTTCGAGCATGGCGGCGACCTGTTCTTTGCTGGCGTTGCCATTGCCCGCTACCGACTGCTTGATCTTGCGCGGGGCGTACTCGTGCACTTCCAGGCCTGCCGTCATAGCGGTCGCCATGCACACGCCTTGGGCACGACCCAGCTTGAGCATGGACTGTGGGTTTTTACCGAAGAAAGGAGCCTCGATGGCCAAGACCGATGGCTGGTGCGTAGTAATGACCCGGCTGATGCGCTCGTGTATCATCTGCAATCGCCGCGGATGATCCTTAAATTTGCTCAGCTTCAAGGTGCCCAACTCAAGTACGCGCCGCGATTTGGGGTGTATTTCGATCACGGCATAGCCCAGCACTGTCGTACCCGGATCGATTCCGAGTATGCGATAGACAGCAGCTGGTGATTTGGACATGAGCACATGAATTTCTATCAACAAAAGTAGTTGAAAATTATTTTTTCAAAACTTTATGCACGAAAAAACCGATCGCCTGGCCTAAAAAGGGCTGGCTTGTGGCTACTAGCGGGGGTACTTGCGCTGGGGTTAGTTTGGCACTGGCGTGGGCAATTGCAAAGCTTCGATTGGGAAGCTTTCAGGGCACAAGTATTTCGGCTCGGCAGTCTGCCATGGTTTTTGGCGGCCGTCGTGCTCATGCCGCTCAACTGGTGGCTGGAGACACAGAAATTCAGGTATTTGCTGCGGCCACATCACGATTGGTCGTTCCGACGTTCATTAAGGACGGTGCTGGTGGGTCTGGGTGCGGGTAGCCTCACCCCCAACCGCATAGGCGACTATGCTGGCCGTGCGCTTACGGCTGAGAAGTCGGAAGTCAAAGCTGTTTTGATGGCTACTTTTCAAGGAGGCATTTGCCAGTGGGTAGCCTTCCTCCTGCTAGCCTGGCCGGGTCTGGTCTGGGTGGGTGGCGATGCGCTGCCACAAAGCTGGGAAGCGTGGCGATGGTGGTTGGTGCCTGTGGGGCCAGCCTTAGCGGTATTCGTATTTTTAATTGCACTTCCGCAGGTGGAAAAGATTCCGCGTATTTGGGGGAGGTTTACTGGTGCTAATTACTCGTCAGACGAAGTTTCGCTCAGGCGAAACGATTCGGCTGACGAGGATCCGACAAGGTTCCGCTCTGGCGGAACAACTTGGCTAACGACAAATTCCTCGCTTTGTCTGACGAGTGCAGGACATGAAAAAAAACAGCAACCCCGTAAAGGCCCCTACCTGCGGAAGTCTACATCCCCAAAACACGCACATTACTTAACTCCCGTTTTTTACTCCGTCCTTCGCCTACTGGTTTATTGCACGCAAATCTACCTGCTCATGCGGCTGGGTGGTCTGGAGCTGCCGTATGTCTATGCGATGGCTGGCATTGCGGGCGTTTATTTGCTGCAAGCGGGGCTACCGCTGCCGCCCGGTGTGCACTTGCTGGTTAGGGCAGAGCTAGCAGCGACCTTATTTGGTGGTGAGGCTGTTGTACTTACGGCCGGCCTTACGGCGTTTAGTTTGTTGTATTTGATCAATGTGCTGCTACCTACCTTGTTATCACCCTATTTTCTACTCCAAAATAAAATGAGTCATGTGGCAAAATCCATATAAAACCCTGCTCTTTACGGCTTCGCTAACGCTTTTGCTATCTGTGAGTCCGACTAGCTTTAATCATATGCAAAGCGAGCAAGAGCTAACCGAAGAGATCGCTACCCCACCAAGCGATCCCTGCACCATCGATAATCAAGCCTTCGAGGCTGGCGAACGGCTGGTGTACACACTCTACTACAAGCTAAATTTTGTCTGGATCGCCGCTGGCCAAGTCAGTTTTGCTGTCTACGACACCGGTAATGATTTTCACATTTCAGTCGATGGGCGGACCTTTAGCAGCTACGAGTGGTTTTACAAGGTGCGCGACCACTACGAGAGCTATGTCGACAAGGAAAGTCTACTACCGCGCATGAACATCAAGGACGTAAAGCAAGGCGACTACAAACGCTACGACCGCACCACCTTCAGCCAATCGGGTGGAAGGGCCGTGAGCATGCGCGGCGTGACCCGGGCAGAGCTAGAGCGCAAAGACATCGACTTCGAGGGGTGCATGCACGATCTGGTTTCCATCATGTACTACTGCCGCAATCTGGATATAGATGCTATGAAAGTCGGGGATACCCACCCTGTTACCATTCTTATGGACCAGGAGATTTATCCACTCAGTTTGAAATATCTCGGTCAAGAAGACAATGTAAAAGTGAAAGGTAATGGGCGATACGACACTAAGGTTTTCAACCCCCAACTGGTTGCTGGCGATATTTTCAAAGAAGGAGACGAGATGAAGGTATATGTTGGCGACGACGACAATCGCATACCGGTCATGATCACTTCACCTGTGCGCGTAGGTGAGGTCAGGGCGGTACTCTCGAGTGCACGAGGGCTTAAGCACCCACTGGACTCCAAAAGGTAAAGTATGCGCAGAAGTGCCCCCTATTTACTATTAGCTATACTGGCTTTTGTGTGCGGTATCTTGTCATATCGGTCTTGCGTGATGAGTGGTGAACAACAGACCGTAGTTGTCGATAAGTCTATCTTGCTGGAGCGTATACGCGACGTCTGCAAGATGGTGACCGTAGAAGGCGATGTGGTCGAGCTATACAACGAGACCCAAACCCGGCACGTGACGCTGTATGTACCCTTCCCGACCCAGTTTAACTTCGACAAGAAAGCAACGGTACAAGTAACCGGCACCATACTGGTCGGTTATGATCTGGAAGGGCTCAACACCAGCATCGATGAAGAAACGCGCAAAGTGACGATTAGCAAGCTGCCCAAACCCGAGGTGCTGGCCGTAGACCACCAGGTCGAATACCGGATAATCGAAGAGAGTTGGTTCAATAGCTTCGAGCCAGCTGATCTGACTATACTGAGTAAAAACGCCAGAGATGCCATCGAAGAAAGGGCCCTCACCAGCGAGCTGATCGACCGAGCCGAAGAGCAAGGGCTGGGCTTGATCAAGACGATCGAGCTGATCGCTCTGGCTGCTGGCTATGAGTTCGAGCTGATCGAGGCTGAAGGAGAGGAGGAGACTGAGGAAAAGCCGCTTTTTTGAGCATAGCTTAATGGAGCATAGAACGCTCGCAGGAACTTCAAGCCTCCGCAGGCTACGGCTTCAAGTACGCTACGAGGTTCGTGGACGGACCTCGTAGTGTCCGACCCAAAAGGGAGGACCTGCGAGCGTCCGATGTCTCTCTTTTCGACTACCTCAAAAGATTCTCTAGTGCCGCCAGCAACTCTGGCTGCTCGAATGAATACCCGCTTTCAGCTATTTTTTCAGCCGAGCATCTGGTGCTATCGAGTATAGTATCAGCCATTTCTCCCAAGGCTAGTCGCAGACCGAATTTAGGTACGGGCATGACTACTGCAGCCTTTCCTTTTGCTTTGGGCAGCAGCTCGGCCAAGGTTTTATTTCTAGCGGGGTTTGGGGCGGAACCGTTGTAGATTCCCGTTAGCTTTTTTTCGATAAGGTGGGCATAAATACCGCAAATGTCTTTCATATGGATCCAGCTGTACCATTGCTGCCCGTTGCCGAAATAGCCAGAGGTAAAAAGGGCCATCGGTTGCAGCATTTTTTCCAGGGCGCCTCCGCTCGGGTGTAGCACGATGCCCGTGCGTACGATGGCGGTAGGAATACCCATTTCGCGGATCGGCTCGACTGAGTTTTCCCAGGCCTGGCAGCTTTCGCTGAGGAAGTCATCGCCAGCGGGCATATCTTCGGTACAGATCGCCTCCCCTCGATTGCCGTAGAAGCCGACCGCACTGGAGTTGATGTAGTGTGGCAATTCACTAGGGCGTTTTGATATGGATTGGGCCAAAAGGCTGGTCGTTTTCACCCGGCTATCGATGATGAGCTTTTTCCGTGCTGCCGTCCAACGTTTATCGGCTATGCCTGCACCGGCTAAATTGATGATCACATCTGCCCGATCGACGGCTTCCTGGTCTATGGTCATCTTATTGATATCCCATTGATGGGCAGGGAATTCCGCCTTTGGATTGGCCCGGCGGCTCAAGTGATGGACTTCGTGTCCGCGCTCCTTCAAGAGTCTGCTCAAAGGCATACCGATAAAACCCGTTCCACCGCCGATCAAGATATTGCTCATGCCATTCCTAACCTCCCGAAGTGGAAACATGTTGATAAAAAAACATATGGTTAACAGCCTTAATTTCCTGCTTTACTTTGCAGGGGCGCAATAGGTCGCTATCTTTACTTTTATGGCTGATGATAAAGCTACAGAGCGCCGAAAAAGGCTGGGCAATACACCCAAGTATCCTTCTACCCGTCGACAACTGGAAGAGGCTAATATGCCCTCGTTCAGCAAGCTCCCTCCGCAAGCGATAGACCTGGAAGAGGCTATTCTATCGGCTATCCTGATAGACCGGGAGGCTATGACTAAAGTGCTGGATACTATCCAGCCCGAAGCCTTCTATACCGACGCACACAAGGCCATTTTCAGAGCTATGCGCCGCCTGTTTGAGAAGTCGCAGCCGATCGACCTTTTGATGGTGGTCGAAGAACTCAAAAAGTCGGAGGACCTAGAACTGGTAGGCGGTCCTGCTTATCTCGCTCAGCTCAGTACCAAAGTAACCAGCTCGGCCAATGTGGAGTACCATGCGCGCATCGTGACGCAAAAGTTCATCCAGCGAGAGCTGATCCGGGCAAGTACCGAGATCATTCAGGATGCCTACGAAGACAGTACCGATGTACTCGACCTGCTCGATATGGCTGGCAACCAGATTTTCGAGATCACCGAGAAGAACATGGGCAAGCAGGTGGCCGATATGGGCAGCCTGGCCAACCAGATCATGGAGCAGCTCAACGCCATTCGCGACAAAGAGGATGGGCTCACGGGCATACCGAGTGGCTTCACTGACCTGGATAGACTTACCAGCGGCTTACAACCGAGTGACCTGATCATAGTCGCTGCCCGCCCGGCCATGGGTAAGACCAGCTTTGTACTCTCTATTGCACGCGCCGCAGCGGCCGAGTACGGAAAGGGTGTAGCCCTCTTCAGCCTGGAGATGTCGGCTCCACAACTGGCCGGCCGCATCTTCTCTATGGATGCCGAGGTAAACGGTCAAAAGATGCGCTCCGGCAAATTCGACGAAGACGAATGGGTCCGCCTGATCGACTCCATGAACCGCGTGGGTGAAGCCCCGATCTACATAGACGATACGCCCGGCATCAACGTCTTCGAGATGCGCGCCAAATGCCGTCGCCTCAAGCTCGAGAAGGGTATCTCTATGGTAGTCGTCGATTACCTCCAGCTCATGTCGGGCGCTGGCGAGACCAACCGAGGCGGCAACCGAGAGCAAGAGGTATCGGCCATCAGTCGTGGTTTGAAGGGCTTAGCCAAGGAACTTAAGGTACCCGTCATCGCCCTCTCCCAGCTGAGTCGTGCCGTAGAGACTAGAGGTGGAGATAAGCGGCCGCAACTCTCTGATTTGAGAGAGTCTGGCTGTTTGGCAGGTGATACTTTGGTGACATTGGCTGATACAGGCCAGAGAGTACCGATTTCTAAATTAGCTGAGATTTATCCAGAGGGCGATTTTAATATTATTGGACTGAATCAGAATAGTCTTAAATTAGAGTCAGCTCTAGTTTCGCGTGCTTTTTCTACTGGAAAAAAGCAGACCTATTGTATACAAACTAGGTCGGGAAGAAAAATTAAAGCTACTGCTAACCATAAATTCCTTACGATTAGCGGTTGGAAGAGACTTGACGAATTAAAACGTGGTGAGCATATTGCTTTACCCCGAATCGTCCCTGTAGAAACAATTGACAATAGATGCTCGGAAACAGAACTTGCGCTTCTTGGCCATCTGATTGGTGATGGGTGTACTCTACCACGCCACTCGATCCAATACACGACTAAAGAGTTTGACCTCGCAGAAACTGTAGTCAATCTAGCGAAAGAGCAGTTTGGCGATCAGGTTAATCCAAGAATACGCAAAGAAAACAACCTAAAAAAAGGACATTCTTGGTATCAGGTATATCTAACCAGTACTAGAAAGCATACGCATGGAGTAAGAAGCGCTATCTCAGAATGGTTAGCTTCGCTTGGCGTCTTCGGTTTAAGGTCACACGAGAAATATGTCCCGGAAGTAGTCTTTCAGCAAAGCCTTGAAAAAATCGAATTGTTTTTACGGCATTTGTGGTCTACAGATGGCTGTATAAATTTAACTAAGGCAGGTAAGAATAAATATCCTAAGATTTACTACGCATCTAGTAGTGAACGTTTATCCCGAGATGTCCAAGCATTATTACTTAGAATAGGAATCAATTCCAGATTGAAGCGTGTTGAACAAAAAAATGGTAGAGATCAATATCACGTTATCGTATCTGGCAAAGTGGACTTATTGAATTTTGCTAATAGAGTTAAAGCCGTTGGCAGGTATAAATCTGACTCATTAGAAGTAGTGAAGGGTTATCTTGAGCGTAAAAACAGTAACACGAATCGTGATATAATCCCCAAAGCAGTGTGGCGTTCGTTGGTTGTTCCTGCTATGCAGGATAAAGAAATGACAGCGAGACAAATGCAATCAGCTATCGAAACAGCATATTGCGGTACAACTCTGTATAAAAGTAATTTGAGTCGGGAAAGAGCAAATAAAGTAGCTTCAGTTGTAGATTCAAACAAGCTCAACAAGTTGGCAAATTCAGATATTTACTGGGACTCAATACTTGAGATTATCCCCTCTGAAATCGAGGAAGTCTACGACCTAACCGTTCCTGGCCCACATAATTTCCTAGCAAACGACATCATTGTCCACAACTCAATAGAGCAAGACGCCGACCTCGTCATGTTCCTCTACCGCCCAGAATACTACCAGATCATGGAAGACGAGCAAGGCAATAGCTTGAAGAATGTAGCTGAAGTGATCGTAGGCAAAAACCGCCACGGCGAGACCAAAACTATCAAGCTCAAATTCGAGAGCGATTTTGCCAAATTCAGCGATCTTGATGATCCGGACTTTAGTTTGCTGCCTGAAAACACCTTCGAGTCTGGTGCCACTAAAGACGCTCCCTACACGGGTACGATCATGCCAAGTCGAATGAATGAGGACGAAGACATCCCGTTTTAGACCGCTCACTTCGTTCGCTTTTAGATCGGCACTTCGTGCCTGCCAGACCCGCTCTAGCATTCAGCACCTGCGGCGGCTGAAACTTTACAAGGCGCAAAATGCATTGCAAATTAGTAACTACTGATCCCGGATCTAATCCCCTCTCTCTAGTCTTTGAGGCACGCAGTGCCGCTCTAACGTCTTACAGTGAGCGCAGCGAACGATCTAACGTCTAAAAGCGAACGCAGTGAGCGATCTAATGTCTTGATTCTTATCTTTGCGCGCTCAAATCTCCATCCTTCTATGTCCCCTCTTACCGTCTACAATTCTCTTTCGCGGAAAAAGGAAGTCTTCGAGCCACTCAATCCTGGTTTTGTGGGCTTATATGTGTGTGGGCCTACGGTCTACAATCCGGTGCATTTGGGGAACTGTCGGACGTTTGTGAGCTTTGATATCATCTATCGCTACTTGGTGTATAAAGGGTGGAAAGTACGCTACGTACGGAATATTACCGACGCCGGCCACTTGACAGATGACGGGGAAGATCGCATGGCGCGCGGAGCCAGACTGGAGCAGCTAGAGCCCATGGAGGTTGCCCACAAGTATACCAACGATTTTCACGATAAGATGCGGGTATTCAACAACCACTCGCCTGATATCGAGCCCACAGCTACGGGCCACATCATCGAGCAAATCGAAATGGTGAAACAGATCATAGCCAATGGCTACGGCTACGAAGTAGACGGCTCCGTATACTTCGACGTGACGGCTTACAATGCGGCCAACAGCAATCGCTATGGCGAGTTGTCGGGGCGTAAGATCGACGAACTCATGGTCGAAAGCCGGGAGCTGAAAGGGCAAGATCAAAAGCGTTCTCCTCAAGACTTTGCCATCTGGATGAAAGCCCAACCCGAGACCTTACAACGCTGGCCGAGTCCTTGGGGTGAAGGCTTCCCAGGCTGGCACCTCGAATGCTCGGCTATGAGCACTAAGTATCTGGGGCAAACTTTCGATATTCACGGAGGTGGCAACGATCTCAAGTTTCCACATCACGAAAATGAAATCGCACAAAACGTAGGCTGCTGCTCCGATAAAGACTGCAGCGGCGGTGCCCGGTACTGGCTGCACACCAACATGCTTCTCATGAATGGTCGCAAGATGTCAAAGAGCGACGGAAACACCATCTCCCCTGATGAGCTGTTCAGTGGCGAGAGCCCACACGTAAGCCAGGGCTATAGCCCTATGGTTGTCCGTTTCTTTATGCTCCAAGCACACTATCGCAGCACTATGGACATCACCGACGATGCCCTGCAAGCTGCACTAAAAGGCTACAATCGTTTGATGGAGGGCTACCAAAAGCTGCAAGAACTAGAGGCAAAAGGCACCGCCCAAAACGAAACGGTCGGCAAGCAACTTCGCGAGCACATGGATGCTGCCTGGGCTGATATGGACGATGACTTCAATACGCCTAAGGCACTGGCCAAAGTCTTTGAGCTGGTGAGTAAGGTCAATGCACTCCATGCCGGTCAACTATCGCTGGATGAAGTATCGGCTGAGACGCTCGCCGACGTAAAGATGCATTTATACGACCTGGTCTTCAACGTCTTCGGACTCAAGAACGACCTAACCGGGGGAGCCAACAATAAGACGACCGAAGCACTCGACGGTGTATTAAAACTGGTACTCGACCTACGCCAACAGGCAAGGGCCGAAAAGAACTGGGCTGTCAGCGACCAAATTCGCGATCAGCTGGCCGCCGCTGGCGTGGAGATCAAAGATGGTAAAGAGGGAGCGAGCTGGAGCTTGGGATAAGCCTTAACCCTTTCTAAAGTAGATTGTGGGTAATTCTAAAAGTTAAGAAAGTCTTAAAAATAAATGTAGCTACATTAAATTTCCGAACATTGAGTTTTCCCAGGGGTAATATGGTTCATCTTTCACATTTAACTCAGCAAATAGATGAACACAATAACAAAGCAACTCACAGGACTACTTTTTGTCCTGAGTTTTATTTCTCTTCAAGCGCAGCAATCGTCGGCAGTGACCGAGATGCTACAGCTAGAAGCCGATCAATACTTCGCTGATCGCGATAGTGCTTATGTAGATCCATATTACGGCCTGGTTAAGCTAATATACGGCAATAAGCGGTTCGCCGAAAATAAAAGCATCAGCCCTCGTCAAACAGACGATGACCTGAAGAACAATACGCTTGGCCAGAAGCCCTCCGCCATCATTATCGGTTGTGCCGATAGCCGCGTTCCCAACGAAATCATTTTTGATCAAGGTGTAGGTGACCTATTCATTACCCGAACAGCGGGCCAGGTTATGGCCGAGGCATCTTATGGTACCATCGAATACGCAACCGCTGTGCTCAATACCAAACTGATCGTCGTATTGGGACACCAGTCTTGTGGCGCAGTAGACGCCGCCATGAAATTACCTGAGAATCCCCCCGGACACGTGGTAACACTCATCAACGACATTAAGCCAGCCTCACTCTACGCAAAATCTCACGCACATGATGGAGACGATAAGCTGGACATAGCCGTGCGCCGCAATGTACTCGAACAGGTAGAGGAGCTTCGAAGCCTGGAGCCTGTACTCAGCCGCCAGTTTGATAGTGGTAATTTGCTTATCGTAGGTGCGGTATATCACTTAGATACAGGCGTAGTCGAATTCCTGGATGAAACCGTAGCGAGTCTTCCGCGTTTCGCAGAAGAAAAGAATATACTTCGCTAAACATGAGAAAAATCTGGCTCCTAGCCTGCCTATTTTTAAGTGGGCTCACCATAAGTGCCCAGCAGGTCGATGAAGACCAGCTGGGTGCCTGGTACATGTACTTCTATAACACCACCTTTGGCGACAGTAAATTTGGCTGGCAAGGTGATGCCCAGTTTCGTTTCTGGAATTTCGGCAGCGACCTGGAGCAAATACTCCTCAGAAATGGTCTGACCTATCGCCCAGGTAAAGGCGACATTCTGCTTACCCTAGGCTATGCCAGTATAACTTCAGGCGTACCAGGCGAGATATCCGAAACCAGTCACGAAAATCGCATTTATCAAGAGGCCCTTTTCAGCAATAAGGTCGGAAGTCGATTCTTATTTACCCATCGCTTTCGTTACGAGCAACGCTGGGTAGAAGATCAAGACTTGCGTACCCGTTATCGATATATGCTCTTCTTAAATATTCCATTCAATAAGACGGAACTGGTTAAAGGAGCCATTTACCTGGCACTCTACAATGAGATTTTCGTCAATGGTCAGCGAGACATAGGCGACGGACGAAGCGTCGAAATATTCGACCGCAATCGTACCTATATCGGCCTGGGATACGGCCTGGGCGAACGCCTCCGCGTTCAGCTCGGCTGGATGAACCAAGCAACAGATCTTTGGGCTAAAGGGCAGGCACAATTTAGTGCGCACCATAGTTTCTGAATTTGTAAATAATTGGCTTTAAAGGTGAAAAATTTGAATTGGCTCGGCCGCGAAAGTGGTCGGGCCAATTGGTTTTAGCACCTTGTGATCTAATCGTACGATTAGATCATGGCTTATAAACCACCATATTCTATAGAGCCCGAGATGCTTGAAAAAGACGAAAGCAGTATCTAAATTTTCACAAGAATATTTCACCTGCTACAGGTACAAGAGATCTAACACAAGGAGTAGAAGAACAAATATTACTTAAGCACGGAACATTACGAACCACCCGCTACACCTTCAAAAACTAGTATCCGGATCAGCCATATCTCTATATATCAAGTCACAAATCAGCCCGGCGGCGAGCTGTGCCGTGCGACCATCTTGATCGTATTTGGGGTTGTGCTCGACGATATCTATAGATATAGGTGCGTACCTCATACGCAACAGGCTTATGAGCTTGCGTACGGTCGCTACGTCTAGCCCCATAGCTGAGGGGGCACTCACTCCCGGTGCATAAGCAGAGGCGATCGCATCCAAGTCTATGGTTAAATAGACCAATTTATTCCCATCGGTTAGCCAGCGAGTAAAAGTGCTATCAGCAGGGTCAGCCAGGTCTTTAGCCGCATCAGCGGCCGTGATGTATACGCCATTGACCTCATCGATCATGCGCTTCATGAGAGATGGCGGGTTGGACATAGGCTGAAGGCCAAAGCAGAAGTAATCGAAATATCGATCAGCTCCATCCTTGAAAAGCTGATAGAAAGGCGAGCCACTATGCCCTTTACCATCCACCAGATCGCGTAGATCTAAGTGGGCATCTACGTTTAAGATGGCAATGTCGTCTTCCACATCGTAACCATCCTTCCAAGCGTAAACCGCCTTGCCATGCGCATAAGCCAAGTCGTGCCCGCCACCAAGTACAATAGGTGTACCACCTTGCTTGAGCACAAACTCGATTAGGGCAGACATTTGGGCCTGGGTTTCTTCCAGATTGTCATCTTCGCATATGATGTCTCCGCCGTCTACTAGTCCTTTGTACTCGTGTAAGTGATTGGCGCGCTTAGCCAACTGCTTCCTAATGGCTTGCGGACCATAAAAGGCCCCTGGTCGACCTTGATTCCTCAGTACGCCGGCATCGCAACAATAACCTAGAATGACGAAGCAATTTTCTAGTTCATTGCTCTCTTCTTTGTACTTCCCTACCTGCTGGCGCATGGCAGGCAGGCGCAGGTCGATGCACTCCACCATCTCGTGTAAGTACTCGTGCTCGTTAGACGGTCTTCCGGTCCATAGGGAAGCGTCGGGCGGGCTGTATCTGGTCAGTGATTGGATCAACGTGCATTTTGGATTAAAAGTACATGATTCCGTTGTTCTAAGGCGAGTTTCACAATTTTCGTGATCTTTTAATTCGCCGCGGATAACGCGGATCAAACGGATTTGACGGATTTTTAAATTTAGGTTCACATAATATCCTGACGGAAATTTTGAATCATGGGATTTCTACGGATTTTGTCATTACAAAAGTCGGAGGAGGCCCTGGTGCTTCGCACTGCAGACCTTCCTGCCTTCTAAGAAGACCCCTACGGGGCCATCGAGCTTTTTTCTATGCTCTTCGTGCTCTCTATGCCCTCTATGTTCTCTATGCTCTTCGTGTTTTCTATGCTCTACATGTTCTCTCTCCGGCGAATGCTCGCGGGGCTCCTAGCGCCAGACGCCACGAGGTGCTATACTCAAATTGTTGTTTTTGGTAGTAATTTTTTCTACTCACAAACTGGGAGAAGCCTCTACCTGCGGAAGTCTGAAAAAGGAACCATACGATATGAAAAAATATTAGCTCGAACATGTAAAGCCGATTACCTTTGCGATCCCTAACCGCCTGTCGATTATGAGTAAAACCACTTTTGCCTACGGGAAGGACCGGCTGACTTGTAGCGTCGCGCTGTCGCTGGCCCGCGGAGAGACTCAGGGCATTATCGAGTCAGACACGCGGAAAAAGATCGAAAAGTGCCGTCTGGCTGTCGAGCAAATGGCTGCGGCAGATACACCCGTTTATGGCATCAATACCGGTTTTGGTCCACTCTGTACGACTACTATTTCTGCCGATCAAACTAAGATTCTTCAGCGTAATTTACTCATCAGCCATGCCGTAGGTGTCGGCGATCCGATCTCCGCCGAAACGGCGCGGCTCATGCTCGTACTCAAGCTGCATGCACTGGCACAGGGGTATTCGGGTATAGCTGTGGCAACCCTGGAGCGCATTATGTATCTGCTTGATAATGGTCTGACGCCCGTGGTACCCAGCAAAGGGTCGGTAGGTGCATCGGGCGATCTGGCACCGCTGGCGCATCTGTTTCTCCCCTTGATCGGGGAGGGATATTTGTATGATTCTAAGCTGCATGAAAATTCTACGAATTTTCATGCAGCTTCAGATATTTTAAAAATAGAGCCTTTATCCCTCGGCCCCAAAGAGGGCCTCGCCCTCATCAACGGTACGCAGTTTATAGCGGCTCATGCGGTGCTACTGGTCGAGCGATTTCATCGTTGCCTGGCACAGGCAGATGTGGCCGGAGCCATGATGCTGGAAGGGCTGCAAGGCTCGGTCAAGCCATTCACGGCCGAACTGCATGAGCTACGCCCGTTTGCAGCCAATGCACATGTAGCGGCTAGATTGCGCGAGCTACTTACCGGCTCTGAGATTCTGGAAGACCACCTAGACTGCGATCGGGTACAAGACCCCTACTCGCTGAGGTGTATGCCGCAGGTACACGGTGCCAGCCGAACGGCCTGGCTACACCTCAAAGAGCTGACTGAGATCGAGATCAATGCCGTAACCGACAACCCCATCGTGCTAGACGAGCATACGGCCATCAGCGGTGGAAACTTTCACGGGCAGCCGCTGGCTATAGCCCTTGACTACGCTTGTGTGGCCGCAGCTGAAATGGGCAATATCAGCGACCGGCGCGTCTATTTGGCACTCGAAGGCGGCCACGGCATACCGAAACTGCTCATGAAAGATACCGGCATCAACTCAGGTTACATGATCTTGCAGTACACGACGGCGGCTTTGGTCAGTGAGAACAAGACGCTTTGTTTTCCCGCCAGTGCCGATAGCATACCCACCAGCCTGGGCCAGGAAGACCATGTAAGCATGGGCTCCATAAGCGGTCGAAAGGCTTTGCAGGTCGTCGGTAACCTGGAAAAAATACTCGGCATAGAGCTACTCACCGCCGCCCAGGCTTTCGAGTTCCGTAAGCCGCTGCGCTCAGGGCCACTACTCGAAGAAGTGCACAGAAAGCTTAGAGAGCTAGTATCTTTTGCCGAGGTGGATCGGGTCTTCGCGCCCGATATCGAGATCGCCACTCGGGTCATACAAGAGGGCAAACTACTCGAATGGACTTATGATCTGGCCGAAGAGCAGTCACTCGATTTTCAGCAAATGCAACAAGGGCCTTTAGAAACTTTCTGACTATGCTGACTTTAATCGGTCCCGTTGCCCAGCTGCTTCCTCTCGACGATTTACCTGCCCATGGTCCAATTACCGATGAGCAGCTGCGCATCATCGCCAATGGGGGAATATTAGTTAGAGATGGCCGGGTCGTAGCTGTGGGGGAATTTGGACATTTGGAAAAATCCAAAAATACTTTTCTGCAACCCGAAGAGTCTTTCGTACAGCGGCAGCCCGACCCACAATCTGTCCTACTACCTGGATTTATCGACTGCCATACCCATATCTGTTTTGCGGGTAGCCGGGCCAGAGACTTTGCCCTGCGCAATGCTGGAAGTAGCTACCTGGAGATTGCCAAGGCAGGCGGCGGCATTCAAGATACGGTACAGGCAACGAGGAAAGCCGAAGAGGCCCAATTAGCAAAACTGACCTTCCAGCGAGCAGTGCGGGCCATGCAGTCTGGTGTAACAACCGTTGAAGTGAAAACCGGCTATGGCCTGGACCCGCAGCACGAGATGAAACAGCTAAGGGCCATTCAGCAAGCGAATAGACCGGAGGGTCCCGAGCTTATACCCACCTGCCTGGCTGCCCACGTGGTGCCCAAAGATTTTGGTGGTAGCCCGGCAGCCTATTTAGATATGTTAGTGGAAGATGTACTTCCTGAGGTAAAAAACTATGTGAAGGAAAATCCACGCTTAGATATTTTTATCGAGCAAGAAGCCTTCACTCCGGCGCTGGCCAAATCTTATCTCTTGCGCGCCAAGTCCATGGGTTTCGACCTGACGGTCCATGCCGATCAGTTCAATCCCGGTGGAAGTCAGGTCGCTGTAGAAGTCGGCGCACTTTCAGCCGATCACTTGGAAGCGAGCGGCCCCGAAGAGATCGCCTTGCTGGCCAAGAGCGATACTGTAGCTGTGGCCCTACCCGGTGCCAGCTTGGGACTTGGCGTAGGCTTTACGCCCGCTCGTAAGCTACTCGATGCCGGAGCGATCTTAGCCATCGCCAGCGACTGGAACCCCGGCTCCGCTCCCATGGGCGATCTCCTAACACAAGCCTCCATACTCGCCACCTACGAAAAGCTCACCACAGCCGAAGTATTGGCCGGGCTCACCACCAGGGCGGCTAGGGCACTAGGCTTAAATGACCGCGGTATGCTGAAACCGGGCGCACTGGCTGATTTCAGTCTATTCCCTACTAATGATTACAGAGAAATCCTCTACCACCAGGGGCAGATGAAGCCACGAGAGGTACTTCGAAAATTCAGTACGTAGCTTCTTACCGGCGTCTACGCGTGCGGCCACCGTTGCCATAGTCGGGGCATTGCAACTCGCCGAAGTAGTAATTGAGGCCGACGCCCAGGAAGAAGTAGCGGTCGTTATTGGTATCGTCGCCGCGCTGCTCGCCTTCGCGATCGCGAGGCGGAAAGCCGTCGTCGAATATAGTACGATCGTAGAGCTCCAATGCCAATGGCCCGTCTTCTACGCGTATGCTGCGCAGGTCAGAGCGGTCGGGGTAAACCGTACTTACATCGTCAAGGTAGTCGGTGGCCACATTTCTAAAACCGGCATGCATATCCACACTCCAGCGATAACTGAGGTCGAATTTGAAGCCGATACCGTAGGCCAGGGCCGTACTCAGTATGTAATACTCCTCACCCCTCAGCTGCCCTTCAGTACCCAACCCGCGCAAGTCAACCAACTCACCATCGTCCGTCCGAGTCTGCGGATTGTAGTTGAATACCGTTACCCCACCAAAAACATAGGGTGTAAAAAAGTACTCTTTGCTGCCGTGTATATAGGGCAGAAAATTGAACTCGAACTGCAGCGTCCCTTCAAAAATATCGGACTGAAAAGATAAATTTCGCCGCTGCTCGAATGGGTTATCGCTATCGCTGTCGTAGGCCTCGATATGGCCGTAGTTGAAACTCACCTTGGTGGCCAGTCGGCTATTGAAATTATAGCGCAAGCCAAAGCCTCCGGCCAGGTTGGGCCGATTCAGTCGAAAGTTGGTATTCAAATCGCCCAGGTAGAAAGAAGTCCCGACCCAAGGGCCGATCTCGATGCCCTTCATAACGAGTTGAGCCTCAGCACGCGGCAGTGCAAAAGACAGGCATATGATCAGTGATAAAAGACGCAACTTCATACCGTAGAGGCGATTTTATAATTTTTAGACTTCCGCAGGTCGGAGCGTCGCGGAGACCCTCGATTTTCGAGGTGGACACCTTCCACAAGGATCGAAACCAAAGAAAAGACCCTGCTAAAACGCGATCTATTTGGTCGAATTGCCTTAGGAAGGCCCAAATCGGGCGCAAAGGTCGGAAATGACAAATTGATTTGAAAACTTTTCTGCGGTTGCGGGGGTAGCCGTATAAATGCATCTATACGTCAATTTTGCGCAGCAAAAAAAATCTACGTTATCTTGATCTCTATGAGCAAAACCATAGGTCTCTTCTTCGGCTCTTTCAACCCCGTTCACGTTGGCCACATGATCATAGCCAATTTCATGCTCGAAGCCGCCCGCTTCGATGAGGTGTGGATGGTCATCAGCCCGCGGAACCCCTTCAAGAAGAGAAGCAACCTGGCCCACCACCACGATCGCTACCACCTGGTGCAACTCGCCATAGGGGATAGCCCGGGCCTGCGCGCCAGCCGGGTCGAGTTCGAGCTGCCCATCCCGTCTTACACCATCGATACCCTCAGCCACCTGCGCGATAAGCATCCCGACTATCAGTTCTCGCTCATCATGGGGGGCGACAACCTCCAGAGCCTCCCCAAATGGAAAAATGCCGACCTCATCTTGCGCGATTTCGACATCCACGTCTACAGCCGCCCCCGCTACGAGCTCGGCGAATTGGCCGATCACGAGCGCATACACCTACACGATGGTCCGCTCTTGCACCTGTCTGCCAGCTACATACGCGAATGCCTGCAAGCGGGGAAGAGCGTACGCTATTTGGTACCCGATGCGGTCGCTGAGGAGTTGGAGAGAAGCAGCTTGTATCGGTGATTGGGATGACTCGGCTACGCCTCGTGTGATTTGCTCGGCTTCGCCGTCGCGGGGATTAACTCGCTATCGCTGGTTGGGATGAACACGTTCCGCCTGCTTTAGCTCGTATAGGTGTAAAAAAGCTTGAGCTTTCAAATCAGCCTATTTCGGGGACAAACTCGCTATCGCGAGTCAGGACTTGCTTGGCTATCGCCATCGCTGGGATTAACTCACTTCGCTCGTTGGGATGAATACGTTCCGCGTGCTTTGGCTCGTACAGGTTTAAAAAGCTATAACTTTTAAATCAGCCAGCCATTTCAGGGAATCAATAAGTGACCAAAACTATCTTTTTTAACCACTTTTGGTCACCGATACATAAACATATGAGTATACATAGTGACAAACAGAACCAATCACGATAAAAGTAACGTACAACTCTAGAGTCCCACGAGGTCCCTTAGGACCGAGTCATCCCGCCTACGCCGATAGGCGAGTTACTCCCACGAGGCCCCCATAGGGCCGAGTCATCACACCTACGCCGTTAGGCGAGGTAATCCCGCGAGGCCCCTTAGGGCCGAGTTATCCCACCAATGCCGCTAGGCGAGGTAATCCCACGACCGAAGGGAGTCATCACACCGCCAGGATCTCTCCTTCTACTAGCACAAACACCCGATCCCCCTTCCCCACTGGCACCGTATACCCGCCCGTAAACTCCCCAAAAGCAGGCAGGAGTCCTTGGCGCGGCCCAAACCAAAAGGCCGGTAGCCGGATGCTCCCTCTTCGTCCGCCGGTATTGCTCATGCGTACGCAGGGGTGCACATGACCGGCGATGACGTATTTGTCAGCAGGGAGATCCGCCTCGTCCATGGGATGGTGGGTGAGCCAGAAGGGACCGAGTTCGAGTATCTCTTCCTGTAGCAGTAGCCCCGCTGCTTCGTAACGCTTGGCCCCCAAAATGTCGTGATTGCCCGGTATCAATTCAAAGCTGACGCTGGAGTTGTTGGCGATAAAATCGGCAAACTGCTCCCATACCTGATTGTAATCGGAATGAAACAGATCGCCCAAAAACAAGATCCGTCCGGGCTGAAAGGCTAGAAGCAGTTGCTCCATCCGCCAGAAGTTGCCCATACCCGTTGCCTCCGGTACGGCTATGCCCGAACGGCGAAAATGCGCCCCCTTCCCCAAATGCAAATCGGATAAGAGCAAAGCATCTTCCTTAGGCCAGTAAATAGCCCGATACGGGTGCAGAATAAGCGATTCGTTCTGGAGGATGAGGGATTGCAAGTGGGAGGTTGAATGTGGTTGGGCGAAGATAGGGGGACTGGGGGAATGAGGAGTAAACGAGAGCGGATTTGCTAGGCTGGTAAGGTGTTACTGAGGTTCGTGTATTGTTGACATATTGGCGATAGACGTACATTGTGTGTTTATGTTGATTGTGGTATCTTTAGGATGCGAGATTTGTATTAACGAAAAAAAGGTTCGTTGTTGCATGTGTTTGCCAAAATTATTTGAAAATTCTTAATTTGTGATTTGAATTAAGGACATGACAGCTAATTCAAGCAGGATAGTAAGATTTTATACACCTAAAGCTGATTCTCTCGACAATATAATTCGATTAGGAGATGAGAATAGTAAGACTTTAGGCCACCTGCCTCATGATGCTTATAAAGATTATGCACGGAAAAATGGGATAGTAGTTTGTAAGATCAATGATACATTAGCTGGTTATTGTTTATTCAGAAGACAAAAAAGAAATAATCAAATTAAGATCGCTCAATTATGTATAGAACCTGAGTTCAGGGGGCATGAAGTAGCAGACCACATTATCAATTTCATAAAAGCCGAATTTAAAAATTATTTCAGGGGGATTGCCTTAAATTGCAGGCGAGACTATGATAAAGCCACAGAGGTTTGGAAAAGAAATCACTTCTTTCCAGAAGAAGAGAAAAGAAGTAGAAGTAAAAAAGAAAACTATCTTCTTCAGTGGTATTTCAGTTTTAACCAAAATAACCTATTCAATAGCACTACAAGCTCTAAGATTAAAGTTTTGCTTGATCTAAATGTCATGATAAAACTTAGACAGCTAGAATATAACAAAGAAATAGAAGATCAAGAGATAAGATATTTAATAAATGACGATATACTCACTGAGGTAGATTTCCATTATGCAAAAGAAAGCTTGTCAGAGATTAATCGAGACGATAATAGTCAAAGGCGAATTCGTACAAGAAGGGTAATTAAGAATTTCAAAGAATTAACATTCAAGCCAAATGAGTTTGGAGTTGTTTTCGATAAAGTTATCTCACTTTCACCTCCCAAGAATGAGAACGATGAATCTGATAGAAAACAGCTTGTTGAATGTATTACTAATAATATTCCATTTTTCGTCACTACTGACATAAATTTGAAAAAAGATTGTAGAGTTATCGAAGAACACTTTAATGTCACTATTTTATTACCAAGTGAGTTTATAATTAAGTTTGATCAAATCCAGAATAGCGACTCATTTCTACCAAGAAGAATTGGTGGAGCCTCTTTTGAAATACGGAAAATTGAAGCCGATAATTTAGAAGGAGTAATTAACTCATTTTTCAATCAGAAGCGTGAAAAGAAAAAGGAATTTAAGAGAAGATATAGAATATATTGCTCAGAGCCAAAGACAGAATCTAAAGTTGTCATGAAAGACGACAAGCAAGTAGCTATGTTTGCGTACCGTGTAGATGATAATTTACTTACGGTTGATTTCATTCGGGTTCAAAATAGGTCATACAAATACATCCTATTTAATCAGCTGATAACAGAGATTGTAAGAACGGCTATAAGTTTAGGAGTAGAAAGGATAGAAGTGACCCCTGCGGAGTTGGAGAGTGACATGGAGAGTTTGCTGACCGAATTTAGATTTTTCCAAAGTGAGGGTAATTACAAGAAGATCGCTTTGAATGGGACTTATCATTCTAGCGAATTAATCCAGATGCCTGAAATTCAAAGTATTGTAAACCGAGAATATGAGGAGAAAATTCTTGGGAATGAACAAAAGTATGAACTCGAAAGAGTCATTTATCCGGGAAAAGTTCGTGACTTAGAAATACAAAACTTAATTGTACCAATCAGACCTTATTGGGCCAGTCAGTTATTTGATAATTATTTGTCTAGCTATAGTTTGTTTGGAGCGAACGAAAAATTGTTATGGAATAGAAAAAATGTCTATTTCAGAAGCATTAGGCCAAACATAGAAAGTTATCCAGCAAGAATTCTTTGGTACGTTAGCAGCAGTATCGGCAACAAATATGGAGGTAGATCAAAAGGAATTGTAGCTTGTTCCTATCTAGAGGGGATTCACATCGATATTCCCAAATTGCTATTTTCCCAATTCAAAAACGTAGGCATTTATGCTTGGTCAAATATACTTGATTTGTCAAAAGGCGATTTGAAAACACTAATAAAGGTAATCGAGTTTTCTGACACAGAAGTTTTTAAAAATTCCATACCTTTGAATGGAATCCAGCAGGCGATAGATAAAAAACACACTTTCCAGTCCCCTTTGAGGATTTCTGGAGAGCATTTTTTCAGTATTTACATGCTAAAGCAATAGCTATGAAAAATTTGCTAGTAATATCTATTAGGCCAGAGTACATGAAGCTCATCCTCGCTGGGGAAAAATCAATAGAATTAAGAAAATGCAAACCTTCTTTGCCAAAGGATGATATTTTAGTGGCGTTATATTGTACAGCACCTGTAAAAGCGGTAGTTGGATTCTGTTTGCTAGATGAACTTATTGAAGATAGTCCAAGCTCCTTATGGGGTAGATTTTCTGAACTTGTAGGAGTCGACAAGAAAACATACCAAGATTACTATAACAACAATAGCAAGGCTGTCGGATTAAAGTTAGATAGCGTTTACCAGCTAGAAAAAGAATTATCTCTTGATAAGATCAGAGAAGAAGTTCCAAATTTTGCTCCACCACAAACGTATAAATATTATAACCTTAATTTTTTAATTAAGAGATTTAAGGAGAGTTTGCTTGATGAATATCATAATCTGGTAAGTGTATATAATAGTAGAGAATTATAGGTTAACAAGGTAAGATTTGTGATTTTTCAAATTTCTGGAAATTCATAGTGAGTAATTTCGCCAAGGCTATCTGATGTTCTTCATTTCCGAGGTTTTCGAAAATACTTATTACGGCCTTATGGAATGCTTCTT
>JBCCPC010000066.1:0-27290 GCA_039025055.1 Bacteroidota bacterium | reverse complement strand
TGTTTATCATTTTGTCGTGGGGGGTGTTATTTCAATGGTGTATATAAAAACCCATTCTGCGGTCGGCCGCGGGGCTCCCCACCTCCCCGGAAAAACCATGCTCCGCATGGTCATGTTAAAGCCGCGCTTTGCGTGGCCTGATTTACGCACACGGAGTGTGCTAATTCCGTGACCACGTGGAGCGTGGTTTTTCCGTTATGGGCGCGTACTCCCATCCCCTTCATGCTTGGCAAAATCGCCAGCTCTGACCATGATCATCTTGTCCATATCCAGGTGCTTGGCCATAGCCGCATTGATCTGCTCGACCGATAATTTTTGCATGCGGTTTTCCAGCTCTTCGGTCCACTGCATGTCGCGGCCCAGGTAGGCATTTCTACTCATGGTGCCGGCCATGCGGTTGTCTTGAGCGCGATTGACCTGCTGCGATTGTAGCCAGCCATTGCGGGCGGCATCGAGCTCTTCGGCCGTGAAGCCGTCTTTTTGTACTTTTTCAATCTCTTCGCGGAAGGCAGTCTCTAATGCTTCGCGGTTTTCAGGCGCATAGATGGCGTAGGCACCCCAGCTGCCATTCTCGTCTAGGGAGTTACCACTGTAGAACGAGCCGACACCGTAGCTCAAGCCCTCTTCCTGACGAATGCGCGTAGCCAGACGCGAGTTCAAGAAGCCGCCACCGAGCATGAAGTTGCCCATCATCAAGGCGGGGTAATCGGGGTGGTCCTGACCGATCGGCAAATTTTGATTGACGAAGAACCAGGCGTTAGCCTTATCAGGCGTTTCGATCTTAATCATTTCGCCGTCTACGTTCTGGTAGTTGTCGGGAATGCGCTCGTACTTAGCCGGGCTCTTCCAGTCGCCGAAGTTGCGCTCGAGTGCCGCGATGACCGCCTCGGTATCCATATCGCCGCTGGCCCCGAAGGTACCGTTGTCGGCGCCGTAGAAATTCTTATAGAATTCCTTCACCTCATCCAGCGTCAGTGCGCGTACACGAGCTTCTTCCTCTTCGAAGGTAGTCTCGTAGTCGGGGTGATCGCTAGGCAGCGGATTGCTAGCGCGGCTCAAGGCCGTTTGACCCAGCGAGCGTGGGTCTGACTTGCCCTCTGCCAGGCTGGCTAGCGTCTCGTCGATCTGCGTCTGAAACTCGTTTTCAGGGAAAGTCGGATTGCGGAATATCTCACCTACAAAGTCGATGACCTCTACCAGCTTCTCATTTTCCGTCTCAATGAAGGCATAGGCACCGTCGGCACCACCGCCTAGGTACACGCTGGCTTTCAGTTCTTCCAGCTTGTCTTCGATTTCCTGGCGGGTATACTTCTGGCTGCCCATCATGAGCATATCGCCTGCAAAACCTGGAGCCGCACCCAGACCGCTGAGGTCTTTCAGATTGCCGAAACGGAGGCTGATGCTAGCTACCACAGAGTTGCCACGCGTTTCCTTAGGCAACAAGTTGTACTTGAAGCCATTGCCCAGCTTACCGTCTACGGCGCGGGCATCGATATTGTCTGGTGTGGGGTCGAATGCTTCACCCTCGGCTATGGCCTCACCACCTTCATAGCCATCTACCATACTGGCCAGGTCGGTGACCTCGGGAATTTCGGCGCGCACAGGATCTTTCGTCGGATAGAAACGTCCGACCGTTCTGTTGCTAGGCACGAAGTAACGTTCGGCTGCGCGTAGCACAGACTCTGGCGTAACCAATTCGATACGATCGCGAGATACAAAAGCCATACGCCAGTCGCCCATTGCGATATAGGTGCTAATGCCCGTACCCACTCGCTCCGTATTGCGCAAGAAACGCTCGAAACCATTGAGAATGGTTTCCTTAGCGCGATTCACTTCCTCTTCAGTCGGTGGATTCTCAGCTAATTCGTCAAAAACCTTCTTCATGGCTACTTCCGCAGCAGCCAGATCGTTTTCAGCCAGTACATCGGCATTAAACATCGCATATCCAGGCTCTGCCAATGCCGGGCTGTAGCCCCATTGGCTAGTAGCAAGACCTTCCTCGACCAGTGCCTTATACAGGCGACCGCTGGGCTCGCTGGTCAGCATTTGTACCAAAACGCGTACCGATGCATGATCGGAATGCGTACCCGCAGGCACGTGATAGGCAGCTTGCACCACCTGTACATCACCCGTACGGCGTAGCTCTACAAAACGCTCGCCATCTTGCGTCGGCTCACGAGTATAAGTCGGATAGTTCAGATGCTCACGAGCGGGAATGCGACCAAAAGTCTGCTTGATCAACTCCAGCGTTTCTTCTTTGTCGATCTTCCCAGCTACCATCAGTACCGCATTATCGGGGTGGTACCAGCGGCGGTAGAAATCTTGCAGTCGCTCGATGGGTACATTCTCCAGATCGGCGCGAGAACCAATGGTGCTCTTGCCGTAGTTGTGCCACAGATAGGCGGTACTCAATACGCGCTGCATCAAAATTCCGGTCGGGCTGTTCTCTCCACGCTCAAATTCGTTGCGCACCACGGTCATTTCACTTTCCAGGTCTTCGGCAGCGATGAAGCTATTGACCATACGGTCAGACTCCATATCGAGTGCCCATTCCAGGTTTTCCTGGCTGGCGGCGAAAGTCTCGAAGTAGTTGGTGCGGTCGTACCAGGTCGTACCGTTGGGGCGCGCACCGTGCTCGGTCAGCTCCTGTGGAATATCGGGGTGGTCGGGCGTACCTTTGAAAACCAGGTGCTCCAGCAGGTGGGCCATACCGGTCTCGCCATAGGCTTCGTGGCGCGAGCCCACTTTGTAGGTCACGTTCACCGTCACCGTCGGCTTAGACTGATCTGGAAAAAGCAGTATACTCAAGCCATTGGGTGCCATCTTGTATTCCGTGATGCCCTCCACCGTGCTCATTTCGGTAATGGTTACATCATCGATGTGTTCATCGGAAAAAGTAGCATTCGGCCCTTGGGCTCGAACGTTTGAAGGAAACATAACGACCATTAGGGCCGCCATGCTCAGCAAGGAAAAAATTCGCATGAATGTCTTCGATTTGGTTTATAGAATTAGGACCTGCCTGCCTGCGGCGAGCAGGCAGGCTTTCGCAGGTCAGTCACACAGCTTGCAACACTTACCTTACTCAGTCCTTATCGCTGTTAATTACAAACCTGTAAGATACGAAATCTTACTGTTAGCCCTTTTGGACTTCTACGAACGAACGATATATACAGACCAAGTGACCGCAGACTTAGACGATCTGAACACGCCGTACTCAGACATAAGCACAAGACGATTACTACAGTCCACTCCTGAAACTAGGCTGACCAGAAAATGACAAGACTTGGGTGTAACAGTACTTGCTGGTTACTCCACCAGCATCTGAACAACTAGCCCGGTAATTACAGTATTCAAGACTAGACGAAATATCCTTTTCTCTCCTATCAATCGATCGCTCAATGAAATGACTACGAGCACTATAAAAACAATGATCAGTTGGGCTACTTCAATTCCGATATTAAAGCCCAGCAAAGGAACCAAGATACTTTCACCTTCAAACAACATGGCCGAAAGAAAATTAGAAAACCCAAGGCCATGAATGAGTCCGAAAAATAATATAACAATATATATGAACACCCCTCTTGGTGCGGAATACGTCTCCTTTTTCAGCAAGGAGCCATAATTGAGCAAACAGCTTATCAAAATAGAGACTGGAATCAGCAGTTCAATCAAGTCTGGATCAAAAGAGATCATATTTGCTGCAGCCAGAGCCAGCGTAATACTATGCCCAACGGTAAAAGCAGTTACCAAGCCTGCAATTTTACGTATGTCCGATAAATTATACAACAGGCAAAAAGAAACAATAAAGTATAAATGATCCAATCCTTCCGGGTCTAAAATATGCTCAATCCCTAATTAAATGTATTGCCCCATTATTTGATTTTTGAATTAATTTATAATTTCAGAGACTTTGTCAAATGGGATTTTGTAGATGCACACGGTGCGCACGCACAAAACTCATTTACACAAGATCTTATACATAAGCAATATAAATTACTCTAGTTATCTGTCTCATTCAATAATTTGATACCGGAGCGTAATTCGATATCTCGACATTTGGCCTACTTATACTCAGGACATAGTTTTCGTCAAAATACCTTATGTAATTCTTTTGCTTCGGAGTGGCATCACACAAAAGGGTGTTGAATAACAATGTACTCTTGGAGGTATCCAGCAAATCGGTAGCACTCATATGTACAACCAGTGCCAATTTATTTTCGGAAGGGCTAATATCCTTGATCCAGAGTTTTATTTTCTGATCATCTTGCATAAGATAGAAGTGGTCCGCAAGATAGCCTTCTAAAGCTTTTGTCCCAGTTGTTGTTATACTGGAGAAATCAGGTTGGCTCAAATTGTATAGGTCTTCCAGATGATAAGATAAATCATCCCAAAAAATATGAGTCTCTATATCGACAAATCCATCAGATTTGATAATCAACTTACTGAAAGACACTTTAAGGGGGTGCTCTGAGGAAGAAGATGTACTCAGGGTAAGAGATAGCAAAGCGATGATAAATATCAACAGGCCGCTAGTTCGCATATAAATTCTGGTTTTCGATTTGGTTATTGATATGAGGTTTTGCCTTTCTGTAACAATCAAGCTGGCTTGCACAGGGTCGGTCGCACCATTTCGTAAGCACCTACCCGGTGCTATCAAAATTGTCTTCAATTGAGGACCATGAAGATATGAACTATAGTTGTCATTTCGTGCATCTGGGCAAATAACCCTCAATCCACCAAAGCCTCGAATATATCGTCCAGCTCCTCGAAGCTTTTTACGCCTACTTTTTCCTCTTCACCACCGCGCAGCAGCAGACCGACATGCTCAAATTGAGCTTGCCAGGCATCCAAGTCGGCGGCTGAGATAGGCAGGTCCAGATAGAGTGGTAGTTTTTGAGCCCATCGATTAGCCTGCTCCACGCTCGTGCCGTAGCCATTCATCAAGTCATCCAGGCCAATGCCTCCGGCCGTCAGATTGAGCACGATGCCGTTGGCATGGGGTGACCAAATATTTAAAATCTCTTCCAGATCATCGGCGGCCTGGTAGTGCGCTACGGGTATATCGAACCAGGTTTCCAGCTCGTGGGCGGTTATTTGGTTTTGTACTTCCGCAGGTGGTATGCCCTCTAGCAGTCCGTCTGTCGGCTCGCTAACCAGAAACTGCAATCCGTGTATAGCCGTAGGGCCGCTCAGCAATCCGTATTGAAATAGGCCATCCATCAGGTTTGGCAGGGGCACATCCAGTTCTGTCAGCTCGGCCAGCACCTTCGGGCCTTCTATCCATCCGCGCATGGCCGCCAACTCCGGGCCCGTTATCGCTTCCGGCCCGTCTAGCGGGAACCCGACATAGTCGACATACCAAGCGGCAAAGTAGCGGGCGTCGGTCAGGTGGGTAATGCCGCTGGCCTTAATCGGAAATGGAAGCATTTAGGGCTATACATTATTTTTGTGCCTGTTGCCAATTTGCAACAGGCACAAAAATAACAACTGCCTCCATGGGAGAAGAGCAAACAGCCGGCGGATATTTGGATACTATAGTAAATATGGTCATCGAGTACGCCCCCAAAGTAGCCCTGGCCATCATTCTACTGCTGGTCGGATTCAGAATTATCAATAAGGTCGTTCAGCTAGCTGCAAAAGCGGTTCAAAGGGCAGGGGTTGCTGAAAATATATTGCCGTTCATCAGGTCCATTACGAGTATCGCTCTGAAAGTGCTGCTCATTTTCACCGTGGCTAGTGTACTGGGCGTAGATGTAACGGGCTTTGTAGCCGTACTGGCTGCGGCGAGCTTTGCGGTCGGCCTAGCCCTACAAGGCAGCTTGGGCAATTTCGCAGCGGGCATCATCATCCTTATCTTCCGGCCCTACAAGATCGGAGATTGGGTGCAGATAGACGACTACTTCGGCAAAGTCAACGAGATACAGATCTTCAACACCCTGCTCACTACCCCTGGCCGAAAAACCCTGTTCGTCCCCAACGGTCAAGTCATCGAAAACGTGGTAACCAACTATACGACCAAGGGCCACATCCGCCTGGAGGTTCAGTTGCTCATGGCCTATGAAGAGGACTTTCCCCGTCTCAAGAGCATCCTCTTCGATGCGGTGCAGGCTTCACCCTATACGCTCGAAGAGCCGCAAGCCATGGTTGGCATCGAGAGCTTCGACACCCATAACATTGTCGTCGGCGTACGCCCCTTCGTAGACCCCGACCACTATTGGGATGCCACCTTCGACGTTCACTCTCGCATCAAGCAGGCCCTCTCAGAAAATGGCATCAAGATGGCCTACAGCGAAGGCGTTGAGTTAGGACCTATTGGTGGGTAGATTCAGCTAAAAAACCACAGCCTAACCAAGGCCGCCCCGACTACGACCACCAACACATAGTAAGCCAGCTCATTCGCCTTGGGGTAGTGAGACGCAAAGTGAGCGGTCAGATATCCACCGGCTGCTTGCCCGATGGCCATAATACCTCCTAGCTTCCAGTCGATCCATCCGAGGGAGGAGAACCAGATGATGCCAATAACCGCCATGGGAATCACCATCAATGTTTTCAGCACGTTGGCCATTAGGAGCTCGTAACGCATCCACATGACCGTGACGGCCAAAAAAATAACCCCCATCCCCATGGAGATAAATCCCGCGTAGAAACCCAGACAGAGATAAGCCGGTACGCTGAGCCAAGGCGATACCTCCTTCCTCCGCTCAGCCGGTACGAGCCATCGCTTCGGTTTACTGAGAATGACGATAAAAAGTATGAGCAAAAAATAGCGGAATACACTGCGAAAGCCCTCATTGCTGATAACAGTCGCTAGATAGAGCCCACCAATAGAACCTAGGGTGATGCAGCCCAGTAGCAATTCTTCGCCCTTGATTTTAATCTTGCCCGCACGCCCGAATGCCCAGGTACCCGCCGCTACCTGTGCGAGTATGCCTACGCGATTGGTAGCATTGGCGTGGTTGGGTGGCAGGCCGAGTAGCTCCATGAGCAGGTAGAGGGTGATGGCCGATCCGTTGCCGGCCAGGGTGTTGATGCAACCCGCTACGAATGCGCCCACGATGGCGATCAGATAGATGAAAATATCGGGCATCCCAACTTAGCGGGTGAGTACGATGTAGTCTTTCAGGAGGGTGTCGAGTAGCTGGGCACTGGTCATTTTACGATTCTTGACCACGGGTACCTCTATGTCCAGCTTTTCTTTTGCAATCTCTGCCAGTCGGTTAATAGCCTGCTCGTGGGGTTTATTTCGATAGCGCCTATAACGTACCAGTCCGCGTTTGATGACCAGCATATCTTCTTCCGATAGCCTAGTGACTTCCGGGAAAACAGGCTCATAGTTGCTGGTTGTCTTGATGCGCATGATATCTTGGAGGGTGAGCGCGCTGATGTTATTCATACGTATCACGGCCGTATTGGCGACCATATCGCCCAGTCGTTGTGCCTTGGGCGTTGAGTTGACGAGCAGTATGGCTGGTATACCAAAGCTAAAGACCACATCAGGCAGCAACATAAAGGTGCGCATGAGAAAATCGCCGGGGGTCAGCTCTAGTCCATCGGTCCTGATGACCTGTGTCTGGGTAATGCGCTTGCCCACCGTCTGCCCCCGCGTAAACATCTCGCAGAGAAAGTAGTAGGTCAGAAAAAGGAAGAGTGGCAAGAAAGTATAGAGCACCATCTCTCGCTGCTGCCGACGCTCGTAGTAGGTCACATAATCTACGCCCGCCCTACTATCATCGAGCAGTATTGGTCGTAAGAAAAGCAGCAAGACCACATAGCAGCCCACGAAAAACAGCACGTCTAGCACGAATGCCCCCACCCGGCTCATGGTCGGAGCCAGCTCGTAGTCGATGTCTACGTTTTGATTGGTGCGTACGGTGATGTTGCGCATAATGCGAAGCTATGTGAGGAATGTGAAACATCCAAGTGTAAATGAAAAATAGGTACAAGTGCTGGTTTACGTATGCACCCTCACCCCCAGAGGTCGTCTCAAAACCCCTTCGGGCTTTTTCGACGACCAACAATATTTGTTTTACTATTTTAATTTAGCTGAAAACTCTGTTTTCAGCTAAATTAAAATAGTAAAACATCAGTTATGGAATGGCTCATGAGGAGGAACGACTTATGAGACAGCCTCAGGTCGCCAGAGCTTGAAATTTCTTACCTTTGACCTATGCGCGAAACTCGATTCATCGAGCAAAACAAAGACAAGTGGGTGCGCTACGAAAACGCCCTGAAACACGACAAGCAAGACCCTGATCTGCTCAGCGAGTTGTACGTGCATACCACCGACGATCTGTCTTACTCGCGCACCTTTTACAAAAATCGCTCGGTCAGGGTATACCTTAACGATCTAGCGCGGCGCACCTTTTTAAAGGTCTACAAAGGCAGGCGTGGCGAATCGAGCCGCTTTTTCACTTTCTGGACCGACGAGCTGCCGCGTATTTCATATCGACGGCGGTTTGAGCTGCGGCTCTCGCTCATTCTGTTTTTGCTATCGATGGTGGTGGGTGTGGTGAGCTATCTCATAAATCCCGAGTTTGCGGAGCTGATTCTTTCGGATGGCTACATGGAGTTGACGCGCGATAATATTGCTGCCGGAGACCCGATGGCCATCTACAAGTCATCGGATGCATTTGGCATGTTTTTGCGCATCACGCTCAACAATATCCAGGTGGCTTTACTAGCCTTTGCCCTGGGCGCGTTCTTGGGTTTGGGGACGGCAGTGGTACTGGTCAGTAACGGCATCATGTTGGGGGTTTTCCAGTTCTTTTTCATGGATCAGGGACTTTTTTGGGAGTCCTTTTGTACCGTCTATCTACACGGTGCGATCGAGATCAGCAGCATCGTCATTGCCGGAGCGGCGGGCTTTGTTATGGGTGGTGGCATTCTCTTTCCAGGTACGCTATCGAGGGGTCGATCCTTTGCGCTTGCTGCGCGCGAAGCCGTAAAAATGATGATCGGCATCATTCCACTTTTCATCATTGCCGGTTTTCTGGAAAGTTACCTGACTCGTCATTATCAAGAGATCAGCATCGAGCTACGGTGGGTATTTATACTGACTTGCTTCGGATTTATCATCTGGTACTACGTGATCTACCCCATACGCGTAGTCAGGCGCGGACCGCCAGAGAGCACACCCGACGATCGCAGGCTGAGCGGGCGCGAGACCCAAGCCATCAAGCCACACACCATCAAAATGATGGGTGAGCTATACGGCGATGTGTTTTCCTGGCTATGGAAGCGCGGCCCCGTTGTCTTCGGGTGGCTATTCTTGATCGGAATTCTGTTCTGTGCAGCCGCTTTCAACTTTACGGGGGCTTCCCCGGGCAATAGATACGTGTTCGAGAGCAATGGTATGCTCATGTTCTACAACTTCTATGCCCTGCTGAGCACTTTTGGCTTCGACCGCGAGCCGGGTTATGTCTTTCTGATTTTTAGTAGCTTGTTCGCCATCCAGTATGTGGTATTCTGGCTCTTAGGGCGTGACTTTGACCTCCGGCCAACAGGCGAAGCTCCCTGGAAACCCGCACTCCGCTTGCTCTTCCCTACTCTACTGATCACAGCCATGGCCTCCCTAGGAAGTTTCGCAGGTAGCTTTTTCTTCTGGCTATCCCTGCCTATTCTAATCATGTACGGCTTCAGCGCTTACTTTAAATTGGGCGGCATAGGGCGGGCCTTCACCTACGCTCTAGGGTATTTGTCTTCCTCTTATGGGCTGGCATTCTTGCTCGTGCTGTTCGGGTTCGTGATTAGTCTGTTTTTCGATACGGTGGTCAGTAGTTTCGTATTCACTTTTCTATCGTGGGTCATCTCTCCAGACTTGGCCTCGATAGACGATTACAACAATATCATCTTGGCGGTATTATTCTGGGGGTATTTCAGTTTCATCTTTTGCTTGCTCTGCATCGGGCTCGCTTTTGGCTACCTAAGCATTAGAGAACAACGCGAGGCGAATAGTTTTCTGGAAGAGGTAGAGCAGGTCGGCCAACAAAAGCAAATAAGAGGGCTGGCAGCTGAGTAGATTTTAGACGCGCTCACTAAAGTGAGCTTTTAGATTTCAGACCGCTCGCCAAGGCGAGCTGAAAGACAAAAAAAGATCATGTCGCCTAGGGAGCTTTTTTTACGCCATGTTGCCCAGACCAGCCCGTTCCCAATGGGATTGGAAGTCGAACGATCGGGGGGCTGTTACCTGTATGACCCGTCAGGGAAGGCCTATTTAGACCTCATTGCGGGCATAGGCGTGAGTAGTTTGGGGCATTGCCATCCGGCGGTAGTGGAGGCCGTGCAAAAGCAGGCGGAGACCTACATGCATACCATCGTCTATGGGGAGTTCGTACTGGCTCCGCAAGTCGAACTGGCTGAGCTGATGACCGCCCAAATGCCGGAGCCCCTGAATAGTGTGTACTTCGTAAACAGCGGTACTGAAGCCACCGAAGGTGCCATGAAACTGGCTAAGCGGCATACGGGGCGCACGCAATTCGTAGCGGCGCGCTATGCCTATCACGGCAGTTCACAAGGCGCAGCCTCGCTCATGTGGCCAAAAGATTTCACCCAGGCTTACCACCCACTCCTGCCCGGTATTCGCCACCTCGATTTTAACTGCTTTCAATGTCTGGACCGAATCGATGAGCACACCGCTGCCGTTATTCTGGAGACCGTACAAGCCGAATGGGGCATACGCCCACCCCAGCCCGAATGGATTCAAGCCGTTCGCAAGCGATGCGATGAGGTCGGAGCTTTACTCATCCTCGACGAAATCCAGGCCGGTTATGGGCGCACCGGCAAGCTGTTCGCCTTCGAGCATTTCGGCATCGTACCCGATATCTTGCTACTCGCCAAAGGAATGGGCGGCGGCATGCCTATAGGTGCCTTCGTGGCCAGTCAGGAGCTAATGCAAGACCTGAGCCGCGAGCCTATACTCGGCCACATCACGACCTTCGGCGGCCATCCCGTCTCCTGCGCAGCTGGGCTCGCTACCCTCAAAACGCTATTGGCCAACGACATCATCGGTCAGGTACCGACCAAAGAAAAATTGCTCCACGACCTACTCGTCCATCCCCTCATCAAAGATGTCCGCAGCTGCGGTCTCTGGGCCGCCATGGAACTGGCCGACTTCGACCAGGTACAGCACGTCATCGCCTACTGCCTGGAGCATGGCCTCATCGTCGATTGGTTCCTCTTCAACAACCGCTCCGTCAGGATCGCGCCGCCACTGGTCATCAGTGAAGAAGAATTGAGAAAGGCGTGTGGGATAATACTGGAGGCTTTAGATAGCTTATAGATTCACTCATTCATCGACTATAACAAAGTGTTTGTCTGATTTTTTAAACTTCCGCAGGTGGTTAGGTTTTCTCTTAAAGTATGTTTTCACATACTGAATCCATTAAACCAAATCCATCTGCTATGCGATTAAGCTATCGTATCACCTTGGCCGTATTGGCCCTTATGACTATGTACACCAATCAAGTGCACGCACAACTACCCGATCTGATCGACCGCGAGGTCTTCTTCGGCGATCCGGAGATCACCGGCGCCCAACTCTCACCCGACGGCAAATACATCTCCTTCATCAAGCCGCACCTCGAAACCCGCAACGTATGGGTCAAAGAACGCTCGGCTCCATTCGAAGATGCCAAGCCCGTTACCGCTAATACCGACCGCCCCATAGCCGGTTACTTCTGGTCGCAAGACGGTCAGTATATTCTCTTCGTGAAAGATCAGGGCGGCGACGAGAACTACAACATCTACGCCGTAGACCCACAAGGGAAAGTTCCTAGCGGCGAAACCGTACCCGAAGCCCGCAACCTCACCGATCGCGAAGGGGTGCGCGCGCTCATCTTCGCTGTTCCCGAAAAGGATCCCGACCTCATGTACGTCGGCATCAATGACAGAGACCCCGCCTGGCACGACCTCTACAGCCTGAAAATCTCTACAGGCGAGCTGACACTAGTACGCGAAAATACCAACCGCTTCACCGGCTGGATTTTCGACAATAATGATGAGCTGCGCCTCGCCACCCGCTCAGCCGATAATGGCGACACCGAAGTCTTGCGCGTAGATGATGACGGCTTCACCAAAATCTATAGCTGCGACGTGCTGGAGACCTGTGCGCCTATCCGTTTCCACAAAGACAACGAACGCTTCTACATGCAAAGCAACAAGGGCGCAGACCAAGATCTGATCGCCCTGTTTCTGATGGACCCACAGACTGAAAACGTCGAAATGGTAGAGTCCGATCCCAAGAAGCGCGTCGACTTCGGTAATGCCTTCTTCTCCGACGTCACCGACGAGCTGGTCGGCACCAGCTATACCGGCGATCGCCGCCGCCGCTATTGGAGAAATAAGGACTTCGAGCGTGCCTACAACTTCCTACAAAGGGAGTTCAAAGGAAAAACTATCGGTTTCGGCTCTTCCACCAAAGACGAAAACTTCTGGCTCATCTCTGCCTATAGCGATACCGATCCAGGCGCGACCTACCTCTTCGACCGCAAAAATATGAAGGTCGACTTCCAGTACCGAGGCCGCCCGAATATGCCTATCGACGACCTGGCCCCTATGCAGTCTGTTACCTACAAATCGTCTGACGGTATGGAAATACCTGCTTACCTCACCTTGCCAAAGGGTGTTGAGGCTAAGAATCTCCCAACAGTCATCTTCCCACACGGTGGTCCGTGGGCAAGAGATTACTGGGGTTACAACTCATATCACCAATTTTTGGCCAACCGCGGTTATGCCGTCTTGAGTCCGAACTTCCGCGGGTCGACGGGTTATGGTAAAGCTTTCCTCGATGCAGGCAATGGCGAATGGGGACAACTCATGCAAGACGACCTTACCGAAGGTGCCAACTATCTCATCAAAGAAGGTATTGCCGATCCCGACCGCATAGGTATCATGGGCGGCTCTTACGGTGGCTATGCTACCCTGGCAGGTGTCACCTTCACGCCAGACGTGTATGCTATGGGTATCTCTATCGTAGGCCCATCGAGTCTGGAGACCCTGCTCAACAGCATTCCCGCCTATTGGGAGCCCATCAAGAAGCTCTTTTACATCCGCATGGCCGACCCCAATACCGAAGAAGGTCAGGCACAAATGAAGCGCCAGTCGCCTCTTTTCCATGCCGACAAGATCAAAACGCCACTTATGGTCGTGCAGGGTGCCAATGACCCACGCGTTAAGCAAGCCGAGTCCGATCAGATCGTAGTGGCTATGCGCGAGTTAGGCCTACCAGTCGAGTACCTCGTTGCCGTAGACGAAGGTCACGGTTTCGCCAAGCCCGTCAACAATATGGCCTTCCTGGCTGCCGCCGAAGAGTTCATGGCCGAGCACCTGGGTGGTCGCTACCAAAAGGAGCGCAACGAAGAGATTGCCGCCAAACTGGAAGAGCTTCGCGTCGACATTAACACCGTCACCCTCCCCGAAGCCCTGAGTGAAGACGCCCTAGGCTCCGGTATTCCTGAAGTAGCCGAAGACCTATCCGCCGCTGAGTATAACTACGCCGGTAGCATATCCATGGGTCCCCAAAACATCCCAATGGAAACGACCGTCACCATCACCGAAGAAGGCGACACCTGGGTGATTAACGAGAGCACCTCTATGGCCATGGGCAGCTTTACCGATAAAGTCATGGTCAAAAAAGGTAGCCTCGAAATGGTCGGCCGCGAAGTGGAGCAAGGCCCTGTAAACATCAACCTGGAGCTATCAGCAGAAAAGGCCAGTGGCACCTTACTCATGAATGGTAATGCAAACCCCATCGATCAGCCGCTCGATGGTCCTCTTTTCGCCGATGGAGGTGGTTATTACCAAATTATCGCCCAACTGCCTCTGGAAAAAGGTTATACCGCCTACATGCGCAACATGGACATGCAGAGCATGCAGATCAAAGCCTCCAAGCTCGAAGTAACCGGCACCGAAGAAGTAACCGTTCCTGCCGGCACCTTCAACACCTACAAGGTCGAAATAACCTCTGCCGAAGGCGAGCCCGGTAGCCGCACCATCTACGTCAGCACCGACGACAGCCGAAAGGCCGTCAAGATCGAAGCCGTCATCCCACAAATGAATGGCGCCAAAATGCTGATGGAGCTACAGTAATTTTTAACACACTTGGCTGGGCTTTGCCCAGCCAAGTGTGTTATTTCCATTCGTATTAGCTGTAAAAGGAAGACTCAGGCTGCTCAAAGGTCGCAGCACTGAGCCCTACCCCAAAACGTACTTCGTTACTTAGCCTATATCCCAAGGCATTTGACATCTACTAGACGAACGGAGATCAAACTTTTAGTCCATTTGTCCGCAAGAATGGTCTGGATGCATAAGCTGGAAAGTCTACAACAGGTCCATCAAAACCTAACTAGTCGCAGAATTGATAGATGTGTAATTTAATCATGTGATATGCTGTAAGTGAGAGGGAGTGCTTATTCCGAGTTCCGAGAGACGAGTGTAGCCACAAATGAGTACTAATTGCTACATTGCAAGCACAATATCCCGTTCATATTTAGTTATGTAAAGCGCATACCTTCGGAAAAAAAGAGCAAAAGTCCGAGCAATTTGCCATCAGCTACACAGTCATCATGCCACACAAGTCGATAAGTTTTGGGAGACAGCACAAGCAAATCTAAACCAAGCAAATACAGCAAGCTTCTACAGTTGATCATCACCTTAAGCTTAAAGGAACGAAACGAGTTGATATCCTTCGCCCAAATGACTCGATTCGGACTAAAAGAGCGGGATCACACGATTCTCAAAAATCTCCTCAAAGAAGTAAAAGGTGGCGAAGAAAGAAAGGAAAATGATATCTGGGCACTACTCCTGAACGAAGACGAGCGGAAGGATATAAGGAAGATAAGGAGTCGCCTATTCGGAGCAGCGAAGGACTATATCATCTATAAATCAGCGGAAGGTGATTCACTTCAGTCTGCGTACTTGCGTGCCAGATACTACTCGAAGCACGGAATTATCAAAAATTTCCAAGCTGTATTCCGTGAAATATTCAAAAAAATAAATGAACTAAAGCGATTCAACAATGGCATCTATGCTTTTTGGATGTACGAAATGCAGGTAGCCCTAAGTAAAGAAACCAGAAAACCAAAAGGAGATGCATCCTTAATGCTATCGTCATTAGATGATTTCTATGCCGTACAAAAGGCGCGTCTTCTAGCAGAAGAAATCAATCGGTCAATCATTCACGGAGACAAGCAAAAGGTAAGTCAGCACCTGGGAGCATTCAAAAAATTAAGAACTATCAGTGACGCCCCACTTCTCAACATTTATGAGCACGCCATAAACTTATTCATACATGACACCAACGACAGCTACCTCTCCCTAGAAAAACATCTGAACGAAAACCTTGAAGGCTTAGCCCCCAATATCATCCAAGAGCTATCTATTTATCTGCTCAACTATTTTATTAGAAGAGTTAATAACGGAGAAATAGAATACGTAGATAAGTATTTTGAGTTGTTAACAAAGCTAGAAGAAAAGGGCCTATTCAAAGAAAACAACAGGTTGGAAATCAGCAGATTACAAAACTTAGTGTCTCTAGCAACACTAGCAGAAAAGCATGAATTAGCTCACCAGCTCGTCCAAAAATTTGAAGCCGAAGCTAAAAACGACAGATTATTAGAGCGCAAACCCTTTGTATCACTTTACAAGTCGTTAATAATGCTATCCGAAGGAGATTCGGATAGCGCCAGAGATTTTGCCATCGCGTTTCGATCTTCAAATGTTTATCTAAAAGATGTATATCACAGACTAATTTGTGACAAAATACTAATAAAAATCTATTTCCTGAACAATGAGATGCAAATGATTAAAATCGAGAAAGTCAGGATTGATAGCTATTTGAGAAAGAAAAAATTTCCACCTGAACGTTCTAGAAAGCACATTGTGTTTTTCAATATTTTAATGGCCCTAGGTCGAGATGAAAAAATAATCCTTAGCGACTATAAAGACCAGTTACTAATATCCGACTACACCTGGCTCAAAAAACAAAATCTGGGCAGTTAAGGAGAATGGCTAAGCAACCATTCTCCTCAAAATAAGTATAGGAATTATATACCTACCCAACCGTTACGACACCACTAAAGCTGTAACTGGTGCTGGTCGTTACATCGACTTGGTACTTTCCAGCCGCAAAGCCACTGAGATCATTCAGACAGCTCGTAGCACCACAACCACCGAGAGTTACGACTGTCCCATTTTGGAGACTCTCTACAGTAATTGTAGTAATTACGCCATCAGATGGATTTGAAACAGTCGTACGCATCATAACAGAGTCTTCTATCACGATGATAGACAGCGGAGCACAGCTTTCCTCCAATGTTTCTACCGAAGCATTCCAGCTCGCGGCATCAGTGGGAAAAAAGCAAAATAGAAGGGCAATAAAAGCAATGGATTTCATTAAAAATCTACTTGTAGGGATGATTAAATCTCTCCCCAAAGCGAAGGCCGATGCAACTTAAAAATGCGCGGCACCAACAGATGCACAGACCTATTTCGGGAAGACTTGCGATGCAAAATTCCCTACCTTTAAATCGGATAATCACCTGACTTTACCCGACTCATTTCGATACCCATCCAAATCAGGTTGTTAGTGCAGTTTGCCCTAAATACCCTCGAACGAATACTCACAGATCTCGCGAAGGCCCAACAAAAGTCCCTGGAAAGAATGGACTTACTGGAGATGGCCGAAGCAATCAATGAGAAACTTCCAGATGGTGCGCGAAGACTCGGTCCTCGCTATGTATACGACACCCTCTTTTTAGGCATCCAACGCATCAAGAAAGCCGGAGAAACGACCCTCCCCCTAGAAAGAGCTGCACTAAACTCTATAGCGATTTACCTAGGATACGAAGGCATCGAAGAACTGATTTCCAGGTACCATCCACTAGTAGATCCCGTCTTAATGGCCATCAAAGGCAACTGGTACAGCATCGTAAGGTGTAATTCCGGGCTAGAGCGATTGCTTATATCTCCAGTTCAGGTCACCTTTAAAAATCAAACGGGAATAATAGAGCTAAAAGGCCCACATCGGCAATACATCGGCGAGATGAAATGGGTAGCAGGCTCTTTCAGCGCACACCTCACTTCTACCGACGGCATCAAGTCGATATACCTGGCTTTCCGAGTGGGTGTCACCAAAAATCCACAAATCCTGAAAGGCGTTTTCGCTTCCATCTCTACGGGGGGCACACCCATAGCTGGTCGAGAGCTACTCTGGCGAAGCGACAAGCTATTCACAGAGATGGACAATCATATTGTAGAACTCTACAAAAAGAGCAATCCCCCTATCCAATTGCCTATATCCGTTCAGCATTACTTCAGCGATTTCTCTAAAAACTATATCCGCATCGATCAGGCTAGCGGATTCAATACCGATGATCTCATACCAGGGTAAAGCCCTGCATTCGCCTCTCATAAAGACTCCAGTTACTTGCTTAACGATATGTGAATGGGAACTTCCGCTAGATGGAGACCATTCATTATATACCGAAAACCCTGAAGTCTGTCCCTTGGTCTCTTATAGTCGTGAAGCCCCCTTCGATCTATTTCTATCCTTCTGCGAAGAGGATATAGAAATCGCAGAAGCATTCTACCACGCCCTCACAGACCATGGTTTGACCGTTTGGTTCTCCCGCAAAAGAATGCGTATCGGCGACAACATCATAGCCGTGATCGCCAAGGCTATCCAGCATAGTTCCAGTGCCCTACTGCTATTGAGCGAACACACATTCGCCGAGCGCAACCACTTCCCCCTCCTGGAACTCAACAGCCTAATGAATCGCATGCTCTACGACGGCATGCCCCTCTTCCCCATCTACCACGACATAGATCACGATTACGTCCGCCAGAAAAACATCCTCCTCAGCGACATCTTCGCCCGCCACTCCACCGAATCGGTGGCCGACATAGCGGAAGAGATTGCGTCGACCATAAAGCAAGATGAGACTTCCCGTTGAAATTTACTTGGGCTTGAATATAAGCTATTGGCTCAGAGAAGTATTTCCCCAAAACCGTTCTACGCGTATCATCTCTTGACCAACCTCTCAAAGGCCCCATTTGAAAACCTAATCAAATAGAGACCATTAGGAAGATGGGACAACTCTAATTCATCACGTATTTCGACTAACATTCCTTGAGAGTTGTAGATGCTATACGGCCCTCTTATGGAAGAATAAGCACGGCCAAAAGTTGGATTTGGGTAGATATCTCCCTCTAAATTAATAGAAGGGTCTTCAACCTGAGTCGTTTGAGCGTCTTCTTCTAGCACCTTTCTCCATCTAAGAATATTACTCCAACCCAGCATTGGTCGTGACCATGCAGAGGTATTCGCCGCATGCTTCAATAATGTTTGCTCAGCCTTATCTACAATCGTCGTATCCCAGGGAGCAAAATCGATATAGTCGTAAGCTATCGCATAATTTGTTGAACCGTTCGCTTGTCCAGTCCCGTCCACATACTCATGAATATCTCCGTCTCCATCCCAAAGGTTGTTTGAAACCACGTTGGCAAATTTCTGCATGATCTCATCATCCAGCAAATCAGATCCTTCTTCCCACATCAATGTAACTAAGGAGAGGTCGACACTACCATGGCCCACATCTTCTATGTAGTTAGGACTTCGTGGATGATAGTGCCATACGTAAGCATCGTTCTCTTCCCATACACTTCTCAAAAAATACATTAATGTGGAATCTGCCATCCTGCGAAAGTCTGGTCTATCATCCCATTTATCGATGAGCAACATCGCTGCTGACATCGTTGTGCTATGATTTAAAGGTCGTCCGTCATTATATAATCGAGCATCTGAAGGCGGATCTGCCCAAGACGCAAAAGGCTGATTTGCACGGGTATAGTAAAAACCTCCGGGGCCTAATGGATGTGTTGCGTTCTTCGTAAAGCTGTAGTTATTCACATGGAGTTCTGCAATTTCTGTACATTTTGAAATCGCTGCCCTGGCTTGGTTTTCATAGTCACTAAATCGACTGTCAGAAAGTATACTGTTAACAAAACGCATCATACCGTGAATGATCATACCGTCATTCAGGGCCTCTACTTTCCAGACCCCTTGATGAGGTCGACGCCATGAAATCGTGATTAAGACACTATCGGGTGGGTCAGTAAGACCAGCACAATTATCATCACCACTGTTATCCTGACACCAATGCAACTGCCACAAATCCAAGTATGCGGAACCATATTCGAGATCATTCAGACTTAATTCCCCGCTGCGCCAACGTTCACGATCCGTCATAGTGAACATATAGTCGATCAGCTCAAAGCCCAGATCGACCCATTTGATGTCTCCGGTATAGTTCGCCATATTGCCATACGCACGCAACCAATAATGCCCATGCCAGGCAAATTCGTCATTATCATTATTACCCCCTATATGTGGAAGAACAGATGCGTATTCTGCATCGAATTTTTCTTCCCAAGTGGCTGCATCGGGGATCTCTCCAAGCTGTGCACTTAAGTTTAGAGATAGAAACAAAATGAAACATATAGTCAAGTATTCTAATTTCTCCATGGATTTAGACTCTAGTTTAATGGCTCAATCGCCTGTCTTGCCTAGCAAAGCGTTTTAAAGAAACGATTTGAAACGTTACTTTCAATCAATACTAGGGCTGGCTTTTTTTAGTTTCGATATTCTAAAATAGCTATTTAGTAGGGTATTCATAAGCCCCCTTGTATTTTTTTCATCTGCCTTTAAATATATTTCGGAATTCCATTTCTCTTCTCCGCTTGGAAATGAACACACATTCGCCGAGCGCAACCACTTTCCCCTCCTGGAACTCAACAGCCTAATGAATCGCATGCTCTACAACGGCATGCCCATCTTTCCCATCTACCACAGCGTAGACCCCGATTACGTCCGCCAGAAAAATATCCTCCTCAGCGGCATCTTTGCCCACCGCTTCACCGAATCGGTAGCTGGCATAGCGGAGGAGATTGTGGGGGTGGTGAAGGCTGGAGGTCAAAGTCCACATTTTTTGGATTCTTGATTGTTGAAGGTTCAATCAGTGACACAGTTTATGCAATACTCCCTGCTCCCCGGCATTCTCTTCTCCACGGAGATTTTTATAATTTTTCAATTATTCTACTTTTTACTAACTCAAAAGCGCGTATATGATCATATTCAATTTCTGGTCTCAATAATGCATAGATATCTCCGATAAAATCAGGATCTTCTATTTTCTCTTCCAAGTTTCGTAAAAATTGTTTTCGAGTAGGAGGTTTACTCACCGAAAAGGCAATGTATTCTTTATAACACTTGAGCAGAAGAGTTATGTCTAAATCGAGATTTATCAACGCATAATATAAATCAAAAAGGTCACGTCCTTTTTTACGCTGGTAAAGGGCACGCAATTTCGTTGCCAGCATTTCCTCGGCTTCGAAGGTGATGAGTTTACATGAACCTTTAGCCCACGTATTCTCAATGTTGTGATCAATCTCCTTATATCCAAGTACACTAAAATGTTCTCTACAGTTAATCTCAATTTTGAGCCGAAGATTTATCACAGGAGGTATCTCGGACTCGAACCTGAAGACTAATGTATTATTACTCGCCTTTTGCTTTACAGACGGCTTGCCTAAGAAACCTAGCTGCTTCCGCACTGCTGATAATGTATCCTTTATTGGTTCTGACGCAATCTGGACTAGGTCAATATCTTCCGAATACCTCACCTGAGGTTTGAGGAAAATTTTATGTAAAGCAGTTCCACCTCTGAATGCAAGCCGTTCACGAAGGAAGGGTTCTGTAAAAAGTTCAAGTAGTGCTTTTTCAATGACTAGATCCTGTTCCACTTGAGCATCTTCAGGCCATGGCGAGAATTCTTTCCACTCTTCTATGTAGCGTCTTGGTAGCATTAGAAATCAAGCTTGGTGTTAATGATCACATTCCAATCTGAGTCGATCTTTCCTTCACGACCTTTGTGCGCTAGCGAAATCGGAATTTCTACCATCGGTTTTTTCTCAATAACCCTTAGTAAAGTAGATGCTAGTTTTTCATTTCCTAGTCGTTCAAACAAGTAACCTAAGCGTTGGATATTCGGTGTTTTTTGATAAGCAGCTGTTCTTTTAAGATCGGCTGGCTTAATACTTTCAGCCAGTTCTTCGAGCATAGGTATTATCCGATTGAGACCTCCAATCTTCTTACTGTAATACACCAAGTCGAATGCCGTTAGCGAGGGAGATGATATCTTAATATATCCGGTCTCGGTTTTCTTCTCGAAGATGTCTTCTGATAGCCATTTGCTTTTTACAAAAAAACGAATGCTCAGCCTCTTACCCTTAATGCTTCTCAAAGGCGGCTTATTGACCATCACCTGAAACTCCATGGGCTGCTGGTGCCCAGCTCCTTGCAATGCAGATGCAGATAAAGCTCCGATGTAATAGTTCCTGTTCAGGTCCTTCATCAAATCATCAATGAAAAGTGTTGGAGGTACCATACCTCGATTAGAATACTGAGGAGGCACAATGACATAGAACCCTTTGCGAACGTGAGCGAGCCGATTTTTACGCTTGAGTCGAAAGATGTTTTGCTTAATCGCCTTTTCCGAGACATCAAATCGATTAACGAGTTCAATTAGGGTCACAGCATATCTGCCCTTGGCTTGCAGATGATCTAGATACGCTTCTATATATTTATATGTAGACTTCAACACCTAAAAAGCATTTGCGTAAAGCTATACATTTAGTAGTTGATCGCAAACATTTTTACATGTTTTGGAAGGACTTTTCGTAAAGCTCGTCTGCTCATAATAGCATGCCCCTCTTCTCCATCTACCACAACATAGACCACGATTACGTCCGCCAGAAAAACATCCTCCTCAGCGACGTCTTTGCCCGCCTCTCCACCGAATCGGTAGCTGGCATAGCGGAGGAGATTGCGGGGGTAATGAAAACCGGGAGTCGAAGTCCGCATTCTTTGGGTTCTTGATTATTGGAGGTTGGATTGGTGGTACGGTTTGTGCAATACTCCCTACAATGCTATCAGACCTCACGAATACTTAGGCTACAGAAAGCCCGATGCGTATGAAGAAGAATTTCACAAATTTTATTTTAAACCACTAGCGGCTTAGGGGAAGCCTACAAGTAATCTATTGATCAGCTTGTTGCGCTCGATCTGTAGATCATCGATACGAATGGTGCCGGTTTGCTCTTGCCGTTTCATTTCATTCCAACCTGCACTGATCAATCTGAATGCATCTTTATCGATGCACAAGCGATTCTGAGCAGGTAAGATTTGTATGCACAATAGGAGTATAGTAAAGATTAGACTTCCGCGGGCCTTCAAGCTTTGGGCTATATAACGACAGTTACTCATCGATACGAATGTTTAACCTGACTATAATCCAAAGGGAAGTCAAGCTTTAAGCCGGAGGAGCCAGCTATTCAGAAATTTACAAAATAATAGAATTGTCAAAAAAATCAGGATCGATCATTTTTGAAATCCAATAAAGTAGAAAGGTGTTTTATAAATAACATCTCCAAAGCTATTACGAGTTTTCAAACCCCTTGAAACTATGAAAAGCTATTTGCTACTTGTTCTATTCGCTTTGACCTTCAGCAGCTGCGCTACCTCTTACTACAGTGGTTATTATCCTGAGCTCGACATAAAAGGAGTCGAACGGGTTGCTTTCGACGATTTAAAGCTGGAACCCACACACGATTTGTACGATTATCGTTTCAACATTATTCATCAGATAGGAAAAGAAGATAATTGGCGCCCCATAGAGGCTCATCACCCACTAGGTATGCGCCTGGGTAACGGATTGTTTTTTGACCTCAACAGAAATCTCACGCTGAATCTGTTCAGCTTACTCGATCTGCCCAGCGATCGAGGCGTCAGCCTGCAAGTGACGGAGAGTCTCGTCATGCCAGATGTTACGACCGAACACCGGATAAGTACTTATGAATACTGCTACGTAGACGAGAGCGGGCCCGCGAGCGAATATTGTATAACTTATATCAGAAGAGCAGGAGGTATAGAAGTACAAGAAAACAATCGCCATCGCTACACCATCCGCGAAGAAAGCGGTGGTATCGAATTACTACTCCCCAATGGTTTTCTCACTGACCGGATTGCCCCCATGGGAGACGGAATGTACACCCACAGGCTCAGGCGTGAGATAGTAGATTTCGTTCCTATACCCAATGGGGTCCGAGCAAAGGATTTTCACATCATCCTCACACCCGACAAGAAAGAAATCCAGGTGTATCGAGGGAAAAATAAAGAGCTGCTGCTTCGTATGCTTAAGACGAAAGATCAGCTATTCATCGTGGCCGAAAATGGCCGGGGTATCCGCATACAATATTCAGAAAACCAGCTATCAGCTCGAGGTAGAGATATTGACAAGGTAGACATAGTCTGGGAGCGCGACTTGTTTATTAATTAATTCCGCTCCTCCCATTGATTCAAGCTTAAACCATACCAGTTATGAGGTGCATGATCGAATTTGAAAGTTTCGATAAAAATAAGTCCGACTTTTTGTAAAACTTTATTTGACCCCAGATTATCGACCTGGGCGCCTGCATAAATCTGTTGGAGCTTCAATATCTGAAAACCATATTTCAGCGACTCCAAAGCGGCTTCGGTTGCTATGCCCCTACCCCAGAACTTTCTCTTTAAGCGATACCCAAGGTCGTAGTAGTCCATATCTGTTCTGACCGTGCGCTCGTACTTTAATCCCGCCCAGCCGATAAATTCCTCAGTCGACTTATCTATTACGGCGAATCTGCCGATACCATCTTTTTCATATTGGTCTCTTATGTACTTGACGATTGATTCCGCTTCCTCCATACTGCTAATGGGCCTGTTACCTAAATAGCGATGTACCTCCGGATCCGAATCCAGTTCATACATTCCCTGCACATCATTTTCCTGGATGCCTCGCAGTATTAGTCTGTCCGTTTCAAGGAAAGTATCCATTTTACTGTTCGCTTAATGCGTGCCATTTTTCCAATATCTCTTCCTCCCTGACCATCAGTGATCGTTCGCCAGTCAGTATGTTGTCTCTTCTCTTCTGGGGAACGGCCTCAGAATACCACCAGGCTTTTGTGTCCATGACGGTTTCGGATAGCGGTCTGAAGCTCAGGCCAGCGGCAATGGCTTTGCTGTTATCACTTTTGGACATACCTGCGTATTCGGGCAGCTGAATGACCCAAGGCTGAATACCAATAATCTCATTCTCTTTCAGAAAATCTACATCATCGATCTGTATATAATTGACTGGAGAGTTGTAGCTGGCATGAACACCATGGACAAAAGCATTGGTTGTCATTTCAAAGCCCGGCCCGGAACCATTGTAGATTCCTGCTGCCTTGTTTTCCCCCAGTCTGATCATCCACTGCGCCAGGTCGCGGACATCAATGTACTGTACGACTTCATCTTTAGCACCAGGTATCATGATATCGCCGCCCCTTTCCAGTCGGGCCAACCAGTAGCTAAAGCGGTCGGTGCGATCTCCGGGTCCAACAATCAAGGTGGGTCTGACGATAATGGATCGATCGGCACCAAAGGCATCTATGGTCGCCAATTCGGATGTGGCCTTCATGACGCCATATTCGTAGGTAAAGCGTTCATCTTCTGTTACACCATCTGGTATTTCGGTAACCACGGTTCGGCTTTCGGAAAAGTCATTGCCCGTATACGGATAGTAGACACTTATGGAAGAGGTATACATGTAGTAGCCCACATTCTCGGCCAGCAGACGGGCGGTATCTTCTGTCCATTTGGTCTTTCGGCCGGAGTTATCGATCACTACGTCCCACTGCCTGTTTTTCAAAGCTTCCAGATTGTCTTCTCGATCCCCGACTAACTGCTCGACATTGGCAAAAATTTCCGGATGAACCGTAGGCGCTGTCCTTCCCCTTGTGAATATGGAGACCTGGTGTCCTCTTCGCAGGGCGTATTCGACTTGGTGGGGTCCCAAAAAGCTGGTTCCGCCCAAAATCAGAATCTTTAGCGGGTCATCGCTTTTCTCTATTTCGGCCAGAGCTCCAAGTGGATTTGCCTGGACCAGCGGGGCCAAACCCAAGGCTAGTCCTGTACCGAGAAACGCTCTTCTGCTCTTTTTCATTAATTTTTGATTTGAATGGAGAAGTAAGATAGTGGGATTATGGTATTCAGTCGTAAGCGTCCGATCACCTACCACCCAAGGCTTTTCCCTTTGGTAAGCGTCCGAGCAACTACACCTTTTGGCTTTTCCCTTTGACCCATTTTGTTGGCAGTAGTTCGTCTATTCGATTGATGGGATGGTGCCCGATGCGCAGCAGGAGAGCGTTGCAAGAAGTGTGTCAGGAAAGAAAAGAATAACTTTCGCAACCACACTAATTTATCATGCAAGAAAATGAATTCGATTTAGAAGGTTTTCGTGAAGACGCGATAGCCAAACTAAAAGCTGGCGCTGGCCTGCTGGGCGAAGGTGGAGCCTTCACCCCCTTGCTAAAAGCTTTTCTGGAAAAAGCATTAGAGGGCGAGCTGGAGGATCACATCGCTGAAGGCGAACATCCCAACCGAAAAAATGGAAAAGGAAAGAAAATCGTTCGTACCAGCCTGGGTGAGGTAGAGATCGCTACACCCAGAGATAGGCAAGGCAGCTTTCAACCCAAAGTGGTTCCTAAGCGATCTAAAAATTTGCCTAGAGATATTGAACGTCAAATCATGGCTCTCTATGCACGTGGAAGCTCCTTGGGCGATATTCGCGACTTTTTAGAGGAGATGTATGATGTAGAAGTTTCTCCTTCAACTATCTCTAGGGTAACCGATAAAATTATTCCACTGCTGGAGGAATGGCGTACCAGACCGCTAGAAAGCGTTTATCCATTCGTTTTTATGGACGCTATCCACTACAAAGTGCGCGAAGAGGGACGAGTGATTACCAAAGCAGTTTATGGAATCATAGCTGTCAATCAAGAGGGCTACAGAGATGTCTTAGGCTTGTATATCGGTCAGAATGAGTCATCTAAGTTCTGGATGCAAGTAATGACAGACTTACAAAGCAGGGGCTTAGACGATATTCTGGTCGCTTGTGTAGATAATCTGGCAGGCTTTGTAGAGGCCATTGAGGCCATCTATCCGCGCACAGATGTACAGCTCTGCGTTATTCACCAAATCCGGAATTCTAAGAAATACCTCGCCTACAACGATTCTAAGGAGTTCATGGCCGACTTGAAGACCATTTACACCTCTTCGACCAGAGAGAAAGCAGAACGCGCTCTAAATCGCTTAGAACAAAAATGGGGTAAACAGTATCCCAAGATAATAGCCTCCTGGAGACGAAACTGGGAAAATTTGGCGCTGATGTTTAACTACAGCCCCTTGATTCGCAAGGTCATATACACAACCAATGCCATCGAGGCTTTTCACCGCCAATTACGCCGCGTGACGAAAACCAAAGGCTCTTTTACCTCAGATACCGCACTGATGAAATTGCTATTCCTAGTCCAACAGGACATCGCCTCAAAATGGATAAAACCTATGCATAACTGGAACCGCATCTTGTCTGAATTGGCCATCATTTACGATGACCGACTACGGCTGGATCTTTAAAAAATTTTGCTTCGGCCTCCGGCCTTCAGGGGGATAGCCCCCTGAAGGCCGGAGGCCGAAGCAATCATCCTGCAAATTCTTAATCATTGGAAGTTAAATCAGTGACACAGTTTATGCAATACTCCCGACACAGTTTATGCAATACTCCCACTGCCTTTGACTATTTTTTGTTAGGCACAGTTTCTATTTTTTAAGTTCCTGAATCATCTTTTCAGAATGGTCTTTAGCCCATTTCTCTTCGTTTGAACAAATTTCTATTGTATGCTTAAGATATTCTAGAGCATCGTCCTTTTCACCTAATTCTTTATGTGCTATTGCCTTTCCATAATACCCTCCGAAATATGAAGGATAATCTTCAATTAACTGTTCAAATAATTTAAGTGCTTCTTTGTTCTGATTATTGTTAATATAATCTATAGCGAAAGAAAAAAGTGAACTCTCTGAAACCGAATAATTTATTGTGTCTTTTTTTATTTCATTAAATAGCCTTACTCCATTCTCTATTCCGTTTTCACCAATTTCCTTTTCAATAACTATTTCAAATGGCATTTGAAACTTTCCATTTGAAAAATGGCTAATCAACGCTTTCGCTCTATTAGATAATTCTGGGTGCATTTCACGCTTTCGCGGCTAGGCCGCTTTTTTGATAATGTTTCTAACCATTTGCCATCGGCCACTTTTTCGTGCGCAGCGTAGGTTCAAAATTGGCGTTGCTCCATCATCCGACCATCTTTGTCCTGATAGC